>JAHBNG010000044.1 GCA_019217005.1 Chloroflexi bacterium TSY
GATAATCGTCGCCAGCGGCTCCAGAACGTCGAAGGATTCTGCATCGGTCATCTCGTCGGTTGCGTGCCACGGCCTGGGGCGGGAACTCAATCGGAGCCGCGGCCTGCCGCCTGCTCAACACCTACATTTCCAGCTAAGACAATTACGTCTGCCAGGCTTGCGCCGCTCTCGGCTGCGATGGGTTCGAGTACACCCAAGACGCGCGCCAGACGTGTCGGCTCGTTGCCCTCCCAATCCTTTTGCGGGGCAAGGCGGATGCGTGCGCCATTGGCACCGCCGCGCATGTCCGAGCCGCGATAGGTGCGTGCGCTGTCCCAGGCGGTTGTAATCATATCGGCATTGCTCAGGCCGCTAGCGGCGATCTTGGCTTTTACGGCAGCCACGTCGTAATCAGTAGCACCAGCAGGGATGGGATCCTGCCAGATCAGGTCCTCTTCTGGCACATCGGGACCAAGGTAGCGGACCTTGGGCCCCATATCGCGGTGCGTGAGCTTGAACCAAGCCCGAGCGAACGTGTCCTTAAAGTACTCAGGATCGGCCATAAACTTCTGGCAGATCGCGTTGTAGGTTGGGTCGACCTTCATGGCCATGTCGGCGTCGGTCATGATGGGGTTTTGGCGGATGGAGGGATCGCTGGCGTTGATAGGCTTGTCCTCTTCCGCAATGTCTACCGGCTCCCACTGCTGCGCGCCTGCAGGTGACTTGCGCAGTTCCCACTCGTGGCCAAAGAGCATATCAAAATAGCCCATGTCGAACTTGGTTGGCTCGGCTGTCCAGGCACCTTCGAAGCCAGAGGTCACCGCACGGCTAGCCACCCCATTCATCTCGGGGTTGTCCCAGCCAAAGCCCTGCTGCTCGATGCCAGCATATTCGGGGGCCTCACCCAGCAGGTCGGCGTTGCCATTGCCGTGGGCTCACGGTATGGCCGCCATGGTGAGAGCTGCGGTCTCCTCATCGTTCATGGCCATGCGGGCGAAGGTGCGCACCTGGGCTGCGGTCTTCATCGGGTCAGGCTTGCCGTTCACGCCTTCGGGTTGACGTAGATGAGACCCATCTGCACGGCAGCCAGCGGGTTTTCCATGGTCGCTGGGCTCTCCACGTCTCGTAGTGCTCATCCGAGGGCGCAAGCCACCCTTCTCCGCGCCCCAGTAGATGTCCATTTCTGGATGCCAGATATCTTCGCGCCCAAAGCCGAAGCCAAAGGTCTTGAAACCCATGGACTCGTAGGCGATGTTGCCTGCCGATGAACAGATCGGCCCAGCTTAACTTGTTGCCGTATTTTTCTGATAGGCCAGGAGCCGACGCGCCTTGTCAAGGCTGGCGTTGTCGGCCAGGAGTTGAGCGGTGCGAAGCGCTGGTTGCCAGTACCGCCACCGCCACGACCATCAGCAACGCGGTAGGTTCCCGCCGCGTGCCAAGCCATGCGGATCATCAAGCCGCCATAGTGGCCCCAGTCGGCTGGCCACCAATCCTGGCTGTCGGTCATCAGCGCATGGAGGTCTTGCTTCAGCGCATCGACGTCGAGTTTCTTAAGCTCCTCGCGATAGTCGAAATCTGCGCCCATGGGGTTCGTTTTCGTATCTTGCTGATGGAGAATTTCGAGATTGAGGGCATTCGGCCACCAGCTTACGACCGATGCGCTTGATGCGGTGTTCCCGCCGTGCATCACCGGGCATTTCCCGTTTGTACTCGTTCCATTTTCATTCATGTTTGCGTTCCTTTCGAGAGTTTGATGAACTAGAGATCACAAGAACTAAGGATCACGAGGGTGAGGATAAAGAATGTAGGCTTTACTGTGCAGAAGCCGCACATGTTGTACAGATCACATCATATTCGATCCGCATATCAAGCACAGCCAGACCACCAGGCAGCTGGGCTGGTGGCGTCGGCACGCTCGTCGGATCGGGATCGATGTCAAAGATGGCTCCACATATCCGGCAGATCGCATGGTTGTGTGGTCTCTTGGTGCCTTCAACGCGTAAACGACCGTCCACCTCAGAAAGCTTGCGCACCAGCCCAGCCCGCACGAATGCGTTTAGCGTGCCGTACACGGTCGATAGAGAAAGCGTGGGGTGGCTATCGGCTAGGTTCTGGGAAATCTCTTCCGCACTTGGGTGGTTGCGGTTGCCTTCTATAGCATTCAGAATCGCTATCCTAGATCCAGTGGCCTTAAGCCCAGCTTCCCGGAGTCGTTCAGCTTGTTTTGAGGCAGACATATCACCTGTCCATAAATTGAAACTATTCTGATTTACAAATAAATATTAACGTAGAATATATACTAATACCATTCGTGGGAGGATGCAAATAACGGTTTTCCTGTTATGCACTTTTGGTAGAGGGACAAGGTTGTATACAAGAAGGAAAGCGATGTGAAAGGAACGAGGGAACAAGGGACATGCCCTGAATACCTAACAGAATTAATTTTTCCACCACCAAGGACGCCAAGCACGCAAAGGGTCTCTTTGGTAAGTTCCTCGCGCTCCTTGCATTCTTTGTGGTAAAATGAGATTTGTTAGTCTATCAGGTGTCGTGCCTTTAACAAGACATTAGGGAACAAGTAGGACGAAGCACAGAAGAACAGGACAAGTAGAGGTCACTATGCATTCGAAAAGCTGGACGTTATTTGTTGAACAGTACCCCCAGGTTATGGCGGCTTACCGGAAAATTGCCAAGATGGATTGGTTTAAGGATGGGGGATGGGTTGGGTTTGTCGGTCATTATACACACGGCATCTATATGCAGCTATACAAACCGCATTGGTACAATCAGGAATTCGAGGGCATCCATTTTGAACTAGCCCTCGACGCAAAGTGTGTTGAGAACAAAACTGCGAGCATTCAGCTACACATCACCCACAAAGCGGTTCTGCCCGATAGAGAGAAGTTCAACGCTGTTACGATTCCCAGAATGAAGCGGATAGTCGAGGAATGGGAAGGCACACAATATGAGTTTTCAGAAACAAAGCTGTCTGAGCGGTTAAATCTCAACGTTCCTTATGCAAAAACAACCTTTGCACGGAAAGTGTCTGCCGAATTCGCCCAGATTTGTGAACTCGGAACCATCATTGATGAAGCGCTGGAAGAGTTATGGCCACAAAGTGAAGTTCAAAGACCCAAAAGTTCAACCTAAGCCTTTAATAAACTTGGGCAAAAGTACCGTCAGCTAAGGCCACGCCAGGCAGAGACAAGCCTGGTGCTGTCAAATTTGGCAGATCATTGCGGAAGATCGCCCCACCCCGCATTACCAGTTGAATGCGGCGAAGATCTTTGCTCGTTTGGTCGGGGTGCCCATCGATCACGAGCAGATCGGCTTCTTTACCAGCGCTGATCGTGCCCGTCTCACTGAGAACACCACACAGTTTGGCCGAATTATGGGTCGCCGCTTTGATTGCGTCGAGCGCGCTCAACCCCATCTCTGTTAACAATTCAACTTCGCGAATCGTGGCCACCGTGCCATCAACCGGATCGCTGGGTAGCAAGTCGGTGCCAGTACAGAGCGTCACTCCGACAGACACCGCCCGCTGAATCGATTCCCGATGAATAGCCGCCGCAGCCTTGGCCTTGCTTAACATCCACTCTTGTACACCGTGCCGCCGCATATAATCCAGCTCTTGTGTCACACAGAGCGTAGGGTTCAAAAAGGTACCTGCTTCAGCCATCATCGCCGCAGCTTCATCGTCAAATTCGTATCCATGTTCAATCGAACCAATACCCAGTCGCACACAATCTTTTATGGGGCCAATGCCACCGGTATGCGAAGCAACGAGCTTGTTGGCGCTTTGGGCCACCTCGACCACGGCACGCACCTCGTCATCGGCCATCTGTTTATCCGCTGGCTTCTCGCCCGGTGTGCCAATGCCACCGGTCAGGCATATTTTGACCAGATCGGCACCCGCCCGCAACTGTTCGCGTGCGGCTCGCCGAAAGCCTTCGACCCCGTCGGCCTCTAGACAACCCATGGAATTGTGTCCATGACCACCAGTAGCGATTAGTGCGTGTCCAGCTGATTGCAGACGTGGCCCGGGCAAGATACCTTTGTTGATGGCGTTGCGCACGTCGATATCGGCAAAGTATGCTTCCCCCACCGCGCGGATACTTGTCGTGCCACTGTAAATTGCCTCCAACGCCCGGCGATAGACCAGCATCACTCGATAGCCGCGGTCAAACTGATCGATACGCCGCTCGGGAAAGGGAAGACGAAGCGCCAGGTGGACGTGGGTGTTAAAGAGACCCGGCATCATTGTCTTGCCGGCCAAGTCAACCACCTGATCGGTCGGTTGGGGTGTTGGGGCATTGCCCTCATCCGTTGCACCACACCATTCGATGGCGCTTTCATTCACAACAACGGTTGCTGTTTCTACCGCTGATTGACCGGTTCCGTCGATCAGACGACAGTTCGTAAAGAAAGTTCGCATGAATTGTTTTCCTTTTGGTATCGGTAGGTTGAAGGTTGAAAGTTGAAAGGTTGAAGGTTGAAGGGTTGCAGAGGTACGTTTGTCGCTACTTGCCACCTTTCACTACGAACCTCTACGTAACCCCTCACCCATCAAATTGGCGCCGGTGACAAAAAGCGCAATCGCCATGCCGGGAAAGACCGCATTCCACCACGCAATACTCTGGATTGCACGAGCTTCACTCACCATACTGCCCCAGGCTGGTGTGGGAGGCTGCACACCAAGACCCAAAAAGCTAAGCGCAGCTTCGGCAAGAATCATACTTGACATGTTGACGGTGGCAATCACAGCCAGCGGTGGCAGAACAGATGGGAATAGGTGCCGCATCAGAATCCGATTGCGTCGCGCTCCGACGGCCTGAGCTGCTAAGACAAACTCTCGATGCCGCAGCGATAGGGTCTCACCACGACTCACGCGTGCATATTGCACCCACGTCACCAATCCAAGTACGAGGATCATATTGAAAAGATTTTGCCCCATCGCAGCCAGGATAGCAATTGCGAGAAAGACGGGGGGAAATGAGAGTTGTATATCAATAGGGCGGCTAATCACCCGATCAACCCAACCACCCCAAAAACCGGCAACCAACCCGGCCATAATGCCAATCGTGCCACCTAACAGGACCGAAAAGAGCCCTACTGCAGTGGAGACACGTGCCCCATAGATCAAGCGAGAAAGTAGGTCGCGGCCAAGACGGTCGGTCCCGAGTAGATAGGTTGATTCGCCCCGTTCCATCCAGACCGGCGGAAGCAGGGCTTTGGTCAGCGCCTGGTCGGTATAATCGTGAGGACTCAACTGTGGTGCAAAGAGCGCGGCAATGACAATCGCTATCACGATTGCAAGACCCACCCAAAATTGCGCGTGTGTACCAAGCGTCATAGAAATTCCTTACTATCTATCCGAAAAATTCTGTGACAATGAATTCTCGCCTAGGGAATGAATGGACTCACAACCACTTTTTGGATGGGCTCTTACTCATAACGAATCCTCGGGTCGAGCAGGCTGTAGAGCAGGTCTACAACGAGGTTGATGAGTACAAAGCCTATACCCACGACCAGCACCACCGCACGCACCAATGGTAGATCGCGCGTCTGAATACCTTGCAACATGAGCCACCCGACCCCAGGCCAGGCAAAGACCGATTCGACGACGACGGATCCCCCAAGTAAGCCACCCAATAGGAGTCCAAGCACCGTTACTGTTGGGATCATGGTGTTGCGCAGAGCGTGGCGATAGAGCACCAACCGTTCGGTAAGCCCCTTGGCACGCGCCGTGCGTATATAATCCTGCTGTAGTACATCAATAAGCGTAGTACGAATTAGCCGTGAGACAAGGCCAATGCTGTAGAGGGCTAGGGTAAAGCCTGGCATGAGCAGGTGACGCCACGTGCCATTGCCCGACGATGGAAGCCAGCGCAACTTATCGGAAAAGGCCAGAATCAGCAAGATGCCCAGCCAGAACGACGGAATGCTGATGCCGACAAAGGTGATGACGGAGAGTAGCCAATCCACAAAGCCGCGCGCGTGGGTTCCTGCCCAGATGCCCAGCGGTATGCCGATGACAATAGTTAAACCCAGGGCAAAGAGCGCAAGTTGCAGTGTTGCCGGAAGCTTTTCGATGACAAGCCCCAGCGCTGATTGTTTATAACGAAAGGATTCACCAAGATCACCCTGTAACGCATTACCCAGAAAACGTATGTACTGGACAGGAATTGGCTGATCAAGCCCATAAAGTTGTTTGATGCGCGCTACATCTTCTGGGCTGGCATCAAGGGGCGCGAGCAGCGTCGCCGGATCGCCTGAGAGATAGATCAAGAGAAAGACCAATAGGCTAACGGCCAACAGAACCCAAAAGAGATGTTGCAGCCGCTGAAATAGATAATGCCACACTGTGAATTTCTTGTGGTATAGGAAAGTATAAAAATGTAGCGCAGACAGGATGTCTGTGTTACAGCTGCGGCGTAGCCGCTTTCTTGGTGAGGGATATGTAATGGCATGAAAGGTGATTCGTGATACGGATCACCTTTCATGCCATTATGCGTTATGCCAAATGAAGATCACCGAGCCGAATAATCCCATCTTGGTGCGCTTCCCAGCCCTGTGCATCGTTGCGCACGCCGTAGATTCCCTGTTGGTTCCAGAGGAAGATCCACGGGCATTCATCGTAAACAAGTTGACCAAGTCGCTTGTACATCTCATTGCGAGCATCAGCATCAAGGGTCTGGGGCGTGTCATCTATCAGTTGATTGGCTTCAGCATTGTCGTAGCCTTGCCATGCCGCACCTTCGTTGCCTGAGTGGAAGTTGATACTGACCGTAGCATCTAGCAACACACCTACCTGTTGAAAGAAGAATGCATCGTGGGTCTTCCCCAACACGCCTTGGACAAAGGGACTCCAATCCATGACCTGCACCGTTGTCTCCACCCCCACCTCTGACCACATTTCTGCAATCGCCTGGCTGGCCAATGCATCGTTGAGGTAGCGACCGTTAGGTGAGATCAGCGTCATCTCAAAGCCATCAGCATAGCCCGCTTCGGCCAACAGTTCTCGGGCCTTGTCGGGATCATAGGGATATGGCTCCATCGCCGAATCGTGGCCAGGAATGCCAGGACCAAAGGGGCCAGCCAGGCGATAGGCCGCGTTCTGCATGATCGTACCGATGATCGTATCCACGTCGGTGGCATAGTTAAGCGCCTGACGAACGCGCACATCCTGCAGCGCTTCCACCTGCAATAGATTGAGCACAATAACCTGTGAGCTTAGTTGGCGAAATGCAACAACACTCGCTTCTGGATCCGATTCAATCTCCGCAACCTGAAGCGGATCAACCGGCGTAATCATATGGGCCTGACCCGTCTTTAGCTCAACGACACGAGTTGTTCCTTCCGAGACAGGGCGCCAAATGAGTCGTTCCAACAGTGGCTGTCCGCTAAAGTGACTCCCTTCGACGGCATCCATCACCATGCGATCGCCCGGCGTCCACTCAACAAATTGGTAGGGACCGGTGCCGATAGCTTCCTGAGCTGGATCGACCTCACCGCTCGTAATTGCCTGGGGCAGAATCTCGCAGTAGTTGGCAAGCACCTCAGCTAACAACGCAAAGGGACCATCAGTCTTCATACGGACCGTCAGGTCATCAACAATCTCAACTTCCGTAACTGGTGCCAATTGGGCCGCATAGACATTTTCGAGATCTGGACTCTTAAAGCGCTCAATGGTATCTCTCACATGTTGGGCGCTAAATTTTTCTCCATTGTGAAAGTAGACCTCGTCGCGCAGCGTGAATTCCCAGGTGGTATCATCAACCACGGACCAGTCAGTAGCCAGAGCTGGGATCACTGTCATATCAGGCGAACGTTCGAGCAATTTGTCGTACATAGCCCACATCATTCCTTTGGACGCGCCAGAGGTAGTCACATGGGGATCCAGGGATTCAGCATCAACGCCCTGGACAATCACTAACTCGCCAACTGGACCATCAGCTGTTTCTGTTTCATTGACGGTCACAGCTGCTTCTTCACCAACTGGTGCAGCGCAGCCATTGAGCAGGCCAGTGGCTGCGCCAACACCAATCAAGCTCGACAGTTGCAGAAAGCGTCGGCGATGCAAGGTCGCATGGGAAAATGTGTGCTTTTGTTTATCCATAGGTTGAGTATTCCTTTAGGAGTTTATCTGGCAGACGCCAGAAAGGGGTGATATGAGAATGGGTGTCTCTGTTAGGGGGTAATTCGTAGCGTAAGTGGGTGTCATTATAGCGTGCTGTCTGATAGTAGCCAAACTGCAAATGTAACTTTTTAGAGTCATTGTGCACTCAATCGGTTGGATGCGCACCACAAGCGCTTGTATCGTCGTCGGTTGTTCGATGGTCAAGGTGATGTGACCATCCCGGAGGTAGTTACTTTCCTGGGTCACGCGTAGTTCATCGCCATTGCTGGTCGTCGTGACCAACTGATTGCTGCCAAAAAGACGGACCCACAGTGCATCATCGAAGAGCGTATAAGCATATCCATTTACCTCATCAATCATGCGCACGAGATTGGACGGGCAGCAACCGTCACATCAAAGACGGTGGTCTCGCTGTTGCGGTGATAGAAGAGAACGGCACGATCCTGAAAGCCGATTTCGTCCCGCTTGGTCGTTAGCCCATCCGGCGGCGCCCATTTGTATGAGTTGGCAAAACTCTCATTCGCCAGAACTAGCTTGTCCTCAAAGCGCCAGCTTTCATAAATGGCATCGATCGTGATAGGCTGGTTGCTTTCTAGATCCACATGAATTACCGGAGAGAAGTCATCCACCCAAATTCGAACCGCTGCCCAATGGTCGCCATTCTGACCACAGATAGAAATGCCGCCCGTTTCAAGATGAAGTTCTTGCCGAAAAACCTCTCCGTCAAACGGATTAGGCGAGCAGCCAATACGAATCCGCCCCAACTTGGGCATGGCATTGTTTTCATCAAAGGTACCGCTGTGGGCTACGTCAAAGAGGATGCTGCCCTCCTCTACTCAAACGTTTAGCCCGATATCTCCTCCGCCACACGGCATCGATTCGGACGAATTTTGGCTTTGGCTTTCCCAAACCACGTTATATTCTTTGAGCGTTTGAAGTTGCGTCATGGGTGTTTCTCTGGTGACTTATGAGCAAACTACCCGAAGGCCCACATAGAAGTTCTGGAAGTCGGGCCAGTTGCGGCCACGAAAAACGCAGCGGCTACGGTCTGGTCCATAGACGAATCCACCTCCCCGGAGGATACGTTGATCGCCTTCAACTGGACCGGTGGGATCGTCGACGGTTTCAGTTGGATACTCGCCATACCAGTCTGTGCACCATTGCAGGGCGTTTCCAACCATGTCGTACAGCCCGAAAGCATTGGGGCGGAATGTGGCTACCGGACAGGTATAGATATAGCCGTCGGACCAATTAAATGCGGGGAATTTAGTAAACAGACCCTCATTTTCTGAAAGCGAAATAGGGGATTAATTGGATAGGGATCTCTTGCGTTGTCGCTGGCTGAATCTCACGGTAGAGTTGGCCCTGCCAATCTGAAGATGCCGAGTCCGAGTGGACGATTCCTGTCCCGGCTAAGGCTGTAATGCCGGGCAGAGGCTCTGTTTCGGCTACCGTCAATGGATGGCTGGCAGTTAGCGCCACGTCGATGGGTCGCACGTCTGCGGGCAAGTCGGGCGATTCCAGGCAGCAGACGACGGGCCCACGCATGACGGCCACCTGGTTGCGCGTCTCCTCGACCAGGGGGTGAGCCTCCAGCAGCCGCACCGGCAGTGGAAGATTGATTTCGACCACATCGCCAGCCGCCCAAGCCCGCTCAATGCGACAGTAATTTCCTGGTTCGGGTAGATTGTCAATCGTTTCACCGTTGACCTGCACGCTGGCACCGGACACCCAGCCTGGGATGCGCACCATGAGCGCTTGTATCGTCGCCGCCGGTTGTTCGATGGTCATCCTGATATGACCATCCCAAGGGTAGTTACTCTCTTGGGTGACGCGCAATTCATCGCCGTTGCTGGTCGTTGTGATCAACTGATTGCTGCCAAAAAGATGAACCCATAGCGCATTCTCAGAGAGCGTGTAGGTGTACCCATTTACTTCGGCAATCATGCGCACGAGGTTGGGCGGGCAACAGAAGCAGCTTATGTATTCGGTACGGGTGCGGGACCAGCGCATCTCGAAGGGCAGTTCATCGACCTGTCGCAGCGTGTTGGTGTAGAAGAATTTCTTGCCATCCAGGCTGATGCCCGCCAGCGCACTGTTGTAGAAGACCAATTCCATCACGTCGGCAAAGCGCGCTTCCCCGGTGAGCAACAACATGCGCCAATTCCACATGGCGTTGGCAATGTTGGCGCATGTTTCGTTGTGGGCGGTGGCGTTGGGCAATTGATACTCCCGACCGTATGCCTGATGAATGCGGGCGATGGTCTGTTGTTCCGGTGTCCCGTCGGGAGATGCGCCGTCGTAGAGTGCGCCACAGCCACCAGTGATGTGCATCTTCTGGGTGACCACGCTCTGCCAAACGTTCTCCAGCACCGCCATCAGTGATTCGTCCCCCGTCTCGACGATGATATCGGCTACGCCTGCATAGAGATAGTTGGCCCGCACGGCATGGCCCATAGCCCGATCCTGCTCGCGAAATGGCACCCGATCCTGATTATCATCCCCACCGTTGGTCACTAAATCACGAATCTCCACCAGATTGCGTCCCAGTTCCAGATAGCGCGGATCCCTTGTTGTGCGGTAGAGTTCGATAACGCCCATGTAGTGGGACGGGCAGATCGCGTTGCGCGCTAGTTCGGGCGACGACTCAATTTAGAAGCTGTAGAGGTAATCGGCGGCCTTGCAAGCTAGATCCAGCAGCGTGGTTTTGCCAGTGGCACGGTAGTGGACACAGGCCGTTGTCATCAGATGACCCATGTTGTAGGTTTCAAAGTCTAGCCGCTCCTGGAAACGCTGAGCCTCTGTTAATCCCTGACGCTGCTTGATGATCACCGGTGTGTGAATGTAGCCATCCGCGCGCTGCACTTCACCGATCAACGCTATCAGCCGATCCATCAGCGTATCTAGTTCGGTATCCTTGGTGATGGCATAGACCGCGGCCGCGCCTTCGAACCATTTGTAAAAGTCGCCGTCATTCCACTGAGGGCCACGATGATTGCCTTCCTCGTAGCCAGCGGCAATGCGAAAATTGGTATAGGCGTGGCTAATGTTGGGATCTTCCATTAGCTGCCACATATTGGGTACCATTACCTGGTGGCAACGATCAAATTGCTCTCCCCAAAACCCTCCGGCCCAGCGTACCCTGGTGAGCGGGACCGAGTGCAGTTTGGTGTGGAGGCTCTGTGACGTATCGACGAGCATGTTTCATCCTTTTGTCTTCGCTCATCAGGCGAAATTGTGCAAACACAATAATTCCACACCTGTAAAATCATCGGTTTGTACAATTATCCTAGATGAGCCTAGGTCTTGTGGTATACTCATGATCTGTGTGATACTGAATATTTATATATGAAATTATATTTGCATACAAACGATTCTGTCAATGACAAACCCATCAGCCAAAGCCACATCGTCAAAAGCTACATCGCAACAAGCAACCACGCAACGTTACAAAGTTCCAGCGTTAGAAAAGGGATTGGACATTCTCGAATATCTGGCTGGCGAGGGCATCCCGCTGACCCAAACCGAGATTGCCCGTGGATTGGGTCGCGGCCCCAATGAACTCTTTCGCATACTGGTTAGCCTGGAACGACGAGGGTATATCCAACGCGATCCTGGCTCAGGAGCATACGCACTCACGTTGCGGCTTTTTGAGTTGGGGCACACCCACTCGCCCTATCAGACCCTACTGCGTGCCGCCACCCGACCCATGCAATCTTTGACCGAAACCGTGCTCGAATCGTGCCACATGAGCGTGCTGCGGCGGGAAAAACTGCTCATTATTGCCCAGGAAGAGAGTCCGCGGCGCCTGCGTCTCTCCACTGAGGTAGGCAGTACATTCACCATGATCCATACCGCATCTGGTCGCCTGTTGTTGGCGCACTGCCCCACCGACGAGCAAGAGGAGCTATTGGCCCATGACGAAGATTTTCAAAACCTATCCGAAAGGAAGCAGCAGGCGCTGCGGAAGCGATTGGTTACGATTCGAGAACAAGGCTACGATGAGGCGTACGGGGAGGTGACCGAGGGCGTAAACGTCATTTCTGTGCTCGTGGGTGCGCCAACAGGCAGTATCCACGCCTCGCTGACCATTCCGGCGCTGGGCCGCAAACAGGAGCCGCAACACGCTGATCTGCTGGACGCGCTCCGGTATTGTGCTGGGGAGATCGGTCGAGTGGCCGGGCTGATCGTACCGCAGGATGTGGTTGTATAAGGACAAGGCTGTCATCGGTTCAGATTGGTCTTCGCTAGTGAAACTGACTAAATGACCAACCCGATTTGACCAGAGTCACGCTCAACGCTTATGGGTCAGCTTGCCCCACGATTTGATGTTTCCTCGACTGGCAATCAATTTCTGAATAACACCTTTCAGCACTTGCAAGTCATACCTCAAGGATTGCTTCTGTACGTAATCAAGTTCAAGCTGACGTTTGATTTCGGGGCTGCTACGGTTGAATTCGGTCGTTAGCACGAGGAATCTTCATATGTCGAAATCTGAACAAACGGGTCAAGTTTTAAGCTGGTGCAAATTGAGCATCAGAAACAAGCCTATCAATTTCGGCGTCGATTTTGTTAAAGGCATCGAGAAGGCAGGAAGTGACGGTGTGTCGGCGATGTAGAGCGTAAGCCGTTGGATTAAAGAGCCGATTGTGCATCTTAGTGATGAGCACAGCGACACGCGGGCCATAGGAAGGCAAGATATAACGATGGGAGCCGTGGATACGAGAAATGAGACCCTTAAGACGTAAGCGGCGCAAATCGTAGGTCATTTGGCTAGCGGAATAATGGTCATGTGGCAGCAAATCAAGCACAATAGGGCGAAGGTCAGCATGGCGAAAGCCATTGATAGAAGTGGCAAAGCGAGCCAGTGCAGAAAAAAGAGCCATAGCTCGAGGCTGTCCGAAGCGTAAGCCAGGTGCGCGTTGTCCGCTTTGCGAAGTGGTCGGTTCGGAGATGCGTTCAAAGCTTTCAGCAGAGAGAAGACAATCCTGGGAGATGGGCTGGGTCTCAAGTAAACGGCGATTGATGGAGGCGGCTAGTTTGCGCAAGTAAGTCCAGTTCGACAAATCCTTGGTGACATCGAAGTCATGGGGATTATTGATTGTCGTCTCCGTACGCAGGGCACGGTTTTCCTTGAAGTATTGTTTCACCCCAGAATGTCTGTAGGTGATATGAATGGAAGGCTGAACGCCGATCTGGACAACCCGAGTCTGAAAGCGACTGGGAGTGTTGCGCATCATCCGACGGTCAAAAATGAGTTGCATGCGGTCTGGCCGTCCCAGATCGAGAGTATCTCGCATGACCTGTTCGAAGAACTCACGTCCTCGCAAGGGACGATTGAAGACGTGAGTCAGACTGACTTCCATCTGCCAGATGCTGAGTCGATGGGTGAATCCAGCTTGGCGCTCTTCATGCGTCAAGGGCCAGGGTAAGCGCTCAACCCATTTATCGAAAAAGGCTTGCACTTGCTCATCACCGAGTTCATGACAGATCTTGATAAATCCTGGTCCAAACTCTGCATCCTGAATGTAGATATAGTAGACCTTGACGTAGACACTCTGGCGGGTAAAGTCGAAGCGGACCGCTTTTCCCTTTTCATCCTTTTTCGCCTTGAAACTATTCACTTTCTCTTGGGCGACACCAATGAATACAACGCCTTCCGCTTCCTCATATTGCTTGTGATAATAGGCGGCTACGTCATCTTTGCGCTGACCTTTTTCAAACGGTACCGATGGAATCTTGTTGACCGATGCATAATTTTCTACAGTCGATACAAATTCATTCGTCATTTTGTTCAATGATGCTGGTGATGGAATCATCTCACTCTTTTGATTCCTTAGAAAATAGACTAGCCCACCCGGCCTCTGGAGGTTCGCTATATACCCGTTTAGATACACCCGGAGAAAGTAGGGATTTACCAAATCCTGGATAGTGCAATTTTGCACCTTTGTTGCCTGCGTCAAGCCTTTGTACAGGTTTCGAAGATAAATTTTGGGGTGGTTCAGAATTAGGTTTACACTTTTGATACATAGATAAAAATCTATATGAGGTCATTTTCTGCCTGAGCATGGCTCAAATTAGAAAATATAAACATCTTTTCTCTTTGCAAAAATGTAAACCTAATTGTCCGCCTAAAATGAACCACCCCTAAATTTTGGCCAATTTTCGCTTTTGAGGCCTCGCGGCTTTCTCAATCACTTGGGCGGCCCCATTTGTCTAAGGTTTGAATACCTGTAAAAGTGCAACTTTGCCTATATAGGTTCTCTGATGTCCATTGCCCAACTGCGTAAGCCTTAAATATGTTAATTCCTCTCCAATCATGCTAGACTTAAATCCTCAATTACTTCTACCCATTCATCCTTATTGAATCCGTGAGGACCCGGATCGCCACGGTATGAGAGCACCCCATCTTTGTCGATGATGTAGAGTCGTTCTGGTGCAGCAACGTACTTCCCCTCCGCCTCATTAGCTATATTGTCGAGTGGCATCGGCATCTTTAGGTTGAGATGGAGCATACAAGCTTCGGCTACTTGCGCACGGTCCCCAATCGTTGTAGGTTGATCATAGACAATGCCCTCGTCACGGTTGGACTTGGTCTGATAAGCACCCACATTATCTTCGGGATGGGCCTCCTTGATGTAGACACAAAAGAAGTTCACCTTCTCTTTGTAGGTTTCGTAAATTTCGTTCAAGCGCCCGTCTGAACGGCGAAAGGGTGGTCAGGTGTAAGAACCGAAGACCAGAGCTACAGGTTTATCAAATGCAGAAGACAGCCGAGACATCTGACCCGTCTGCTTGCCATGAGTGTCCAGACGCTCGATCTCAAAATCTGGAGCAGGATGACCAACAATGGGCGCATTGGCCTGACGCGCCGCCTTGGCGGCCAGGAACGCATCAAATTCTGATTTGCTAATTCCGCCATCTCCCCATTCCTGCCAGATGCCGGAAGGCGTGGCAACCGGCTGTTCATTCTTCATACTTGTCTTCCTTTTCTTTTACACCTTTAGCGGTTATAGATTTCCAGATAATTAATCGTCATGTCGTTCAGTGTTCTTTGGTCATTCGTCATGAGTTTGTTTCCCCTTTGTGATGCATAATTGACCTAGCAACGGTGAGTACAGATGGCTGAGTCTAAATCAGATCGCGCTGGAAGTGGTTGAACTTTAACCTTTGGTAGCTTGACTGGACAATCGCCCTGGGCCTCGATTTCACCAAGCCATATATTGTCTTTAATTATAGTATTTGTGATAAAATACCACAAATTATAATGTCAAAAATTCAGATGACTCTACCGCAGCTTACCCAAACCGTGACCGATGTTCTGGTCAATCAGATCCGGCAAGAGATTATTCGTGCCAACTATCCCCCAGGGACACGGTTGCGCTTGCGCGAGTCGGCTGACCATTTCGGCGTCAGCATTATGCCCGTCCGTGAGGCGTTACAGGCATTACAAGTCGAAGGGATTGTGACCGGTGAAACGCGTAAGGGTATGACCGTTACAGTGCATACTCCAGCCGCATTGGAAGATATTTACGAGATGCGAGCGACGCTAGAGGAGCTGGCAACCCGATTGGCAGTCCCCTCTGTAACAGACTCGACCATTATTGAGCTGGAAAAGATAGACGCAGAAATCGAGCAATCTGGGGTGGATGCTGCATCTACTGTTGAATTGAATACCCGTTTCCACAATACTCTCTACGAGGTTTCCGGCCGCGAGCACCTCTGTTCGAATATTCAGATGTTGCGTAACCGCACCGCCCACTATTTTCGCATGTATATGGTCGAGTTGGAGTACGGAGCCAACGAAGAGCACCGCCAAATTATTCAGGCCTGTCGCGACAACAACCCAGAGCGATCGGCCGAATTATGTATCGACACATTGAAACGGAAGGGCGCGCACTTGTGAAAAGGCAAAGTGCAATCGAATTCGCTGAGGCAAGCAAAGATGAACCCAAAAATCATGTTGATTTTGACCGAAAATTGGACGATTGTAGATAAGCAAGATTTACGAACATTAGTTGATTGGGCTGTGATTGCGGAAGAAGCGGGAATTTATGGCTTGATGTTGAGCGATCATATTACGCTAGGTGCAAGCGCAGGCGAGCGAGGGATTGAGCCAAATCCGCGTGCATATGCTGCGCCAGGAAATCAAGACCCCACTACGCCTTGGCCTGACTCACTCCTCTTATTTAGCGCAATCGCAGCACGCACGAGCGAGATCAAGCTGTTCTGTGGCGCGATTATTGCGCCGTTGCGTCATCCTGTGCATTTGGCAAAACAGCTAGCGACACTCGACAGCTTGTCAGAGGGGCGGTTGATTGTGCAGCCGACCGTTAGTTGGCATGAAGATGAGTATGAGCATTTGGGGGTGCCGTTCAAAAAACGCGGCAAGCTGCTTGATGAACATCTGGAAGCTTGGCAACTGTTGTGGAATGAGTCACCAGCGTCGTATGCAGGGCAGCATTATCAATTTGAAGGCGTCTATTTTGAGCCAAAACCGCATCGTTCAGGTGGCCCGCCGCTCTGGTTTGGAGGACAGTCGATGCACGCACCGCTGCTGCGGCGGCTGGTTAAATATGGGCAAGGATTCCATCCATTTGGCGCACCTACATCTGAAGATAAGCGACAACTGCGCAATGGGTTAGCTGCAGCAGGTCGCAACATGAGCGAAATCGCCTTGATCGGCGGGATTCGCGCCACCTTTTCCGACAATGACTCCCCCGCTGATCTTGACCTCGCCCTGACTTCAATCCCACCTCAAATCGAACAAGGCTACACGGTTTTTTGCGTCAAGCCGGATCAATTTATCAGCGATGCCCACGATTTTTCAGCCTTTTGCGATCGATTGGTCGCAGGCTTTGCAGAAATGAGTTTATAAGCATCCCATTGATTGGCATGACAAACTTGAAGATATGGGCGTATCTCGACAGGATATCTGTTCACATTGGTCATCTTAGTCTGTCTGCGGCCTTCAATATTTCCAAGGCATCCACTGTTAAGAACAAGCTTGCCTTGCCGAGTCTTTCCTTCTCCCATTCTGCGTGGGTAAAGTTATCCTTGCCCTTGGCATGGCTGAAGAGCTTGCGCTCAGTTGCCCAGCCTTGGCCATCAACAAATTTCGATTCGAGCAGGTCGAGAGCACGTTCGCAGCGCGGATCTTGTATGTGTCCCGACTGCGTCAGTATGTGCAGCCCGGCCATGAAGTCGTAAAGCCGCGGGTACGGGTAGGACAACTTTGTGAAGACTGGCCTGAGTGGCTTGCCATTGCTTCGTTTCAGGTAGACCTGTCGCTCTAACAAGATCTCCGCAGCATCTTCGATTGCCTGAGCAAGCGCCGCCGACTTTTCCCGACACTGGTAGGTAACAAGCCCCCTCAGTCCGTAGGCAGTATGGACGATGGACGGTCCCTTTGTTCGAGGGAGTTTATTACAGTTCCAGCCGCCACCGGGCCACTGATAACGAAGCAGGTTCGCTGCCAATTCATCCGTTTCTTCATTCGCAATTCCCAGAACAATCGAAGCGTAGATGGCATTGGCATGAAACGAACCGTGAACACGATATTTGTCACGGATAAAGAGCGGACCGTCGTACTCGACCTCCAGACTCAGTAGATCCAAATTTCAGGTTTTGAGAGAGAATTCTGGCTAAACAGTTGACATAAATACAAATTTGCCGGTCGATATCTAGTTTTTGCGTTAGATTTGGGCGATTTTCAGATATGAAATAGGTTGTTTTCTGTAACCGAAATCTGAATAAATGACTCCAAAATCCCTGCAATCTCGACTGAAAATAGCCAAAAACGCCAAATTTGGATCTACTGAGACTGTATGTCGACGATTGTTAGTAATCTCTTCAGACGCAAATTACCTGGTGTGGAATTACAGGAACGGATTTTCGAGGAGTCTGACGAATATTTTCGGGCAGGGCAGTGGCAATTGGTCTGGTGGAAGTTCAAGCGACATCGGTTGGCCCAAATGGCACTTTGGATATTGATTGTCTTTTACCTTGTTGCTCTCTTTGCGCATTTTGTAGCACCCCACGATCCTCTGACTCGCTACAAAGATTTGGCCTCGTCACCACCAACCAAGATTCGCATTTATGATGTGGTTTCCAAAACATATACGTGGCCTTTTGTCTACACCATTGTGCGCGGTCGGGATCCAGTCACGGCCCGTCCGGTTTATAAGGCCAACGCAGCAGAAATGAATCCCATTCGCTTCTTTGTACGCGGCGATAGCTACAATTTCTTTGGACTGTTCGAAACAAATATGCATCTTTTTGGAACCCAAGTCACGAGGACCGAAGATGATGAACTCGTGGGGATGCCGCTCTTTATCTTTGGCACGGACAGAATTGGACGTGATGTCTTTTCACGTATTGTCCACGGCGCACGAGTCTCCATGACGGTCGGGCTCATTGGCGTTGCCATGAGTTTTATCATCGGTCTATTGTTGGGTGGTATCTCCGGCTATTTCGGCGGTGCAATAGACGAGATCATTCAGCGCATCATCGATCTGCTTGTCTCCCTGCCTGCAATTCCGCTTTGGATGTCGCTTGCGGCGGCCCTCCCCCAAGAGTGGACCAATCTACAGCTCTACTTTGCCATTACACTGATTTTATCCGTCCTTGGTTGGACCACGCTGGCCCGCGTTGTACGGGGTAAAATTCTCAGCTTGCGGGAAGAGGATTTTGTCATGGCGGCTCGGCTGGATGGGGAGAGTGAGTGGACGATTATCACCAAATATCTGCTGCCTGGCTTTGCCAGCTACATCATTGTTTCCTTGACAATCGCCATTCCCAATATGATTTTGGGCGAAACGGCGCTCAGTTTTTTGGGGATCGGTCTCAAGTCACCGACCATCAGTTGGGGCGTCATGCTGCAGGACGCACAGAACATTATGTCTGTCGCGCAATTGCCTTGGACCTTGTGGCCTGTGGTTTTTGTGGTTATTGTGGTTATTGCAGTCTTGATGTTTAACTTCCTAGGCGATGGAATGCGGGATGCGGCAGATCCATATCATTAGCATATATTGGGAACTGGGAACTCGGGATTGGGTGGTCCAAAGTCCTCAATCTCTAATCCCCACTCCCCAAGCACAGATTGGTTATCCAGTATGGTACCGAACGAAGGTTCGCAAGAGATCCTTTTAGAAATTAAGAATCTGAAAACCTATTTTGAGCTAGATGAGGGCACGGTCCGTGCTGTCAATGGCGTCGACATGGAGATCAAGCGAGGTCAAGTTGTAGGGGTTGTGGGTGAGAGTGGTTGTGGCAAAAGCATGACGGCAATGTCGATCATGCGGCTGATTCCGCCACCGGGTCAAATTGCAGAAGGTGAGATCCGCTTTCACAGACAGCAAAACGGCATCTCTAATGGCACCGACGTCATTGATCTGGCGAGCCTCCATCCCAACGGCAGCGAAATTCGGGGCATTCGCGGGAACCAGATATCAATGGTGTTTCAAGAGCCAATGACGGCACTTAGCCCGGTACGGACCGTGGGCAAGCAGATTACAGAGGCGATTCGTCTGCATCAACATGTAAGCAACGCAGAGGCTCGTGAAATTGCAATCGACACGCTGGCACGTGTCAAAATGCCAAATCCTGCTCATCGGATGGATGACTATCCCTTTCAGCTTAGTGGTGGAATGAGACAGCGGGCGGTTATAGCGATGGCTCTTACTTGCCGGCCTCACTTATTGATTGCCGATGAACCAACCACTGCCCTCGATGTGACGACAGAAGCGCAAATTCTGGACGTGATGCGCGAGCTCCAAGCCGAATCCGATATGGCCATTATGTATATTACCCACAATTTGGGTGTTGTGGCCGAAATGGCCGAGGAAGTCGTTGTGATGTATTTGGGCAAAGTGGTCGAGCATACCGATGTGGAATCGATTTTCTATAATCCAAAGCATCCATATACAAAAGGTCTGCTCAACTCGATTCCACGTCTGGAAGACATTGTAGCGGGTCAAAAGAAAAAGCTAAATGCCATCGAAGGCATGATTCCGAGCCCGTATAAGCGGCTCTCAGGTTGTGCCTTTCATCCGCGCTGTCCAGACTTCATCCCAGGCGTTTGTGATCAAAAAGAACCAGAACTAATCCAGCTCGAGCCCAATCACGCTGTACGGTGTCATTTGTATTCGTAAAACACTCAACAGGTATGCCCCAAAGTGTGTTAATGAAGACCACTCAGTCGGAGAATCTGCCCTATTTTTGCACACTTTGTGGTACATGCCCAAAACGATAGAATATGTCAACTCAAAATGGAAGTGATTCGCAGGATTCTCTGCTGAAAATTAAGAATCTAAAGAAATATTTTCCCATCACTCGTGGTTTTTTCAAGCGCACGGTCGGTTATGTCAAGGCAGTCGATGATGTGAGTTTGCAGGTCCAGGAAGGCGAAACATTGGGTTTGGTGGGCGAAAGTGGATGTGGCAAGACCACGACGGGTCGCATGATTTTGCGTGCGATCACACCAACTGAAGGTGATATTTTGTATCGCGACCCAGCGTTGGGACAGGTCAATATTTCAGAGTTAGATGAGCAGAATCTGAAACAAGTACGCCGTAACATGCGTATGATCTTTCAGGATCCCCATGCCTCTTTGAATCCGCGCATGACGTTGCTCGAGTTAGTTGGAGCACCGCTACGCGCCATGAATTTAGCAAGGGGGTCAGAGTTAGAAGATCGCGTGGCCGATATTTTGCGTTTAGTTGGCTTGGCCCCCGAGTTTATGCGCCGCTACCCTCATGCCTTTAGCGGCGGTCAACGTCAACGGATCGGGATTGCCCGTGCGCTCGTCTCAAATCCCAACCTGGTTGTAGCCGATGAGCCGGTGTCGGCATTGGATGTTTCGGTCCAGGCCCAGATTCTTAATTTGCTCCAAGAGTTACAAGAACAGATGGGGCTGACCTATGTCTTCGTCGCTCATGATCTAAGCGTGGTGGCCCATCTTTCTGATCGGGTAGCAGTTATGTATGTAGGAAAAATCGTCGAATTGGCGCCTACGATCGACCTCTTCACCAGGCCCAAACACCCATATACAGAGGCACTGATGTCGGCGATCCCCAAACCAGATCCCAAACGCAGAGGGGATACGCGTGTTGTCCTTGAAGGAGAGGTGGCCAATCCAGCCAATCCGCCTTCTGGCTGCTATTTTCATCCTCGTTGTGTCTATGCGAAGGATATCTGCAAGCAAGAGGAACCAGCTTGGCAAGAAGTCAGCTCAGAGCACTATGCGAAGTGTCATTTTGCGACAGAGTTGGAATTGGTGGGAGCTGTTGGGGTTAATAGTCGATAGTTGATAATGGATGGTGCACAGTAAGAATTGTCATTGGCGATCAGGGGAGATGTGGATGGTGAAATGTGGATAACTTTGGGGTAAGTCGATGGGAAATAGCGAGACAACTTGCTATCTCCTATACATTCTGGCTGATTACTTGTGCGATTGGTGTTCTTAACTTTATCACGCTACGTCCAGCTATTCGCTCTTTCGCCGTTGTTTTAGGAGCCGACAGGTGGACGTTGCCTGCCATTGAGCGCTTTTCTATCATCTTCATGGGCATCGGAGTACTTGTATTTATACTCTGGTATGAGAATCGCTATCGCACAGAAATGCGCCGTGGCTTTCGTCACCTGTTGCGGCTCTTTGGAAGGGTAACCGGATGGCAGCTCGTTCTTTTGATTGTATCTGCTGCTTTTGTCCTGATTCCACTTTATTTTTGAATAGAAAATTACTTTACTTTCTGGTAAAAGAAAAGAGATGAGGTGAGAAATGTGACAAAAAGCGGTTAGCAGTTCATCCTAAAGGTAGCGAAACCAAAAAGGAGGAAGGAATGCTAACCGCGCCAGAAATAACTATAGCAGTACTGATGAATGTATTGCAAGTAACGCCGGTGGGAACAAACGTAAATGTAATGCGTCTGATGTGGGCGATGATGAATGGGTCGTTTCTGAAAAGTCGAGGAGCAATCCATAGTGGATTGAGTGAAAGCGGGTTTGAAGATGAGGAGCTCCGGCGAAGCTGGTGGAGCTTTCGATATGGATCATGGGATATTGCAAGCCTGCTCTCATCGTGGCAAGAAGAAGTGGAGTGGAAAGGGGAATGGGAGGCAAAAAAGTTAGAAGGATACCGAGTGAAAAGCATAGATATCACAGGGTTCTGGCGACCGAAGCTGCAAGGGAAAGTGAACCGACTCTATAACTCAACGGCTCGTCGGGCATTGCCCGCGCTCATCTTTGGAGTGATGATAAGCTCGGGGGAGATAGGCGGGAAACGAGTGCCACTGCTCAAGGCAATCATGAGATGCGAGGTAGGCACAAAGGAAAGTGAGTTTCGGAAAAAGCTGCTGAAAGAGACCAAGAAATCACTGGAGTCAGACGAAGTGGCGGTGGTCGATGCCGGGTTTACAATCAGAGAAATGCTAGAAAGCGACGTCGACCGATTTGTCCTTCGGGAAGCGATTAACTGCACAGCGCGCCGCAATGAGTTACCCGAACGTAAGGAAAAAGGCAGACCACCCGAATATGGTGATATTGTGCGTCCGCTCTCTCGATGCTATAGGGGAAAGCGACTCGAGGCCACAACTCCAGACTCGTTTGGTCAATTTGTCTATAGTGGTCGCCTGATTCGCTATCAAGCATGGCACAATCTCGTCCCCAGGACAACCAAGGTGGATACAGCCAACCGCACCTATTCGATTTACGTCTTTCAGGATCCTGCTTATCACACACCTTTGGTTCTGGCGACCGTCATGGCTTTACAAGCTGAAACCATTTATCTTTTCTCTCTGGAGCGCTGGCCTGTTGAACATCCCCCCTTGGCTTCCAAGCAGATGATTGGCTTACATCGTCAATTTGTTCATGCCGATGAGGCTTGCTTCCGCTTACCTGAACTGGGGCTGCTTGCTGGCAATCTTCTTTCCCATTTAGCCGCTTCTCTTCCTCCCATACCGACTGGCTACTGGGATCGAGAGCCTCAAGCCACTCCCGGCAGGCTGCGCCGCGTTCTCTCGAGTGCTCTTTTTCCAACTCCCGACCAACTCGACCCTGACTTTCGGAAAAAGGCCTCGGTTTCACACCATTTACCTAAAGGCGTTCTCGCTCATCGCCGCCTCAATGCCGCTGCTTAAACTAGCCGAGCACTATTTTTACATTTTATCCCGTTTTTTCAGGGTGGATTCTTTTTTCCGCCCCTTTCGGTTTGCCCTTTGTCACTCAAGCCTTTACCAGAAAGTAAAGAATTATCCATGATTGTTTGAGCTTTCTACTTGATCCGTAAATCCGCTTCCCTTTTCCTCTAATCTCTTCTCCAGTGCTGTAATCCGCGCTCCTTGAGTCACAATCAACTCCGCCAGAAAACCGACCAAAATCAACAACACACTAATGATGGTTAAAATACCAGCAGCAATAAAAATTGGGCGTTTTTGGGTATCCGTCGCTACATACAGAATGGCTAGGAAGAGAAAGATAGCGGAGCTGATAACAAGCCCTGTAAGCCCTAAGCCGCCAAAAAAACGCATGGGCGCCTGGCTGAATGTTAAAAGGAATTTCAACACCAACACATCCAATAGGCTAATAGGGATACGGGCAAAGCCAAATTTGCTGTTCCCAGCAGGACGAGGTTGGTAGTGAGTCTTAACCTCGCCGATGCGAAATCCCTGATGAGCAGCGATCATCAAAATAAAACGATGCCAATCACTTCGTAGAGGGGGCAGGCTCACAATCACCTCTCGGCGCATGGCCTTGATCCAGTTGCCGTCGTGGACAGCGACACCTGCAAGATGGCGCATGATGAAATTATAGATCTGGCTGGCCAGAACCTTACCATCTTTGCGCCCTTGACGCCAACCAGCAACAATGTCGAGGTCAGCCTCTTCCATATGATTGACAAGAGCAGGGATATCGTAGAGCGGATCGGATTCCATATCGGCAGGGATCAGAATCACAATATCGCCCGTGCTGGCACTAAACATCTGTTGGAGGGCAGCTGTCATCCCCATCCCACGGCGATGAGTAAAAACATGAACTTGTTCAAAACGGTTAGCTAGCTCGAAAAGGACCGATGCCGTTCCGTCTGTACTGCCATCGTTGACCACCAAAACCTCGCCAGAACGTTGCAATTCGTCAATGGCTTGTAAGCTACGCACAATGACTTGAGCAACAGAATCTTCTTCATTGCGGGCGGGAACGACAATCGAGATTGATGCGGAGTGCATGATTATGAATAGGTTTGGGCAAACTGCTGGATTGCCTCTACAACCCTATCCTGTTGTGCATCTGTCATCTCGGGATAAAGCGGCAGACTCAAACAAGTATCAGATACAGTTTCTGTTACAGGGAAATCCCCTTTAACATAGTTTAGATCCTGGTAGGCAGGTTGTAAATGGAGAGGAACCGGATAATGAATGCCGACACTAATATCATTGTCTTGTAAGTAGTCTCGTAGATGATCTCGCAAAGGGGTGCAAACGACGTAAAGATGCCAAGCCGGTTCTGCTTGTATTGCAACAAAAGGAAGAACAAGAGAAGCTCCAGATTCAATAGTATCCAGAGGAGAACTCTCGTGCGTTCCATTCTCGAGTGCTAAGGGAGTTAGCAACTCATCATAGCGAGCAGCAAGGCGTCGGCGCGCAGTCGTCCATCTCTCCAAGTAGGGCAACTTTGCTCGCAAAATCGCCGCTTGCAGCGTATCGATCCGGTCACCATATCCTTTTTGTTCGTGCAGATATTTCTCAGTTCGGCCATGATTGCGCAGCAATCTTACTTGGTCGGCGATGGCACGATTGTTGGTCACCACCGCCCCGGCATCGCCATATGCGCCAAGATTCTTGCCGGGATAAAAACTAAAGCAAGCGGCATCTGCCAATGTGCCTGCCAACTTTCCTTGCCAAGTTGCACCATGCGCCTGAGCGGCATCTTCGATCACCCATATTTTTTGTTCATCCACCCCATTTTGATGCGCATATTCACGTAGCACAACATCAATATTCGTCATATCGGCAGGCTGACCATAAATGTGAACTGGAATGATCGCACGTGTCCGCGGCGTTAATTTATCACGCAGCTTTTGTGGATCCATATTATAGGTCTGGGAATCGATGTCCACAAAAACCGGCGTTGCACCCACTGCGCTAATTGCCTCGACCGTCGCAATGAAAGTATGTGCAACAGTAATGACCTCATCATCTGGACCAACATTCATCGCGCGTAGGGTTAGCTCAAGCGCACTTGTTCCACTACTCACACCGACACAGTTCGTTGCACCACAGAACTGGGCAAACTCATCCTCAAATTTGGCCACATCTGGCCCCATAATGAAGCTGGTTGTATCAATTACTCGCTGGATTGCCTGGTCGATATCTGACTGGATCGAATGATATTGAGCAGTCAAATCAACCAAAGGAATTGTCTGACTCATCGTTATATTATACGATAACCATTGTGAGAAACCCAAAATCCCTAGACTCAGTAGATCCAAATTTCAGGTTTTGAGAGAGAATTCTGGCTAAACAGTTGACATAAATACAAATTTGCCGGTCGATATCTAGTTTTTGCGTTAGATTTGGGCGATTTTCAGATATGAAATAGGTTGTTTTCTGTAACCGAAATCTGAATAAATGACTCCAAAATCCCTGCAATCTCGACTGAAAATCGCCAAAAACGCCAAATTTGGATCTACTGAGACTCCTCCATAATGGGGAATATTATCAAATTCCCGTTGAGCAGCGGCCAATTCCTCCTGAACCCGACTGATTTTCTGGGTCAATTCGGAGGCCCCTTGTTGGCCAGCGCTCGCATACTCCGTCTGAAGTGTTGCCAGGCTTGCCTGGAGGCGACTGATTTCTGCCGTTAAATAAGAAAGCTCATTTTGACGTCCAACCAGGAGCAGCGCTTCCATATTCTTATCATCCAAGACTGATTCTAATTCATGGCCCAGTTCGTCCTGATTTTCTTGCAGCCAGCGCCGCAAAAACTCATTGCCCACCGCCCATTTCCCATATGAGTTGCGCAAGTAACCAAGTTTTTCCAAACAATATACAAACATGCGCAATCTTTCTGGAGTTTCGTCAGCCAGTTCTGTAATAATATCCTGATCACTTGCCAATGTGCGTTGCGAGACGGCCAGAAGAATCCGGCGTTCAATCGTCGACAAATGTTGAAAGTCGATTTGAAAAAAGCCTGCCAGGAGATGATCTGCACTCAGATCGTAATCGTTTGGTGCTCGCAAACAGCCTTTGTTCTCCGCTTCATCTTCAGCAACAAATAGACGCTGACAAAGATATTGGATCAAGTAGGGGTGTCGATTGGTGTGCAGCAGCACATCTTCCAAAATCGTTTTTTCGACCGAAACAGGATGCACACTTTGTTGTTGTTGAACCAATGCGGTAGAAGCTTCAGGATCCATGCTCCATAGGTTTGCGAGGCTAAAACCAAAGAGAAAGGGGCTAGTTTCCCAATCTGTTGCGATATCATTGAGTTGAGATAATAATTTCGTCGATGTAATGACCGTGCGAAGTCGCCCGTTCTGAAAAGCTTTGCGCAGGCGGGCCAGCCATTTGGATTCATGACGTCCGATCTGAATGAGTACTTCGGCTTCATCAATTAAGAGAAAGAGACGCTTACCGTGCTCTGAAAGTGTCCGATTAATGCGTCGCAGAATCGCAACGGCATCTTTATTTTCTAATGGGTCAATATCAACGCCGACTGTGTAAAAACGCTCCGCAACATCTTCTAGAGCAAGAAATAGCTCATAAGAAAGATCGTCAAATGATTCACACCCCTGCAGGTCCCAAAAGAGTGGAACAAGCTCGCTCGTTTGGGTATCGGTCTCTAACTCCAATTGACGAAGCAAAGAGGTCTTACCCATTCGTCGTGTCCCGACAACCCAGACAGCCGGATCTTCGACATCTAATAAATAATTGATGAGACGGCGGCGGCCATAATGGTCTCGACCTCGAACCCAGCGGCCAGCGATATATGGAATACGCATACGATTCATTGGGTACTCTGTATATTTTGATGAGCCAATGTTGCATCCCTTAGCGTAATGCGGCGGCGATTGTGAGCAAGCATCTGTGACACGGCTTCCAACCCATACTGCTGAATGCGAAAGGGACGACCTGCACATTGCTCGATGATAAATGCGAGAGCATCTGACTCATACTTATAATAGTCGCGCACCGGTTCTACGAGGAGCTCGACGGCCTGTTCCTCTGTAAATGGTTCGACATAGATCTCATTAAACAAGTTATACCACGGACTTTCAACACGATCCCAATCCCGACTAATTTGAATCCCCGCAACAACAGCACCTAATGTTGCAGCAAACTCACGCATGAAAATTCGACGCAACTGCTGTTGTATAAGGTGATCATATCCACTGATCACATCCATCTCGTCTAAAAGCAGAATTGCACGCAACTGCTTGCCGGGGAAAGAGATCTCACCATACTGCTGCTGCAGGCGGATGATCCGGCGCAAATCGCGATTGAACTCGCGGTCCGAATAGAGATCTTCTGGGACGGGGTGGTTCATTTTAGGCGGACAATTAGGTTTACATTTTTGCAAAGAGAAAAGATGTTTATATTTTCTACTTTGAGCCATGCTCAGGCAGAAAATGACCTCAATATAGATTTTTATCTATGTATCAAAAGTGTAAACCTAATTCTGAACCACCCCGAGAAAAGATGTTTATATTTTCTAATTTGAGCCATGCTCAGGCAGAAAATGACCTCATATAGATTTTTGTCTATGTATCAAAAGTGTAAACCTAATTCTGAACCACCCCTCTGGGACTGTTGTAAATGCATATTGGTCTACCTCAAGGTATTCATTCAAATACCTTAATTGGTCAGATTCTAAAGAATTATCGACATCACCAAACAAAGCGAAAACCCGTTGTGCGATTTCCTCCATGAGGAAATGAAAAAATTTTTCTTGTGTCGTCCCCTCCAGATCAATATAAATTGGCAAAAACCAATAATCCGGATCCGCAACATCTTCTAGCTTACTCGCTAACTGGTAGAGGAGGGTTGTCTTTCCAATGCGGCGTTCGCCATGAATCATAATACTATTATTGTGGAGTGTATCAACAATTCGTTGCAGCAGATCATAGCGAGCAAAGAACATCTCTTCGCCCCGAATGGGTTCGCCGCTAACGTAAGGATTATATCCCCGCTTCATAGCATCTACAGCATGTCGTCTCCCTCGGACGAACCCAATGCAAACATATCCAAATCCAGCTACAGCCACAATGCTCAGAGCAATCAACGTCAACACAGTTGCAAGCGGCGCTTCACCCTGACCGGGAATCCGAATCGTTGGGGTACGTGCAATAACCGACACCGGTAAAGAGCTCATGACCGAATAATTGAATGCTTGATCGCGTACCCGAAAATCCAATACATACAGCCCAGTTGCATCAAATTGTGGTTCGAACGGCGGCGTGAACTCGGTCCAAGCACTACTTTGAGAGTCAGAACGCTGGCGATAGAGAAGTTTGAGCCGTTGTTGTGGAGTCTGTAGATCACCATAACGCAGCCGAATTGATACAGGCGTCCCGACGACGGCTTCGATGCCAGACGCTTCTCTATTCGCAGAATCACTCACGGTTAGATTTGTTTCAGATACTTGTCCATTCACAAATGGCTCGTTCGGTTCAGTTGCTCCAACGACCGAATCTAGCAGAAGCCAGGGAGACGTCCTATCTGGTTGATAGTAAGAAAGTCCTTGCCGTCCACCAAACCAATACCCCCCTTCGGCTGTTTTAGCGATGGCATAAATTGCAGGGCTACGCAGACCATCACTCGCCTTAAACGTTCCCCAAGTTGTACCATCGAATCGGGTGACGCCCGCTTCATTCCCAATCCATAAATCGCCACTCTGCCCATCCGTGAAAAGGGTCCACAAAAATGTTGTCGGTAGATTCTGCTCTGGATCGCCATCGGTCCAAGTCGTACCATCCCAATGGAACAAACCCACGCGATCAATTGCAAGCCACATACCGCCAGGGGTCTGCGGATCTGGAGCGAGAGATAACTCTAAGTGAACAGGTAAATTCGCAAAGCTTGCCAAAGAATCGAACAGCTCTCGTCCATGCACTTGCCAAGAGCCATCCGGTGATCGTACCCAAATATCTGCTGTGGACGTACCGATCCACAGAGAACCAGTTGAATCGAGCGCCAGAGATTCTATGGCATGTTGCAACAAGCTTGATTCAATCTTTACAGATAAATCACTCAACTGAACCGCAGCCAATCCCTCTTCCGTTCCAACCCAAAGAGTTTCTCCATGTACAAGTAGGTCAATCACAATGGGAGACGGCAGAGCTGAACTTTGAACTGGATTTGTCCAAAGCTCGTTCTGATACTGGCTCAAACCTTGACCATACGTACCGGCCCAGATTGCGCCCTCATTATCTTGAGCGAGAGATAAAATCGCATCATGTGGCAATGCGCTATTGCTAGCAGTAAAATGGCTCTCGTCAGAATGGATATCTCGCTTGTAGCGCACACCGGCACCGGTGGCAATCCATATAGCACCATCGTGCCCAACCAACAGATCGCGAATATCGTGGAAATTTGGGTTGCCATCAGCAAACGTGGATGTGTCATCATCCGGCTCGTTCAGCCAGGTCTGTGCCATGTAACGAAAGACACCAATTGGCGTTGCAAACCAAACCGTCCCATCTCTATCAACAGCAACATCGCGTACAAAATCTGTTGATAAATTACCGGCTACCGTACGCCCATACTCAAGCGTCACTTGCCCCCAATCATCAAATTGCCTCGCACCACCACCATCGGTAACAGCCCAAACACTTCCGCTATGACCACCATTCTCAAGATGATCGTTGTTGCCAAAAAGCTTCTGAACACGAGCGGGTTCACCATTTGGTTTGATTGTTGGGAAAACCGTCCAACACCGCGTACCTGGAACACTCCGTGCAACACCATAAGGGCCTCCAATCCAAAGGGCCTCTTCCGGATCTATCCATAGGGCATGAATTTCTATTTCAGAACGATTTCCGAATTGCTCGGAATCGACTTCAATCACAATCGATTCATTAAAGTCTAAACTAGATGGGTTAGGAGTTGAGGAAGCTGTAACAGGAGAATCTATTTCCCCGATAGTTGAATCTAAACAGCGCAGCGATTCCCCACTTGTATATGCCGCTCGTCCTGGAATTGGAATCCTTGACCATTGATCTTTTTCGTAGCGCCATAGACCAGAGTAAGAACCTACCCAAATCGTTTTATCCCATGCGAAGAGACTAAAGACAGGGAAGTCTTGCTGTCCGTTCATGTGAACTCTTTCTGCCTGCAGCTTCCTTTGAGAACCATCAGAAAACATGCCAGATGCAGAAGCAAGTGAGAGTTGATAGAGCCCTCTCTCGGTGCCGATCCAAAGTGTATGGTCAGCAACCAAAAGTGCATAAATCTCAGATTCTAACGTTAGAATCTGAGACCAAACACCTGTTTGGGGATGGCGAGACACAACAAATCCTGTATCAGTTCCTGCCCATATTGTCTCATCGTACACCGTACCGTTTGCTACAAAAAGTGCAAGTGCTTGATATCGACCGTGGGGCAATGGAGGTGGAACAGACAGGGCTGTCTCATTTTGGCTGGAATCTCCCTGGATAGGCGTGCTAAGATCATTTAAGCTGTGAGTGTTTCCCGCTGGATATGATTCCCATTCACCATTGAAATAGCTTATTCCCAGATTGGTTCCAAACCAAACAGAATCTCTGGTAGTGAGGATCGACCAAACATCACTAGAGATCAGACCATCGTCCTGCTTGAAATCTTGCCAACGCGTGCTGGACGATTGGGCTCTGGCTTGATGTCGAGAAATAAGATGGGCAGAAGTTAAATATGAAGGAATAAAATGAGGAAATAGACAAATCAGAACAAAAGCAATCCAGATAGAATGAATTAAGTTTCTAAACAAAAGTACATGAATAGAAAACTTTCTGGAGAAGCGCCAAAATAAATAGATCAACGATGAATTCATCATTATATTTTGAGCACGACCACAAATACCTACTGCATTTGCTCATAAACTCAAAATAAATTCGTTACTTCTAACCGACTGACAATGGTCAAATCTATTTGAATTTTATGGCAGTGATCAATATATCTGTTCTATCGGCATACCGCGCTCCACAGCGCATACAGTATAAGCAGAAATTTGATTATTGTCAAGTAACAACCGAAATATTTGCCATACGCGCCATATTCCCAAAATATGTAGCAGAGCCCAATTCTCAGTAGGGTGTAAGCGTTTTACTGTGGCTGTGATGAAACTGGATTTTCCGAAATCCTACCAGAGAGACCAAACTCCGGTTATCATACAGAGCAAAGTATAGATCCCTTCGGTTTCGCGTGAAAAAGACACAATTGGGGTCTGCTGATATCAGATCTATGTAAAAATTTTTCAAGCTCAGATTCCCCTCTACCATCCAAATCTTAAAATACTCACATGATAAATAGTACCATGGTCCTAGAGATCTATTCGCCGATAAAGAGTATGATCAATGCCGGTAATTATATAGCCCATACTTGAAATACCCATAACAGTTGGTGGTATGCCGATTTATGATATATCACTGAGATCTGACACACAAGTGAGGTCAGATATTATGAGGTTTACAAGAAATAAGTGTCGACAAATAAACAAATATCTGAGTGGACAATTGCGACATAGATGTTGCAATCGAAAATCACCTTTCACTGTTTCGAGAATCTCCTCAAAATCAGCGTTGATTTTATATATTGTGTTTACTCTCGCGACAACTTTGCCTGGTCGGCTCCATGCCCAGCAGATGCAGCATCGCGTCCGCCCAGGGGAAACGCTCTCCAAAATTGCAGGACATTACGGAGTAAGTGTGCAAACAATTGCTCGCGCCAATTCCATCTACAATGTCAATTTGATTCGCGCAGGGCGGATTCTGATCATTCCTGTGCCTACTTCATCGGTGGTGATTTCAACGCAGCCGAACAGTGTGGAATCAGGTGGACAAACTCGTACGCCACAAGCAACTGCGACAAAGACATTGCAAGAAGCACCCATGCTTGCCACGGCCGGCAGAAACATCGCTGGCAACAGCCGATGTGCAAGTCAAATCACGATCGGAGAGCACGTTCACACAGTGCATCCGGGAGACACACTCTTCGGGCTTGGGCGACGGTATGGAGTTCGTATTTCAAGCATTCAGCAACGGAATGGTCTCTTGACAACGGTGATTCGAGTGAATCAGTGTCTGATTATTCCCCCGGGCATCCAGGCAACACCGGCTCCAGATAGACGTCGCAACAGCGAGCATTCGCCACCGTTGAGGAGGCCAACTTCAACTCCTTCACAGACACCTCAACCTCCTGCGCAAATGACGTCACAGCAGACCGGAGATGGGTAAGGTTTCGGAATTAAATAACTCATCGAAGATTCTTCGTTTCACCCGAGAATGACATCGATGAATTATTTAATCGTCATTCCTAAACATGATGAATGGTGAAGTCATTTGTAACGCTGATTAGGCCATTCCAGAGAAATAAGTCCCTAAATTGCCAAGTCGATTTCTCAGGAATGGCTTGAGCTTTTCCAGATCAAATTAGGGATTTTAATTGTTGGAAAAGCCTTATTCGCCAGCGGGTCGAAATACAATATGTCCAACACCTCCCATCACCTGGGAACCATCGGGCATTGGACCAAGCACAATCGTTGCGGGGCGCAACAACGAAGTCGCGTCTATTGCAGTGCCGGCTGGCGCACCGACAACACCAATAAAGGCGTGGCTCCAACGATGTTTGCCACGCAGATCGCTGACCACACCGAGTCTCTGTAAAGCTTGAACGGCATCAGGACTCAAGTGACGGAAGCCATCCAAATCAATATCGACCGAATCCCGCACAGCACCAGCGATGATGGTTCCTGTGGGCCAACGCTGGAGCCAATCGATCATGGCAATTGATGCCGCGGGTGACACCAATGTATCAAAATCTTCGCTTGCTAGAACAAAGCCCTCTGGGTCAATGGCAACCAGATTATAGCCCATTCCATTGCTTGATCGATCAACGCCGTTGAAATAAATATGAGCAAAATCACCCACATCTTTGCCTGCACTGCGAATGGCCAGAGAAAACTCCTGGGGCAGAAAGCTATTTGTCGTGCCGATGGACCACCCGCGGCCATCGGGTGGTTCGAGGAGTGTGGAGACTGGTCGGGGAACGGCTTGGGTGGGCAGGTCGGAGAAGTGTAGCTCAAGGCGATCAATGGGTTCATCCGCCATTCCGCCCGGCACAATCAGCTGCACACGTTGGTCAGTCACGTCTCGATCCAGAGTGATTTCTGTCAGGCGCTGGCCAGCCAACCAAATCCCCACACGCTGGGCTGGTCCGACGAGCCGTAACTCCAATAACCCACCCTCCGTTGGCAGATCAAGCAACAAAACACCAATCGAACGGATAGCATAGCGAAAGCCTGTCTCGTTTACAAAAGGAGACCATCCCTCTCCTAAATGAAGTGCCCCCATCCAACTATTTGGGTCAATCTGCCAACCCATTTGCCTCGACTCTGAGCTTTGAACTTCGAACTCTGGACTTTGAACCTTATACAACCGAATCGTTGTCGACTCTCCTTCCCAATCCAATCCTTGCCATTCATCGATCAAAGTAACAGGCAATGCCATCTCGACGAACCGTTGGAGCGCTTCCGGTGAACGTTCCAGATGAAGCGTCAGATATTTTGTATTCAAAAAATCGAGTACATCGGATGCGAGTGGCTTGTTACGAGCCACCATCTCATCAAACATCTCATCAACATAAGGAGCGATGTAGTCAAGATCGGCATTCATCAGTCCGATGAGATCGCCAAGGAGTGGAGCTTCTACAAAATATTGAAACTTATAGAGGGGGTTGCGGCTCGTGTTCCCGCCAATTCGTGGCTGACCATGAGTGGTTTGGTACCATTGCTGCATCATGATCAACTTGTCCGAGCGCCCCAATACACGAGCACCATTTCGCCACCCAGTAGGTAATTCTAGCAGCACAAAGTCATCCGGCAGTTGGGCAATACGCTCATATATGGGAGGAACAACCGAAAGGTTGATGGGTAACTGGATCGACAGATGTTCAAACACGAAAAGTCCTAACACCACAATGCAGACACCGATGAGACGTTCGGTTACGCGAAAGTCATATGGATGTTGTGTGGTGCGTGGTGCGTGGTGCGTAGTATGCGTTAGAGGGGTTGATCTGTTGCGGTCATCTCTTGGGAAAGCTGAACCACCCGGAGAAGACAATTTGGTCCGTTCTGCTACGAGACGAAATAGCCAGGTCAGTGCAAAGGCAGACAAAATCGCCACGCAAACCATAAGCATCACGCTATAGCGGCTCGGATAACGGTTGCCGCTGAAAAAAGGGAGGCGGCTGACTACGGCAAACGGTCCCGGGATACCAATTGAGCTACCTGCCCAGCGGATTTCTGGCCCGAACGTCAGCAGCCAGAAAAATAGAAGGTTAAACGTCCAGAATCCTGCTTGATGACGTGTGCGACGTCTCTTATCTCGCAACAGGATGATAATACCTGTGATGGTCAAGATGACTGCACTATAGCCAATATAGATCTGTTGACCAACGTTACTCGGGTGAGGCAGGCTTGACACCCATTCACCAAACAGTGGATGCAGACGTGTTGGAACAAGATAACCGAGCAAATCTGCGCTGAAACTATCGGCAAAGCCACCACCACTGGCAAAGAAATCGCCTTCCTGAATCATGTCCGGAATCATTGCCCAGAGAAAGGGCGAAATGCCGATTAAGAATAGAAGAGCGATTAAGACAAAGCGCCACGTCAGCCACAGGCGATCAGACGTCTGTTTATCTACTTCGGATTCGGGCCCATCGGAAGGTTCTCGGTTAACTAGCAAGGTCCACCCATACGTCACCACCATAAAGATCATCAGAAAAGTCGCATAGGTCAATTCTGACCAGGCCTGAAAGATCAAGAAAAGTGCTGCCAGCCAGATATTCCGACGGTGATGAACCATATTGCCATTCTCGCAAGTGCGCAAGGTATAGAGCATACAGAAGGGAATCCAATGGCTGCTGGCAATGTTAAACTGACCCAACGCGGCGTAAAAGAGCTTGGAGGAAGCAAAGGCGGCAATCACACCAGCTACGGTTGCTGCTAATAAATAGCCTAATGGTGGATCGTTTAGCCGGGTGAAGAGATAAGAGCTGAGTAGGAAGGTTCCATAGGCGCCCAGGACAAAGGATAAAAGGAGCAGAATGTTGCTGGCTGGTATGAGACCAAATGCAGTTTGCAGTGGGAGACTCAACAGACCATTGAGTGGAGTTAAGGTATAAAAACCCAGGTTAATCTGGATCGGGTGGAACATCCAGTCAACTTGAAAGATGTCAAGGTTGAGCTGCTCAATGAGGCGTGTCTTCACCCACCAGAGGTTCCAAGCCAAAGCAGGATCATCCACACCATTGCCAGGAACATGAGTGGTGAAGTGGACGACAAGTGGCCATGTCAACAGCAAGGCCAGAAGTATATAGAAAATGAGTACCCACAGATCTGCAAGCGGTCTACGAAACCAACTGGGTTTGTTCATGCTCAGGAAGGGGTGATAGATAAGGTCATTCCAATTTGAGCACCAAAAGAGAAATTGGTTGGGTATCCCGACGCTCGCAAAGTGACATGAGATCCAAAATTTTACGAGGATTGAGAATCGGTTTCCCCAATCCCCTAAAGCCATTCCAGATAAAATTACCCATAAGATGGAGCGTATCACCCTGGAATGGCTTTGGCTTTTCCTTTTGAATAGGGAATTTTATTTTTTGGAAAAGCCTAAAACTCAAAACCTATGCTGAACGAGTGTGTACCACAAAGCGTGTAAATGACTGCTCAGTCAGAGAACCGCTGCATTTACATACTTTGGGACACACTCCCTGCTGAACCGAGTATCGTTTAATGACGATGGCAACCCCCTTTAGGGATTGGCAGCAGGTGTTGTAGCCGACGACTCCTCTTGTTGCTCAAAAGGGTTCACTTGCTGCATAAGTGTTCCCATGCGTACTTTGGCGATCACGGCCAACTGAGGGTTGTCTTCTTCTGCCAGGATGAAGGTTTGGTCAAATAGATCGATGGCTGTGGGGATATCACCCCGTACTTCGGCTATGCTCCCCAGTACAAAGTAACCTTGAGCTTCTTCTGGGGCAATTTCAATTGCCTGCAAGGCTGCCTCTTCAGCGCCATCGAGGTTGCCCACCTGTAGTCGCTGGTTTGCGAGCGTCACCCAAAAAGCAATCAAACGATCGCTCAAAATAGCCTCTGCTTTTTCCAGGCTTTCATCAGCGCTAGCAGCATCACCCACTTGCTCAGATAAAACACCGTGCCAAATCAAAAGCTCAGGTTCATCTGGTAATTGCTCCAACCCTGCTTCCGCTGCGGCTCTTGCATTCTCCCATTCGCCAATTAGTATGTGGTCCTCGATCGTGGAGGTTGCGTCAAGAAGCACCAGTGTCTCTGGTTTCGGTGGAAAGAATGTATTCAACACCCAAAAAACCAACGCCACAATCCCAACAATCGAGCCAACCGTCACCAATAGCCGCTGGGCCATTTGGCGCCGCCGTCTCCCAACTTCGGCATCCAAATGCCACCACTGATTCTCAGCCGGTGGATGTTTGGCGCGCAATTTGCTCATTCCCCCAGCCGCCGAAGCAGCGGCAGCAACGGGTCCTGGCTTGGATGCAAGTCGATTCTGGATACTATTCCATCGTGCTTGCTCCGGTTGCAGATCAACATCCGCCTGCAATAGATTTTCGAACAGCTGTTGGATCTGATCCATTAATGTCAGCAAAGGTTCAACCGATTGTGCAGTTGGATTAACAATCAATCGCTCTACTTGATCGAGCGCGTCTCTCAGTTCGTTTGCTGGGCTGCTTGCCCTTGATTGAATTGCGTGTGCCATAGTCGTTGCGTATTAGTACACTATATATTAGGGTGGGTACCACAAAGTGTGTAAATGGAGTAGGTTCTCTGACTGAGCAATCCCTATTTACACACTTTGGGACACACTGTCGTAAATTACGTTTTCAGTTAATCGGCGGCAGCCAATTCCGCTGGTGCCATTTCAACTTCTTGAACCTTAGTCATTGATCCTTCATCTAGCGATTCAAGAGCAGTACTCGCCGATGGGGCAAGCGGCCTAGAGACCACTTCCTTATGAAGACCAGCTGCCTCTTCTTCTTCGCGTTGGATTTCACGATAAATACGATTGAGCCCCGATTTGATCTGGCTTTCGATCTTGGCCTTCCGTTCTAAGGGAACAGGAAACCAATCAAGCATCTCCGTCACAAGTCCGCTCTTGGTTTCATTCTTTGTTCGTCCCTCTAGATAATAATCGCGCACTCGCCCACGCATGAATGTAATATATTCCCCAACTCGATATGTCGCATCAGAATTACAGACGGGACCGTGTCCTGGAACAAGCCGTTCGGCACCAAGATTTCGGATCAGTTCCAATGCATCCATCCATTCTAGCGAATTTGCTTGCGCCATATAGGGATGCTGATCGACCCACAAAATATCACCCACAAAACAGATCTGCTCTTCAGGCAGCCAAACCATACTGGTTGCTGGCGTGTGACCACCCACATAGATTAATTCGATTTCGCGACTTCCATAGAGTAATTTGGCATTTCGGCTAAATGTAATATGGGGTGGGATAATCACAATATTATTAAGCTGCTCTTGAATATCTGGTTCGCGCTTAAAGCTGTTGCGGACCCGTTCTTTAAAATTCTCTGTATATCCAGACATCTCCTTGTGTGCCCGCTCATGGGCAATGACTTTACAAGGCATAAAGTATTGATTTCCCAATGCATGGCCTCGATGATGATCGGTATTGACCATATAGAGAAATGGTTCGCCAGGGTATTGCTCTTCAATTTGGGCGCGCCAATCAATCGCCTGTTGCGGAATCAGCGGCGCATCGACCATTATCAGACCTTCTTCGGTGTAAATAAAACCGGGGGTACAGCCACGATAGGCTGTATTGATAAAGACACCAGGTGCCAACTCTTCCCTCTGACCCAATCCAGTTACACCAATACGGACGGCGCTTCTACGTCTTGCCATGACAAATCCTCCTCAGAAAAGTACGTTGACCGAATAAAACTTGAACATTATATTCCATTTATAAGTTAGTTGTCAAAACTCTTTTTTTATGTCAAGCTAGCAGGCGAGCCAAGGTTCGATTTCAGGGGTTAATTCAAGAGCCGCGTCTAAGTGAAAATGAAAAGAACAACAAGGTTTGGTGATATAATTCTCTGTATTGATGAAAACATCAAAATCAATAAGGCCCATCTACCACAAATGTGCGCATCGGAGAGTCTCTCTGACCAGTTATTGGTGATTTGCACGCGTTTGGGAGATGAGCGAATCAGTAATTCATCATTATCTAGGATTTCGTGATGACAAAACGGCTAGCTGTCTTGACGAGCGGCGGCGATGCACAAGGAATGAACGCGGCGGTACGTGCCGTGGTACGAGCTGCGCTCGAGCGCGGGACAGAGATCTATGCAGTTCATGAAGGCTACCAGGGGATGATTGCAGAGGCAGATCGAATTCTGCCCATGGATTGGAATACCGTGGGAGGAATTCTTTATCGCGGCGGAACAGTAATCGGCTCTGCCCGCTGCCCGGAATTTATGACAAAAGAGGGACGACTCAAGGCGGTGCGCAATCTGTTGGCGCACGGCATCGATGGCTTGATCGTCATCGGAGGCGATGGCAGCTTAACCGGTGCCAATAGATTGCGTCAGGAATGGCCCGAACTTCTACAGACATTGATTAAGCAGGGTGATGTGACACCACAGCAAGCTCGCACCCACCGCATTCTCCACCTTGTCGGCATGGTCGGATCAATCGACAATGATATGTTTGGCACAGATATGACAATTGGAGCGGATAGTGCACTTCATCGGATTACAGACGCCGTCGATGCAATTAGCAGCACGGCGGCAAGTCATCAACGAGCATTTGTCATCGAAGTCATGGGACGTCATTGTGGCTATCTGGCGATGATGAGCGCATTAGCCAGCGGTGCCAATTGGGTGCTGATTCCCGAAAGTCCGCCTGCCCTAGATAACTGGGAAGCAAAAATGTGTGAGGTGCTCTCTAGCGGCCGGGAAACAGGACGCCGCGATAGCATTGTCATCGTTGCAGAGGGCGCGGTTGACCATCATGGAAAAGCGATCACCTGTGAGTATGTCCGAAAAGTGTTGGAAGAGCAGTTGGGAGAAGACACACGCGTGACGATTCTGGGTCATGTTCAACGAGGCGGCTCGCCGAGTGCTTTTGATCGCAATCTCAGCACGCTTCTAGGCGTTTATGCTGTCGACGTCATCCTCGAGGCAGATGAGAATAGCCCGGCGTATTTGGTTGGCTGGCGCGGCAATCGCGTTGCAAAAGCACCATTGATGGAGTGTGTTCGTCAAACCCATGCGGTAACAGATGCCATTCACGCAGGAAATTTTAAGCGAGCCCTGGAACTGCGAGGCAGGAACTTCCAAGAAACCTTTCGGACCTTGCGTACCTTGGTTCGCGCCCTTCCCCATCCGCCTAAGCCAGGCCAGAAGCGGCTACGTCTTGCTGTTCTCAATGCCGACTCGCTAGCACCCGGTATGAACACGGCAGTCCGCTCCGCTGTGCGGATTGCCCTTGATAAAGGACATTTTATTTGTGGTGTCCAGAATGGGTTTGAAGGCTTGATCCAAGACGATATGGACGAATTCAGTTGGATGTCGGTCACCGGATGGGCAGGGATGGGCGGTTCAGAGTTGGGAACGACGCGCAAAATTCCCGAAAAGAGCGATTTTTATGCGATTGCTCGTACAATTGAGGAACGAGAAATTGAAGGATTGCTCGTGATTGGTGGTTGGTCAGGTTACCTTGCAGCCTATCGCCTTTATGAACAGCGTCCCAATTTCCCTGCCTTTAACATCCCCATTGTTTGCCTCCCAGCGACGATTGACAATAATCTACCTGGCTCAGAACTGAGCGTTGGGGCTGATACAGCGATTAACAGCATCGTAGAGGCGGTTGATAAGATTAAGCAATCTGCTGTCGCATCCCGGCGTTGTTTTGTTGTCGAAGTGATGGGCGGAAAATGTGGCTACCTGGCGCTCATGAGTGCTTTGGCGACAGGCGCTGAACGCGTATATCTACATGAAGAAGGCGTTAAGGTGAGCGATTTGCAACATGATGTTGATTTACTTGTCGAAGGATTTAGTCATGGCAAACGACTTGGGCTCGTGATCCGCAACGAAAGTGCCAATGATGTTTACGATACACCCTTCATCTGCGCTCTCTTTGAAGAGGAAGGAGGCGAGCTCTTTGAGGTGCGGCAGGCCGTGCTCGGACATTTGCAACAAGGTGGCACACCCACGCCCTTTGATCGCATTCAGGCCACGCGCTTTGCTGTCAAATGCATTGAATATCTAGAGGAAAAAGCAATGAAAGGTCAGCCCGATGCAGCTGCGATCGGTCTAAATCGTGGAGAATATACGTTTACGAATTTTCACACCCTTTTGGATGGATTTGACTTGGAGATGCAACGTCCACACGAGCAGTGGTGGATGAAACTGCGCCCCATTGCACGCATGTTAGCGCAGCCAAAAGAGCGATTTATTGAACGACGTGGGGAAACTGACTAATCATCATGGGAACCTGGCTGCAAAATATTCTGTTCTCGCGTGCTATGCACATAGGTTAGAGGGACAACGAATATCAAGTCAGTACCTTGTGAAATGAACTTTTTGCAAGAATGCCACTTATCAATTAACAACAGCAAACGAGGAGTAAAAGATGTCGAAAGTGACGATGATCGGCGCAGGCAGCACGGTTTTTGCCAAGAACTTGATGGGCGACATACTCAGCTATCCTGAACTACAGGATGTGACTTTGAGTCTCTTTGATATCGACGAAATGCGACTCAAGACATCCGAAATTGTTGCCCACAAAGTGGCCGAAGCGACAGGCGCCCATCCGACGATTGAAGCAACAACCGATCGCCGCCGAGCGTTGGATGGTGCCGATTACGCTATTACGATGATTCAAGTTGGCGGCTACAAACCCTGCACCGTAACCGATTTTGAAGTACCTAAAAAGTATGGTCTCCGTCAGACCATTGCTGACACCTTGGGGATCGGGGGAATTATGCGCTCATTGCGCACCATTCCGGTCTTGCTCGACATGTGTCACGAAATGGAAGAACTTTGCCCCGAGGTTACTTTGCTCCAATACGTGAATCCTATGGCCATGAATTGCTGGGCCATCAACCGAGACACTGAGATCAAAACTGTGGGCCTTTGCCACAGCGTACAAGGAACTGCAAGCCAGCTTGCGCATGATATTGATATACCCATCGATGAAATTCACTACACATGTGCAGGGATCAACCACATGGCCTTTTACTTGAGTTTTGAGCGTCGCAATAGAAATGGGAATGAGGATCTCTATCCACGTATCCATCAAGTTCTTGAAGAAGGTAGAGCACCAGATGACAACTTAGTGCGCTACGAAATGCTTAAGCGATTGGGCTACTTTGTAACCGAATCTAGCGAGCATTTTGCCGAGTATGTTCCGTGGTTTATTAAACGAGACCGTGATGACGTGATTGAGGAGTTTAACGTGCCCTTGGATGAGTATATTCGTCGCTGTGAGGTACAGATTACGGGCTGGGATTTCATGCGTCAGAAATTGGAGGATCCAAAGGCCAATCTAAGCGAAGAATTTGCAGTGGCTATGCGGAAGGCAGGCGTTCCTGAAGAAAAAATGCCAATGGTGGTTCAGCACTTTGAAAACCTTAATGAAGTCAAACGTAGCCACGAATATGGATCGGGCATCATCCACAGCATTGAAACCGGTGAACCGCGCGTCATTTATGGCAATGTCTCCAATGAGGGTCTGATCGACAACTTACCAGAGGGGTGTTGTGTTGAAGTCCCTTGCCTTGTTGACAAGAATGGCATTCAACCAACCCGAATTGGATCGCTCCCCCCTCAACTTGCGGCCTTGATGCAGACCAACATCAATGTTCAATCCCTTACCGTCGAAGCTGCCCTCACCCGCAAGCGCGAACATATTTATCATGCGGCGATGCTCGACCCCCATACCGCAGCCGAACTGAATTTGGAGCAAATCTGGTCACTAGTTGATGATTTAATTGAAGAACATGGAGATTGGCTGCCTGAGTATCATTAAAACTTTACTTTCTGGTAAAGGCTTGAGTGACAAAGGGCAAACCGAAAGGGGCGGAAAAAAGAATCCACCCTGAAAAAACGGGATAAAATGTAAAAATAGTGCTCGGCTAGTTTAAGCAGCGGCATTGAGGCGGCGATGAGCGAGAACGCCTTTAGGTAAATGGTGTGAAACCGAGGCCTTTTTCCGAAAGTCAGGGTCGAGTTGGAAAAAGAGCACTCGAGAGAACACGGCGCAGCCTGCCGGGAGTGGCTTGAGGCTCTCGAGCCCAGTAGCCAGTCGGTATGGGAGGAAGAGAAGCGGCTAAATGGGAAAGAAGATTGCCAGCCAGCAGCCCCAATTCAGGTAAGCGGAAACAAGCCTCATCGGCATGAACAAATTGACGATGTAAGCCAATCATCTGCTTGGAAGCCAAGGGGGGATGTTCAACAGGCCAGCGTTCCAGGTAGACAAGATAAATGGTTTCAGGCTGCAAAGTCATAACGGTCGCCAAAACCAAAGGTGTGTTGTAGGCCGGATCCTGAATGACGTAAATCGAGTAGGTACGGTTGGCTGTATCCACCTTGGTTGTTCTGGGGACGAGATTGTGCCATGCTTGATAGCAAATCAGGCGACCACTATAGAGAAAGCGACCAGACGAGTCCGGAGTTGTAGCCTCGAGTCGCTTTCCCTTATAGCTGCGAGAGAGCGGTCGCACAATATCACCATATTCAGGTGGTCTGCCTTTTTCTTTGCGTTTGGGGAACTCATTGCGGCGCACTGTGCAGTTAATGGCTTCCCGCAGGACAAATCGGTCTATGCCGCTTTCTAGCATTTCTCTGATTGTAAACCCGGCATCGACCACCGCCACTTCGTCTGACTCCAGTGATTTCTTCGTCTCTTTCAGCAGCTTTTTCCGAAACTCACTTTCCTTTGTTCCAACCGTGCATCTCATGATTGCCTTGAGCAGTGGCACTCGCTTCCCGCCTATCTCCCCCGAGCTTATCATCACTCCAAAGATGAGCGCGGGCAATGCCCGACGAGCCGTTGAGTTATAGAGTCGGTTCACTTTCCCTTGCAGCTTCGGTCGCCAGAACCCTGTGATATCTATGCTTTTCACTCGGTACCCTTCTAACTTTTTTGCCTCCCATTCCCCTTTCCACTTCTTCTTGCCACGACCCCAGCAGACTTGTGATATCCCATGATCCATATCGAAAGCTCCACCAGCTTCGCCGGAGCTCCTCATCTTCAAACCCGCTTTCTTTCAATGCGCTATGGATTGCTCCTCGACTTTTCAGAAACGACCCATTCAGCATTGCCCACATCAGACGCATTACATTTACGTTTGTTCCCATCGGCGTTACTTGCAATACATTCATCAGTACTGCTATAGTTATTTCTGGCGCGGTTAGCATTCCTTCCTCCTTTTTGGGTTCTCTACCTTTAGGATGAACTGCTAACCGCTTTTTGTCACATTTCTCACCTCATCTCTTTTCTTTTACCAGAAAGTAAAGTTAAAAGTTACAATTTCAATCTCGTTGCTCAAAAGCAAGCTTTATGCCAAGCCCGATTAGGATCATACCACTTGAACGGTCTATCCATCTAAGTACTAAGGGTCTAGAGCGCAACCAGGAGGATAAAATACCGGAGAAATAACCAACAGGCCCTTTGACGAAAAAGGTCAGGACTGAAAAGGCAACGCCAAGCAGCAACAGTAATTGTGTTGGGTTGTGAGTATCTGATGATATAAACTGCGGCAGAAAAGCAAAATAAAAGATCGTGATTTTCGGATTCGAGATATTAGACAAGGCTCCTGCAACGAAGTGTCGATTCAATCGTTCTAGTTGTGGCTGGTTTAACTCTAGACTTGTTGATTGATTAAAAATGAGGCGAATGCCTAAGTAAACTAGATAGGCTGCTCCCAAAAATTTAAGCGCTATGAAAAGAAACTCTGAAGCCATTAGCAATGAACCAAGTCCGAACGCCGTTAAGACGGTATGACCCAGTAAACCAAGACTGACGCCACTGGCGGTGGCGATACCTGCCTTTGATCCCTGAGAAACAGCCCGTGACATGACTAAAATCATATCCTGGCCCGGTGTGATAATCACAACCAACGAAGTAAAGATAAAAAGAACGATCTGCGCTTCAGTCACGGCAGACTCCCGCTAATCTTTCATCACTCTGACGAGTCATCTCAACTTGAGCGTTCGCATCCTATACCGAATACTCGCAACTCAAAAATCGCAAATTGTAATTACCAACCTAACTCGTTGTGTAAAAACGCCCGATTGCTTTTCGCGCTTTCCAGTGGATTAATTCCACTTTCGGGCAGTATATCTTGCTCGACTGTCCCCCATCCTTGATAATTGATCTCAGTCAAGATTCGCTTGATCCCCTGCCAATCAACGGTGCCTGCTCCTAATTCAGGGAAAACACCGGACTCAACTCCATTGAAGTAATCTCCCTCTCGGGTCAGCACTTCATCACGAACCCGATTGTCACACTCCTTGATGTGCATATACCAAGTACGATCACGCCATTTGTCGAGAACAGCCACTGGATCACCGCCACTGTAGGCAATATGAGCCATATCAAAACAGAGACCTACATTTTCGGGATTGGTTCGCTTGAGAACAGCATTGATCTCAAAGTCAGTTTCCAAATATCCACCAACATGCGGATGAATACAAGTCTTCAATCCATACTCTTCCCATGCGAGCTTCGCAAAGTCATCCACGTTGGCTGCAGCTCTATCCCCGCCGGTCGAGTCCAGACTGTCTTCTGGTCGAACGCGACCTGCTCGTTGGGCGCGATTCTCTACAACAAAGAGTGCATCGGACAGAACCAGATAATTGCACTTCATGGCCGATAGAACTTGCACTGTCTCCAGTGCTTCCTGATAGACAACTTCATCGTTTTTTGGGGGTGGTTCATTTTAGGCGGACAATTAGGTTTACATTTTTGCAAAGAGAAAAGATGTTTATATTTTCTAATTTGAGCCATGCTCAGGCAGAAAATGACCTCATATAGATTTTTGTCTATGTATCAAAAGTGTAAACCTAATTCTGAACCACCCCGTTTTTTGCTTCAACAAAGTTAAAAATCGTAAATGCCGAGATGAGCGACAGCCCGCGGCTTGCCAGTTCGTCCGTTAACTTGGAGATGTCGAAGGGCAGGTAGCCATAGGGACCAAGTTCGGTGCCCATGTAGCCAGCCTCTTTGATCTGGTCGAGCACAATGTTGTAAGGCGGGACGTTAGGAGTATCTTTCATGAGTACACCCCAAAAGGCGGGGGCAGTGGCAATCTGGATGTTCATATAAATTCAACCTAGGTTGCATAGATAATTGTGGAATTCTCGGAAGAGTGAGCATTGTTGCAAAAATCTTAGAAGGCTATAAGGTTACTTTTTCTGAGTCATTGGGACCAATTAAGATATCCAAGTTGCTCAAGGGCACTATATCAGAAGCTAAATTGGCTCAATTTGAACACATCTCTCACCGCAGTCCGGCTTCATGCAGAATCTGTGCTAACCACACTGTATCCTCTTAATACTACTGTGCAGCAATATATTGTGAAACACAAAGGAAATTCGTTATATTTCTGGGCATATTGCTAACAAAACGCAAACAGAATGCAAAGGAAAAATGAGATAGACTGAAGAGCCAATAAAATGAAGCAGTCTTCGATGAAAGGAAATCAAGATGAAACTTGCTCAAGCAGTCAATCAATATGACTACAGCCAACTGGAAAGCCCGCCGCTGCTGGAACTGACAGAAGAGCAACTGGCGGCACTGGCCGACCAACTCCAGGAGTATCATGCCATATATAGTCCATACTTCAGCCATGTGGCTCAGAGAGAGCATGCGTACCACTACATGCGAGGCTTGTTAGACCCCGAAATCAAACGCAAATCGGCCGAGAACATCGCGCTGGCGACAGTAGGAGAATCGGGTGTACGCCCCCCTGCAAAGCTTTGTGGGTCAGAGCCGCTGGAGCGGTGAAGCGATGCTGGCGGAACATACTCGACAGACAGGTGAGTTGTTGGGAGACGCAAATGGCGTCTTACTCCTGGATGGGAGCGACATTCCCAAGCAAGGAGAAGAGTCAGTGGGCGTCAAGCGGCAGCGGTGTGGCGAACTGGGCAAGATCGCCAACTGTCAAGCCGGAGTCTTCCTGGGATATAATAGCTCTCATGGCTATACCTTACTGAACTGTCGGTTGTATATCCCCCAAGAATGGTTTAGTGATGAGTATGCAGAGAAGCGGTACAAAACCGGTCTTCCCACTGACCTGACCTTCCAAACAAAAAATGAATTGGCTTGGTCCATGATTGAGCAGACGCACGCCCTGGGTGCGTTGCCCATCCGCTGGATCACTATGGATGAAGCCTTTGGCAAAGATACTCATCTGCTTGACTGCATTGATGGCCAAACCGCTTACAGCTACTTTGCTGAAGTGCCCAAAGAGACTCGTGTCTGGACCTCCAGCCCCCCAGACCTATCTGCCCGCATCATCTGGACGCGGGCGCAAAGCTTCCAAGCTCCGCGTCCGGCCTGGTGAACCTACGCCTCTCACCGTTGCTCAACTCGCTGACACCTTCCAGGAGCATGAGTGGCAACAGCATGTTCTCAAAGAGGGCTCCAAGGGCTTCATCGTTGCTTCCATTGCTTGTCGCCGCATTGTCTCTGTCCGCAATGGGCTCCCCGGTTCTGCTCTCTGGCTCATCGTCCGCCGCAATCCCGATTGCTCTCTGCAATACTTTCTCTCCAATGCACCCCTTGAGACTTCCTTGGATGACTTCGCCACTGTTTCTGCTTTGCGTTGGCCCATTGAAACCATTTTTGAACAAGCCAAGCAGTTTCTCGGACTCAACGAATATGAAACTCGCAGTTGGCTCGGTTGGCATCATCATATGACCTTAGTCATTTTGGCCTTTGGTTTCTTGGCTCGTTCTCAGTTTTTCCTCAAATATGATGCCCCCGCTCTCACTTTGCCACAGGTTGTTGAACTTCTCCATGCCGTTCTGCCTAAACCTGTCTTGACACTCGCTGAGACTATCGAGCGCCTTCGCTACAAGCAACGTCGTCTTGCTTCCGCTAAACGCTCGCATTATCTTGTGCAAAAATCGAACATTATCGAGCCTTTACTTGATGCACAGTAGTATTAAGGCTAAACCAAAAAAATAATTATACGCGAACGAGAGAATGGAGAGGGGGAATAAGGACAAACCATTTTTCTAAACCAGGTAAACGTTGGAAGCGTTGTTCCAAACGGTCCATCTCTTTCTGAGTGAGTTTGACGCCGGTCTCATAAAGAGTGGAATTCAGGTGAACGAAGGGTTGTAGTTGGTTAAAGCGAAAAGAACGGGCAAAATTGAGAACGGTCTCAAGAGAATCGAGAAGAGAACCGTTCCAGTGTTTTTCAAGATGGCCCCAAACCCGTTCGATGGGGTTGTATTTACTGTGATAAGGAGGGTAGCAGGCGAGCTGAATAGAGAGACGATAGTGCTCAACAAACTGAGTGAGACGATACATAAACTGAGTCCGACGGGTATGATTTTCGGGACCATTGTCCTGATTGATCACGAGGGTCTTGACGTGAGGAAAGTGTTCACGTACGCTTTCCCAAAAAATCAATCAGGCAGTCGACAATACAGTCACTCGTCACTTTCGACTGAGTCAAGTAAAGAAAGAGTTCCTTGGTTGAAGGGAGGTAAATGCCAAAAGGAGTGACTTTCTCGGTCTTCTTATCTTGAAAGTCATGATCGAGCGCTTTGACAACCACTCGACTTATCCCTTCTCTCGAGAAACGGTCAAGTAAAATCGTCGCTTTGGCATCCCAAGAGAGGCGCAGAACCGTCTCGTCTGCATCCGCTTCTTGATTGATCTGATGAATTCTATCAAAGATCGCATCGGTCTCTGGGATCTTTTTTCACTGGTTGACTTTTTTTGACCCGGTTTGAGCCATAGCCTAACTCATTGAGCTTCAAGCGGATGGCCTCTTCGCCAGGCAATTCCTCATCTGTGTATCCTTTCTGCTCGATGAGCTGGGTACGCATTTCGGCGGCGGTTAGTCGAGTGTACAATTGGGGGGGTCGAAAGGTGGGATCGGTCTGGCTGAATTGATCGGCGATTTCAACCATATCGGCCAGTAAAGTGGGGATATGGTCTTCGGCTTTTTTGCGACCACGTCGGTGGCTTTGGTCGACATAACAGAAGCCGCCTTCTAGTTCTTCCAGGGCTTTGGCTATCGTCGCCCGATTCCAGCCCAACTCTCGTTCTGCTTTCGTCGGACTCCCTTCGCATATCGTTTTGACCGTTTGGGCCATGAAGTGCCTTCTTTCGTATCCACTTAACATGGCCTTCGTCTCTTTCAAGACTTCAACCATTTCTGGCGAGATTGTCATTTTTGCTCCTTTTGGAGAGCTAGTTTAACACCTTCTCGCGTATATTTTATTTTTTGGATTGGCCTTATTCAATTTGGGTGGTGGTTCGGCACGATAATCAATGCGTAAGTTGTAACGATATTGTCTGTATATTTCGGGCAGTATCTGTCCCAACGCAATCGACGGTTCCGAATCATCCTCTTGTAGAGGTACTGGAATTGCTGGGATAGCATCTCGTACATAAAACGGGTATAGAGTTGCATCGGGGCGTTGCCATGCACGGCTCACCAATATTCGATAATGATGCTTATCATATGTTGGGAAAACATCCAATGGCCTGCTGCTGCGTAACAGATCGATTTCGATCAGGTTCGTCTGGGAGTGCAGTACCTCTTGGCGCTTGGTTTCATATTCAACGCGTCCCTGACCCGTTCTCTTGTTCACTGGAGAGAGGATTTCGATAACGGTAATCACTTCATGCCGGTGTGTGCTCCGAATCTCCAAATAACGCTCTTTGACTTCCTCTCCCATAGGAATTTGAACTGTGTATGGATATCCATTTATATTTCTGGCTCTTTGAGAAGCAGCAGTTTGCGCAGAAGATTGGAAAACTGCAACATCTGGTCGTCCAACAAAGGTGTGCCCATTTGAAGGATTCGCTACAATATATGTCCTTTCCTCAGGTGCCACATGGATACGTCATTACTCTAAGCCGCCTCTAGATCCCACAAACTCCATCACCTCATCCAGCGTTGGCATAAAATTGGCACACCCATGTGCCAACACCACAATCGCACCACATGCATTGCCCATCCGTGCAGCTTTGCGCCAATCCCACCCATTCACATATCCATAGATGAAGCCTGCTCCGAAAGCATCGCCGGCCCCCAGAATATTATAAATCTCGACTGGATACCCCGGTGCTTCAATTGGTTCTTCCCGGTCCGCCAAATGAATACGTGAACCCAATGCGCCCACCTTTTCAATCACCGCCGTGGGACCAAGTGACAAGAGTGTACGGATGGCTGCATATGTATCACCCTCGACTTTGGCATCCGATACTTGTGAATGGGTCAAGGTCATCTGCGATGGGTCGGTCAACATCGAGGCGTTGATCTCGTCATTCGTTCCAATGACCACGTCGACCGAGTGCATAATGGAGCGAGAGACGACGCCAAATGCGCGCGGATCGTGCCACTGGTCGGGGCGAAAATCGAGATCGAAGACCACTTTGGTGCCAACTTGCTGAGAGAGTTCTGCACCAAACATTGTGGCGCTGCGACTTGGCTCTTTGCTTAGGTTGGTGCCAGCAAATTGAAACACTTTGCTATCGGCAACAGGTGCAGCCAAAACATCGTCAATCGTCAGTTCAATGTCGGCGCAATTATCTCGATAGTAGACAAGGGGGAACTTGTCAGGCGGTTCGATGCCCAACACAACGGCGCTGGTTCGGTGTCCTGGTTTGCGAGTGCTAAACTTGGTCTCTACATCTTCCTTGATCAGGAAAGTAATGGATAAAATCCCCCACAGGATCTTCACCCAATCCAGTGACAATCGCTGTTTTGAGACCCAATCGCCGACCGCCAACGCTAATATTTGTGGGAGAACCACCCACATAGGCCGCAAAACTCGTAATCTGTTCAAACGGTGTACCAACATCGTTGCTGTAGAGGTCAATCGATGAGCGCCCCATGTGGAGCGAATCGTAGGTTCTGCTTGCGTCGGATTTATTTGCTGCAGTTGGTTTCACATTGGGTGAAGACATAGTCAAGTTGTCCTGATTTCTGTTGATGAGATCTTACGCTGACTGACGAACAATCAAATTTCCGGGCATTAGCGTCTCTTTGTTGGTTGAACTATTCCCTATAGTCTGTTTTTTGGAACCAAGGAGATTGAGCAGGATCTGCATGGCGCGAACACCCATCTCATGCCGCGGTTGATGAATGGTTGTCAGGGGTGGATCCACGACAGCCGAAATATTGAGGTCATCAAATCCAGTAACAGCAACATCCTTCGGGATCTGATAACCCTCGCTGCGTAAGACTGAAATCGCTCCAATTGCCATCGCATCATTGTAGCAGCAAATCGCATCGGGTTGCGCGCTCCACATTTTGGAAGCTCGCTCAAGCAACTCAACAACGCCACTTGCGCCGCCTTCCAAACGTCCATTCGGGCCACTAACTGCCAGCTCGGCATCAAGGCTTGCAGCTTCCATTTTAGAGCGCCAGGCTCGTTTTCGTTCAGTATCAGATCGTCCCATGTTCTCACTTCCCAAATAGGCAATTCGACGATGACCACGTTCAATGAGATGTTGCACAATTTGGCATCCACCATGATAATCATCGTGATAAATTGTATGGATCTCGTCACTCTCAGTCATCGAATTGATCAAGACAATGGGGATACCAGTTTCCTGGAGCATCTTGCTGTACGCATTGCCGACGCTACTGGAGGAAACAACGATGCCATCCACTTGGCGCCCCTGGAAACTTCGTGCAACCTCGAGTTCGCGCAAAGGATCGATTTCCGTACTAGCTAAAAAGAGACTGTATCCTCGCTTACGCGCTTCAGATTCCAGCCCTTGCGCAACTTCACTGTGAAACGGATCTGAAAATGTTGGAACGATCAAACCGATGCAAAAGCTGCGCTGTGTGACTAGGCCACGAGCCATCAAACTAGGGGTGTAGCCAACATCCTGCGCAACAGCCAAGATACGGGCGCGCGTATCGTCGCTCATGCGTCCTTGTCCACGCAAGGCACGGCTCACAGTAGGATGACTTACACCAGCTATTTCCGCAATATCTTTAATAGAAACGCGCTTTTTTATCATAGATCCAACGGTACAAAGGTTGCAAGAAGACGATAGACTAGGCGAAGGTTGAGGAACAAATGTATCCAAACCGAATAGAATGCATTGGGGGATCAGAGTAGAGCAAACGTCTGCACAATTAGTATAGCACTCTGCTGAAAAGGCTGTCAAATTGTTCAAGGAATCTTACAAGTTAGGCCATCCAAATAAGTATATCAATTGTGGAGACATTCTGCGCAAATTTAGTCAGAGGATTCATAGATTTACCTGCTCAAAATGATGAATGCATGAGCCTCTACACATTAAACCGGATCGTCAAAATATCTCCATCCTGGACAAGATATTCCTTCCCTTCCAGCCGCAATTTTCCTTGCTTGCGCGCTTCAGCCATTGTGCCAGCTGCCATCAGATCATCGTATGCGATCGTCTCTGCACGAATGAAGCCTTTTTGCAGATCTGTATGAATCACGCCTGCCGCAACTGGTGCCGTTGTATTCTTTTTGATGGTCCAAGCCCGCACTTCATCTTCACCTACAGTAAAGAAGCTTTGTAGACCCAACATCCGGTAACAATATTGGATAGCACGGTTCAGACCGGGTTCTTTGATGCCAAAATCAGCCAAGAACTCAGCCGCCTCCTCGGAATCCATTTGAGCGATTTCAGCCTCCAAGCGCCCCCGTAAAAAGAAGGTGTTTTGATCAAGCAAGTCAGCATATTGCGACTCGTCATCATCGTCGCCTCCATTGATCACGCGTAAGAGCGGTTTAAGCGACAGCAAACCAAAACCACCCAACATGCGCCGTTCCTCATCTTCCACCTCAACATTGCGCAATGGAATCTCATCCTCCAGCGAATTTAAGAGTCGTGTCAACAACTTTTCCTCCGTTGCCATCCGCTGGCGTTCTTCCAGCGTGCCTCGATGTTTCTGTCCCCCCAAACGCTCCAATCGATTTTCAATGGTGCCCATATCATTGAGAATCAATTCGGCCTCCATGGTTGACAGATCACGCATTGCATCGACTACGTTATCTGGGTGGGGAACGGTTTCATCCTCGAAGGCGCGCACCACGAGCATCAGCGCGTCATTCGCAGCAATGGCGTTGAGTAGCGGGCCACTAATGCCTGTTTTGGCCGAGTCTTTTGCCATTCCCGCAATATCGTTGTAGGTAACCGTCGCATAAATCGTACGCTTTGGGTTGAAAAGAGGCACAAGCGTATCAACACGGGAATCGGGCACATTCACGACAGCGGTATGCACCTCTAATTGTCCGCTAGAAAAAGCGGCAGTTGCTGTATCACTACGAGTTAAGGCATTATAGATGGTTGTTTTGCCGCTATTGGGCAGACCAATAATTCCGATTTGCATAATGATTTCCTGATCCTGAGCAAAACCCTGTTTTCATGCGGAGCTCAGTTTAAATATAGAGGATATATTCAGCAATATTATATCATAGTTCCCTGGCGTAGACTCGAATCAGGAAATCGACTCCATGAGTTTGTCACAGATTCTTCATCTCTTTCGTCTACTGTATGAACCGATCACTTATTCACAGTAGACCGCAGCGGAGTCGCCATGCATGGCGCAGCGTTCTCTAACGCCGGATCGAGTCGAGTACAGCCGCATTAGAGAATGCTCTCCCCACGGATATAAAACATAATTTGGATCGACTGAGTATACTCTACTTTGAAGACTGTGCTTTGTAGTTGTAGTGTTTTTTAGACGCTAAACCATGCCCAAACAGCGGCACCTTCGTCATCTTTGCTGGTGGGTTCAGGACTTTTCCAAGGTAAGAGCCGTTCTTCAATCTGTAAACCTTAGACCAACATGCTGCAAGAGTTGATTCTGAAAACTATGGCAGTTTTGTCCTATTGGCCAACTCCAGTTACCCTTATAGGAAAGTGAGAAATTTCTTATCCCGGCTATGATCTCAGCTCTAGTTTGCATAGAATTGGTGTAAATTACGTTGTATTCCTTAATGTCGGCTCCTCGTTTACCGTGATAAGGATCATCTGCGAATCCCTTATTTAGACTACCTTCTGTTCCAAAAAGCGTCTCTTTAATATCGACCTGGTCACCTGGCCACCAAGCATAGCTATCGTCTTCTGGCACAAGTTCAATCCACCAATGACCATAAGCTTTATCACCTTTTTCGAGTGATATATCCTTTCTTAACAATTTTACACCTGGGACAATCCTTCCCTCCCTTCGATAAAGTTCATCAGCAAATAATCTTACAAACCCTCCGGTGACGGCGCCATTTGCAAATTTGCCCCCACCCAACTCAGATGCGGTACCTCCAACAACTGCGGCAGCGGCAGTGCGATATACGTTGGCTTTCGGGTTCCCAGAATCTATTTCATTTATAATGGGTGCAAAGGCGTGGGTGAAGGCAGCACTTACGAATCCATGTTCAAACTTACCACCCTCCAGGACAGTGGAGGTTCCTCCTACTACGCCATGTGCTGCTATTTTGGTTAGTCCTGGCTGAATTAGAATCCCAACCTTATAGACTGCTCTGGCTGTGACCCCACCGATAAGTCCAGCCCTCAGACCCGTCTTCAAAGCATCACGCACACTTCCCCCAGCGAATAGCGTTCCTGAAAATGCAGAACCAAATCCAAAACCAGCTCCAGCACCGACAGCCGCTCCCATTGGGCTAACAATTGACCCAATACCAGCACCGTACCATGCTGTTATTGCGCCAACCCCAATCGACGCAATGGTTCGCCAATGTTTCTTGAAGAATTGCCCAACTTCCTTAAACACTTTCTTAAAGAAGAACCCAGAAGGATCAGTGTGAGACAGCGGGTTATTTAGCACATAGCTGTAGCGATTGAGGCTCTGGGAATTCGTCGGTGCCTGGACAAAGGGATCGGCGCTCAGGAATCGGCCCAATTCCGGATCATAGACGCGGCCATTCATGTGAATCAGGCTGACAAGATCGAGCTGTTCATGCCCGGTAAACCCACGGTTGATTGAGCTGGTGATGAAATCTGTCGCATCCTGCCAATCGATGGTGCGTCGTTTGCCCCAAGCATCAAAGCTGAGGCGTTCGACCACGTTCCCACTCTCGTCGGTGATGGCATCCACCGAACCCAGATGGTCCTTGTGCAGATAACGCGTGCTGTGCAAGCCGTCGCTCTGCTGGGTGTAGACTGCAATCGACTCGCCACCCGCTCGGATGTAGTGGATGTGCTTGGTCAGGCCGCCGGTATATTCCTGTTCATAGAGGCCGCCCACGTAGAGGAGCGTGGTGACTGTATTATCGGTGGTCGTGACTCGTTTGTATCGACTGTGTTCAGGTCCATAGGTGAATTCAATTGTGGAGCCAGCGTCTGTGATCGTATGAGGCTTGTTAAATGATGTGTATCCCACCGTCCCGCCGGAACTGCCAATGCGGTTGCCATTTGCATCGTAGGTATAGGTGTGATTCTTGACGCCGCTGACAGAGGTCACAGCGTGCGGACCAGCACCGTTTGCGCCATAGGTATAGGTACCCACATCCGACTTAAAGGTGATGTTGCCCAGCCCATCGTAGCTGACGGTCTTCGGCGTCTGTCCAGAGACGGTTGCGCTTGTCAAACGGTTGAGTCCATCATAGACGAAGGTCTCAGTAAGATTCTGGTTCAGATCGCTGCGACTGGTGAGGTTGCCAATGGCATCGAATGCATAGCTCAAATTTTGGACTGCCGCTGCACCGCCGTTCCCGCTCTGAATTGTCTGCACCCAGCCGGTGTTGGCATCATAGCTGCGAGTCGTGGAGAGTCCATTGCCCAATGTAGCCGTTTCAAGCTGGCCGCGTGCGTTCAGATTTTCAGCTTGCCAATAGAGGCTGTTGTTCGCCGCATTGCGCACATCTGACAGATACCCGTTGGCGTTATAGCTATGTTTCACGGCAAAGCCCGTGGGATAGGTGATAGACTCTAAGCGGCTATAGAGATCGTAAGCAGTCTCAATCGTGTAATCTTGGCCATCAATGGTCGTGGTCTTCTGTGAGAGGCGCCCCAAATCGTCGTAGGTCTGATCCATCTGATAGCCATCGGCACCGCTCACAGTTGCCAGCTTGCCCATTCCCCGTGGCTTTGTGTCATAGAGCCAGGTGCTGGTTCCTTCCGGCTCTTGACGCTCGATCATGCGGCCCAGTTTGTCATAGAGCATCTGAATGGTATTGCCCTTGGCATCCGATTGAGAGATGAGTTCGCCCAGGGCATTGTACTGGTAGGTTGTGGTGCCAGTATCCGGATCCACCATGCTGGTCTGGTGGCCGCGCACGTCGTAGGTCATGGTTGTGACGTTCCCAGCCGGATCTTGCATTTGGATTAAGTTTCCAAAACTATCATAGCTGTAGGTGACACGACCGTTGAGGTTATCTCGACTCTCCACAAGTTGCCCCAATTGATTGACCGACCGTATATTGATCTGATTCAAGGCGTTTGCCGTTCTCGTTGTCAGACCTTGATAGGTGACTGTTTTGACGCGGTTGCCGGGTGATGTCTCAGTGAGAACGCGACCGATAACATCATATTGAAAGGTCGTCCATAGAGGAGAATCGTTCTTAAAATAAGGTTCTGAGAAGCGGGTCACCTGACCCCGTTCATCATAGACAGTGTCGACATAGATCTCGCGCCCATCGAAGCCAAGCGTCTCCGAACGGATTGTGCGATCCAGGAGATCGAGGTAGGTGACCGATGGTGATTGACCGGAGCTTTGCTTATAGACCAGGTATCTAGCGCCGGCAGGACAACTGGCGTTCTCGCACAACTGATAGGTATGATTCGTCTGGGTACCATCAGCGCGCGACTCCTGAATTTGGCGACCAAAACCATCATATGCCCAGCTTGTGGTCAGATTGTTTGGTCCAGTCACACTCAGAACGTTGCCCAAGCGTGCATCATATGTACGGGTTTCTGTGTGGTTCAGAGCATTGGTGTTCTGCACAGCAAAGCGGCCCTGTGCATCATACTGGGTATTTTGGGAGCGCGTTTCGATCCCTGGTCCACTGATCTGACTCTTTTTGATGTTGCCATAGGCATCATGCCAGTATCGTTTTTTCAAACGTAAGGTTGGGTGAGATGGTTCGATAATCTCTTTGATCAACAACCCGCTTGCAGTGTTATAGCCAAAGGTAGAGATACGAGTTTGCGCCGGCTGACCGGGCGCAGATTTTGTGACTTTGGCGCGGGTCAACTGTCCCAGAAGCCACTTTGCAGTATCGTTGGTATAGGTATTGACAGTTGTCTCTGTGTGACCATCACCATAGGCAACGGTGATTTGGGTCGGGTTACCATAATCATTGTATTGAGAGGTTGTGTCTGTCGCCTGGACCAAACTGCCGTCAAGCTCATATCTCTTTTCAACACTATTTTGAATGAAGGAAAAGTATCGATTACTGCCACCGAAGGTATTGACTGCCAGACTATTGTCGATCTCGCTGACCAGAGTACCGTCGGTCAAACGCTGCTCTACGCGCTTTGCAGCACCGGCAAATTGATACTCCAGTGCATAGTCGGTTGTGGTTTGGATACCAGTCTGTTCATCTGTTGCCTCGATCTGGCGAAAGCCGCGAAAGCCTCTTCCTTGCAGATCGAGTTTGGCCCCGCTGTAGCGATAACTCATCCGGTTTTCGCCACCAATGCCGTTGCTGGTGGTAAAGGATGCGACTACGTAGAGCGGCCCTTGAAAATCGACTTCGGGATAGACTGCATCAGCGTCTTTTGTATAGAGGTCGCTTGGCACGGATAGGTTCGCGCCAATGTGAGCGCGAAGTTCACTCCCAGCCTGCGCAGTAAACCCGGAAATAAGCCTAATTTGATTTTTGGCATGCAGAGTCACATTCCCCCCGCTCTCAATTGTAAAGCTTGGGCCAGCTGTGATGTCATTGGCAACGTCATATTCGATTGTCTCGCCCGACTGGATCGTTTGGCTCTGTAGATGGAGATGCGGCACAGCAGGTGGCTCAACTAGAATATATTCGGTGAGAGGTTTGTATACAACCTGAATTTTTGCGTCGTGGCCGTTCGTGATCGAAGTGAGCAGATCGGGAATATAGCGCGCGCCTGTATTTTGCTCCCACTCAGGTCGGTACATGGATATGTTTCCGCCATCGCCTTTGGCAATATCCGTTAGGCCATCCCCATTAAAATCAGCTGGCCAGGTTTTCGCATCTCCGTCCCCTATAGAAGCAAGAGTTTCCACGGTGCTGACAAACCGAAATCCGGTCGATGTTTTTAGATAGATTGAGTTGCCCTTAGCGGAGGCAATGTCAGTCAAGCCATCCCCATTGAAATCTACAATCCAGGTATATTTGGCTTCGCCCCATTGATCCGAGACATTCCACGTCTGAGGGTCGAAGCGACTCCCTGTAGACAGCCTCATATAAACATCGCCACCATGAATTGAGGCAATGTCGGTCTGACCATCTCCATTGAAATCACCTGGTCGGGTCAAAGACGCTTCACCCCACTGGTTGGGCACGCTCCAGACTTGGTGGTCAAAGCTATTTCCGGTAGAGAGCCGCACATAGATATCGCCATTGTTGGCGGAAGCAATGTCTGTTAGACCATCACCATTGAAGTCTCCCGGCCACGTATATTCTGACCCACCCCACTGGTTAGGCACGCTCCAGACTTGGTGGTCAAAGCTATTTCCGGTAGAGAGCCGCACATAGATATCGCCATTGTTGGCGGAAGCAATGTCTGTTAGACCATCACCATTGAAGTCTCCTGGCCAAGTGAATTCGGATCCACCCCACTGATTGGGCACGCTCCAGACATGATGGTCAAAGCCACTACCGGTAGAAAGCCGCACATAGATATCGCCATTGTTGGCGGAGGCAATGTCAGTTAGACCATCCCCATTAAAGTCTCCTGGCCAAGTGAGACTAGATTCGCCCCACTGATTGGATACAGGCCAAATTAAATTGTCAAAGCCAGTGCCAGTGGACAATTTCACATAGATCTCGTGGCCATTCTCTGAACGTGAGGCGATGTCAGTCAGGCCATCCCCGTTGAAGTCTCCTGGCCAGGTCCATGTATGAGGATCTCCCCACTGACCTGCAACGCTCCACGTTTCATTGATTAGATCTAGCAACTGTTCCCGCCAGTCAAAAGTTGTTGGTGCAAAACAGCGATTAGCGCTACCACATTCAGTTAGACGAACCAATATCGAGCGATCTGTCGTTTGGCTATTCTGGTAGGTGAGCAAATAGTCACGCACCAGCTCCTGTCCATGATAAGCACTGATTTGAGTCAATCGTTTGTTCGTTCTGAGTGATGAACCACCAATGTACATAGGTGGCGTATCCGGTCGATCTTCGTAGAAGAACTGGACTGAGTTATAGGGACTTAAGCCCGCGGCTGCGTTTCCCGTGTAGTCGATGCGGATTGGGCGATATTCACTGTTGGCGCTGTTTTCCGCATAGGAGACGGTCAGATAGTTACCTTTTGTATCCGAAACTTTGCTGACTGCCCAGAACAGAACGCTCGATTTGCCTTGTGCTTCAATACGCGAGTCGGCGGTGTAACCATACTCCATGATTAAGCCACCTTGCGTCCAGACCTGAAAGCGTTCTGGTCCAACGCCCGCTGTGCCATACGAAATGATCTTGCTGAAACTTTCACGCTCAGTGCGGTACTCGGTGCCGTCTGCTCCATATGGACCGCTGATGGCAACCAAACGTTCCCCATCCAAACAGAATCGGTCATTGCTGTCGAAGTCGATCCCATCAATCACGCCGTCTTGAGCAATCGTTGCGGGACAGCGCGAAATTGTGGACAATCCAGACAAAGACCAACCCACACCAAGCAAACCATTCTTTCCTTGACTGCTATAGGAGAGAGAAAGTTGGGGTTGAAGACCCGCCGTCCCTGGCGAAACAGTCAAGGGGATATTGTAGGTTGCCGCACCGACCTGATTGACATCGAATTGGCCTGCCGTGTACCCGGCTGCCGTGCTGGACCCGGGCCACGGAGGGGCAAGAGCAGCTGATATTTGTTGATGCTCGCTTATTTGTTCAGAAGCTCTCAAGTTGGTATCAACCTGAGTGTCAGCAGGAGCGGTACCAACCTGGAAAACGGGCAAGAATGTCAGTTTATTGGGACTGGAAACTGATTCGGCCTCTCTATGCGCTGCGTCCTGCACAGTTGGCGTGTTACCTTTACCGGCCTGAAAGACCGGTAAAAATACCTTTGCACCATCAGTGGGTCTCTTCTGGCGGATTTCTGCCCCCTGCCGGGCATATATCTGCGGCACGGGGCTTGTCGCCAGGAGCAAACTCAGGCAGATGGTGAGAGAAAATAGGGAATGAAGAAATTTACGCATTTTCCTGTTCTCCGTAGAATCAGTAGACCGGAATCGTTAGATTCTTCGCTCCACTCGAGAATGATACGATTGCTGTCTACTGAGAATAGAATCGTCAATCGCTGCTCTATTCCGACACGGACAATTGTTCTTGCAACAATTCGTTTTGGGCCTTTAATTCAGACAATTCTCTGCGCATCAGAGCGAGCTCTTGATCCTGGTTGATGACATAGAGCGTCAGTTCCTCTATCTTCTGCAGAAGAGTCACCTGCATCTTCCCCAAGTCTACGCCATTCTCATCTACCTCATTTGCAGACGGAACACCAGGCAGATGTCCATTGTCGTCAATATACTGCTGGACCTCTGGCAACGGCATCAGGTTGTAATCACCAGCAAAGACAAAGTCCGCCCACCCGCTATCCGTGACCACAATCTCTTGCGCAGTGATCGTCCCGTTTACCGCCAGCATTGACTGGGGATTTCTGGTTCCGATGCCGACATGGCCGTTATTTTTTATCGTTAAGGCTAAACCAAAAAAATAATTATACGCGAACGAGAGAATGGAGAGGGGGAATAAGGACAAACCATTTTTCTAAACCAGGTAAACGTTGGAAGCGTTGTGCCAAACGGTCCATCTCTTTCTGAGTGAGTTTGACGCCGGTCTCATAAAGAGTGGAATTCAGGTGAACGAAGGGTTGTAGTTGGTTAAAGCGAAAAGAACGGGCAAAATTGAGAACGGTCTCAAGAGAATCGAGAAGAGAACCGTTCCAGTGTTTTTTCAAGATGGCCCCAAACCCGTTCGATGGGGTTGTATTTACTGTGATAAGGAGGGTAGCAGGCGAGCTGAATAGAGAGACGATAGTGCTCAACAAACTGAGTGAGACGATACATAAACTGAGTCCGACGGGTATGATTTTCGGGACCATTGTCCTGATTGATCACGAGGGTCTTGACGTGAGGAAAGTGTTCACGTACGCTTTCCCAAAAATCAATCAGGCAGTCGACAATACAGTCACTCGTCACTTTCGACTGAGTCAAGTAAAGAAAGAGTTCCTTGGTTGAAGGGAGGTAAATGCCAAAAGGAGTGACTTTCTCGGTCTTCTTATCTTGAAAGTCATGATCGAGCGCTTTGACAACCACTCGACTTATCCCTTCTCTCGAGAAACGGTCAAGTAAAATCGTCGCTTTGGCATCCCAAGAGAGGCGCAGAACCGTCTCGTCTGCATCCGCTTCTTGATTGATCTGATGAATTCTATCAAAGATCGCATCGGTCTCTGGGATCTTTTTCACTGGTTGACTTTTTTTGACCCGGTTTGAGCCATAGCCTAACTCATTGAGCTTCAAGCGGATGGCCTCTTCGCCAGGCAATTCCTCATCTGTGTATCCTTTCTGCTCGATGAGCTGGGTACGCATTTCGGCGGCGGTTAGTCGAGTGTACAATTGGGGGGGTCGAAAGGTGGGATCGGTCTGGCTGAATTGATCGGCGATTTCAACCATATCGGCCAGTAAAGTGGGGATATGGTCTTCGGCTTTTGCGACCACGTCGGTGGCTTTGGTCGACATAACAGAAGCCGCCTTCTAGTTCTTCCAGGGCTTTGGCTATCGTCGCCCGATTCCAGCCCAACTCTCGTTCTGCTTTCGTCGGACTCCCTTCGCATATCGTTTTGACCGTTTGGGCCATGAAGTGCCTTCTTTCGTATCCACTTAACATGGCCTTCGTCTCTTTCAAGACTTCAACCATTTCTGGCGAGATTGTCATTTTTGCTCCTTTTGGAGAGCTAGTTTAACACCTTCTCGCGTATATTTTATTTTTTGGATTGGCCTAAGACAGAATCAGCCATGGTCGGAATGCTTTCATCTGCAGATCGATTCTGCAGAAAGTGAAAATCACCTCGATTCCAGTTCAGACTGTTGTCATAGACGATTGCCCCTTTTCCGCGGTCACCACCCGCACCGCCAGCGAGAAATACGATCCCGACCTGGCCTGAATTATAGTGAGAGTTACTGACTTTGAGAGGATAGACTAACCCATCCACATTTCCGCCGTCTACTTGAAGATTAACTGATGGATGGAGGGTTCCGACGCCCACATTGCCATCATGATTGATCACAAATTTGCCGCCATCGGTTTTTACGATGAAATTTTTGCCCTGTGGCAGAAACAGACCGCCATAATTCCCTGGCTGACTGAAATCGCTATCGACTCCATATTGCAGATAGCCAGGAGCAGACCAACCAGAAGGTTTCAACTGTAGATATGGATTTTGGCCGAAAATCTGCGCACTGCCGTTTACATCTAAGGGACGGGTAGGATTCATCGTGCCAATGCCGACATTGCCATTTCCCAAGATTCGCATCCGCGTCGTGTTCTGTGTCACAAAGCTGAGATTGTCTAGAATGGGTGTTCCAAACGCAATATCAACGCCGTCGTAAGACCAGAATGCGTTTCTCGGATCCGGCTTGACTCCTGTTCCCAATGTGATCGTTGTTGGGGTGGAAGCGGAGAACACATGTAGATTGGTATGGGGATTCGTTGTCCCAATGCCAACCCGACCCTCATTGTCGACGAACAGTGCGTCTCGGGGGTTACCATCTGCCGCATCAAGAGAGTTGTGTATGGGATCAATCCCATCGGGCAATCCATCGCCGTCACTATCTGGATTCGTGGGATCTGTACCACCCAGGTATTCCTGGAGATTTGTGAGGGTGTCACCGTCTGGATCGGCAGTGGCGTCACTGGGATCATGGGGATTCAGGCTAAAAAGGATCTCCCAGCCATCCGACATCCCATCGCCGTCGCTATCTGGATTATTGGGATCGGTGGAATGAATGTTGATCTCTTCACCATCGGTTAGTCCATCATCGTCGCCATCAGGATCATCTGGATTCGTCATATGGAGATCGACCTCAGCGCCATCCACGAGTCCATCGCCGTCACTGTCGGTGATGCAGAGGATTTCGACGGGCAACAAAGCACGTTCAAAGATCTGGACTTCGTCTAATCGACCGTTGAAAAACTCTCCTGGATATCCGGAGGAACCAAACCATAGGTTCTGTCGCGGATTGGTTGTGTCGCCGATGCTTGATAAACCGGCATCCCCCAATCGCATGACTGACACCAACTGACCGTCAACATAGAGGTCCATCGGTCGCGCCGCATCGGCATAAAAGATAGCCGCGACGTGGTGCCAGCGCTCGTTATCAAATTGAGCAGATGTTTTGACCCCATCCAAGCCGGTATTGCCATTGCGGTTGTTTTCGAAACTGGCGAAAATTTTACCGAGGCTGAAATTGATCCGATATCCATTGTCAGGGCTATTCGAATCATGCTTGTAAATCAGCGCGCCCCCGCTGCTCGAACCGTTGCTTTTGACCCAGAAAGAGATCGTAGCGTTTGTTCCACTCGTGGGGTCTGATCCAAGGAGCTTGAGCGGTTCTGGTTCCCCAAAATCCACAAAGTCATCGATTCCATCAAAGTTGAACGCCTGATTTCTCAAACCTGGTGCAAAGGTTGCTCCGTTTTTCAGCGTGCCGTGATGTGATCCATGTACGTCCTGTGCGCTTCCATCTCCGGGCCACCAGGAGATCAGTCCAGAGGGCGAGACAGTGCAGCCTGAAGCCTCCACAGTGGGGGATTGAACGACGCTCCCCGTCAACAAAAAGCTCAGGCACAGAATGAGTCTAATCAGAGTATTTGTGTATCTAGCCATCTTCTTTTCCTCCATATGATTGAGACCTTATTTTTGCGCAACGGGAAGGGAATTCTATTCGTTGACGCAATAAGAGCCTGATTCTATTCGATCAAATTCGTCAAAATGCCGAAAAAAGGATAGCCTCAAAGAAATTCATTAGAGATACCCGATCCAAGGAGGCATTCATGGCAATAGAATTCGGACTAACGAACGAGATCAGCAATACTCAGTATGCACCATTAGCTGCGTTGCTGGCACACTACCATCAAGAGAAAGTGCTAACTGCGTTGAAGAAGATCGAAATACCGGTCAAAACGTATGAATATACACCAGCAAGTAAGTTGGAACAGGTGCTGGTTAGCATATTATGTGGTTGCGCAACGCTGACTGAGTTCAATACAAAGGTCAGACCAGAAAGACTTCTTGCGAAAATTTATGGGATGGAGCAGCTTAGTGAGCAATCAAATATGTCTCGTACATTAGACGCCCTAACTCTAATGAATATCGGTAGAGTGCGGTCAGCGAAATCTGCAAGCCTCTAAGCCAAATACACAACCACGATTGGCGAGGGTTCTTGTGGTTAGACTTTGACCTATCCGGATTACCATGCGGCAAAAAGGCACAGAAAAGTCAAAAAGGCTATTTTAGCGGCAAAAAAACGCAACGGGACGCCAATTGGTCCGTGTAAGTTCGGTTAAATACCATGAAACGGTTTGGTCAGACCTCTATCCAGGGAGTCAGCATACAGCTCCATCGTTTCAGCCAGCCGTGCTTGCCACGGAAAGTTCATTAGAGTTAGACGAGAAAAAACGCGAGCGAGTCGTCTGGCGCACCGATGGCGGTGCAGGTAGTGAAGAAAATATTCGGTGGCTGCTCAACCGCAACTATCAATTTATGATGAAGGGCAACTCCAACCGTCGTGCCCATCTGTGGGCGCAACAGGTGACTCGATGGGATCCTTGCGGTGACGTCTTTCTGGCTGAAATTCCATCCCTATCAAGTTTAATCGCCCTGTACGCATTTTTCTCAAAAGAGTGAAAACGAGCAAATTTGTGTCAGTTACTACATTTCGACCATCAAATTGCCATCCAAGCGTCACTTCATTTCATATTATGACAATCGAGGTGCGGCTGAAATCGAACAATTCCGTAATGATAAAATGGGGTTACACTTAGCTTCTCGTCAAGACCCTATTTCTAGCTCAAAATCTCTTATCCTTTTGGCTGATTTGGCGCATAATTTGATAGGCCATTTCCATCAGCAAGCTCTCGTGGATACTAGATTTGAACCTTTCCGGCAGAAACGAATTGTTCGAGATCTATTACAAATACCTGGTTTTCTCTCTTTTCAGAACGGCTCACTTTCACGGATTGACCTGCTAAGTTCACATCCTTATTCTCGTGACCTTCTGATTTGCTTGAAATCCTATCTAGAGGCCGATTAGAAACCCCCTCTAGTTGCATGAACGAATAGAATCACGCTCTCGTTGCGCAAAAATAAGGTGAGAATATGAATTTTCGACATTCGTTCACTTCGCGAATTGAAAACAACAAAAAACTCCAGCGGTGATCCACTGGAGTTGGCCATACGCGTATCTATGGTACAATGATAAGCGGTTTCTACGCTGGCTTGTCCAGTGGTAACTCTTCCGGGTCGCGCCCCATACGCGGCCCGGATTTTTATTTATTTTGGAGTCTGTCGGTCTACTTTATATACGTTTAGACAGAACCGACATTAATGAAATTACAAAATGGATTTTCAAGGATAGAAATCGTCTAAAGACTGAAGCTAAAGACATGCTTTCACACACGTTACCTTACAAAAACAGGCAGATAGACAGAGTGTTGGTCATCGGGTTCTGGTGAGCCTGGTGGTGTCAGCGAAAAGTGAATGGGTTCAGTCTGGCTTGTAGCCACAACGGTTTCCAGGGCCACGCCGTAGGCATCAACAGATATCTTGAAGCGCTTCCTTTCCGTCAGACCAATCTTAAACAGCGCTGTAAACGTTTCGCCAGGATCCAAGAGGCCGTTTTCGCCCAGTGAATCCGGATGTATCGATATCGTAGAACCGACGCCGTCCGGGGTGCCGTCCGCGTTGAGGATAACATTGTCATTCGTCAGTTTTGTCACACGAAAGAATATGTGATCGATCGTCATAGGCGATCGATTTGTAAACTGGGCTGCGATTGTGAAGACACCTGCTGGGGCATGCTCCACTGGCGTGGGATCGTAGCTCGTCGTATCCTCACCCGCCACGAGCAGATCATTAATCAGGTCTGGCCGTGGCGTCACCATGACTTCATCGAGGATCGCACCTCTGGCGCTGGCGAAGTCATCCGTCTCCAGCTTGAAGCGTACTTGTATCGTGGCGTCTGCGCCCAGACCCGTCAGATCAACCTCGGTCGTGCGCCAGACGGCGTGTTTCCATTCATCATCCAACATTGCAGCCTGAATTGGTGCTGCGCGGCCTTTATAGGTTTTGAGAGTCTGCCAGGAGGCACCTGCATCGGCGGAGACCTCTACGGCTAACTGATCGCCCTGGATCAGTTCCTGGTCATGGCGGAAGACCAGCGCGGCCTCGGGACATCTGCTCAGGCTAAAAGGCTGTGAGGTGAGAGAAGTCACCATCGGTTCTGCCCCTACATCCGCGCTGCGATATGGGAAGTTCGGACTGTCACTCATAACCTTGTCACCATTAAGCGTCACGATCCCCCAATCTCCAGCGATGTTCCACAACCCCGTACCGCTCTCGAAGTCATCAAAGAAGCAGGTGGGGCGAGCCGTGCGTAGGGCAAAGGCATTTGGATAGATATCTGGTACGCTACCGGGATGCTCGATGACCAGATCGTAGAGGCTGGCTGGCAGGTCAATCGGCGTCTCCGCAACCACCTGCGTTGGCGAGATTGAGGCCGTGGTCAGTGGGTAGCTGCCTGCATCACTGCTCAACGTAATGGTCAGCGGGGCCAGGAAGTTCACGCCGGAGATGGTCAGCGTGTGGGACAGCCCGCTGGCTCCAGCGTCCGGTGATACAGCGCTAACGGCTGGACCCATATGGCCAACTGTTAACACGTAAAGTCCTGGTCCCGGCATGGCTGCGGATGCAAAGTTCTGGGTCTTATTGAGCACTGTGTCCAGGCGTTGCCAGGTATTGCCATTCCAGAAATGGACAGCCAAACTACTCTCCTTCTCATCTGGCGAACCCGATATGTTGGCCAGCGTCACGTCCAGCCCCAGATATTGAAAGCTCAGGCTGGCGCCAGTAAAATTATTGTGCAACAGGCTGGCTCGGACGTAATAGGCGCGTCCAATCTGAACCAGACCGGACGGCAGCACATTGGGCAAGGCGGTGGCGGTTTGCAGCACCATCACGGCATCGTCAGGCAGATCTTCTGGGGGATAGAGCACGACGCTGCCATCACCGCTGGTAAAGGGGCCGCCGTGGCTATGACGACGCCCTGGGCCACCGTGACTATGACGTCGTCCTGGTCCAGCACCAATGGTATAGCCAGTTACCAGTCGCTGATGGGGCTGTCCACCAGCGATATCCACCAGCACGTCAGCGGCAGGCTGAATGAGCGTGATGGTCTGGGCCGCGCCGGGTGTCAGCGACACTGTTTGTGGGGTTTCACCGTTAGGATAGAAGGTAGCCTGCAATGGGTCATTGCTACTGCTGTTCACCTGAATTTGTAGGGTTGTGGTGTTGATTGGCGTCAACAAGACTTCTGCTTTCCAGATTGATCTGGGTGTAAATCGCGCTGGCGTGTTGTTGCTGAGCGTTACACAATCGAAGTACTGGTCACCAAAGATGCACAGTTCATCGCCCTCGCGTGCGCCCCGTGCCAGAACGGAACCGGCAATTGGTCGTCCCAGGTCAATCAACTGTTCGTTGGGATGGCGCAAGTAAACCTGACCGCCGCCCAGTTGGTCGTTACTGCCATCCAGGGCCACATTGAAATCGACAAGCAATGGATTGGATGCAGTCGGTGGCTTGATCTCAACCTGTGTGAAGGCAAAGGGCATGTTAGTCGGGCCAGGATTTGGCGGTGGCGGTGAGTGAAGGGCAGGGTAGATCAGACGAATCATTTCCCAGTCGGGCAGTTCAGCAATAGTCTGCCCGCATTCTGCTGACCAGTTCGCATCATCAAAGCGAAGCTCACTACTGATCTCTTCATAGGGGTCAGTCATGGCGGTGCCGCCACAGGTATCGATGGCAATCAGCAAACCACTATGCGGATCTAGACCCAGGTAGGTGTCTTCCAGGAAAAGGGCATAGTGGCCCAATTCGTGGGCCAGAACGTTGGGCCAGTCATCGCCGATGGTAGTTGCATCGCCGTAGCGGTTCCAGACCGGACCGATGCGAACTTCGCCCTGTGTCACGGTAATCGGTTGTGAAAAGGCTGGGTCGGTCAATACCATTGTTTCGGAGACAATACCGCCACGATGGGCGGTGGGCCGGATCTGGTTGGAGGCATAGATGCGAATATCGGCCTCATCCCAGCGCTCTCGATCCTGGTAGACCGTCACATTGCCCAGAGCTACTTGACCGTTGGTCCAATCATACAGGGCAGTCGATGTCCTGGCCAGGTTTGCCTCCAGTTGGGCCAGAAAGGCCGGATCGTTGCTGGCGTCCCATTGGAGCGAGACCTTCAGATCAAAGAGAAGCAGCGGATGGGCAGCAGAGACAGCCAGATTCTGCACGCCAGACTGGGTGACCCTGAAGGCATTCAGTCCGGTTATCGTTGGGGCTGCACTGGTGTGATAGAGCGTGTATTGATCGGCGCGGGTTGCAGGCCACAACGCGACGAGTTGATCTCCCTGCTTGAGTTCGCCCTGACCGGAGAGATAGCCCTGGGCGTTTGTGGAGAAGGGTGCACCTTGCTCGCCCATGAGTTGTCCGTCTGTGGACTGGCCTGCTGGCAGACGATAGACCAAAGCATTCTGTACTGGATCGCCAGTTTCATTCACAACACGCACTTGGGTGCCACGTACGCGAAAAGGGAACGTGGTGGCTGCGGCGTATGGCCACATGTAAGGCCCAGGTGTCTCGTTGGTGTACTGATATGTATTGAGCGTACTGGTGTGTGTAGGCTGAGGATAAACCTCCAGGCGAATGACAACGTTATCGGATTGACCGAAAACGTTGGAAGCAAAGGTATCCCAGACGAAGGTATGCGGGACGCCAGTGGGACTGGCCGCGAGGTTGGTGGTGATCGTTGCGGCCGTCGGAACTGCTTCTCGCCAGTTGTCGCCACCATTCAGGGAGTAGAATGCCTTAATGTAGCCCAATGACCGTCCCTCTGGATGAAAAAGCGTGTAGTTGATAGGGATAGTTGCACTATCCAGAATGATCGGCGTTGAATAGAAATTTGCATTCTGTGTAGAACCAGGTTTACGCACAGCTATCTTAAAACGAGTTGCTCCTCCCCCTGTGCCGAGGTAGATGTAACTCGGTTCCCCAATCATCGCATCGAGAGCACCGTCGTTATTCAGATCCCCTAACGCGATGGCATTGCTAGGTGAAAATCCCAAGCTGTCGCTTTTGATAAATAGGTTACTTCCTTGATTCAGCCAGACTTGATCAGATCCCTCATTTGCTACGAAGGCGTCAAGATCGCCGTCACCTTCAAGATCGCCCAAAGCAACAGCCTGACTGCTTGCAACGCCCAACTTGGCTACTTCAACAAAGGTGAACGAATCGTCATTGCGCCACACCCTGTTGACGCCAGTGTTTGCTGTGAACACATCCAGATCGCCGTCGCCGTCAAGATCGCCTGCGGCCACGCCCAAAGTGGGTGCATCGTCGAAACTAGCTACTTCGGTGAACGCGAACAGACCATCGTTGCGCCAAATCCGATTGGGACCAAAATTCCCGATAATCGCGTCCAAGTCGCCGTCTCCATCCAGATCACCTAGTTCCACGATGTGACTAGCGGAATCTCCCAGTCGAGCCACCTCAGTAAAATTAAATCCTCCATTATTACGCCATACGCTATTGACCTGATCACCGTAAGTTTTTGCTGTGAACGCATCCAGATCAGCATCACCATCTAGATCTCCGAGAGCCGCAGCGTAACTGGTCACAGGTCCGAACTGTGACGCTTTGATAAAATCACTACCGCCGTTGTTCTGCCATATCCCGAAGCTTGGTTCAGCACCATTTGTGAAAAGGGCATCGAGATCTCCATCACCATCCAAGTCGCCTAGAACCGCATCGGTGTGACCTGATTCCCCCAAGCTGACGGGCTCAGCGAAGACAGATTCCAAACCATTCCGCCAGACAGTGTTGGCCCCCACATTGGCGACAAAAGCGTCGAGATTGCCATCACTATCTAAGTCTCCCAAAGCGACGGCTTGACTATCTAATTTCCCCAAGGTGGCCACTCTCATAAAATCCCAATCCCCTGGATTCTGCCATATCTCACTCGCTTGTTTTCGCCCATCGCCATTTGTGATGAAGACATCGAGATCGTCATCGTTATCTAAATCACCTAGCGCAATACCAAAAAACAGATTATCTGAAGAACCTAAGCTGTTTCGCCAGCGAAAACGTAGACCTCCTTCATTTTCCAGTAATTGATTGCTCCCCACATTTCCGACAACAGCATCGAGGTCGCCGTCACCGTCCAGATCTCCCAATGCCACACTAGTGCTTTCCTGAGGTGCAATATCTGTGAATTGTAGGGTACTGCTGAACGTTCCTTGCCCTTCATTTAGATATATACTGTTTTCATCTTCATTTGCCAAGAAGGCGTCTAGGTCGCCATCACCATCCAAATCGCCTAGCGCCACCGCATTAGTGTCAGCAACACCTAAGCCTTGGCCTCTGCTGAAAGTGCCTTGTCCATCATTTAACCATATTTGACTGGATTCCCCTATACGATCAATAAGCCTAACCCATCTGCCGATCAGAGCATCGAGATCACCATCACCATCCAGATCGCCTAACGCCACATCCCGGTTACCAAAACCAGGGGAAAAGTGTTGACCACTGCTGAAAGTGCCTTGTCCATTATTCAACCATACCTCGATTGGACCGGTACCAGTACCGTTCCCGATGAGGGCATCAAGATCGCCGTCGCCATCAAGATCGCCTAAGGCCACTGCTGAACCAAATAATGATGTACCCAGAGCAATCGTCTCAATAAAATTGCCATCGCCATCATTTTGCCAAATTTTATTGGGGCCATCATTTCCAATAACAGCGTCGAGATCGCCATCACCATCCAGATCGCCCAGAACCACTGCTGAGCTATTTAAATCACCTAGCAATTGACCACTATCGGTGAACGTAATCAATGTCTGAGGGGGAGTACATAATCTTTCAGTGCTGTGTAGGATGACGATGCCACTCAGCCATGCTTGAAAGGTTGGATCTGATGGCTCACACAAGCTCGTATTGCTGAACCAAAACGAATGCAAACCTGCGAGATTCGCCATATCCATGGGTAACTGTTCTCTTAATTCATGATTATTAGATAGAAAGAGCGTTGATAAATTAGATAAGTTGCCCAGCTCAGATGGGATGCTCCCGCTCAATTGGTTGCTGGTCAGATCAAGGCTTAACATATTAGATAAGTTGCCTAGCTCAGGTGGGATGCTCCCGCTCAACTGATTACCGCCTAGAGAGAGGTTTGTTAAATTAGACAGGTTTCCTAGTTCCGATGGAATGCTCCCGCTCAACTGATTATCGCTTAGATTGAATTCTGTTAAACTAGACAGGTTGCCCAGCTCAGATGGGATGCTTCCACTCAGTTGATTATTGACTAGAGCGAGCCTTGACAAATTGGACAGGTTGCCCAGCTCAGATGGGATGTCTCCACTCAGTTGATTATTGACTAGAGCGAGCCTTGACAAATTGGACAGGTTGCCCAGCTCAGATGGGATGCTCCCGCTCAGTTGATTATTGTCTAGAGCGAGGATTGTTAGATTAGATAGGTTGCCCAGCTCAGATGGGATGCTTCCACTCAGTTGACTATTGACTAGAGCAAGGCTTGATAAATTAGACAGGTTTCCTAGCTCAGGTGGGATGCCGCCGCTCATCGGATTAATGGCTAGACCAAGATGCTGCAAATGAGACAAGTTGCCTAGTTCAGGTGGGATGCTCCCGCTCAACTGATTTTGGCTTAGACTAAGGGCTGTAACATGAGCTGCGTAGCAAGTTACTCCATGCCACCTACATGGTGTATCTGTCTGGAGCCAATCGGTCTGTCTCCACCAATTCGTTCCATCAGTATTATCGTAAAGGGCGACCAAAGCTACACATTCGCTTTGCGGAATTTCCGTTACCGCGGCACAGGTAAACGTATTTTGGGCCGCCACGGGCTGCATATCGTCAAATATGGACACGCCAATGATGGCAATAACCAATAGAGCGCTCCATAAACCAATTTGAAGATAATTTCTCAAGATTTTCATGATCCGTTCTTCCTTCCAGAGATCACAGGCAGCATTTTTGCTGCACAATAAATACGATAAGTGAAATACAGTGAGTCGGGACAAACTTTGTGACGGTGACGCGATAACGTCATTGTGTTATACTTGCGTGTATCCTATTTCTACACGCAGACAGCCTTATGTGTAAATGACGTCAGCATCTATGGACGAAAAACAACAGAACAATCTGGCCAAGCTCCTCGCCGAAGACGAAATAAGAGGATTTCACGAATTTCGGCGTCTCTTCTTCGATGCATTGGAGCATCGTCGGCTTAATGAGTGTGCAGTACTGCTTAACGTGTTGAATTCGAACCCTTCGACTCACCTGCACCGAGAGGTCCAGTATCACCGTTCTATCCTCCAATTTGAACGCCGCCAGTTTGATCAGGCAGAGGCCAGCCTGCGCTCCCTACTGGACGACGAACTGTCCCCAGACCAGCGTGCACGTACGCTACTAGAATTGGGGCTTCAGCTTCTTGAATTGGGACAATGGACCGAAGCAGAAGCTCTCTATCATGCGGCGTTAAAACAGTATCAAAGCAATGAAAATGTAGTTGGCCAGGCAAAGACATACAATAATCTCGGCATCTGTATCTGTTTTCAAGTAGAGCAAGGTGTTTGTACTCCTGATCGGCTTCAGGAGTCCTTATCCTGCCATGAAACCGCATTGGAACTCCTGCAGGAAATGAATGAACCATGGGAGGTCGCTCGCAATTGGCATGGAATCGGCCGAGCATATGGTCTTATGGGGCAATATGCGCTGGCTCAGAATGCTTTTCAAACTGATCTGGCCCTGAGTCAAGCACAGAATGATCGCTATGCTCAAAGTATTAGCCTATCCGATCTGGCCGTTCTGGTATACGAACCGCAGAAGCAATTGGATGAAGCCGCCGATGCACTTGAACAGGCAATTGATATTTTACGTGACTTTGATGGGGTGGTTCAGAATTAGGTTTACACTTTTGATACATAGACAAAAATCTATATGAGGTCATTTTCTGCCTGAGCATGGCTCAAATTAGAAAATATAAACATCTTTTCTCTTTGCAAAAATGTAAACCTAATTGTCCGCCTAAAATGAACCACCCCACTTTGATGAGGATCTACATCTAGCTGAAGCTTTGGCCCGTCAAGGCAATATATTCGTAGAGCGGGATTGTCAGTCTGAAGCACTGAAGAGTTATGCTTTGGCACTAGCACACTCAGAGTCTTTGCGTACCCGGCTCACCGCACCGACTGCGCAAGCCAATTACCGATCGACTTCAGAGTTTATCTACACAGCTCCTCTCTCTCTCTACCTTCAACAAGGTGATGCCCCCAACGCATTCACTGCCGCCGAACGCGCCCGTTGCCGCGTTCTGGCCGATCTGCTAGCTGGTCAATTGGCGCAACCTCACGCTAATATTCCTGACGATCTTCTACAACGCCAGATGAAACTACGACAACAACTGGATCAGGCCTACGGTCAGGAACATGCACCTGCCAGTCTGGCCGAGTTGGAAGCCGAATGGACCAGACTCGACCGCGAGATCGAACTTCAGGATCCAACGTACGCAGCCCTGGAATCGGTCGATGCCTTGACGGCTGATGAGGTACGTGAGCGTCTGCCGGCTCACTCTGCTCTCCTCACCTATGCCGGTGATGCGGATGACCAGCTGTGGATTCTGGTGGTGACAGCCACCGATGTGCAGATGAAATCAGTTCCCAAGATGTCGGTACGCTGGTTACACAACTATCTGCTAGACCATTTGAATGGTATGCGCAGGGGCAGTCTGGTTCCCGATCAGGCAACGGGTCATCTATCTGCTCCCCATCTCTTCCCACCCCTCTATCAAACGCTCATTGCACCCGTGTGGGAGATATTGGCAGCCATGCGGACGGTCTATATCGTACCCTTTGGGCCGCTTCACTATCTGCCCTTGGGGGCACTGACACCTAATCTGGAGACGTCGCCACCGTTGTTAGCCCAAGGACGGCGCGTGGTCTATGCCCCCAGCGCCACGATTCTATTCGATTATTGCCATACCCGTCCTCCTTCTGCTCAACGTGGCGTGTTGGCAATGGCCCCAACTCACGAAGATCTTCCGGCCAGCCCTGGCGCGGCGCAGACAATTACTGCCCAATCGAGCGGAAGCGTTCTACTTGGATCTGACGCAACGCAGGAGTCTCTCATTCAACATGGTGGTCACCACAGGGTTGTCTGCTTCTTGGGTCACGCAAAATTCAACCATCAGTACCCCATGTCATCCTATTTGCGACTGGCCGATGGCTCCTTTCGGGCGAGCGACATCTTGCGCGAGCTACGTCTGGATGCAGACCTGGTGGTTCTGGCCGCGTGTGAATCTGGCAGTGTCCACGTGCTCCGGGGAGACGAGATTTTGGGTTTGACGCGAGCCATTTTCTATGCTGGCACACCTTCAATCTTGGCCACTTTATGGCCCGTACACGAGATCCCTACTCGACTGCTGATGGAAAAGTTCTTTGCACAGTTGCCCGTCGATGCTGCCGACGGCTCATTTGACCCAGCATTGGTTCTGGCGGCGACCCAAGATTGGCTACGCAATGTGACTTATCAAGAAGCCATGAACCTGCTCGCAAGCTGGAGCGAGCTAACGGGAGAGAGTGCCCAAAGCCGACTCACTGAATTGTGGCAAATGACACATCCGGAAATGTTGCCCACTGCCGACAGTCGATTGTTTGCCCATCCCTTCTTCTGGTCACCCTACATCCTAATTGGCGACCAGCAATCGGGTAAATTAGCCAGACGTATTGGGAAACAAGACGATTAGCGTCAAGGTTTCTAGCTCAGCGCGCGGTAGGCGACCAAAAGAGACTTTGCCCAAAACATCAGTCACTGCTTCACGATACACCTTTTCTTTTCCTTGCAGTCTGATCGTTACACCAGAAAAATCACCGAATCGCTCCTGTAGAAAGGTGACCGCAACATCCAATTTGCACAGTTCTTCGTCACTTGCTATATCTTCCTTGGACGATTCTGGTTCATTTGTCAGTACGAGGCGAATCTCCAAACCCAGTTCAACTGGAGAGACCTGTAGAACGTTCGATTGGTCTTCTATATCGACATCTGAACTCATCATTCCTATTGGCACAGCCGCACTTGGCAATTCGCCTTGCAAGTTCGACAGCGCAATTGACAACTGACGTAATCGCTTGGTTCCCCGTTCCAGCCAAGCTTCACCAGATTCGATGGCTTGTTGAACCCAGGATGATTCTGGCAATAGCAGGCTCGTAGGGGGCACCATGCGCTCAAGCACCGATGCCACAAGAGGTCGTTCCCCTAATATCCGAAGATCTTGCAGAGATTTTTTGTCAGCTTGAGCACGAAACTCTTGATAATAGGCTATTTCGCACTCATCACAGGTTTCTATATGAAATGAGACGTCGGGATAAATCCTTTCCGCATCCTGTCCCTCTAACTCTAATTGAACATATTCCCCGATTTTTTCTCCGCAACTATTACAGTCTATCGACTCCGCTGTGGTAAATTCCTGATACTCCATAACTATCGCACCTTTTCCTTTCGGCCCATCTACCACAAATGTGCGCTACAAACGATTTCTATCAGAGGAATTCGCTGATTTGCATACATTTGGGAGACGAACGTTCCTTTCTCTGATTGTTTGCCTAAACTCAAGTAGTGATTGGGTATTTGGAACTACCATTTTGACCAGGCACTTAACAGATCAATTTCGACAACTTTTTGTCGATATGCAAATGCTAGTTGAGTACCGCCGACGGCCTGCACAATTGCAGGCCCAAACAAATAGGCACTTAACAGAGCCATATTGATGATTCTATCTACGTTATCCCCTGCCACGTGCAGCGATCAGTCGTTTCAAGAGTTCGCCTAAAATTGCATCCTTGGCCGATATTCGTCGCAGACTTTGCGATCTCTGAGCACGTAGATTACTCACCGTGATCTCCAACTTTCGAACGATCTCTGCATCACTTTGGACACCAGAATCGGGTAGATAGTTTGCTGGTGCGGATAAGTTGGTTTCTTTCAAAACTCGCCAAAATTGAGGGCGCGCCACCAAGGTTTCTATGATGACTATACGAGGTTTTGACTTAAGTACTTGGTCAATTAGTTTTAGCAGATTGACCAAATCCTTGCGCAGTTGAGCAAGCACCACCCTCTCTGGTTCATCAGGACTACTAACTGTCAGATTCGAATATAAATCATTCTCTATCTCTTCAAGCTGCACTGTAATTTTGTTTGTGTTTCTCTCCCGTCTAATCATATCGATAAGCTGAAACCTGACAATCGTTTTTGTAAATGCATAGAATGGGCTACCAAAATGATAAACGTTGCCATACCTGGATTTCCCATCGACAATCCACATCACAATTTCGTCAATTGCATCAATCTGGTCCAACTCCGCAAACGTGGGCAATTTTTTCAACAACTCCAGTACTTTCATAGCAGCTTCTTGCACAGCATCTGCTTTTATGTCGTCAGAAACTGCGTAATTTCTCACTGCATTTTCCATTTGGAACAAGAATAGAATCCACTCTTTGTCGACTCTATTCTTTAATCCATCCACTACAGTGCCCCACGATGAGAGCTGGCGCGTCGTCCGGACCACGGATTCAGTCAGCTCTGCGTCGGCTTTGCCAGGTACCAGATTTTTCCTCTCTGTCAATGCAAAACCCTCTTTCTGTAATTGAATGAGGACGAAAAAAAAGACTTGTTTTGCAGACAAGCTGAAACCTCTGCTTTCTCTGACTTGGTTTTCAACAGCCTTACGACAGTTCTCATATAGGTCTTCAATTGTGATGTTGGAATAGGCCACGTCATAACCCTCCTTTGCGTGAAAACATGGCGGTCACTCTATATACGTTGGCAGGGATCCTACATTAAAAATTTGGTATAGACAATGCGTAAAATTCTTACCTCTTTCGCTCCTCACCGTTAGATGCTACGATAGCATCGCTCCCAACCCCACAACCAATTTGTCCCTCAACTCATTTAAGGGTATAGTGACAAACCGTCAACATATACCGCACTCGCTCACAAATGAAAATAAATGAGCCGATTTAACTCGACCAAAAAACGGTCTAATTTAATTTCATTTGTGGCATTGCTCAGTGTACCCAAACTCAACCCCGACAATTTGAAGATAATCACTCCGCACCAACTGGTTTCTTATGCGCAGAGATGCCCTGCTCAATCGCACACTTGACACACTTTTACCGAGCATTGCTGTACTGGCGGCGCTGCTTGTTGGTGCTGTTTTGCTGCTTTTGTTGGGTGCCAATCCACTGACAGCGTACGGAGCCATGATCCGCGGCGCTTTGGGCAGTGTCAGCGGCATCACCCAGGCGTTAACCAATGCGACGCCGTTGCTCTTGGTTGGATGTGGTATCTGCATTGCCTTTCGCGCGCGGGTGATCAACATCGGTGGTGAGGGGCAGATCATTGTCGGTGCGATTAGTGCAACGGCAATTTCCTTGGCGATGCCAGGGCTGTCGGGGTGGGTGCTGCTGCCGTTGGCCTTGATCGGTGGAGCAGTCACAGGTGCTCTGTGGGGTGGAATTGCTGGCAGCTTGAAAGCCTGGCTCAATGTCAATGAGATTTTGAGTACGGTGATGCTCAATGTGATTGCGCTGCAGTTGATGAACTTCTTATTACGCGGCCCCATGCTGGATCCAGCCCAGATCGCAGCGGGCACGAATATTCCCCAGAGTGAGGCGCTGCCGCAGCAAGTTTGGCTCACGCGGCTTGTCCCGCGGACGCTCTTTCACACGGGCGCAATCTTAGCTGTTGTTCTGGCCGTCCTGGTCTATCTGTTGCTCTGGCGTACGACGATTGGATATCGTATCCGTGCAGTCGGATTGAATCCAGCCGCGGCGCGCTATGCGGGAATCTCTGTTCCGAACTATACGCTTCTTGCATTGATGTTGAGCGGCGCTTTTTGCGGATTGGCGGGTGCAGTGGAAGTGGCCGGTGTCCATCACCGCATGATCGAGGGGTTGACTGGTGGATATGGATTTAGCGGTATTGTGGCGGCGCTCTTTGGTAAGCTACATCCGCTGGGAACCATTCCGGCTTCGTTTTTGTTCGGCAGCTTGCTGGTGGGAGCAGACAAGATGCAAAGATCGGTGCAAGTGCCGAGTGCGCTCGTAATCGGTCTGCAAGGGCTGGTTGTGCTCTTTGTGGTGGCCAGCGATATTTATGTTCGTCGCCGATCCCGTCGCCGCGTGGCAGACGAGTCTGAAAACCAGCCAGTGCAAGCGACTATTCAGGAGAGCCCGGCCAGTGATTAGCGAACTCTTTACTCTTACTGTACTGGTTGGGATTGCACACAGCGGCATTCGTTTGGCTACGCCCTATCTGTTCGCTGCGCTGGGGGAGACGTTTGCCCAACGATCTGGTGTACTGAATCTTGGCGTCGATGGCATGATGTTGATGGGTGCGTTCTCTGGCTTTTATGTCGTGTTTAATACGGGGAACCTTTGGCTTGGCGTTGTGGCGGCGCTCATCGTTGGCGGACTCATGGGATTGTTGATGGCCGTCGTCAGTGTGACCATGCAGGCAGAGCAGGGGATTAGTGGAATCGGTCTCTATTTGTTTGGTTTGGGAATGAGTAGCCTGCTCTTTAAGACCATGATTGGCTCTGTCGAAAGCGTGTCCGGTTTTTCAGCACTGCACATCCCCCTTTTGAGTGACCTTCCTATTGTGGGTGAGGTTTTCTTCAACCACAGTATATTGGTTTATCTAGCTTATGCGTTGGTACCGGTCAGTTGGTTTGTGCTCAGCAAAACTACTTTTGGCCTGCAAATACGCGCCGTGGGACATAATCCAGAAGCGGCAGACTCCCTAGGTGTTAGCGTAAATCGGGTGCGCTATCTGACGCTGATGATTGGTGGCGCACTCGCAGGAATCGCCGGTGCGTCGTTGAGTATTAGTTTGCTCAATATCTTTCAGGAAAACATGACCAATGGATTGGGCTTTATCGCTGTGGCGCTCGTCTATTTTGGTGGCTGGCGTCCAATCGGCGTCATGGGGGGGGCGTTGCTCTTTAGCTCAGTCAACGCACTCCAGCTTTGGGTACAGGTATTGGACATCCCGATTCCATCCGATCTGGCCGTCATGATGCCTTATGTGCTCACAATCATTGCGCTTGCGATCGCGGTTCGTCAGGTGCGTCAACCAGCCGCATTGACCCGCCCATTTGAGCGAGGGGAATAAGAGGGAAAGTTGATGATCGTAAATCATTCGTGTAGGGTAGAATCGCATGATCAGTGAACCCATTTACTATGTGAATCATTTCCGTATAATGCAATGTAATCGAGATTGTGACCGTTTTTCGTAGGTCCCGTCTCTGGCGGGACAAGCATCAAGAACGCGATCTCTTACAAGCTCGATAGTTGTGAAATGAATATTTTCCAAATTTGACAAAAGAGACAAAAGTCATCTCAATAGATTGCATCAAGAAAAAAGGGGTGGTTCATTTTAGGCGGACAATTAGGTTTACATTTTTGCAAAGAGAAAAGGGGGTGGTTCATTTTAGCTGGATAGATAGGTTTACACTTTTAGAAACAGAAAGAACGTTTATATTCTCTGATTTCGCCGGTTCTCAGAGAGAAAACGGTCTCATATAGATTTTTGTCTATATATCAAAAGTGTAAACCTAATTTTGAACCACCCCGAGAAAAGATGTTTATATTTTCTACTTTGAGCCATGCTCAGGCAGAAAATGACCTCATATAGATTTTTATCTATGTATCAAAAGTGTAAACCTAATTCTGAACCACCCCGAAAAAAGTGCGAAAAAGGAGCCATCAAGATGCAATTGCCGATAGTGAATGTAGCGCCACTGGTCAGGGAGCATAGCGAAACCTTTCGTTCAGTATTTGCCAATCGTAAACAGTTTCGCCACTTTGAAAACTATCTGACGGGTCTGATGGTCTTGGACAACAAAAGCATGGCAAATATTGCCCGCTGCATTCTAGATAGTGCAGATAAGACGAATATATCACGGTATTTGAGTGAAGTTCCTTGGCGAGCCGAAAAACTCAATGATGAGCGTATAGGTTACATGAAGTCAGAGACAGCACAATACCAACGTTCAGAGTCAGAATCGGTATTAGCGATTGACGATACACTATGTGAACACGTGGGAAGTCTGTTCGAGTATATCGATACACACTACAATCATAGCAATGGTCAGCATCCACTGGCTCATAACTTAGTCACAAGTCACTATGTCAGTGGCGCTGTTCGTTTTCCGGTCGATGCAAGTATCTACCGACGGTACGAAGAGTTTACCGACTGGGAAGCATTTGTGGAAAACCATTTCCCAGTGACTGAGATTCCCAAGAAAAAGAAAGAACGAACCGCTTTTCATAAACGAGTGGATAGCCACCTATTAACTGACCCCGCCTTTCGAGGGCTAGACGAAGCGTTTAAGACCAAGATAACCATTGCCAGTGAACTGGTTGAAAAGCTGTTGAACGAACCCTTATCTTTGGTTGGGCTCTCTTCGATGGTTGGTATCTCGCTCCAGATCTTCTAGCTGTACTCGATCGTCTGAATAAAGATTGGATCAGCATCTTGAAGTGCAATCGCAATCTGGAGACAAATAGCTTTCGTTTGCGAGATGAAGACGGTCAGCCAATAACTTTCGAGGGCCACATATTAAAGTCAAAGAGTTGGTCCCCTACATCCCCCAGAATGCCTACAAACCTGTCACCATTGATGGTCGTACTTACTATACCTTTACCATGACTGTGCGTATCCCTTCTATCGGCAAGGTACGCATCGTGATTAGTTTTGATAATCCTGAATTGCAAGGCAATTAGGCCGTTTTAGTGACCAATCGCACTGATTGTAATGCCAAACGCATTCTCTCGATTTACCTGCTTCGTTGGCCTATCGAGACGGTTTATCAGGATGGTAAACAACTGCTTGGCCTTGATGAATATTGCATGCGAACTGCCCACGCCTTTCAAAAAACATTGGTCTCTGGTCTTCGTGGCTTATTCTCTCTTGCACCTTGATTGTTTGGGACCATCATTGGCTAAAACTCAATTCTCGCCCAGCAAATCCCTTGGTGAGGCTACTCGGCAGCAAGCTCAGTCACTAATTCAAGATCTCATCTTGACTGCACATCATGCCTTGAATGACGGACAGGAGATTGCAGAGGTCTTCGCTACCCTTTTCGCCAAACAGCAGGCCTGCTCTGCTTAATTTTGACTTTGTCAAATCCGGCACCTGCTCAAAATACAACTATCGAGTTACAAGTATAGATTCAGGGCTCTTGACGCTCGTCACACAGGGATGTGTGACCTACGTTAAATATCGTAATATGGTAATCCCACCCATTCTCTTGGAGGAGAATATGAACAACAAGATTCTGATCACGTTTCTATTTGTGCTCGTACTTATCCTAGCTGCCTGTCCAGCTACGGCCCCTGCAGAAAGCGGAGGTGACTCGGGTGAAGCAACAGATGAAGGTCCATTCCGCATCGCCATCGTGATGCCCAGCTCAACTACGGATTTGGCTTGGAGCCAAGCAATCTATGACGCACTTCTTGCGGTACAGGCCGAAATGGGTGGCGAAAGTGCGGTTGAAATTGCCTACTCAGAAGGCATGTTCCAAGTGGCCGATGCTGCCGCGGCGCTTCGTGACTACGCTGCCGATGGATATCATCTTGTGATTGCTCACGGAACCCAATATGGGAACTCCATGTTCGAAGTTGCTGTTGATTTTCCAGAAACCAGCTTTGCTTGGGGCACGGCCGTTGACACTGGGGCTGAGCAAGGTCTAGAAAATATCTTTGCCTATGAAGCTGCTGCTCAAGAGGGTGGCTATATCAATGGTGTGATTGCAGCCATGCTCAACGAATCGGGCACTGTTGGCGTGGTCGGACCTGTTGAAGCTGGGGATGCAAAGCTCTATATCGACGGCTTTGTGGCAGGCGTTGCGGCCACCAATCCCGATATTGAGGTCAACATCAGCTACACGGGTTCTTTTGGTGACACGGCGCTGGCAGCCGAAGCGGCCAACACACATATCGCGGCGGGTGCGGATATTTTAACCGGCTCAGCACAGCAGGTGGTGGGTGCCATTGGGGTTGCCAAAGAGAGCGCTATTCCGTGGCTGGGAACACAAAGTGATCAGAGTTCGTTGGCAGAGGACCTTGTTGTGGCCAACCAGATCTATGACTGGACGGGTGTTCTCACAGATATAATTGAGTTGCATAAGAGCGGCACGTTGGGCGGCAAGGCGTACAATCTGACGCTGGAGAACGGCGGTCTGCTTGTTGAATTTAACGAGGGTTTCAGTATACCCGACGAAGTGAAAGCTGCTGCGGAAGAGGCAATTCAGGCGATTATTGATGGTAGTGTCGAGCCATAAAGATGCGATGACAAGATGAGAGGCCAGCAGGATGAGGTTCATCTTGTCACGTTAGGCCAAGCCCGAATGTGCCAAGTCGATTTCTCTGGAATGGCTTGAGCTTTTCCAGATCAAATCAGGGATTTTAATTGTTGGAAAAGCCTTAATTTCTAAAGAAATGTGAGAAGACAAATGAGTAAGCGAATCAACCGAGCGATTGAGCTTTTGGATCAAGATCAACCCATCTACTATATCGGGGCCCATACGGGTCATGTGCTCACTTATGAGCAAGGCAAAGAAGATGCCGGAACATGGGCCGATTATATCAATGTTGGCATGGAGCATGGCGCATTCAACATGGCAGGGCTGGACGCCTATATGCAGGGCCTCGTCGATGCCGGGCCAACGCGCAGCGGTCATCGCACACCGACCGTGATTGTGGAGGCACCAGTCGGCGGTATTTCGGCAGAGATGGTACGTTTTAACTCTTGGCAATTCCGGCAAATTCTGGCGCGTGGTGTGCACGGCATCTTGCTCTGTCAGGCAGAATCAGCAGAGGCTGTAGCGGCATTCGTGGAATCGTGCCGCTATCCCATCAACAAAATTGGCGTTGGGGACGGTCTATCAACCGGTACGCGCGGCGTTGGTTCAGAACCGTGGACAACGAAGATGTGGGGCGTTGACCGAGACAACTATCTTGCAAAGGCTGACCCCTGGCCGCTCAATCCAGAAGGGGAGTTGCTGTTGGGTCTAAAAATTGAATCCGCAGCAGCCATTCCGCACATTGAAGAGATTCTGAGCGTGCCAGGCATTGGATTTGCCGAAATGGGTCCTGGTGACTTGAGTCTCTCGTTGGGGTATCGACAACGTCCGATTCCGCTCCCCGATGAAATGATCGCCGTTCGAAATCGGGTTAGCGCCGCTTGCCAAGCAAATGGCGGTGCATTTTTAGAAGGGGCAACACCCGACACAGTCAAAGAGACAATCGATGATGGCGTACGAGTCATTGCAGGACAGAAAGAAGAGACGGCCATAGCTGGACGCGCATACAAGCAACGGACAATGCCCGTCTAATGTAGAACAAACAGCTTGTTTGTTCAAGTGCTGAGCGTTCCATTGCTGTCGTGTCGCTATCTGTGAGCAAGTGTAGGAAAGCAGAGGATTCGATGAAAGACTTTGACTCTCTTGACCGGCAAACCCAGCGCAATCGCCTACGCCAGTTGGGTAAAGCCGCACTGAATGAATACGGTATTTCCAACGGCACACTCAATTTTATCACTGATACGGAAAATACAGTCTTTCAGGTACGTGCATCCGATCGGACCTATGCCTTACGTATCCACTCACCTGATGAAAAGCCAGCCTCCGAAGTGGAGGGAGAGTTGCTCTGGCTAGCGGCCTTGCGGCGCGACACTTCGTTGGAGGTACCCGAACCCGTTCAAACATTGGGCGGACATTTTGTACTAGAAATCGAGACGCCTGATGTACCGGGTCCAAGGCCCGTTGTCCTCTTTCATTGGCTTCCAGGAGAAATTCTTGGTGAATCAACCGCGACGAAAATCGATATAGACATTATGGGTCGATTGGGATCCATCATGGCTCAGTTACATCATCATGCGGAAGGTTTTCAACTGCCGGACAGATCATCCAGACCACCTTGGAGTGAAAGACGTTCCCTGGTCGATCATGTCTACACAACATCGGGATTGAGTGAACCTGACCTGGCAATGTGCATCGAAGCAGTCCATCGCTCCACTGATGTCATTGAAGCGATCAACACAAACAAACACTTTGGGTTAATGCACTGTGATCTGCACCCATGGAACTGTCTGTTTCACGAAAATGAGATCAGCGTAATCGATTTTGACGATTGTCGGCTCGGTTCGTTTACGGAAGATATCGCCATTACGCTCACCTACTTTGATAGTCGACCCGATTATGAAGCGTTGCGTAACGCCTTTTACGATGGCTATACGCAATTTCGAGATTTGCCGTCCAACTATGTTGCGGAGGTCGAAGCCTTTATGGTCTCCCGCGGAATCGGTCTTATTACTTGGGTGCTCGGTTGGCCAAGCCTGGATCATCATCCCTTTGGGCGAACCATGTTGGAAGACGGTCTGCGGCGCGCCGAAGCTTACATGGCGAACTAATGCACTGTAATCGAAATTATAATAGTTTAACGTAGGTCCCGGCTCCGGCGGGACAAGTAGCAAGAAAACAACCGTTTCCAGGTGAAGATTCAGGGTTCTTGGTGCTCGTCACCTCAGAGAAGTGACCTACGAGTTGACTGTATGCAGTGAGAAAGGGAGAAGAGACGAAAGGAAAACCATGCCAAACTTATTTGGAAAAAGCTACACAAAACGGGAATTATTGGATCATGTGGGTGACATGAGTCAATTGGCAGGTGTGCGGCGCGCAGAGCTTGTTGAGGGAAACGAGCGCGGCGCTGACCTGATTGAGGTTTTCAACGCATCTGGACTCTCTTTTTCTGTCTTGCCTGGACGTGCGCTCGACATCGCCTCTGCACATTACAAAGGCATGTCGCTCTGTTTTCGTGGCAACACGGGTGATGTCGGTCCTGCCTTTTACGAACCGCAAGGGTATGGTTGGATGCGCGGATTCTTTGGGGGTCTGCTTACAAGCTGTGGCATGACCTTTGTTGGCCATCCAGAAGTGGATCCGGAAGAAGAAAATGTCGAGCTAGGACTTCACGGACGGTTAGCCAACATTCCTGCAAAGGGCGTATTGGCAGAAGGAGCATGGGACGGGGATGAGTACGTGGTCCGTGTAAGGGGGAAAATGCGCGAGGCGGAGGTTTTTGCCACGAACTTAGAGCTAACCCGCGAGATTTCGACTGTACTTGGCGAACGATCCTTGAGGATTACAGATCGCATCGAAAACCTGAGTGTGGATCCATCTCCTCTCATGATGGTCTATCACACCAACCCAGGTTTTCCAATTCTGGATGCCGGAACTCGTTTGGTGTTCAAAAGCAAAAAGAGCACTGAATGGCTCGAAGATCAAGAAGTTGGACCAGATGAATATACCGTTGTACAACCACCACAGAAGGATGCTCATGACGATGTTTACGTCCATCGACCCATTGCCGATGCAAATGGAAACGTCAACGTTGGTCTAATCAACGATCGCCTTAAACTTGGCCTCTATTGGACCTTTCCTATCAGCGAGATTCCGATCCTAAACCAATGGCAACATTTTCATCGTGGAACTTACGTAACTGGTATTGAGCCGGGGAACTGTAGCGTCCTGGGGCGCGCCTGGAACCGCAAACACGAAACGCTGCAACACATTCAGCCAGATGAGGTGCGTGAGTTTCACCTAGAGATTGGTGTCTTGGATGGTGAGGAGGAAATCGCGGCCTTTGAACAGAAGGTCGGAAGTGGATAGTTGATAGTGGATGGTGGATGGGAACAAACTATCCACCATCCACTATTAACCAGTCTTTTTCGTCAAATCTTACTGCGCCTCATCGATTAATCGATCCAGAATCTCTAGTTCCTTATGCAGAGCTTCATCTCCAAGTATCTCCATTTCGCTGGCGAAATAATCTTTGAATTGGGTGAAGACTTCTTGGTAGGCAGCCGAGGTTCGCAGCTCAGTTGACATCCGTTCCCACTGACTGAGGGGCTGTTCAGGCAGAACGACAATGCCTTGCTCCAAATTGATTGTTGTGGTCTCAACCCGTTCACCTCTTGCAAGACTTTGATACTCATCCAGTAACCAACCACGGATGACATTGGCATAGCGCGAGAGCAGAATGCCCTTACGAATTCCAGCATTGTCATAGCGATCGTTATCTGTCGTGTGGAGAATGATCTCTGCCTGGCTACCATGCTCCTGTCCATTTCGGTCGCGATAGCGCACGGTCAACGTTGCAATGCCATTGCCATCTGATGTTTGCTCGTTCGTTGGCTTGAGCTGCAGCAACACCAATCCGCCCTTTACTTCACCATCCCGATTTTCGGAGGGGAAGAGTGTGTTGACCTTCATGATTTCAAAATCGGCTGAATCAAAGGTGAGTTGCAAGTCAAAGACAAGCGGTGTGACCATGTAATCGAATCCCTCATCCATCCGTTCGATGAATTGTTTGGATGAGTGAACCGAGTAGTAATTGGCCCCCTGAATCTTGGTCATTGCTTCGATCAACTCAGTGTTAAAATCCACCCCCATCCCAATGAAAGTCGTGAAAATACCATTATCGGCATTCGTTTTGGCCAAACCATAGAGACCGTTTGCATCGAGAATCCCCGTGTTGGGCTGGGCATCGGTCAGGAAGATGATGTGATTTTCATATTCCGTTCGATCTACCTGCGCATAATTAGAAAGCAGCTTCGTCCCGTTCCGATACCCAGCCTCCATGTTTGTCCCACCTCGATCAGTTAATGCCAAAACATGTTCCTTGATGCTGGTCATATCGGTTTCGGAGACAAGATTGAGCGGCTTGGCTTCATATGCGAAGTCATCAAACAGAACAACGCCAAAGCGATCCTCGGGCGCAAGATGATCCATCAAAGCGACCACTGCTTCTGAGGCAGTCTCCATCTTAGACTTATTCTCGTACTCATCTTCGTCGAGAAACCGCTGATTGCCGAAACGGTCATAGTAGTAGCGGTCAAATGGCGAGCCCATTGACCCTGAGATATCGAGTACAATTACGAGGTTTAGCTTTTTGCGAGCAAAGTCACTCTCTTTGATACCCGATGTGAGACCCACAGCCAGAAAATGTTCTGGTTGGTCCGATAAGGGATCGCGTGAAATCGCTTGTGAATAGGCTGGGCAGAAAAGTTGGTCACACGTCTGCATTTGACCAGTCTCAAAATAGTAATCGTAGAAGAGACCTTCATAGGTAATATCGGTTGGCAATGGAAGGTAGTCGTTGTCAATATTCTCGCGGAAGTTGTTAATATCTTTGGCTCCACCCGTCGAAAAACCGATTTCAGCCGCCGATTCGGCCAAAATAGCGGAGTTTAAATTTACACTATGAGCATCGCCAATCATCTGACCCACGCCAACCGGACCTACCAAAGACGCGCTTTGTATACTAGTATAACGATATTGGACTTGAGTGAATGCAAAATAGAGCAGAAAAATAGCGATCGATCCACCACCGAACCCTATTCGTGCACGTCTCGGCCAGACACTGGATATTGCAGAGGCATGAGCCTCAGGGTAGACAGATCCAGCCGCCGGCGTTGCTTGTGGCGCTCTTCTCTCATCGGAAGATTTGCGCACTTTCCACACTAGATAAGCCCCCCCGCGGTACGTCAAATAGAGGCTCGATGCAAGCACGAGAACCAACGAAATGATGAAGAGCAGTCCCCCCAAAGCCATGATTGGTGAATATAGGGCCCACTCAAAAATCTCCGTTAGCATTGAGCGCACTTCGCTGTGTGGTTGATATTGCCAATCGTCGATTCCACTGCGGAAGAACCCAAGCAACCATCTTCGGTAGATAGAACCAACGACAATGACCGCTGCCAAAATTGGGCCTCCGATTCTAGGGTTCCGTAACGCCTCATGTGTCTTTTCCCATCTCGTTTGTGCCGGTTGTGACTGTTTCATGGCTTGCTTTAACTCATCTTCTAATTCCATAACAAAGGCTGGCGCAGCTTGGATCGATGATGAGAAATCAACAAGCGCCTCAGCAATTTCGGTATTTGGGGGGTCAATGTCATTGAGCAGCCCAGTCGATTTGTCTTCTTGTATCGATCGGTTTGACTGTTCAAATTGCTCCAAACTCATGTTCTCGTGTTCCAGATGATCATTCTGATTCATCGTTCCACCTCCAACTCAGCAAGCTCCAACATCGGCATCAAGCGCTCACGCAGGTCTTGAATCCCTCGATGAATCAACATCTTCACGGCAGCTTCGCTCTTCTCCATCACTTGAGCGACTTCACCATTGCTCAATTCGCCGAAAAAACGGAGATAGAGTGCATCTGCACGCTCAGGCGAAAGAGAGTGCAGCGCTCGAACCAGCCGTTCCTGTTCCATTTGCTTGCTCACCCTGGCTTCTAATGAGTCTTCCAGGATCTCGTTCGACGGTTGCGTCCACCAAACAGGTTCGAGAGGCAACAGGTTTTTCTTTTTACGTAAGTGATCAACAGTTTTGTTACGTGCGATACGCAGCAACCAGGCGGCAAACGAGCCGCTTGGGCGATAACGGCCAATACTCTCCAACACGGCCATGAAAGTTTGCCCGGTTAAGTCCTGTGCATCTTCCACATTGCCAACACGCAACAGACAAAATCGATAGACTCTATCTACGTGCCGTCGATAGAGTTCAGTAAAAGCAGCCTCATCCTGTTTCGCCGATTGGGCTAACTCTTGATCGTTCTTGATCGTTCTGGTTTGTACCGACATCCTTCACCTGCTATTGTTCATTCATAAGCGCTAATACTACTGTGCATCAAGTAAAGGCTCGATAATGTTCGATTTTTGCACAAGATAATGCGAGCGTTTAGCGGAAGCAAGACGACGTTGCTTGTAGCGAAGGCGCTCGATAGTCTCAGCGAGTGTCAAGACAGGTTTAGGCAGAACGGCATGGAGAAGTTCAACAACCTGTGGCAAAGTGAGAGCGGGGGCATCATATTTGAGGAAAAACTGAGAACGAGCCAAGAAACCAAAGGCCAAAATGACTAAGGTCATATGATGATGCCAACCGAGCCAACTGCGAGTTTCATATTCGTTGAGTCCGAGAAACTGCTTGGCTTGTTCAAAAATGGTTTCAATGGGCCAACGCAAAGCAGAAACAGTGGCGAAGTCATCCAAGGAAGTCTCAAGGGGTGCATTGGAGAGAAAGTATTGCAGAGAGCAATCGGGATTGCGGCGGACGATGAGCCAGAGAGCAGAACCGGGGAGCCCATTGCGGACAGAGACAATGCGGCGACAAGCAATGGAAGCAACGATGAAGCCCTTGGAGCCCTCTTTGAGAACATGCTGTTGCCACTCATGCTCCTGGAAGGTGTCAGCGAGTTGAGCAACGGTGAGAGGCGTAGGTTCACCAGGCCGGACGCGGAGCTTGGAAGCTTTGCGCCCGCGTCCAGATGATGCGGGCAGATAGGTCTGGGGGGCTGGAGGTCCAGACACGAGTCTCTTTGGGCACTTCAGCAAAGTAGCTGTAAGCGGTTTGGCCATCAATGCAGTCAAGCAGATGAGTATCTTTGCCAAAGGCTTCATCCATAGTGATCCAGCGGATGGGCAACGCACCCAGGGCGTGCGTCTGCTCAATCATGGACCAAGCCAATTCATTTTTTGTTTGGAAGGTCAGGTCAGTGGGAAGACCGGTTTTGTACCGCTTCTCTGCATACTCATCACTAAACCATTCTTGGGGGATATACAACCGACAGTTCAGTAAGGTATAGCCATGAGAGCTATTATATCCCAGGAAGACTCCGGCTTGACAGTTGGCGATCTTGCCCAGTTCGCCACACCGCTGCCGCTTGACGCCCACTGACTCTTCTCCTTGCTTGGGAATGTCGCTCCCATCCAGGAGTAAGACGCCATTTGCGTCTCCCAACAACTCACCTGTCTGTCGAGTATGTTCCGCCAGCATCGCTTCACCGCTCCAGCGGCTCTGACCCACAAAGCTTTGCAGGGGGGCGTACACCCGATTCTCCTACTGTCGCCAGCGCGATGTTCTCGGCCGATTTGCGTTTGATTTCGGGGTCTAACAAGCCTCGCATGTAGTGGTACGCATGCTCTCTCTGAGCCACATGGCTGAAGTATGGACTATATATGGCATGATACTCCTGGAGTTGGTCGGCCAGTGCCGCCAGTTGCTCTTCTGTCAGTTCCAGCAGCGGCGGGCTTTCCAGTTGGCTGTAGTCATATTGATTGACTGCTTGAGCAAGTTTCATCTTGATTTCCTTTCATCGAAGACTGCTTCATTTTATTGGCTCTTCAGTCTATCTCATTTTTCCTTTGCATTCTGTTTGCGTTTTGTTAGCAATATGCCCAGAAATATAACGAATTTCCTTTGTGTTTCACAATATATTGCTGCACAGTAGTATTATGGATGCGCTACAAACTTTTGCGACCTACAGTTTGGCAATTGTTGCTATTGTGACGATCGCCGTAATCGCTAAACCGCAGATAGCGATTACGGTGTTTGAACTCATTGCCAAATTGTTCGGTCGCAATTTGCGTTCTGACGATACATAGTATTGGAATCGTTATCAGATCTCAATATAAATTTTCAGACCAATCTTGGTATGTAGAATCAGCATATATACCAAGATTTACTTAGGAAATTTATTGGATCTAATAACAAAACAAGGAAAGGTCTCCTATTGTGGCAGATAGAGAGCCTTTCCCTTTTTTGTGTGCGCTAGAAAACAACTGTGGATGTTTAGATAATCCTAAGGCATTTTCTATGCTCGTATTATGCTATGGACGCTTATAAACAATACGTCTGAGATATTATATCATTGATTGATTGAAGATTGGCTGAAGAAGCGATGAAGAAACGCTGTTCCAACTGATCACATATTGAAATTGCGCTAAAAACTTCTAACACATACCTTAAAAGCGTCTTGATTCCTAAATTTTACTATGGCCCATGACTAATTTGAGTGGATTCACACTGTCAATAACAGACTGACAGATACATTTTACCATTCCACAAAGAATCTGTGCACATTTAATACACCTTTCAAAAATGACAAGGCCGAGTTAAGTAAGACTAAGCAAAAGAAGACTGCTTGATAATACGTATTACTGAGTGATGGTTAAAATGAAGCGAAAAAAAGTAACCTTATCAATGCCGATAAATGCATATGAGGCTTTGGAAGAACAAGCCGGTGGCCCCCGGAAAAAGGCTGACTATATATCTAAGCTAGTTTTGGGTATGTCAAAAGATCCGCATAATATGCCTTTGCAAATAGTTAACCCGAAGACGAATTCATGGGATAGATACGCTCCTTCTTATCGCAGCAAAGAAACGCAAATCGTTGCTAATTGGATTGTAGCAGGGCAAAGTGGTTCTGTGATTGGCTTACCTGGGGCAGGATGTTTGAATTTTTTGACATTTTTAAGTAAACACCCTGATGTATTGCGACGCTATTTGCCTGAAAATTTTCCTGAAGTTATTCTGATTTCAATAGATTTGTATAATCTACCCTCAAATGATCGCTCAGCACTGTGTCGTTTTATTCTTCTTGCATTTTATGAGGAGCGAGATCGGTTCTCACAGGATATCCAGCAGACCATTACAAAATTGTACATGGAGAATCGTGCATTACAGGACCCCTTTTTACCCCAAACCGCACTTTATGATGTGATATCTTTATTTCAGAACCAACAAATACGAGTTGTATTACTCTTAAGTCGGTTTGATCGATTCTGTGAAATGGCTTCACCACACATGGTTTATGTGTTACGCGCACTACGCGACCAATTTAAGAATACCTTGACGTTTATTGTAACTATGATGCAGGAAGCCCATTACCTCCCTACTCCAGACAGTTTGGGTGACATGTATCCGTTAATTAGTGGCCGCGTATGCTGGCTTGGCAGCATGAGCAGAGAGGATGCAAGCCGCATGCTGGATCAGAATTTGAACCGTTCACAGTTTAAACCAACGCAGGAACAGAAAAAGGCAATCCTTAAAATGGGCGGCCATTTTCCTTGGTTTCAAAACGCAATTACCGAATGGTGGATGAACTCACCCCACCGTAATGTTCCTGCTGAAAAGTGGCCGGACTATTTATTAAATGACGATAATACCCGCTACCGCTTACGAGGCATCTGGAATAAGCTTACCAACGACGAACAGCTTGCTCTCACTACCTTACAGAAATTTCATACGCAATCAGATCTCCAAAGTAAAGATAATAGCAAGTTGTCTACAAAACAGATGGCCGCACAAGAGTCACAATCGCAACAACTATCCACATCGACACAACCCATATCTGGCGATCAGCAAGAGCAATTCCCATATCAACTAAAAAAAGAGTTACAGGTCATCGTTAAGCAACATGGTTATGCACTCAACAAGCTTGTAATTAAAGGGCTTTGTATCCATAGACAGGGTGAATGGTTCGTCAATGGGGAATTGCTTTTGGCCTATGTCGCAACTGTAACAGAGTGTGTTCGCGGTGCCATTTGGACCGATGAGACTACTCAGCAGATATATCAAGGGAATTTTCTGCTCGAAGGACTTACAGCACTGGAACACACAATTCTTAATTTTTTGATCCACAACCCACGGATACGCCACACTAGCGACGACATTATCGACCATACTTGGCCCGACGAAGAACGCAGAGAGGGCATTACTACCAACGCGCTCCAGGTGCATATCAGCAGCCTACGCAAGAAGATTGAACCCAATCCAGCTAGACCTCGTTATCTAATGACTTGGCGAGGAAACCCAGGCGGTTATCAATTCTTTCCAGAAGGAAAACCGGAATAATGGTTAAGTCAGACTACTTATAAATGATACAGGAACCCATTAATTGAATCACCCATAATGGGTTAGGATTTAACGTAGTAAAAGGGTAAGTAGCCCAGTGCATTGCTGCCTCAGTATCCGACCATATTGGTCTTTTTGTGCATATTCCCTGTGGAAATAACCAACAGTGAAGATATTTTAGGCGAAGCTTATTCAACAATCACAGCAAAATCCATAATTGAGGCTATCGTTACGTCAGTATTCTACTCTTCAATTAACCTATTTTGTAGAGAAAGGAAATAGCGATTTGCGTAACCCAATCTCCCAATCCTCACACGACTCCGTGTAGAAATCAGCCTTTTTTAGACCGTGAAACATTTGTCAGCCACTACATCTAGTGGTTGACACTTTTTGGTGTGTGTGTCAATCATTATGTACCTCATCACCAAACGCTTCATGCCATCTGTGCTCCTATGTCGATGTCTCTCCTTCACACAGCATTGTTAAGACTTGAATCCCTCATCGTTGCTACCGCTTCTAGCCAGCTTTCACTCTGAGAACTTTACGGTTTCGTCCAGATGCTTTTGCTGGTCTAGGATATCTTCATTCTCTACATATAATTGGAAGTTAACTAGAGGTTCCTGGAGCATCGTAAGGTAGTAATGGAGACTCTCGGAGAGAATCTCATAGCACTATGATTGGTTGTGACCACTTCGTCCCGTTCGTCTTTTCCACCCTTCAAACCATGTCTCAAATGCGCTGCGGCGGAAGGCCCAGCGGCCGCCATCTTTGCGCACTTGACCCAGATTGCCGCGTGTGACGGCACGGGTGATGGTTGTGCTGGCGAGATCGAAACCGGCATCTTCGGCTATTTTTCTGGCTTCAGGGGTGTTGATCCATGGATCATCAACGTTTGCATCAGAGATGTGGCCATCTGTCTCGAGCGTCTTGCGCCAGGCGTCTAACCGCGCAATTAAGTTCTTCATCGAGTCGATGTCTCCCACGAGCAGTTGATTGGATTCATCTGCCCCATCTTGGATGATTAGCCGGCCTGTCTCTGACGTTGTGAGAATATTGTATTTAGCCATCCTTGAACCCTTGCTTTTCTCCCTTACAAAATGCACAAAACAGAAACAACATTATACAAAAGACAAGACATCTGTCCACTATTAGAGTGACGAGCCTAGCTATCGTCATGTCGATCATGAGCGTACAACAACCAGATTCAGTCATCGAAAACGGTTGCTCAGTCGATCCTCCGCCACGGCAATCATTCAGGCCGGGTCAGGGGACTCGATCTGAGCTGCTGCGTACAATGGGATGGGCGGCGAGGGGCGGTCAGCCCTGATACTGCTTGCGCTTCCCAGTCCACCGCCGCCACTGGCAATGTAACCCCTCGCACCCAGCTTCATTTGTGCCGGCCCCTCCCCTTCTCAGTCCATCTTCTTATTCAGCTTGAAACGTATCGGCCCTTGAAACAGGTTGTACGTGATCGCACGCTGCTGCAACCTGCTCCGGTCACCTCGCATCGCCCTTCCTTCGCTCCCATACCTCCTCCCCAGGCGCTCCCGTCCCCCAAAACCTTGCGAACTTCGCTCAGCATACCACAGGGGTTCCTCGTTTGATGTTTACAGCGACAAGAGCATTTAGTGCTCATACAATCTATGCTGGTAGGCAAAGTAAACGAACAAAAAGCAACCCCCAATTTCTCTTCTTTATTTTGACTGAAACGGAAAAAAATTGGGGGTTCCCCTACGGTGCTTTTTGTTCGCCCCTGTGGTTTGCTGGCTTCGTCGCGGCGGTTTGGGGTCCGTCCGCGGCCTGGGTCGTCGGTGTGGTCGCTGCGGGCGGACAATTGCTCGGCTCCCTGCGCTCGTCTAGTCGGGTTTATGATGAAAAAACAGCGTAAGTTACGAGATCGCTTGATGGTCCAGGAGCGGTCGATGCTGCCTCCGGCGGGGGGTTTTGCTACTGGGTTTCGGTGGGGCTGGGCGGCGGGGCTAGGTTCCTCCGCGCTCTTGTCGTGTGGCTGGTGATGGTGGGTGTTCCTTCTTATATTTGTTATTCTTTGTCGTGTTTTTGTCGCGTTTGTATGGTATAATATAGTCATCGTTTTAGTTGACTCGATTTTTTTTCAGTTACAGCAAAAGTCGGGTACAAATTTATTATGTTGAGTTAGAAGGGGAGTCAGAATCATGACGATTTGTATTTGAAAGAAGAGCAGACTCCCAAGCGATTTCAAGTTCAGAAACGACTGAATCAAGGTGATGGCAAAAGCGAAAATAATCTTTGCGTTCAGCCAGGATCGAATGTAAACGTTGCCGTTCAAATAAATAAGCGGACCGGTCAACGGATCGCAGCCGGAAGAGCAATTCGTCTTTGGTTTCAGTCGGATCGACGAAGGCAGCAAAAGAGCCATAGCGAAGGACGAAGTTATTAACACTTTGCGTCCAGTGATACGTCGTTGATTGGTTTTCAAGCGGCCAAAGAAGCCTCCAGGGCATTGTTAGTGGAAGGAAGACCCGAGACATCGTAGCAGACAAAGAGCCCCCACCAACGGTTGCGAAATGTTGTGTTGATATGCTGAACAATCGAGCGATCTGCGTCATCGAGAGTCGTATCCTGTGTCAGTGCGACTAAATATTGATCAACAGCTGATGCAACGGAATGAGCAGTGACCTGTACCTGGTCGTCGGCTTGAGAGTCAGGCGACAAAAGCCGTTGGAGTGCCACCAACCACCCAAGTTGCCGTCGTAAGCGGTTGGCTTGAACAGTGCAAAAACGATGAAAACCAGCAATCTTGATTAAGCGGGTCAGTAACGGATGCCCCCTTTTTCCTGAGCCCGTAATAATGATGCTTCAATCGTGATTAATTGTTGAACCATCTGTAAGCCACCTAATTCAAAAGGAGCCAATCCTCTTGTCAATAAAGTGAACCGCAGATAGCGAGTATATTGCAAAAGAACTGCTTTGTAGGGATCGGTTTCCGCCAATTCTCGAACCGTTTTGTAGACCCGATTCAAAAAGCCACGCAGCTTCTTTTTGAGTTGAGTTTTCATTGTACGGTCAAGCGCATAAGTGAGTCGCCCAGCTTCTTTAATGCAATGGAACTGACAAGTCTGATGGGGGCAATTCGGCCACACTTGAGCAACAGCAAGTTGGATGTTTTCCTGGGCGTCACTGATGATGCCCTTGATAGGGATTTCCCATTCGTTTATCGGTTCCAACAGTGCTGAAACCAGAGTCTTGTGAGTCCCTGATTCCAACACTTCTGCCATCAAAGTGATGTCTAACTGGACTTCTCGAACCACATAGAGCGCTGGACTTCCTTTCTCTGGTTGCATCCCATCTATGGAGAGGATTAGTCCGCCCAACCTTTTCCATTTTTTCTGCTGGTTTACTACCTTCGCTGGCTGTCCAGCTCGCAACAAGGCTAAAATGTACCGATTAAGTTCAGCACTTGTCTTTCAGATATCGTTATCCGCTCTTTTAGTCCTTTATGGATTTCGGCCACTCTTCGTTGATGCCAAAATCGTTGGTATCCTATTTCGACGATTACATCTAACCCATAACCGCATTCGGTACACCCAACTCTTCTGCTTCTTGGGAACGATAGACCACTTCTTGCTGCAAGCAGTTCTCATTTTGACACCGATATCCATGACTTACCACATAATATCTGCCCTCCAGTGTTTCCAGATACTTATGCCATAATTTATAGCTTCTTTTCAGTTTGCTTTTGCAGTTCGGACAGCGCTTCTTTGTTGGTCGGTAGTATCGTTTCTCTACCTGCTTCTCCTTCTTTTTGCGCATTTTTCCGGACCTCCTTGGCCTCTCCTATTCTAGCCTTTTCTTCCGGAGGTCTTCAATTTATCTCTTTTTGGTCGCAATCATTTACTTGTCATAATATTTCTGTACCCGACTTTTGCTGTAACTGGAAAAAAAATGGGCGACCGTGCGCGCATCCGCACAACGCCCGCCCTTTGGGAAATCAAAAATTGATTCGTTCGCTGTGTGCCATCCAACGCCAATCAGCATAGCGCACAGTCGACAAATCAACTTTCAACGTGTTCCCCCTCTAAGTGCGTGCTTTGTACAGCTGCACTAAGAGGGGCACAAAAAACTAGGAGTCTATTATGCTGTACCATCCACATTTGGGCGAAATCCGCCCACTGATGGATCAACTCTGTGACAAATGGCCACAACTATACACGCGTGCCCAACGAGCCGAGCAGATCTTGTTAAACCACGACATCGTTTGGTGTGACGGCCATTGGGGCGTCCACAGCCAGAGCAAAGATCGTCTCTACATTCAGGAAGAGGGTCTTTGTCCCTGTCCAGACCATAGCCGCGACGCCCCCTTGATTGAGGATCGGCGCTTCTGCAAACACCGCATTGCTGTGGCCGCTTACCTTTGGATCCTACGCCAACACTTAAATGAACAACCGGCCCTCAATCTCACTGCTGACATGCAGCTCATCGATCCACACGGCGTCCATGTCTGTCAAGCCAGAATTGACGCTGACGGTCATCTAAAGTTTGAGTCCTGCGCCAACGCCCACAAGTTTAGCCGCTGGCTTTGCAGCCAGCCTCTGCTACGGCTGGAAGTCCAAAGTCAAACCCCACACTTTTCTATCACCAGCATCGAATATTCAATTGTCACAGCATAAGTACGCCTCCCATCTGGAAGATGTTGCGCTATTTGCGCACGAAAGGATGTAGTAGGCGGAAGCAATAATAAGGAGTATGTCTCATGACAACCATTACCAACGAAATCAACTTAAGTAGCCCCCAAGCCATCCAGATCTTAGCACCACGCATGGACGAAATGAGCGCGGTACAAGCACTCTTAAACGGCCATGCCGAAACCGAACAACACGCCTTCAACCTGATCCCACCCCGCCTCAAGATTGCGCCAGGTGGGACAGGTTTCTTTGTCACCGACGACGGCGAAATATTTCAGGAGCTAACTGGCGTGATCGCCCTCTCGCAGAAAGCCCATGCTTACTGGCCAGAGCGGAACATCCGCCAGATGCCGCCGCTTTGTATGTCGCCCGATGGTGTTCATGGCCTCTTTGCCGAGATTCCAGACGACCAGCAACTCGCCGCAGCGGCTCACGTCACCAAACCCCATCCAGCCATCCCCCTGCTGGATGCCCAGAATGAGCCATTTCCTGATACGTTTGCCTGCGCCCGTTGTCCGCTCGCCAAGTGGGGCAGCACTCACCAGAACGGTCCAGGCAAAGGCAAAGCCTGCAAGGAACTGCGCCGTCTGATTCTAATTCTGGATGGCTTTGTCTCGCCGGTGATTCTCACGCTACCGCCAACCTCGTGCCGACCCTATGATCAGTATGCGTCAGGATTGGCGGCTCGTGGCTTCAACTACTTTGGCGTACGAGCGACCATCAAGCAGAATATCGGCACTGCCCGCGGCGGCGAAAAGTATGGGATTGCTGAATTCTCAGTTGAGGGATATATCGAAGATATGCGTCAGGCCGAAGCCGTGATCGCCGTGCGTGAAGCTTACGCGGAATTGGTGCAGACCATGCCAGTTGAGCCAGAGGAATATAATACAGAGGACGTTCCGTTCTAGCGAGTTTGGCTAATCACCCAGAGGCACTGAAATCAGTGATCTTAGTGCCTCTAGAATCCTTCGACTGTAACGATGAGAAAGTGAGCAGTGTTATGAAAATAGATTAATTCGCGAAGATAAAGACCCACGAAACTATACCAATAATACCAAAAAAGATAGCAAGAGTGATAAAGCCAAAAATACATCCAAGAAAGTTATTGAAGGGACTGGGTTGCATAACCGGTTGCGGTGGCATTGGCGGACCTGGTTGCTGGTTAAAAAAATTACTGATATTGCCCCACGCCCATCCAATGAGGCCGCTAATAACACTAAAGACACCAATAACAAGAGCACCTATCACCAGAATGACAACTGCTCCGGTAATAGATTCAGGAGTAAATACGTCGTTGAAAAATTCCATTGCATTCCTCCAATAGGTTGACATCCTCCATTATTCATAATAATATCCCGATCAGAACATACGTTCTACATAGATTAGTATTGACAAGGGGATACATATGCTAAATTATCTAAGATACAACTATTTTCTACTAATCCGCACTATCATTCTAAGTATTTGGCACACAGAATGGGGAAAGACTCATCAAGAAAAAGGCAGCATAGGTGTTGCAAAAGAGGCAATCAAAGCGTCGCTAGCAATTAATTCTTGGTGTTTTTTCTTAAGCAGCCAAGGAACACCAAGCAAGGCATACGTGCAACACATACTTGAATCGTATGGAATAAAAATGTGGGGCTGGGGGTACAGTCATGGTGAGTTTTTCTTCCGGGTAAGAGTCGGCCAGTCCCGTTTTGCTCAGCAACTCTTACTCAAACACAACATTCCTATCGTAGGTGGTTTGATTGATGGCGTCCTAGCACCTCAAGCGTCTAGAGACGCATATAGCGTCGACTCGTCCAAAACATCAGTACCAGAGACTGAAGCAGCTTACGATCAACTTGACTCGTTTGAAACATCAATGCCCGAGACTGAAGCAGCTCACAATCAGGCAGGAAAAACGAATTATGTCTCAATTAAGGGCATCAATAAAGTAGCAGATAAAATTTCTGATATGACCCAATTCTAATTTATGACCAGATGAGTAAGAGCACAATTGGTATATTGAGATGAATATATTTTATGTTAGGTTGAATTGCATGAATGGAAGTAGCATATCACGAATGTGTCGAGTAAACGCCGACAAACAACCGCTGTCTAAATAACCTCGAGAATAGCGAAAACGTCTTCAATCAGCTACTTGAGACCGACAATCTAGTTGTCCTATGACGAATCAAAAGCGGTGAGAAAATTCAAGGAAAAGGATTTACGCAGAATCCTCTCTGTAGAAGTAAAGTTGAAAAGCGCGGGTGTTGGTACTACACGAGATGAAATGAGGGCATTATCGACAGCTTCCTGTATCTCTATTTTAATTATGGATGAACGTTTGCATCCGAAGTAGTCAGACCATTCGCGTACAATTTGTTGACGGCTTGTCTAATATGGTTGACAAGCTTGCGTGCTTCGACTTATCATATTGTACAGCACAAGACAGATATCATTGTCAAAATAAATTTCAATCGTATGGGTATTCAAAAACAAGTGTTAAGACTACTTCACGTCCAGAAACAACTGTCTTTGGAGGGGTATTTGTCCAAAGGTCGATGGATCTTTATGGATAAATGAGCAAGACATAACGAAGCCCTTACCGAGAGAGTTGGTAAGGGCTTTTTTTACAGTGAGGGAATACACTGAGCTTTAGCGGGCTGTGCATTCCCTCTTTTTTTCACTGATCAACCAAAACACGGGACGTCGAACAGGCGCCTCGTATTACAGAATTGATTGGACGCAGTTCTTTTATTGTATCGGTTCTATTTACAAGAGTCAAGACGTTTTTCAGACTCCTCTAAGACAAGCAGGAGACGAGGATAGCTTAAGAGTAACTTCCATTAGACAAATATATAGCCGTAGCACGCGATGGTCATGACGCTATTCATTGGGAGACGACCATGAGCAACAAACACGATTACCGCTTAGATTTTTATTCAGAATTTGCCAATGCGATCTTTCTTGTTGTTGGTTTGATCGCTAGTTTGATTACGATCTGCACTGCGATTATGGTTCGGTTACGCGAATGGTCTACCACCAAACTAACCAACATCATGGCTGGTATGACTATAATTATGTTATTTGTGGTGATGATCCTGCTAGTGATGGTATTGAAAATTCAACAAGATATTTCTTCTATAGAACCGCCTGGACAGGTTCTAGTTCCCACTCAAAACACCAGAGCCACTATTCCAACCTTTACCCCTACCTGCACACCAACAAATACACCGCAGCCCTCAGCAACTCCTACATCAACGTTAACTCCTACTCCGACCCACACACCAACTCCAACATTATTAGTCCATAAACTTCGTGGGAGATCGTAACATGTCTTGCGCTTCACTACTATGGGAACGTGATCTACTTCAAGGATTTATGCGATTATAATGGTTATCCGAACGCAACTGGTAGCAACGAGTGGACAGAATGTAGTAATTTAGCAGATGGAACAGAGATCGAAATTCCTAATAGCCTCGCTATTCAGACTGAGGCAGGGACTACAGTGATTCGACTACGTAAATCTTGAACTTCGGCCATCAGACCGACTACCTGAAAGCGCAGGCCTTCGATAGTGGTGCCACGGCTAACCTGTCGATTCTCCCAAGCGGTACGCACTAGGTTCGAGATATACTCTCCCTGCTTACGCGGACCATCGACCAAGTCCAGCAATTTGCCGGGAATATCTTCATCGACATAAACTGAGATTCGTTTGGACATTTGGAGCCTCCACATATTGCGCGCGGTGAAGGGCGCGATCCATCTCCGTATGTGTCAGTGCCTCTAGATCGTAAACCGCGCGGTAAGCCTTTGTAAATGGTCCAATGGTACCAATTAGGCGTGCTCTATTTTGCAGGCCAAAAAAGCTACTGATTATTTATACTAATCAGTATCTATTTGCTATAATCCCAACCATGCTCAAAATCGACCAACCAAACGCAATCATCCAACCCAGCGACATCGAGGCCCTGCAGGTGCTCGCCACCCAAGCCGACCAGGTTGCAGCAGACAATCGCTTCACCATCTATCGCTCCACAAAGAGTGAGGAAACCACCCGGCGCCAGCTTGCCGATCTCAACCTCTTTGCCCAATTCATCCACCAGCAAGCGCCCATTACACTCACTGGCCAAAACTTCCTCGACAATCCGGCTGCCTGGTCCGCGGTCAGTGGAGGCCTGGTCGAATCCTACAAGTATTGGATGATCAACCAAGGCTACAACATACGCAGCATCAACGTGCGCCTCTCCACCATCCGCACCTATGCCCGACTTGCGTTTCAGGCTGGTTACTTGGACGATCTCAAGCATCTGAGCATTCAAGCGGTCAAGGGATTCAGTCAAAAGGAGGCGGGCCGCATCGATGAAAAGCGCGAGAAAGCCCGGGTGGGTGCAAAGAAGATAGAAGCCACGCCCATCAAACGCATCAGCGCCACGGCACTCAAGCACATCTGGATCGCCAAGCGACCGCAAAAGCCCTCTCATCTACGCGACCGTCTGCTCATGTGCCTACTGCTGGATCATGGCCTGCGCGTCGGCGAGGTGGCCATTATGCAAACGTGGAACATCAACCCCGAAGACAACGAGATGCGCTTCTATCGACCCAAGACCCGAGACTGGAGCATCCACAAACTCACCGAAGATACGGCCGACATCATCCATCGGTATCTAGACGACCAAAACATCACTGATACCATCAATGATGAATCACCCCTACTCAAGGCCTCCAACAAATCGGGTCAGCTGCTAGAGGGAGGCATGTCAACCCGAGCCATCAACCAGCGGGTGCGCATCATCGGTCAAGCACTAGAGATCCAGACTCTTTCGCCCCACGACTGCCGGCACGCCTGGGCCACCGAAGCCGCCAAGCATTCAAGCCTCGACGCGCTCATGCAGGCTGGTGGCTGGTCCAGCCCAGCTATGCCGCTGCGCTATATTGAAGGTCGTCAAATTGCAAATGAGGGGATTATTATTACGTACTGAGGTGTCAATTCGGTCTCTTTGGCGAAAAGTACAAAAATTGACCGCACAGAAAGCTCGCAGAGCGACGTTTTTGACCAAAGCCATAGTAGATGACCTCGTAATTCTTGTAGGATCAAGAGGATTTGCATTCAACGGCAATTAAATTTGGTATACCGCAGTAGATGTAGCTGCAAGCCGCACGAAGCCCAAGATTGCACTTCAAGCAGTGCCTACGTTTAGCGATCTATTTTCTGAATGCTCATCAAACTGTTTCCCATGCGATTGCATCCGTAAACTCAAGAAGGTATACTGCACAGAGAGCGCTGCCCAAACTCGGCGTTTCGGCTATTATACGCTCATAACGAATGGCTCTTGATAA
>JAHBNG010000045.1 GCA_019217005.1 Chloroflexi bacterium TSY
GCCGGGTGCTTGATATGGTATCGGTTGGTGGGCGTCACGGGGTCAACCCGCCGCACGTCACACGGGCGTTGGCAAGCTATCTGGATGGTGAGTCGAGCTAGTGATGGAATCCTTCATACGCGATCAGCCAAGATGATACAGTTTTACTCGTCTAGCTCTAGATCGTCTTTGAGCAATCGGTCACAAGACACCTTAAATAAATCCATAATTTTCAATAATAACTCGACAGAGGGTTTGCTTTTGCCTGATTCAATTTGCACGATATGACTGTGTGAGTTGACTTTTAACTTCACTGCTAATTCCCGTACAGTCATATCGTGTTGTTGTCGTAACGTCCGCAGCTTTTCCCCAAGTCGTTCCATATATTAATTCCACTAGAGCAACACCATTAGTCTCAGTAGATCCAAATTTCAGGTTTAGAGAGAGAATTTGGGCTAATTAGTTGACATAAATACGTATTTGCCAGTCAATACCTAGCATTTACGTAAAATTTAAGCGATTTCTAGATATCTTTACTTTCTGGTAAAGGCTTGAGTGACAAAGGGCACACCGAAAGGGGCGGAAAAAAGAATCCACCCTGAAAAAACGGGATAAAATGTAAAAATAGTGCTCGGCTAGTTTAAGCAGCGGCATTGAGGCGGCGATGAGCGAGAACGCCTTTAGGTAAATGGTGTGAAACCGAGGCCTTTTCCGAAAGTCAGGGTCGAGTTGGTCGGAGTTGGAAAAAGAGCACTCGAGAGAACGCGGCGCAGCCTGCCGGGAGTGGCGAGGCTCTCGATCCCAGTAGCCAGTCGGTATGGGAGGAAGAGAAGCGGCTAAATGGGAAAGAAGATTGCCAGCCAGCAGCCCCAGTTCAGGTAAGCGGAAGCAAGCCTCATCGGCATGAACAAATTGACGATGTAAGCCAATCATCTGCTTGGAAGCCAAGGGGATGTTCAACAGGCCAGCGCTCCAGAGAAAAGATAAATGGTTTCAGCTTGTAAAGCCATGACGGTCGCCAGAACCAAAGGTGTGTGATAAGCAGGATCCTGAAAGACGTAAATCGAATAGGTGCGGTTGGCTGTATCCACCTTGGTTGTCCTGGGGACGAGATTGTGCCATGCTTGATAGCGAATCAGGCGACCACTATAGACAAATTGACCAAACGAGTCTGGAGTTGTGGCCTCGAGTCGCTTTCCCTATAGCATCGAGAGAGCGGACGCACAATATCACCATATTCGGTGGTCTGCCTTTTCCTTACGTTCGGGTAACTCATTGCGGCGCGCTGTGCAGTTAATCGCTTCCCGAAGGACAAATCGGTCGACGTCGCTTTCTAGCATTTCTCTGATTGTAAACCCGGCATCGACCACCGCCACTTCGTCTGACTCCAGTGATTTCTTCGTCTCTTTCAGCAGCTTTTCCGAAACTCACTTTCCTTTGTGCCTACCTCGCATCTCATGATTGCCTTGAGCAGTGGCACTCGTTTCCCGCCTATCTCCCCGAGCTTATCATCACTCCAAAGATGAGCGCGGGCAATGCCGACGAGCCGTTGAGTTATAGAGTCGGTTCACTTTCCCTTGCAGCTTCGGTCGCCAGAACCCTGTGATATCTATGCTTTTCACTCGGTATCCTTCTAACTTTTTTGCCTCCCATTCCCCTTTCCACTCCACTTCTTCTTGCCACGATGAGAGCAGGCTTGCAATATCCCATGATCCATATCGAGCTCCACCAGCTTCTTCGGATCTCCTCATCTTCAAACCCTTTCACTCAATCCACTATGGATTGCTCCTCGACTTTTCAGAAACGACCCATTCATCATCGCCCACATCAGACGCATTACATTTACGTTTGTTCCCACCGGCGTTACTTGCAATACATTCATCAGTACTGCTATAGTTATTTCTGGCACGGTTAGCATTCCTTCCTCCTTTTTGGTTTCGCTACCTTTAGGATGAAACGCTAACCGCTTTTTGTCACATTTCTCACCTCATCTCTTTTCTTTTACCAGAAAGTAAAGGATATGAAATTGGCTGTTTTTGGCAACTGAGATCTGAAAAAATGGCCCCAAAATCCCTTCTCTCCCGACTGAAAATAGTCAAAAACGCCAAATTTGGATCTACTGAGTCTTGATATTAACAAATAGGTCTTGACACTCGTTCTATACTATGATACAATTCTGGTCACTAAGAATGACCAGGCTCTGAGTTTACTCAAGAAGGAGGAAAATGATGGCAGCCGTACCACCAACCGAACTCTTACGGCAATGGGAACTGGAACAGATCACACCAGAGATGGCCATCGGCCAGTTGATCCAGAACCAAGTCAAGCAGCAAGAGTTACTCGAACTTAATAGTCGTACACTTTCCATTATTCGTTTTGATGTTGATAGCTTGAATACCCATACAGGGTTGCCGCCACGCGATCGAGGCAACCGGAAACACCCCAAACAAAGCTGAAGCCGATCTCTGAGCAACTAAGCGAATCAACACCCTTCGAGTCGAAGGCAACCGCCCTGCACAGTCTCGTCCACTGTGGAGGGCTTTTCTCTGTTATTATAGGTTGAGATGGGGATTGCATCAAGTTCTATTGGGTTGATATACTAGGAACCGATACGATGAGGAGTCATTAGCAGATTGCGGATATTCAGAGCGGCAAGCAATACCTGGAACAACTCCTCAAGGAATGACCACTAGACAACTCAGTGTCGCAAGTTTATAGAGCAGAGTCGACGCCTTTTGCGTCTGGATCGCAGTCGTGATACACTATCCACTATTGCTTCGAGGTCGAGTCCAGTGTTCCCACATCTAGTGTTAGAGTAATTGCGTGAAGGTGACACCAACCTGTGCAAGCTGACGTGAATTTGCTGATGCCCGAGGAGGTGCTGCGGTTTTTAACCGCCATCGGCACAGCGCGATCGGGAGTATGACCTCGAATTTAGGCTGGCACGCAGCGCTCAAGGCTACTTCTGATGCAGGACAACCTCAACTCGCTCCTTTACCCTCATATTCTTCAACGGAGGGATTCAAAATGCATGAAGTAACCGATGAAGAGAAATTTCTTTTCGATATTCAGGGATTTCTGATTTTGCGAAAGGCCATCGATCGCGATCTGGTTGAAGCGCTCGATCGGACTGTGGTCGAGAATGAAGCGATCGACCACGACGAGAGTTGGGCGAATGGATTGCCGGTCGTCACAGCACAGCACTTTATCAAGGACACCAAGATAGAACATCAGGTTCGATTGAATGGCCTTCCTCGGCTAAACCCCGTTTTCGACCGGTTGATCGCACACCCGGCCGTCCTGCCCTACCTCAAAGCATTCATGGGCGAGCCACAGCTCGTGAACACCTGGTCGATCTCGAAATATGAAGGTCGTGAAGCCACCAGATGGCACCACGGCCTGCCAACCGAGGAGTACACGGTGCGTGACGGTGTGATTCGATCGCCCATGGTAAATGTTGTCACCATGCTCACGCCGAATCACCCCGGCGACGGTTGCTTTGCGGTGATACCGGGCTCGCACAAGAAGAATTTCAATCTCGATTACCAACGCTGGGGAACCGCCGGCTTGGATACTCCGGGGGCGCTTGAAATTACGGGCGATCCGGGAGACGTCATGATATTCACTGAGGCGCTCACACACACGGGCGCGGCGAAGACGACCTCTCGGAGGCGAACGACCCTGCAGTACAATCACGTCCACCGCAATCGGGCCTGTCCCATGTGGGATCATCACAACGCCCGGCATTACTGGATGCCGCCATCAATTCGAAAGCGCTTTACACCGGAACAAAGAAAGCTCACCCACTGGATGGATTATACAATTCCCGATCGCTCGGTCCCCGGGGCAGAGAGAATTGACGACTGAACGACAAATGAAGGTTGCTGAGCTTCGTTGAATATCTACAACCAGGGGGTCTTCTACTCACTTTTTCTCCTACCACTTAATACCATCAATTCCCAAAGGAGGCAAACGATGCAACAGGTACTTTCAAGACGTGCGTTTTTGAAGGCAGCAGCACCAGGCACTGATGGAGCAGCCCAAGCAGCCCCGGTTGAACTACAGTGGTGGTCCTTTGCGCTGGGACTGCCGTCGGATCTCTATCCCCACGGCCAGTGGGAGCAGGATATGGCTGACAAGTATATGCAGGAGCATCCCGATGTCCAGATCGCTTATCAAGCCATGGGGTGGGATGCGTTGACCAAGATGGCGACTGCCGTTTCCGCTGGCAATCCGCCGAATCTGATCTTGCGTGGCGGGGTTGACCAGATCCTCTATGCGCTGGAAGGTGATGTGGCTTTGGAAGTGGAACTGCCCCAGGAGTTCCTGGACGATCTGCCCGCGGGTTGGTACGATGGTATGCTCTATCAGGGCAAAAACTATATGGTGCCCTTCTATACGCTGGCCAACGGCATGACCATCAACCTGGACATCATCGAAGGGGCGGATGCCATGGATCTGGTGCCCGCTGCACCGGAACGCACCTGGAGCTTCGATGACTATTTGGAGCTGATGAAGGCGTGTACCTTTGAGCGGGACGATGGCAGCCAGGTGTGGGGTGCGGTCTTCTCTACTCAACAGTCCAACCCGTTCTTCTATTGGCCGGAGCAGGTTCTCAGTTGGAACTGGGGGACTGACACCGTGGAACTCAAGGATAGCCAGTGGCGCTGCAAACTGGGAGATGAGGAAGGGTTGGCCTGGTTGCAGTGGATGCAGGATCTCCACTTCGTACACAATGTTGTTCCCAATCCGTCGGGGTTGAGCGCAAATCGCTGGGAGTTCTGGAATCAGAATGCTCTCCTAGGCGGCATCGGTCCCAGCATTGGGTGGGCACGGCGTCCGGGTATGGAAGTCGATCCCGAGACGTTAGTGGTCACCGACACCGAACACGGAATTGACTGGATCTTTGTCCAGCCACCGACCAATCCAGGCGTCGACCACTCCTCGTATTGGGGCGGGCCGCTGCTTGACGTGAACATCGTCCTCTTCCGTGCCGGGGATGAGGCGACGATCCAACCATCCATTGATTTCTCCCTTTGGCTGACCAATGCCGAGAACCAGAAATGGTTGGCCCAATATCTGTTACCGGTGCGCATGTCCGCTTTGGAAGGGGTTGAAGATCCTATGTTACAGTGGCACTTTGAACATTACATTCCCTATGGACGGCAGAGGATGTCGGCCAACGGCGGACGCGCCCGCGAAGTTGTCGAGCAACTAGAACTGGTGCTGCAAAAGATTTTCCTGCCTACCCCACCTGAGGAAGCTGTGGCAGAGTTCTGCACCACAGTTGAGAAACTTGATTGGTTTGTATAAATATGAGGAAGCGATTGCCGTGGCAGCGCATGAGTTACGCAACGCTGGAGAAGGCCTGGGGCTATCTGTTGATTGCTCCGTTCATGGCCTTCTTCATCGTCTTTTTTTTGGTCCCCTATGGGATGGTGATCTGGTTGAGCTTCGTTGATTGGCATCCTCGTGGGGTCACCGAGTTTGTGGGCTGGCAAAACTATGCCGATGTCATTGAGATGAGCAGCGCGCGCAAAGCGATGGTAAATTCGTTCTACTACGCCTTAATGGTGGTGCCGTTGTCGACCGCACTCTCTCTACTGACAGCCATTTTGATCGTTTCGCTGCGCAGCCGCACCCTGCGCGGCTTTTTTCAAGCCACCTTCTATCTACCCGGCGTGATCTCTGGTTTGGCCGTGGCCATCATCTGGCGTTTTGTCTTTGACTTTCACGTGGGTGTGCTCAACCACTTCTTGTCGCTTGCAAGCCTGGAGCCAGTCAACTGGCTGGGGAATAATATATACACGGCATTGCCATCGTTGGCGGGCATGGCTATTTTGTCCAGCAATGGCGTGACCATCATCATATTCTGCGCGGCGCTGGTGGGGATACCCAACAGTCTCTATGATGCCGCCGCGGTTGATGGTGCCGCGTTTTGGCGGCAGCATTGGTCTATCACGTTGCCATTGTTGACGCCAGCTTTGTTATATGTCATCGTTGTCTCCACCTTGGGTGCGCTACAGGTCTTTGTTCCTGTCTTTGTGCTCACTCGTGGAGGACCTGTACATAGTACGATGACGGTCGGTTACTATATCTACAATCAACTGATCTTCTACGGCAATGCGGGGACGGCGGCCGCGGCTGGTTTGTTGCTGCTGGTCGCAACCATCGGCCTGACGATTATGCAATTCCGCCGCTTCTCGCAAGTGGTGGAATTCTGATATGTATTGCGTGTTGCGTATTGCGTGATACCAGTCGAGAATCTGGTTGGGTTGCAGGAGTCTATCCCGCTAGTTGGGTATTTATTTTTCTGGATTCGCCTAGAACATCGAAAATATCGTTATACGATGACTAAACGGTGGCTTATGGCAACAAAAGGAACTGTCCTGAAGAACGGAAGCGTCTCTATGATTGAGACTGTGCGCGTGCAAATTCTGCCAGAAGGAACAACCAGTGCGCTGCGCTACCTCGCGCTCATCCTGATTCTCCTGTTGGCTGCCGTCTCGCTCTTTCCGCTCTATTGGGCCATCGTCACAAGTTTCAAACATCCACAGGATGTGGCGACGGTCCCGCCTTCGTTTGCTTTGACTCGACCCGTGCTCAAGAACTATATCGATCTGATCCAGGGCACTGGGGTGGCCAATGCACCAGTTGTGCGCTGGTTCTGGAATAGCGTGTTTACCAGTGTCGTATCCACGGCTGGCGTGGTCTTGCTGGCCTCCCTGGCCGGCTATAGTTTTGCCCGCAAGCAGTTTCCAGGCCGTGACAAAATTTTCTGGCTCGTTATTAGCACCATGCTTGTCCCCGCCTGGTCAACGATCATTGCCATATATGTCTTGACGCTGCGCATGGGGCTGCATGATACGTATTGGGCGCTGATTTTGCCGGGGCTCGCTTCACCCTTTGCCGTTTTTCTGTTGCGCCAATTTGCGATCACGCTGCCGGAGGAACTTTTTCAAGCCGCCAAGATTGACGGTGCCAGTGAGTTGCAACTCTGGTGGCGCATCACTCTGCCCTTGTCAAAGCCCGTTTTGGCCACGCTGGCTATTTTCACGTTTGTGGCCCATTGGAACGATTTCTTGTGGCCGCTGTTGGTGTTGAACAAACAGCAAATCTATACACTGCCCGTAGGGGTGTCGATCATCATGTATCAGATCCAGGGAGCTGGACCCTCCTACGGCATTGGCATGGCCGCCGCCATTCTGATGTCGGTGCTACCCATCATTGCTTTTCTGCTGATGCAGCGCCAGATGATCGAAGGGATTACGATTGGGTCGTTGAAAGGGTGATCGATTAGGAATAGCACTGAATTGACTTGCCCATTTAGAGATTGGAGATTGGATACGCCAATGTAATCTCTAATCTCCAATCTCTGATGACTAGCTAAAACAAGGAGTTGTTCATGAATACCGATCATGTTCAAAAGCCCGAACTGGGGTATCGCTACGAATTTGGGCTAGATGAGTTGGATGCGGCCCAGGCATGTGTCGAGGCGCACGGATTTGCGGTTGTCAAGAATGTATTGCCGCAGGAGATGGTTGAGGAGTTGAAGGAATCGGTGCTGGAGGTGCTCGACCCCAATGGTGCATTGGGGCCCGGCGAGAGCCATACACACCTTTCGTTTATCGAGCATTCGTCCGCGCTGTGGAAAGCTCTCGACCATGAGCCCTTTATGCGGGCGCAATCTGTTTTTTGTCAGGCCACAGAGTTGACAATCAATCGCACGGCCGCAATTATCCGCAATCCCGGCTCAGAGCCCCTACGCTGGCACTCGGATTGGTGCGGGTTCTCCAATGGTGCACCTCAGTTTTCCGGCGACATCCTAAACCGTGGCCCCTGGCCGTCGGGTCTTTGGTTCTACCTCACCGGCTCCAACCCCAAGCACGGTGGGCTGGCCGTGATTGAAGATTCTCACATATCCAACTGGTCAGGCCCCGAAGGGTTTGAGTTAACTGCTGATCGCCGCTCCTTTATGCGTCTGGGCGGCGACACTGAAGGCTATGTGGGCTTCGATGTACCTGGCGTCGTCCCTCTCTTCACCGAGCCGGGTGATGAGATCGTCTTTGCCTCACGCACCTATCACGCTGCTTTCTCCAATCAGACCGATCAGGTGCGCCTCTCTTGTGGGGTCGGTTTGCGCCCGCGCAGTTACCGAATTGAAGCACCCTGGCCGCTTGCCGAGTCGGCGCAGGCATTTGTCAAGGCACTGCCCACGCATCTACAGCCTATGGTAGAAAACTATGTGGGTATCGATCCAAGCTGGCGCGGCGAGGAGACAATGTAGTTTTGGGATCGACAACTAAACTGGACACAACAGCATTTGTACAGGTACTCGAACAGTTGGCGGGCATTCGTCTGGACAGTGGGTGATCGATCGAGTTGCCCCCAATGAACATCTACATTGGCATAAACAGGAGCTAGATAGAGGCCGAACTCATGTTCAACGTAACACCAACTACACAATCAGCTGTACTGGACTTTCGCCGCGCGCGGCGATGGGCTAATCTCGAGGAGATGATGGCACGTCTGACGGGCAAATCGTCCGATCTGCTCTCCTATGATGATGTGCGCCAGAAGTTGCGAGCCCGGGGCGGTACCTCACGTGGCTTGCAAGACATCGCCCTTGATGCTATCGTCGGCAGCGTCGGGCGCTATACTGACTTTACGCGCAGCTTTTTGCCGCGACAAAGTACGAACTCACGGCGATGGGCCAATGTCAAACAGGCGACCACCGACGCCACAGGCGTGCCGCCCATCGAGGTCTATCAAATTGACAGCGTCTACTTTGTACTGGACGGTAATCACCGCGTCTCTGTTGCGCGCCAACTCAAGGCAAAGACCATTCAGGCGTATGTGACCGAAGTCTATACGAAGGTGCCACTGACGCCCGACGACCAGCCCGATGATCTGATTCTGAAGACCCAATACGCAGAGTTTCTAGAAGAGATCCGTCTGGACAAGCTGCGGCCGGATGCAGATTTGACCACCACTGCACCTGGAAACTACGATTTACTTCTCGAACAGATCGACGCGCATCGCCGCACCATGATTGCAGAAGAGGGACGGGAGATGCCAGCTAGTACTGCTGTCTGCCACTGGTATGATGAGGTCTACCTGCCAATTGTACAGATCATGCGAGAGCAGGCTATTCTACGCGAGTTTCCAGGGCGAACCGAAACGGATCTCTATGTCTGGCTGATCAAGCACACAGATGCGCTACAAGAAGAGCTAGGCTGGGAAATTGAACATAGAAAGATTGTATCTCGACTGGCAACGGAGATCAGTCCAACGCAGCGCCGCGTCGCCGCACGCGTACGTGCTAGAGTCGTTGATGCCTTGACGCCGGATCCGCTAGAGTCCGGTCCACCAGTGGGCGAGTGGCGCAAAGAACAGACGACCGCGCGCCGGGATGAACGTCTGACCAGCGATATTTTGGTTCCAATTAATGGAAACGCGGATGGATGGGCTGCTTTGGATCAAGCAACAGCAGTCGCTCAGCGGGAGGAAGCACGGCTCCGGGGGCTATATGTGGTTGCGTCAACGCCGCAGATAGACAGCCCCAAGAGTCAGGCAGTACGGGACGAATTTATGCGGCGCTGTGAGATGGTGGGCATAGAGGGCGAATTGGCGATTGAATCAGGAGGCATCGCCCGCACAATTTGCGAACGAGCACGCTGGACCGATCTCGTTGTGGTAAATCTCAGCCGTCCGCCCGGATTGCGACCAATCGCCAGACTAAGGTCAGGCTTCCGCACGATGCTTCTGCGCTGTTCAACACCGGTGCTGGTTGTGCCAGGGATTGTCTCCTCCATTGATCGTGCGTTGCTGGCCTATGACGGTAGTCCCAAGGCCGACGAAGCACTCTTCTTGGCCACTTATCTGGCCGAGCAATGGTCTATCCCATTGGTCGTCGTTACAGTAGACGATCATGAAGCGATCGGATCAGAGGCGCTGGATTCTGCCCAACAGTACTTGAACAGACACAATGTGATCACCACTATCGAGGAAAAGAGCGGCCCTGTCGCTGACGCTATCTTCGAAACGGCCAACGCGCATCGTAGCAACCTGATCGTTATGGGTGGCTATGGGTTCAATGCTGTCCTGCAGGCTGTGCTTGGTAGTACAGTGGATCAGGTGCTGCGCAACGCACGGCAGCCAGTGCTGGTCTGTCGTTAGTGTTGTGATTGCCAGAAGTGTTGTTCTAGTTCTGATGTTTTCTCTGGTCTTGGCAAATACTACAACGGATTTGGATAGGAACGGATTTTCCGAGCAAAGAAGGTAGTTGCTTCAATCGAACTATCCTGGCTGACTCAGTTTTCAGCACGAGCGAATACGCTCACATATGACAGAGCGGACCCGTCTACGCACAGAATCCGTTCCTGTTTCCATCCGTTGTAGTAAGAATCTATCCGAAAAGTGGTTGTGAATCCGACCAACTTCTCGAATGAGAATGAATAGTCACTGAACTTGTCGGATAAGCACTAAGCTCGAACAGGATCAACCACAGAATCCGTTAGAAGCAGGTATTTGTAATCATCTCTTGGCAGCATGTGTTGTTCAACAACAAATCGGATGTTTGCTTTCAAACAAAAACCCTAGCACAAGGCCAGGGTTTTTTGTGGTGCTGTTCATAAACTTAACTCGTGTCGTTTTTGCTAACTGCCTTGGGGTTCCGGACGGTTTTCTTGTACCTGAAGGCGCTGTGCCCAGGCGTTGAAAAGCTGTCCTAAGCCTTTGATAGTCCGTCCGATGAATACCATAACAAAATCATAATCGGCATTTGCATCTTGCCATGCGTTTCGAATCTGTTCACGGCGGTAGTCAACATAGGCGCGTGTGATTGGTTCGTTGGGGTTCATAAGAGTCTCCCTGATGAAATCTATTACGTCTCTTGATTTTCGTTGCCCCCCATAATAAATGCATCGCGATCGATTTCCCTGAATCTATCCTGTTAAGTGGCTGACAATTGGCTGACTTTTTTGGCTTCAGTGACGAAAAGTGCAAATATAGTGTATATAATGATGCAGTCTGTGAAATTGCGACTATTCTGAGAATCATAAGGAGATCACCATGAACGAATCCATCAGTCGTCGAGCGTTTCTACAGATGTCGGCTGCAATTGCAGCAGGTAGTGCATTAGCGGCCTGCGCACCAGCCGCCGGTCCTGGCGCCGGAAGTGGGGCATCGCAGGCAGCGACGCAGATCGTCTTCTGGCCGCGTGGCTCTTCGGATGAGGAGGTATTCACCAAGATGCTGCCCATGGTTCAGGAGCAGTACCCAGAGATCGAAGTCGTTTTTGAAACACCGCCAGAGAAAATCTATGAGAAGTTGGCGGTGGCAATTGCTGGCGGCACTGCCCCCGATTCGACCGTCATCAATACCCCCTGGGGCGTCCCCATGATCGGTCAAGGCGCATTCCTCAGCCTACAAGACTTTATCGATGCAGACGCGACGGTGAAGGAGTCATACGAGCAGCACTTTGCACCCCCAGCTGTGGCCGCCTACACCTTTGAGAACCAGGCATACACAGTTCCCATCACGTCAGAGTCCATCGTCTTCTGGTACAATGTGGACGCCATGGAAGAGGCAGGGCTTACTCCACCGCGAGAGATCGAAAATGATCCAGAGCAGTGGAACTGGAATACCCTGGTCGAGTACGCCGGCGTACTGAATGAGGGCGAGGGGCGCGACCGAGCGCGCTTTGGCATTATCTGTAGCGGACCGCGTAGCGATTATGGGCTGCAGATCGGGTTTGGCAATTTCATCTATGCCAATGGCGGGCAGTTTCTTAACGAAGATGGCAATGAGTGCGTCCTCAACAGCCCAGAAAACGAAGCTGCCATCAAGTTTGTCCGCGACTTCATCTACGAGCAGGACGTGCATCCAGAGATCACTTCGTTGATGGAGTGGCAGAACCCGCGTGTGAGCTTCTTGAGCCAACAGGTGGGCATGATGGTGGAAGGCGAGTTCTTGCGCCGTTATCTTTGGGGCACTCGAGCGCCCAGCGATGGCATCTCATTCAATTATGATCTGGCCAAAATGCCCTTTATCGATGGACAACGCGCCATGGTCTACCACTGCCTGGGGGCACCGATTCTCAAAGACAGCAGCCATGCTGAAGAGGCCTGGAAGTGGCTGCAGGTAATCAGCTCTCAGGAAGCGCAGCAACTCATCACCGACTTCTGGGGGTCGCGCGGGGCGGATGCTCGCACCTACGAATCGTGGTTGGCCAGTAGCGGTGGCGGACCTGAAGGTATCAACATCGCTGCGATTACCGATTCTGACGAGTTTGGCATTCCCTTCCCCGTTTCTCCCTTCTTGGAGTCAGCGGCTCTGCTCGAGCCCATGACGCGCATACTCTACGATCTCGTACTCCAGAATCAGATGGACATCGTCGAAGGGCTGGCCCAAGTAGAAGAGGAGACCAACGGGCGTCTGCAGAAGTCGATGGAGGAGATGGGTGTACTTTAGCAATGCAAGGTGGCAGGGTGGCAAGTCAATGTGCCCTGTTACCCTTTTGTCGGTAGGGGCATTGCTTCGTTAGGTGGTAAATTATGGCTGGCGCATTGTTGACATCTCCTCAAAAGAGACGGTGGTCGATCAATAAGAAGGCCCTGAGGGCAGACATAGAGGGTCTGTTGTTTGCTGCGCCCTTTATTGTGGGGTTGGTGGTTCTCTTTCTCGGCCCCATGATCGCCTCGATTTTCCTGAGTTTTACAAGTTATCACGTGGTGCGGGGAGCGTCCTGGCTCGGACTGAAAAACTATACCGAGATGGTCCAGGATCCCCTCGTGCTGCATTCGCTGCGAATCACGGCGCTCTGGGCACTGGGTAGCGTTCCCCTGAATCTCTTATTGGGGTTGGGCGTGGCCATGTTGCTCAATACCAAAGTGAAGGGACTTGCTCTGTGGCGCACTCTCTACTATGTGCCGTCTGTCATTTCAGGGGTGGCCATCGCCTTGCTGTGGGTCTGGATGTTTGAGCCACGCTACGGGATCATCAACTACCTGTTGCGCATTCTTTTTGATATCGAGGGCCCAAATTGGCTGGCTGAGCCGCGCAGCGCACTACCTTCCTTTATTCTAATGTCTCTCTGGTCGGTGGGCGGCTCGATGCTCATCAATCTGGCGGGGCTGCAGAGTGTGCCGACCGATCTCTACGAAGCGGCAGAGGTGGATGGTGCTGGTGCGTGGCGAAAGTTTATCAGTGTCACGATCCCCATGATTTCGCCGGTGATCCTCTTCAACCTGATTATGGGCATCATCGCTGCCACACAGTCCTTCACCTACTTTTATATCATGACCAAGGGTGGCCCCAACAACGCCACCTTGACCTTCATGCTTTATCTTTACCGCCAGGCGTTCGACTACGGTCGATTGGGTTATGGCTCGGCGTTGGCCTGGCTGCTTTTCCTGGTTTTGGGAGGCGTCACGCTTTTGGTCTTCCGCTGGTCCAATAGTTGGGTGCACTACGAATCTGGACGTTGATCCGCTTGTTAAGTTGATTTTTGTCTAAAGGGCTATGATCGCTGAACAACATGGTACGGAAAGAAATATTCGTTCCACTGAAAGCGAATTCTATCGATTTCGCCAGCTCATTCAACGCATCTTGGTCTACGCGCTGCTGATATTCGATGCGATTCTCGTGATGATCCCGTTCTTCTGGCTGCTGCGAACTTCTTTGATGTGGGAAGGGGATATTTTTTTGTATCCACCGCGCTGGTTGCCAACGCCGCCCGTGTGGGAGAATTATGTGCAGATCTTTACCACGCCCCATGTACCCCTACTCACTTTCTGGAAAAACTCGATCATTCTGGCGATTTGGGCGGTCGTCGGGGATCTCTTCTCGGCTTCGCTGGTGGGCTACTCGTTGGGACGCTGGCGCGGGCGGGATGTGCTGTTTGCCATCTTACTGGCCATGATGTTTCTACCCGGTCAGGTGACCATCATTCCCACCTATATCCTATTTGGCCAGCTGGGCTGGCTCGACTCGCTCAAGCCACTGATTGTGCCTTCGTGGGTCGGACATCCCTTCTTCGTCTTTTTGATGCGCCAATTCACGCGTACGATTCCCCTGGAACTGGACGATGCCGCGCGTATCGATGGCTGCAACACCTTTGGCATCTACTGGCGGATTATCCTGCCGCTTTCCAAACCAGCTTTGGCCGCCATTGCCATTTTCGCCTTCCAGAACAAGTGGAACCAGTTCTTCGAACCCCTGATCTACATCAACAGCAAAAGCTCTTTGCCGCTGGCTGTGGGTCTCTACTATTTCCGCGGCATGTTCGGCACTGGTCAAGTCCACACCAGTTGGAGCCATCTGATGGCGGCGACAACACTTTCAGTGCTACCGATTCTGATTGTTTTCTTCTTTGCACAGCGCATTTTCATCCAGGGCATTGTGTTCACAGGTGTGAAGTCATAATATAGGAGAGAGACAAATATGAAAATCACCGATGTCACCGTACAACTGGTGCAATCGGATTGTGGTCACAAATGGACCAACGTACGCGTATACACAGACGCAGGCATTGTGGGACTTGGCGAAGCCACCTACAGCCACAAAGAGGTTGTCGTGGCCAAGATGGTGGAGGCTCTGAAAGAGTTCGTCGTCGGTCGTGATCCCTTGAACGCCGAGTCCATCTATCAAGATCTCTATGTCGGTGGTCGCACTGCCTACCGAACAGGTGGTGTAATCTTCACCAGTGCCATCAGCGGCATTGACCAGGCGCTGTGGGACATCAAAGGCAAGGCGCTCAACGCACCCGTCTGTGCGCTGCTGGGAGGGCCTCGTGCAAGCAAAGTACCGGTCTATTCACACTTTGGCGGCACGACGGTCGCAGAGTTGGTGGATAACGCGCAACAAGTGCTGGCGGAGGGGTTCAACGCCATCAAATCCGGCATCTCGATCGCTGAAGCGAGCGGACCCAAGATCACGCCTCAAGAACTGAAAACGATCGAAGCCAAGTACGAGGGCCTACGCAATGCAGTGGGTGACGAGATCGAACTGATGGACGATCCCCATGCCGTTTTCGATCCACCCACAGCGCTGACGGTGGCCCGACGGCTTGAACCATACCGACTGCTCTTTTTTGAAGAACCCACTATCCCCGAAGACCCTGAAGGCTATGCCCGCGTGCGTGCAGGCACCTCGACACCCATTGCAGGTTCGGAACGCCTCACGAGCAAACACCGCTTTAATGATTACTTTCGGGCTGGCGCGGTCGATGTTGCACAGCCAGACATTGTCTATATTGGGGGCATTACCGAGATGAAGAAGGTGGCGGCACTGGCCGAAACCTATCAGGTGGTCATTGCGCCCCACAACACCAAAGGCCCGGTCGGCATCATGGCCGCGGCTCACGTGATGGCAGCAATTCCCAACGGGCTAACGCAGGAATTCATTGTCCCCAGCCGCATCCCGTGGCGCAATGACGTATTGACAGAACCGCTTGTGGTGGATGAGGGATATCTGGTTGTGCCAGATCGTCCTGGCCTGGGCGTGGAATTCGATGAAAATACACTGACGCCTCACCTGATCGACTAGATGACATCACTCTTTTATAATGGTGGTTGTCTGAGAAATTGTGTGGTTGTCAGTTGGTTTGTTGGTTAGATGGTTGGTGAACAAACGAGCAAACCGACAAACCATCCAATGTTTACCCCACAAATCCTCAAGGAGCTATAACTTTACTTTCTGGTAAAAGAAAAGAGATGAGGTGAGAAATGTGACAAAAAGCGGTTAGCAGTTCATCCTAAAGGTAGAGAACCCAAAAAGGAGGAAGGAATGCTAACCGCGCCAGAAATAACTATAGCAGTACTGATGAATGTATTGCAAGTAACGCCGATGGGAACAAACGTAAATGTAATGCGTCTGATGTGGGCAATGCTGAATGGGTCGTTTCTGAAAAGTCGAGGAGCAATCCATAGCACATTGAAAGAAAGCGGGTTTGAAGATGAGGAGCTCCGGCGAAGCTGGTGGAGCTTTCGATATGGATCATGGGATATCACAAGTCTGCTGGGGTCGTGGCAAGAAGAAGTGGAGTGGAAAGGGGAATGGGAGGCAAAAAAGTTAGAAGGGTACCGAGTGAAAAGCATAGATATCACAGGGTTCTGGCGACCGAAGCTGCAAGGGAAAGTGAACCGACTCTATAACTCAACGGCTCGTCGGGCATTGCCCGCGCTCATCTTTGGAGTGATGATAAGCTCGGGGAGATAGGCGGGAAGCGAGTGCCACTGCTCAAGGCAATCATGAGATGCACGGTTGGAACAAAGGAAAGTGAGTTTCGGAAAAAGCTGCTGACAGAGACGAAGAAATCACTGGAGTCAGACGAAGTGGCGGTGGTCGATGCCGGGTTTACAATCAGAGAAATGCTAGAAAGCGGCATAGACCGATTTGTCCTGCGGGAAGCCATTAACTGCACAGTGCGCCGCAATGAGTTCCCCAAACGCAAAGAAAAAGGCAGACCACCTGAATATGGTGATATTGTGCGACCGCTCTCTCGCAGCTATAAGGGAAAGCGACTCGAGGCTACAACTCCGGACTCGTCTGGTCGCTTTCTCTATAGTGGTCGCCTGATTTGCTATCAAGCATGGCACAATCTCGTCCCCAGAACAACCAAGGTGGATACAGCCAACCGTACCTACTCGATTTACGTCATTCAGGATCCGGCCTACCACACCTTTGGTTTTGGCGACCGTTATGACTTTGCAGCCTGAAACCATTTATCTTGTCTACCTGGAACGCTGGCCTGTTGAACCTCCCCCCTTGGCTTCCAAGCAGATGATTGGCTTACATCGTCAATTTGTTCATGCCGATGAGGCTTGTTTCCGCTTACCTGAACTGGGGCTGCTTGCTGGCAATCTTCTTTCCCATTTAGCCGCTTCTCTTCCTCCCATACCGACTGGCTACTGGGATCGAGAGCCTCAAGCCACTCCCGGCAGGCTGCGCCGTGTTCTCTCGAGTGCTCTTTTTCCAACTCCTGACCAACTCGACCCTGACTTTCGGAAAAAGGCCTCGGTTTCACACCATTTCCCTAAAGGCGTTCTCGCTCATCGCCGCCTCAATGCCGCTGCTTAAACTAGCCGAGCACTATTTTTACATTTTATCCCGTTTTTTCAGGGTGGATTCTTTTTTCCGCCCCTTTCGGTTTGCCCTTTGTCACTCAAGCCTTTACCAGAAAGTAAAGTATAATGGTTTTGTCAGTAGCACTTTATCGAGCATGAAGTGACAGGTAACATCTAGTCTCAGTTGATCCAAATTTTCGCGGAGTAGGCGTTCTCTATTACACGCAGTAGACATAATCCTGCATTTCTCAGTCAAAACAGACTCGAGCGGGCCAAATGGTCCGAGATTCTCTACTGCGTCTTTTTTCGCCATTTGAACGCTCTACCTCTGAGAAATCCTACTGCGTGTAATCTCTAATGCGGCTCTACTCGACTGTGACCGGCGTTAGAGAACGCTGCGCCATGCATGGCGACTCCGCAGGAATTTGGATCTACTGAGACTTATGTCTTCTCTACAGGAAACTGTACTTCAGTCACGTGATTGGACGGATTCTCAGGGTCAAATTGTAGATAGACCTCTCGAATGGGCCCTGCGATCTGATAATCGTTCTCATCGATCCAGGCAAAGATCGCCCGTTTCGTTGCCCCCAACCCGGTAAACTCTCCATGATGCACTGCGCTTGCCATCAAACTTTGTGGTAGGCTATAGACCTTGATTGATGAGCTACTAGCAACATCGCCCTCAATCGTAACCGCAGCTTCAACATCAATCTCCCCTTGCTTCTTTAAGTCTGGGTCGTCATTGTCGTGCCAAAGGACCAACCCTACATTCATCCGCGCGTTCTGTTCTTGTGCATAGTTCATCGCCTCACCCGTCATGCGTCCGAGTGCTGGCCCCACGATGTCCTGGCTATAGCTGGATAGCTTCTCTCGCTTGGAAGCAATTTTTACTGGCTCCACTGTCTTGAGTACGACTTCATAATCTGGCATTTTGCCCTCCAAATTGATTTGCTGGAGACGTCTGTTTACCTGCGAAAGTTGGTCCTGAAGTTGCTCAATCTGCCTTTCGAGTTCAACTTGCTTGAGACACAACATACCACTTACCTTTTCCAACGAAAGCTCTCCATCCAACAGGTAAGCGACTTGCTCAAGCGGTAGCCCGATATCCCTAAGCGCCAGGATCTGGTACAAGCGTGGCAGTTGTTCCAGTTCATAATATCGATAGCCCGTGAAAGCATCGATCTGCGCTGGCCTGAGCAACCCCAACCTATCATAATGCCTCAATGTCTCTGTCGTTACTTGGCTCAACCAAGCAAATTGACCGATTTTTAGCATCGGGCGTCTCCATTCAGGAAATAATTCATAATCACAATCGCTCATTACCTAAGAACCTATCCGCAAGGTGGTTGTGAATCCAGCTAGCCTCTCGGTTGAGATCGCATCGTCACAGAATTTTCCGGATAAGCACTAAATGTAGGCAAATGAGAAATCACTTCTCTAAAAGAGTTGTTTCGAATTAAGGGATGGCCAGGTGACTGTCACTTTAGTCCGGTAGTTAGTCAGAAAGTATCGTTCGTGAAGTGACAGTCACCTCACTTTCTCGTTAATTCAGAACAACTCTAAAGAATCAGAACTAACATATTTGTGGTAAATGAGCCATTGCTAATTGAAGGCCTTCGTATCGGAGTATACACCTTTGTGCAAGACAAATGTCAAGGGGGAATTTTTAAGGAAGTCTTCTTGCCCCGATCCGTTTTCCATTTGACACGCGGGAAAACATCCTTTATGGTATCGGGCATACCCTAGTTTTTGATTTTCAATGTTTGCTACCAAACAACACGTTATCCGTGCGTTGCTGTTATGCAGTTGTGTTTGCTGTGTCCCGGTTTTTTGATATGCGCGCCTCTGCGGAAGCTATTGCTGGGGAGGATGCCAGCGAATGGCGTGAAGAATGTATTACTCGTTGATGCGGCTGAGTTCCGTTTGCTGAGGGTCCGTGGGCACCCCTCTATGGTCCTTTGTATATACCCGATCTCGGGGCGCAAGGTGCTTGAACCACCTGCAGATCATCCGAATCCACGAGATCTGGCGGCTGTGGGAAGAGACTCAAGCCGAGCCAGACGAGATCAAGCGTAATGCTCTCTTCCAGGAGATGCTGAATATCCATAAGGCGCAAACGAATTCGGCTCTTCAGGAACTCAGGGGGTTGACAAAGAAGTGCCCCGAACTTCCCGGACACGCTTTGTATGTAATGGCAGTTCCAAAAGGGCGCGTTGAAGAAGAACTGATAGAGAGAACCAGCAGCGTGTTATGTCAACATATAGATGAGGACAAAGGCAAGGAACCCAAAGGCGATACATAGTAAAAAATTAGAAGCAATTAAGCGATAGGTTGGCGACGATGGGCTCGTTGCTGCAAATGGAAAGATTCATCATAAGGTTTCTTGTCTTGCCACAATTTCCAAATGATGCAAATCCAGCGATTAGCGAGAGTGCGATCAGCATGACTCTTTTTTGAGACCGCGTTGGCGAGCGGCGGTGTAAAAAGCAGCGGCCCAAGAAGACTCTTTGCGGGAGCAGCGAGCAAATTGCTGAGTAAAATAACGAAAGTCGTGATCGCAAGCTCTGCGGAAATGAACGGTTCTGACTTTGCCACTTTGTTTGGTGACAGGACAGGTTCCCGCCAGAGACTGAAGGCTCATGGGAGAGGGAAAGCGTTTCCTGTCTTCGCCAAACTTGACCAGAAGACTGGGAGCTAAAAGCTGGCCAGCACCAGGTAAAGAAGCAAAGATATGCTGATCCGGATGTTGCAGAAAAAGTGACTGTAACTGGTCAAGGGTCTCTTGTTCATAGCGCAGTGCAAGCAAAAAGACATTCAGCCAGCTGAAGAGCTTCTCGTTGATACGCTGGCACAAATGCAGGAGCTGATGTGGGATAAGTGGCGGTTAACTTATCATAACAAGTGACCCATTTACGGGGTTGCGTATGTCGGTGCTGCTTGAGAAACTCTTGGAAGCCTTCATAGGTGGAGTTGCGCACATGCTCTGGCGTTGGATAGGTCAGAACCAGGTGGCAGGCAATCCGAGAAGGCCAGTTGCTGAAGACCTCAAGCAGCGCCGGATGGTAACGCAACAGGCAAGCGCGCAGACGGTTGGATAAGGCCACAGTCTCTTTGGTCCAGTATTGTGTGGCACTGCTGACCACTCGCATCTGCTGGAGTAATTCACTGCCAGGTGACCAAGGATAAAATCGATGGACATCGGTCCGCAACAAATCTGCTATCACATAGGCATCACTCTTATCATTATGCGCACCACTTTGACTATAGCGCTCCCGACTCTTGTTCACCACATTCGGCGGCACCACATAGACATTCTTGTACCCGCTCGACCAGAGATAATCAATCAGCAAATTATGCGCTGTTTCCAGTCCCACTGTCACTTCATCATGGCTCGCTCCTGTCTTCTTTCTCATTTCTTCAATTTGGCGAAATCCCTTCTGGCTATGCTCTATCTGCGCATAGCCCAGCGCTCGTCCTGTCTCATCCAACATCATCACATCATGTTTCTTTTCACTCCAGTCGATTCCCATTTTCACTTTCATCTTGGACCTCCTCTCCCGTATCGCCTGAGCTCCTCAACTTTGGACGCTGTTTTCCGTTTTCCTGTTATGGCACTCGAGGTGCTGCACGCTTTCGACGTTGCACGGCGTCGACCTGGCGGACTGTCCGGGAAGGGCGGTCGCACCGCTCGAAGAGGTTGGTCCTTTTTGCCAGGTCGAGAGTCCAATAAGTTTCGGCTTTCCTTGCTTTTGCCTTCCCTTATTTTATCTCCCTTTCCTATATTACCTAACAGGAAGAGGTCAGGCATGAGGTTCTCAACGAAACTCTTCTTGACCTCTTCCGGGAAGTTACGCCCCCTCTATTCCGGAAGAACCACGAATTCTATGTCTAACATCGAGAGGAGAAAATAAAATGAGCTATCAACCGCTTGCTGAAGTACGAAAGACGCTCCGCGTTGAGTGGTATCGCTGTCCCATCGAAGGTAAAAAGCTGCGCGAGCTTTCGAAACGTAGCGATTTACAGGGCTGGTTTCAGGCTGGGGGACATCTTGCCTTGTTCGCCATCACAGGTACCCTGGTCTATCTCTCATGGTCACAACAGAATTGGCTCGCATTTGTCGTCGCACTGTTTGCCCACGGAACAGTCGGCAGTTTCTTTGTGGGCGTCGCCCCGCACGAGCTTGGTCACGGAACTGTGTTCCGCACAAAGTGGCTGAACAAATTCTTTATGTACCTGTTTAGCCTCATGAGCTGGTGGGATCCCTTTGACTATGCCAGCAGCCACACCTATCATCACCGCTACACGCTACACCCCGAGGGGGATCGTGAGAATCTGCTACCGCTCCATCCGTCGGTGGGGTCGACCTTTTTGCTGCAACTCTTTACGGTCAATCTGCTCACCCAACCGGGCCGCACATTTGGCAAGGGTGGGCTTATCTCGACAATCGTCGTGACCATCAAGTCGGCCTTTGGCATCGTCGGATCTGAAGAAGTTCCAATCAATGAATGGTTGCGAGCCTTGCACAAGGATCAGCCAGCCGAGCATCGTAGGTCGATATGGTGGTCACGCATCCTCCTTCTCTTTCATGGCTCGGTACTCGTGATTTCAATTGTGACTGGCCTGTGGGTGCTGCCGTTTATTTTCACCTTTTTCCCGTTCATCGCGAATTGGTTGAGCTATTTTGTCGGTCTGACCCAACACTGTGGCCTGCAGGACAACGTCCCTGATTTTCGCAAATCCGTACGCTCCATGACCCTCAATCCACTGGCGGAATTTCTCTATTGGCGCATGAACTGGCACATCGAGCATCACATGTACGCGGGTGTCCCTTGTTACAATCTCAAGAAACTGTATAAGGAGATCGCCTGGGACATGCCGGAGCCGCGCACGCTCTGGAGTGCCTGGCAGGAAATGCTCGAGACCTGGCGACGGCAGCAGACCGATCCGGACTATCAGTTCGATACACCGCTACCGCCCACCGCGAAAAGCGTCCGCACGGACACACCGGATGCGTTGGAAAGTTCAATTGGCGAATTGGCCCCAGAAGGTTTGAGGTAGAGACGATGAGTGACGCATTAGAACTTGTATCATATACCGAGTTAGAAGACAAGATCGAGGCGATGGAGCGTGACGGATATGTCTACTTTCCCGGTTTCCTGAATGCCGACGAAGTTGCCGAACTGCGTGCCGTCGCGCACCAGTTGGAGCCAAGCGCCGAGAACTTTGACATTGACATGTCGGTGGAAAAAGATGGCCACATGCAGAAATGCATCAACGCCGCGTTCAATCGTGATCCCCTGTTTCTCAAATACCTCGACAAGCCTGACATGATTGAGCTAGCCGAGGTGATTCATGGCAGTGACTGTCACATCGTCAGCATGCACACCTGGCTGGTCGGACCAGGACGACCTGACCAACAGCTCCATGCCGACTGGCAGCCCTTTACCCTTCCCGAGGATGTTCTCGCAGATCCGCGGGTGCGATTGCCCATCTTCATCACCACGGCCCACGTCTATCTTGATGATATGACGGAGGAACTTGGACCCACCAAGCTCATCCCCGGCAGTCATCGCTCGGGACGGAAACCGAACGGCGCGAACGAATGGAACGGAGTAAAAGAGCAAAGCTTCCTGGGCAAAGCAGGGGATTGCATCTTCTTTCGCAGCGAAATCTGGCACCGTGGATCCGCCAATAAAAGCGATCAGATCCGGCACACCTTCATGATCCACTACGCCCACCGGATGATCACGCATAAATTCCCGCCCTATCTAACCTTTCAGTACAACCCTGAAGTCATTGCCGCCGCTACGCCACGCCAGCGTCGCTTGCTTGGTGATCATGTGCAGAGCAACTACGACTGAAATGACCTTACATACCCTCATTCAATGGTGCTCATCTGTGTTATACTTAGGCGAGATACTGTTTCATGATTCTGCTGATATAGTGAAGGAAAAGATGATTGCACAGCCTTTTGAAAACTCCGACCACCCGGACCCAATCCAAGAGCGAGTGGGGTTGGGCATGTTCACCGACCGCGAGCAAGAGCTAGCCTCGCTGATGGAATGGGTGGAGCAGGTGGCCCAGAAATATGGACGTAGCATACGGATGAAGCCGGACTACGCCAGATGCTGCAAGATCTTCAGGTGATTGAGCGCTGGCATTACGAAGGGATACGCGACTGATACGCTCTAATAGAGAAGTCATTTAAACTTCGTACTTTCGCAGCATTCTTTTACTCTTGCAGAGTTACGGGCGAAAGTACGAAGTTTAAATTATGTGACTATAGATGTTCAGATAATGTTTCTCCACGCAAAACAGTAGCTTGTCAGCATTTCAGCCGGTCAGCTAGTCAGCCAGAGAGCTGACTAGCTGACCGGCTGAAATGCCATCGATGACAGGAAAATCTTTTCCTGAAAGGCTATAGAAGAGAAAACCTGATGTTAGAGAAAAAGGGATCTACATGGATGCAACTCTGCGAGTTTGTGGATACTACGCGTCAAAAACATAATGTTCCTGGCGTCGTCGTAGGCATACTGGAGCAGGACGAGAGCAAAGCGGCGGGGTTTGGCGTGACCAATGTGGAGCACCCTTTGGACGTCACCGATGATACGCTCTTTCAGATCGGTTCGATCACCAAGACCTATACGGGCACGCTCATTATGAAACTGGTCGAAGAGGGGAAAATGGCGCTCGATGCCCCGGTACGAACATATTTGCCGGAATTCAAAGTTGCTGATCCGGTAGCATCAGAGATGGTCACGATTCAACATCTAATGACTCATACGAGCGGTTGGGTTGGCGATTTCTTTATCGATACAGGGCCTGGTGATGATGCAATTGCCAAATATGTCGCGGCAATGGCCGATTTAGAGCAGCTCGCCCCTATTGGCGAGGTATGGTCTTATAATAATGCGGGCTTTAGGGTGTTGGGGCACGTTATTGAAGTGATCACGGGTCAAAGTTACCAAGATGCGCTCCGCGAGATGGTTCTAGAGCCGCTTGGCTTGAACAATACCTTCTTTGATGCTGGCGACGTCATCACTCGTCGCTTTGCTGCGGGTCATCGTGATAATGAAGTCGCCCGAACTTGGTCAAGGCCGCGTTTGGCCTATCCATCTGGCGGAATCACCTGTAGCGTTCACGATCTGCTGGCCTATGCCAAATTTCATTTGAGCGATGGCACGCTGGCGGATGGAAAGGCATTGCTCCAGAATGCCTCGATACGCAAAATGCAGACGCCCCAGGTCACCGTCCGGAAAAAAGAACAGTGGGGTCTTACTTGGTCTGTCGACGAGACCTATGATACACGTTTAGTTTCCCACGGTGGTATTACTATGGGGCAAACCGCACGACTTACATTGGCACCAGACAGGGATTTTGCTTTTGCCATTCTTACCAATGCTGACACAGGTGGCAGCGTTATAGAAGATGTTAGTCGTTGGATAAACCGCTTGTATTTGGCCATTGAGAGTGCCGATGACCTGCAGCCAATGGGGGCATCTATTGAGCAATTGACCCCCTATATTGGAAAATATTCGCGATTTACGATGGATGTCGAGATCCGGATGCTGGAGGGGCGGCTTATCGCACAAACTATCTATAAGACAGGCTTCCCAACGGAGAATGACCCACCGCCACCACCGTCACCGCCTGCTATCCTGGATCTAATCGAAGAAGACCGACTGATACTACTAGATGGCCCCATGAAATCTAGTAGAGGGGAGTTCATTCGCAAAGCAGATGGCACGATCGGTTGGCTACGCATGGGCGGTCGAATTCATAAACGGGTCGAATAAGGCTTTTCCAACAATTAAAATCCCAAATTTGATCTGGAAAAGCGCAAGCCATTCTAGAGAAATCGACTTGGCACATTCGGGATTTATTTCTCTGGAATGGCCTAAGCTTTACTTTCTGGTAAAGGCTTGAGTGACAAAGGGCAAACCGAAAGGGGCGGAAAAAAGAATCCACCCTGAAAAAACGGGATAAAATGTAAAAATAGTGCTCGGCTAGTTTAAGCAGCGGCATTGAGGCGGCGATGAGCGAGAACGCCTTTAGGGAAATGGTGTGAAACCGAGGCCTTTTTCCGAAAGTCAGGGTCGAGTTGGTCGGGAGTTGGAAAAAGAGCACTCGAGAGAACGCGGCGCAGCCTGCCGGGAGTGGCTTGAGGCTCTCGATCCCAGTAGCCAGTCGGTATGGGAGGAAGAGAAGCGGCTAAATGGGAAAGAAGATTGCCAGCCAGCAGCCCCAGTTCAGGTAAGCGGAAGCAAGCCTCATCGGCATGAACAAATTGACGATGTAAGCCAATCATCTGCTTGGAAGCCAAGGGGGGGATGTTCAACAGGCCAGCGCTCCAGAGAGAAAAGATAAATGGTTTCAGCTTGTAAAGCCATGACGGTCGCCAGAACCAAAGGTGTGTGATAAGCAGGATCCTGAAAGACGTAAATCGAATAGGTGCGGTTGGCTGTATCCACCTTGGTTGTCCTGGGGACGAGATTGTGCCATGCTTGATAGCGAATCAGGCGACCACTATAGACAAATTGACCAAACGAGTCTGGAGTTGTGGCCTCGAGTCGCTTTCCCTATAGCATCGAGAGAGCGGACGCACAATATCACCATATTCGGGTGGTCTGCCTTTTCCTTACGTTCGGGTAACTCATTGCGGCGCGCTGTGCAGTTAATCGCTTCCCGAAGGACAAATCGGTCGACGTCGCTTTCTAGCATTTCTCTGATTGTAAACCCGGCATCGACCACCGCCACTTCGTCTGACTCCAGTGATTTCTTGGTCTCTTTCAGCAGCTTTTTCCGAAACTCACTTTCCTTTGTGCCTACCTCGCATCTCATGATTGCCTTGAGCAGTGGCACTCGTTTCCCGCCTATCTCCCCCGAGCTTATCATCACTCCAAAGATGATCGCGGGCAATGCCCGACAAGCCGTTGAGTTATAGAGTCGGTTCACTTTCCCTTGCAGCTTCGGTCGCCAGAACCCTGTGATATCTATGCTTTTCACTCGGTATCCTTCTAACTTTTTTGCCTCCCATTCCCCTTTCCACTCCACTTCTTCTTGCCACGATGAGAGCAGGCTTGCAATATCCCATGATCCATATCGAAAGCTCCACCAGCTTCGCCGGAGCTCCTCATCTTCAAACCCGCTTTCACTCAATCCACTATGGATTGCTCCTCGACTTTTCAGAAACGACCCATTCATCATCGCCCACATCAGACGCATTACATTTACGTTTGTTCCCACCGGCGTTACTTGCAATACATTCATCAGTACTGCTATAGTTATTTCTGGCGCGGTTAGCATTCCTTCCTCCTTTTTGGGTTCTCTACCTTTAGGATGAAACGCTAACCGCTTTTTGTCACATTTCTCACCTCATCTCTTTTCTTTTACCAGAAAGTAAAGCTAAGTGCTTATCCGAAAAGTTCTGTGACAAACTATTCTTGCTCGAGAAGCTAACCGGACTCACAACCACTTTTCGGATAGGTTCTAAGTTGTGAGAACGAATGAACGTGTACAACGACCAACGCTTGCGTCCCAACAGCGACTGGCAACAAGACCTCGAACGATTGAAGGTTATCAGACGCAATGAAGAAACCACGCCCGATCTCGCACGGATGGCCGCCTATCGTTATGCGCGCCTTCAAGCGCAAATCGCCCGCCATGATTGCGCGGGCGCTCTACTCTTCAGCCCGATGAATGTGCGCTACGCAACCGAAACGGTATATGCGCCGATCACCAACATGCATTCGCCGACCCGAGCAGTCTTCGTTCCGAACGAAGGTTCTGCCGTCCTATATGACTCGGCCCCGCCTAACTCTTTTTCAATTCCAGACTTCGTCGGAGAAGTGCGTGAAGCGCCTCTAACGGCCTATTTCATCGCCGGAGACGCCTACGCAAACCGCTCCCGCGGGTGGGCAAGTGAGATCGCGGATCTTGCCAGAACCTATGGCGGCGACAGCAAACGCATTGCCATTGATATGTTCGAGCCCGAATTCATATTGGCGCTGCATGGCGTAGGTTTGGAGATCGTCAATGCCGAAAGATTGGTCGAGCGAGCAGGTGCTGTCAAGTCGGATGATGAACTGCAATGTATTGTTGCCTCTGTCGCCGTCGCTGAACGTGGGCTTGCGAGGATCCGCGAGCACTTGCAAGCAGGTGTGACCGAACAGGCGCTGTGGGCACACCTCCCATATGAGAACGCCATGCATGGCGGTGGGTGGTTCGAATATGCGATCCTCACTTCTGGCGAGAGAACCAATCCGTGGGGGCAGGAGTGCAGCGACAAGCTCATCATCGCCGGGGAACTGGTCACGGTAGACACTGGTATGATCGGGCCTTTTGGCTATGGAGCCGATATTTCCAGAACGTTTTACTGCCAACCCGCCACACCATCACCGGAACAGAAGCGTCTCTACCGAACGGCATTCGAGAATCTGAGCGTCAATATTGAACTGATTCGGGCGGGCTTGAGTTTTCGCGAGTTCGCCGAACGGTCCTGGTCTGTTCCAAGGGAATTCTGGGCGCGGCGCTACAATTCGGTTGCCCACGGTGTCGGCATGGGGAATGAGTGGCCCCACATCCCCTTTGCCCCAGATTGGGACGATAATGACAAGCGAGAGGATGTTTTCGAAGAGAATATGGTCATGGCGATTGAGAGTTGCATCGGTCGTGAGGATGGTCGCGAATGTGTCAAACTAGAAGAAATGGTCGTTGTCACCAACGGGAAGTGTCAGTTGCTGTCGACGTTTCCGTTTGAGGCCGAGTTGCTGGCTTGAACCGCAAAATGGCCTACAGGCACGCCAGATGAGGAGCAAGATATCTCTATGAGAATACCCCTACCGTGTATACTCCCAAAGATGCTGCATTTCTGCACACGTATTCAAGAGTTCGTCGAGCGAACCCCGACCTACTGTTCGGCCATTTTGCAGGACGATAACCTGATCCGCACGCATGAGGGGCGTGCGGCGGTTTGATACGGCCAGACAGGTGAGATCTGACTCTGTATCTAAGCGATCCCACAATTTTTTCTCGGTCTCGACGTCGAGTGCGCTTGAGAGATCGTCGATCACGAGCAACTCGGGTTTGCGCACAAACATACGAGCTGCGGCTGCACGTTGCAGCTGTCCACCAGAGAGCTTGATGCCGCGTGTACCGATAACCGTCTCCAAGCCTGCCTCCAATGTGTCGATATCTTTCTCAAAGACAGCAGATTGGATTGCATGGTCGAGTTCGGCCCGTTCAACAGACAGGCCAAGCAGTAGGTTCTCTCGCAAGGTTGCGCTAAACAGCTGCGGTACCTGGGGCGTATATGCAATGCGAGGAGGCACAAAAAAAGTGGTTGGTTCTTCAATTATTGAACCATTCCAGTAGATTTCGCCAGCATCCCTGGGCAATAAGCCCAACAATGCACGCAACAACATTGACTTTCCTGCACCGATCCTCCCCGTCACGACTGTCAACGTGCCTCGCTCCAGTGTAAATGAAATGTCTTTCAGTCCATGGCTTACGGAATGATGGTTATCGTTTACTTTGTCTGTGCCGGAAGGACGGTACGTCAGATTCATCACATCAAGTTTCTCTAAGGGTGTGACGAATGTTTGCGGCCAACCCAATTGAGGTGTGGTTTGCGTTTCCAAATGATTTTGTACGCTCTTTTTTTGTGGAACGATTGGGTAATGCTCGACAAGCATATCTTTTGCGGCGCTATTTGCGGTACTATCTGTAAGTGCACTATCTTTTGCGGTCTCGTCCGCGGAATTGTTCGTTAAGAATTCACTCAAACGCGTCACCGATACATCGACATGTTTATATTGCGTCAAGTAGGTGCCCAATTGTGGTGTGATTTTTGTAAGCCACGTCAGGTATGACACATAAATGGCAAAGTCACCGATAGTGAATGTGCCTGCACGCATGGATTCTGCCACGACTAACAGAATAACTCCCGTGCCCAGTTCTGCCGCATTGCTAGAAATGGACTGGAGCCCTTGACGTAAAAGTACATTTGCAACCATTGCTTTGCGACGCGTTTCGTTCAATGTTTGGAAGTGGTCTATCATGCGGTGTTCAGCCCCAGCAACTTTGATGGCTAGAACCGTGCGAAACATCTCGCCCAGCCAGCTTGTCACATCCGCAACCGCCCTTTGATTTGCCAGACTATAGCGCACGAGTCGTTTGCCAAAAGAGTTCACAAGGATTGCTGTTGCCAGCAGTGGTACAAATACAAGGAAGGTAGCAAAAACATTGATTGCTGCCAAAACCCAAAACGCAACACCAAACGCGAGCAGCAGCGCAACAGGTTCTGCGATGAAAGCAAGGAAGTCGCCGACCGTTTCTCCATCATCACGCAGGCGACCAATTGCTTCTCCCGTGGACGCGGGGAGCGTATACTTATCTGGACGTCCTAGGGTGTGCCTCAAAATGTTCACCCGTAGCAATGTACTGAGATCACGCTTCAGCGTCACCCTCATGAGAGCTCCAATGCCCAAGTTCGTAATCCGACTAATCTCCGTGACAATCAACAGGGTGACAATCGTCCACAGGTTCAATCCTGCAGCCTGTTGCCCGGACAGCGTATCAAAAAATTCACTAATGATTAGACCGGGAATCAACGGGAATAGGAAGAAAAGAAAATCTGTAATGATGGGGTTGGCGATAAAAACGCCTGCCCGGAACAGCCCCAGCTTCAAGAATCGTTGCAATGAGTTCATGGTTTTAGATATTGGTTGCTGGTTATTGGTCATATTGTGAACTATATGCAAGAAACGAATGACGAATCGAATCCTCTAGCCCGACTTGCAAAAGATGGGCAAACTTAGTTGTCGGTGAAGTTGCCAATTCCTCACGAGGTCCATATTCTACAATTCGCCCGTTCTCCATTATCATGATGGTATCGACACGTTGGACGGTGGCCAGGCGATGTGCAATCACAATGGCCGTCCTGTTCATGAGCAGTCGATCAAGGGCTCTTTCTATATGCTGCTCGGTGATGGGGTCAAGACGTGATGACGCCTCGTCGAGGACGATCAACGCTGGGTTGCTGAGAAATACCCGGGTAAACGCCAACAATTGTGCTTCCCCAGCCGAAAGGTGGCTGTGATGATAATCCAACTTTGTATCAAGTCCACTGGGCAATGTCTCGACCCAAGAGGCAAGTCCTACCTCGTTTAGAGTCGTCATAATCCGTTCGTCGTCTATCGAATGGTCAAAAAATGTGAGGTTGTCTCGTACGGTAGCATCAAAGAGTTGGACATCTTGGGTGACCAAGCCAATTTGACGTCGCAGGTCAGGTAGCGTGAGTTCAGGCAGGTTTTCATTGTTCAGGCGAATCGTGCCCACTGTCGGCTCATACAAGCGAAATAGTAACCGCGTCAGCGTGGTCTTGCCACTGCCCGTATGGCCCAAGATGCCCAGGACTTCACCCGGCTCTAAGCTGAACGAGATATCATGAAGAACGGGCTTGCCCAGTGTATAGCTGAATGATACATTGGCAAATTCTGTTTTGACGCCAGCCGACACGCGGTTATGGAGCGGTAATTTCTTCCGTCCCGTATCGACAATCTTGCTCTCTGTTTCTACAAGTTCTCGCACACGTACGACACTGGCTATCGCCTTTTGGAAATCTTGCATCTGGCGGCTAATCTCCTCGACGGGACGCATGAGCATGTCTGTATAGCGATAGATAAGATATGCAGTCCCCAAGGTAATGATCTGGTTGGTATAGAGGTTGACAATGAAGACTAAAGTAATTGCCGTAACGACGGTAAAAAAGAGACGCGATGCACTGACTGTGAAGACCAAAATAACATTCATCTTCCGTGCCATCTGCAGATGTGTGTAACCGTGTTCACGCAGTTGCTCCACAGAAAATTCCGTTGCACCATTTGCATGGAGATCGTCGATACCACCAAGTCGCTCTTCCAAAAAGCTGAGCAAATTGGTCATTGCTTGCCGTACGGCCGTGATGGAAGGAACAGCCACATCGCGTATGCGCATGATGATCAGTAGCCCAACAATGGTCATAACCGTGAGCATCCCGGCCAACCAGAGATCGATCCGAGTGAGAGTCATCAATATCCCAATAACAAGGAGCGCATTTCCCACCAGAAGAACCACAAACCGCGAAAAGAAATTGCCCAAAGCAGTCACATCCCCATCGATGCGTTCAATCAGTTCGCCTGGTGTGCGGCTGATATGAAAGGACATGTCCAGTTGCAAGCAGTGCAGGGCGACATCCGCACGCAATTGGTTCGTGGCCATCATCCCCAAGTTTTCGGCGACGTATGTCTCTATGACAGAGGTGATTTGTATGGCAATTGCAAGACCAAGAAACACCGCGGCGATGCGTAGGAGGACGTGGAGCGGCTCTCCTTCAACAGCAGCATCAATAAAGCGGCTGAGAATGAGTGGACTATAAAGCTGCAACCCAATGACGATAAGTAATAACAAAAAGAGAAGACCTGCCTGCTTCCAGTGAGGTTTTAAGTAGGTTAGAAGCAGATTGACATAGGGGTTCAGTTGGATCTTTGACTCTTTGTGCTTAAACTTCATCTGGGACCTCCGCTCGCATTGCCGTAAATTTCGCAGTGGTCGCCATGACAGCCATTTCCGCCCGAGAATTGATATTTAGCTTCCTGTACATATTCCGCATATGCGTCTTCAGGGTATTCACTGAAATCTTGAGTTCTGACGCTAATGCTTCTTCGGTCAAATTGACGGTCTGAAGTTCGCCGAAGTAGCAAAAAATTTCTCGTTCTCGTTCGGTTAAAATCCCCCATGGGTAATCGGAAGCATTGAACTGAACTTCTTGCCATGTCGGTATTCTGGGTCTGGGCAGTACTGTAAGGCCATATAGGATGTACCCCTCACCACGCACAGTCATGAGTAATGAACTGCTCCGGGCCGACATCAGATCGAGCTTGCAGCGCAGTTGCTGAATAATGGTTGCCAGGCTGTCGTCGGCCACGCCAGAATAGATTTTATCGTCGGGATAGGCTGCGAAGATTAGATCGTCTTTCGGAACAAGCTCGCCTAGTTTTTCGACTAAACGGCAAAGTACGCGGTACTCTAGTGGCGTGAGGGCTGCTGTACCGTTCGCACTGATGATCTCACGCCGATCTCGATCAATATACAATTTCATGCGAGTCCCCAAAAAGGAGCGGAATCTCACAAAGTATGTAAAAGCTATTTAAACCCTTAACGGAGCAACATCGACAGCTTTGTGTCGATATGCAAGTGATGGTTGAGTGCCGCTGCAGGCCCTGTTTGGGCCGACGGCCTGCACAATTGCAGGCCCAAACAACTAGTCTCTCAGAGAGAGTGAATTTACATAATTTGGGATGCCACTCAAAAAAAGTCAAAGCGGCCAGGAAGCGATCTTGTTCCCAGACCGATCTCGTTAGCGACATCACTCAAGCTTTGGACAATCGTCCCTTGAGTGAGAGTATTCCCATTGTCCGAAATTTAAGCGGTGTCTCTATCAGCAACGGGTGGTGCATCATCCATCCAAAAAGTTCGAGTTAGCCGATGGGAGCGACCCGAAAATAAAGGTTGGATTGAGTACTAGTCAGTGAATCCCCAAAACTCTGAAAAATTATCGCTAGAATACTCTGAAATGAACAGGCATTGCAATCGCCCGATTACAGTATTTCTGTTATCACCTGAACGTAGTATTATTTTTGCTTCAAAATCTCCAGTTATTTACTCATATAAATGATATACTGTGTGTACAGTCAAGGCGGCATCACGACGTTCAATCCATTTGGGTGGGCACCACAAAGTGTATAAACGGAGTCGGCTTTCTGATTGAGCGGACCCTGTTTACAGACTTTGGGGTATCCTGTCACCCGATTTCAGGGTTGAAACGTCCATGCCGATCCTGAAACGAGCAGGTCTGCGAGTCCCCAAAACTACATAAAGACCTGCTCGTTTGCTTTTCACCTTTTCTCTACAACCTCGAAGCGAATCCGCATACAATTGTCTAGTATCAGTAGATCCAAATTTCAGGTTTTGAGAGAGAATTCTGGCTAAACAGTTGACATAAATACAAATTTGCCGGTCGATATCTAGTTTTTGCGTTAGATTTGGGCGATTTTCAGATATGAAATAGGTTGTTTTCTGTAACCGAAATCTGAATAAATGACTCCAAAATCCCTGCAATCTCGACTGAAAATAGCCAAAAACGCCAAATTTGGATCTACTGAGTATAGCATAAGTCTCCTGCCCGCTTTTGCCGCGTTTACCTGATTGACCTGCATGCAGAATCTTCTCGCCCCGAAACGTCAAAAGACTTCTCACAACTCAGATCATTCATACGTTCATGAAGAAACATCTCCGTAACCAAAGAGCAATTTCAAATTGAAAACGGGACAGTGGTGCGCCAGGTGACAGTCACTCCCGAAATCTCCCACTTGGCGGCGGAAGTTCACGCCCGCTGGGTTGTGAAGTGACGGTGCGAGAACGAAAGTTCATCAACCCTTTCTGTCCATTCGTAAGTGACTGTCACCTGGAACGGTCTAATTTGAAATTGCTGGTAACCAAAGAGCACAGTTGAAATATTCAGAAGTTCTGCTATACTGCCTGTTAAGTCGATCTGGCGACAACCGAGAAAACGGGAATAGGCCAGACAGAATGACAATCTCAGTAGATCCAAATTCCTGTGAAGGAGGTGTTCTCTAACGCTGGTTCCAGTCGAGTACAGCCGCATTAGAGAATGCTCAATCCGCTGTTCATAGACACATTTTGGATCCACTGAGTTTATATGTTTGAATCGAGGATCATGCGATGAATCAGTCTCACGATAGTGAGCCACACGATAGCGGACAAATTGAGGCGGGGGACGGTCACCAGATCTACTGGGAATGTCACGGTAATCCCAATGGTAAGCCGGCCGTCTACTTCCACGGAGGACCCGGCAGCGGTTTTAATCGACGGATCCCGCACATGTTCAACCTTCAAGCGTATCGCGTTTTGCTATTCGATCAGCGAGGTTGTGGGCGGAGTCGGCCGCTGGCAAACGCCGCCGCTGCCGACCTGAATGCCAACACTACCCATCATCTTATTGCCGATGTAGAGCTGCTGCGCGAACACCTCGGAGTCGACCGATGGACGCTCTTGGGGCTCTCTTGGGGCACTACGTTGGGCCTAGCCTATGCGCAGGCGCACCCCCAGCGAGTCTCCGGTGCGGTCTTCGGACTGATAACGACGACATCCCATCGCGAAGTTGAGTGGATCACAGAAGGCGTCGGACGAATTTTTCCGCGTGAGTGGGAGCGATTCGTGGCTGCAGTACCGGAGCATTTACGCGACCGTCCGTTGGTCGACGCCTATGCAGAACTTCTCTTCGACCGGGACCCACAGGTACAGGCGCACGCAGCCAAGGAGTGGTGCGCTTGGGAAGACGCCCACGTGTCGCTCGCACCTGGTCATAAGCCAATGACCCGCTACGAAGATCCAGCGTTCCGGCTCCTCTTCGCGAGACTCGTCACGCATTATTGGCGCAACGCGGCCTTTCTCGAGCCTGATCAGTTGCTGCGCGATGCGTCCATTCTAAACGGCATCCCGGGCGTACTGATTCACGGTCGCTTCGATGTGAGCTCACCGCTGGAGACTGCGTGGCACCTATCCCAACGCTGGACAACCAGTCGTCTCCAGATTGTTGACGACGCTGGGCATGGAGGAGGCGGAATCGGTGCTGCAGTCACCGCCGCGCTCGCCGAGTTCTCGACCTGAACTCTCATGTGATATGTCGCACATACTACGGATCTTCACTCCTTAACTGCCGTATGCGGTGCGCTTCACTATCGCCGACGTACAGAGTACCTACCTCATCAACGAACGCACCGTGGGGTCGCAGCAGCCGGCACTGAAGTGGATCCGGTTCTGGACCATCGCCTGGTTCGCCTATGCCCAAAACCGTCGTGATCGACTCGGTGGTTAAATCGATGCACCGAATCACATGGTTTTCTGTATCGACGACGTAGAGTTTCTGATCGCTTGCGTAGGCCAGCCCTTTTGGACCGGCAAGCTGCGCTAACTTTGCGGGACCGCCATCGCCACGATAGCCTTGTTCGCCTGTGCCGGCGACATGCTGAATTGTCCCGGTTTCCATGTCGATTCGAACAATCGCGTTGCCTTCACGTAGAGCCAGATAGAGGGTTCCTTGGGGATCAAAAGCCATGGTGCGCGGACCGTTCAAAGGCGTACCGTTCAGTGGAGCCCCATCTGGTGTTGGCTGTTGCTCTCCTGTCCCGGCATAGGTTTCAATGATTCCACTTTTGGGGTTCACCCGTCGAATGCGATGATTCCCAATATCACAGATCAAGAGATGGCCCTGTGGATCAAAGGCGATGCTGTGCGGCTGCTGTAACTGTGCTGATGTGGCTGGCCCTCCATCTCCTGCGAACCCAGGTGTACCCGTCCCCGCAAATGTGGAAATTAGTCCTGTTTTCCACGCCACTTTACGAACGACGTGACTGTCACGTTCGACGACATAGAGATCTCCCTTCGAGTCAAATTGAAGCTCATGCGGCATGTTCAGTGCGGCTTTGGTCGCCGGTCCGCCGTCGCCACTGTAGCCACGTTGACCACTACCGGCAATCGTCGTGAGCTGGCATGTCTCGAACGAAAAACGGCGAATGCGTTGGTTATCCAAATCACAGAAATACAGGGCGTTATCCGGTCCGCTCACGACTCCATAGGGGTTATTGATTTGCTGATCTGAGTAGCCAGGAACACCTGTTCCAACGATAGTCGATACGGTTCGTTTAGCAAGCGGTTCAGTCATAGTTTATCTCCTTCGGCGATGATTGTGGATCGGTTTGATGATTCGTATAAATTACAGTATCGTCTCAAAAACCGCAACGTTTATGACGAGTTGATTCTTGCATTCCCAATTGAAAAAATAGAAGGTTACATCTCATTCTGTCCGCTCATCCGTCAATTTGTCTCTATGTTATCGGCAAAGTAATATATAGCCTTTCAGAAAAAGATTTTCTTGTCGTTGATGGCATTTCAGCCAGTCAGCTACTCAGCTCTCTGGCTGACCGGCTGAAATGCTGACAAGCTTCTGTTTCGCGTGGAAAAGCATTATCTGAACATCAATAGATTTCGGACTGTATGCCCCACCTACGAATGAATACGGTGCTTTGGGAATTCAGAGGGTTGACAAGCTCAAAAATGATTAGCGTTGGTTGAGTGGCAGAGCCGTATCGAAACCGAATGGGGGCTACCCCCTGAGATCGGTTGAGCCATGAATGCTGGCTGGCGGAACGGTTGGACTGCGCTGGTCATTCGCCCGACCGTAGCGTTTAAGGAGTCTCTATGTCTCGTTTCCAATCGCGCATGTTGGCGCATAACGATATCCCCGACTTGCTGGCGTTCGTCTCCAACAACGCCAATGCTCGTTGGCCTCAACCAAGCTATCTTCTCAGTAGCGACGTTGCGTGGCGCATATCGGGTGATGCACCGACTTCCATTCGCTTGTGGTTCGATCAACGCGGATTGGCCGCCTACGCGTGGTACGGATTCAACGGGCCGTCAGAATTCGACCTCCGCGCCGATCGAGAGTATGACACTCTGTTGACTCAAGACGTCATTCGTTGGCTCGAACAACGACGTCGCCAGGATCCGTCTATGTTTCCCTGGTTAATCGACCTGACTTCGATGGAAGAGTGGGAACAGGCCATTGCCAGCCACGCGTCTGGCCGCAAGGGCGTCGAAAAGATCGCCCAAGTTGGCGTATTTGACTGCGCATCGCACCGTATCGACCTGCTCCTCGACGCCGAATACCAACCCACTCAGCATTTTGGTTATTACCTGTCCCGTAGCCTCAAGGAACCAATTCCCGAGCCTGTGCTGCCGGATGGTTGGCGTATTCGGCATGTGCTCGAGTCTGATTTCGAGGCACGCGTCGCCGTTCATCGGGACGCTTCGTTCGGATCGTCATTCGACATGAAGCGCTACTAAGGCCAATCCAAAAAATAAAATATACGCGAGAAGGTGTTAAACTAGCTCTCCAAAAGGAGCAAAAATGACAATCTCGCCAGAAATGGTTGAAGTCTTGAAAGAGACGAAGGCCATGTTAAGTGGATACGAAAGAAGGCACTTCATGGCCCAAACGGTCAAAACGATATGCGAAGGGAGTCCGACGAAAGCAGAACGAGAGTTGGGCTGGAATCGGGCGACGATAGCCAAAGCCCTGGAAGAACTAGAAGGCGGCTTCTGTTATGTCGACCAAAGCCACCGACGTGGTCGCAAAAGCCGAAGACCATATCCCCACTTTACTGGCCGATATGGTTGAAATCGCCGATCAATTCAGCCAGACCGATCCCACCTTTCGACCCCCCCCAATTGTACACTCGACTAACCGCCGCCGAAATGCGTACCCAGCTCATCGAGCAGAAAGGATACACAGATGAGGAATTGCCTGGCGAAGAGGCCATCCGCTTGAAGCTCAATGAGTTAGGCTATGGCTCAAACCGGGTCAAAAAAAGTCAACCAGTGAAAAAGATCCCAGAGACCGATGCGATCTTTGATAGAATTCATCAGATCAATCAAGAAGCGGATGCAGACGAGACGGTTCTGCGCCTCTCTTGGGATGCCAAAGCGACGATTTTACTTGACCGTTTCTCGAGAGAAGGGATAAGTCGAGTGGTTGTCAAAGCGCTCGATCATGACTTTCAAGATAAGAAGACCGAGAAAGTCACTCCTTTTGGCATTTACCTCCCTTCAACCAAGGAACTCTTTCTTTACTTGACTCAGTCGAAAGTGACGAGTGACTGTATTGTCGACTGCCTGATTGATTTTGGGAAAGCGTACGTGAACACTTTCCTCACGTCAAGACCCTCGTGATCAATCAGGACAATGGTCCCGAAAATCATACCCGTCGGACTCAGTTTATGTATCGTCTCACTCAGTTTGTTGAGCACTATCGTCTCTATTCAGCTCGCCTGCTACCCTCCTTATCACAGTAAATACAACCCCATCGAACGGGTTTGGGGCCATCTTGAAAACACTGGAACGGTTCTCTTCTCGATTCTCTTGAGACCGTTCTCAATTTTGCCCGTTCTTTTCGCTTTAACCAACTACAACCCTTCGTTCACCTGAATTCCACTCTTTATGAGACCGGCGTCAAACTCACTCAGAAAGAGATGGACCGTTTGGCACAACGCTTCCAACGTTTACCTGGTTTAGAAAAATGGTTTGTCCTTATTCCCCCTCTCCATTCTCTCGTTCGCGTATAATTATTTTTTTGGTTTAGCCTTAGAGGTGCGCTCTATCGACATCTTTGATCCTGAGCTTGACTTGGTTGCGGAAACCCCTAACGGCGAGTTCGCCAGCTACTGCATCGGTTGGATCGATGAGCCGTCGGGCGTCGGCTCTTTCGAACCAGTGGGGACGCTCCCACAATGGCGTCGTCAGGGTCTAGGCCGCCAGGTACAGTACGAGGGTCTGCGTCGGATGAAGGCCAAAGGAATGCACAGCGCAAAGATTGGTACTGCTGGATTCAACGATCGGGCGTATGGGCTCTACACATCCTGTGGATTCGGATTGATGGATCGCTGTCGGACCTACATCAAGACGCTCGAGTCGCAAACAGAGCCGATGACGATTACGGCTAATCTTGCTACGATTCAAGAGCGAGACATTCTCGCTAATTTAATGCGTCTGTATCGACACGATATGAGCGAGTTTTCACCCGAAGTGATGGATGAGACAGGGCTGTTTCGACTCGGTCAATACTTTGACCGTATTGGTCAGAGAGATCGAACCCCAAACGTATTCTATGGCTGAGTTTTTCATTGCCCATCCTTTTCGGCGGAAAAATGTCGGGATCAACGCGGCAAGACAGATTTTCGATCGACTGCGCGGCACATGGCACGTGGCCGAGATGCAGACCAACACACCGGCACAGCGGTTCTGGAGGAGGTTGATCCGCGACTATACGCATGACGATTTTGTGGAGACTTGGTCGCATGCTGCCCCAACCGGTCCGAAGCAAGTATTTTGCAATGTGATCAACTAGAGAGACTATGCCTCAAACCGGCGAGTAGCCTGGTCACGATGGATGCTTGATCGTGGATGGTGCCATAAATCATCTGGTCTGTTGTCATGGCTCTAGACATGATCCAGAGGACTACGCACAGAGAGTTGTCCTTTGGAGGTCGATCATGGTTGTACGAACGTCTTCATGCCCCATTAGTTCCTGGACAGTACGGATGTCACAGCCCGTGTTCAAGCAAGTGCGTTGCAGAGGATGTTAATAATTATGTTACAAATTGCGAACAAATGTTCTTTGGCGGTTGGTAGAGAGATTGAATATATTCATGGAGATGCTTTTCCGTGACCAAAAATCACAGTTGAAATTTTCAGAAATATTGCTATAATGGCTGTTAAGGAGTTTGTAGGGCGATCCGGCGAAAACCGGAAAACCAGGAATAGACCGGACAGAATGACGGTCGATCTCGATATAGCGCGCAAGATCAGGATTTACGTCGTCTTTCTGGCAACCGTTCTCTCAACTGAGTCGAACTTTACTTTCTGGTAAAGGCTTGAGTGACAAAGGGCAAACCGAAAGGGGCGGAAAAAAGAATCCACCCTGAAAAAACGGGATAAAATGTAAAAATAGTGCTCGGCTAGTTTAAGCAGCGGCATTGAGGCGGCGATGAGCGAGAACGCCTTTAGGGAAATGGTGTGAAACCGAGGCCTTTTTCCGAAAGTCAGGGTCGAGTTGGTCAGGAGTTGGAAAAAGAGCACTCGAGAGAACGCGGCGCAGCCTGCCGGGAGTGGCTTGAGGCTCTCGATCCCAGTAGCCAGTCGGTATGGGAGGAAGAGAAGCGGCTAAATGGGAAAGAAGATTGCCAGCCAGCAGCCCCAGTTCAGGTAAGCGGAAACAAGCCTCATCGGCATGAACAAATTGACGATGTAAGCCAATCATCTGCTTGGAAGCCAAGGGGGGGATGTTCAACAGGCCAGCGTTCCAGGTAGACAAGATAAATGGTTTCAGGCTGCAAAGTCATAACGGTCGCCAAAACCAAAGGTGTGTTGTAGGCCGGATCCTGAATGACGTAAATCGAGTAGGTACGGTTGGCTGTATCCACCTTGGTTGTTCTGGGGACGAGATTGTGCCATGCTTGATAGCAAATCAGGCGACCACTATAGAGAAAGCGACCAGACGAGTCCGGAGTTGTAGCCTCGAGTCGCTTTCCCTTATAGCTGCGAGAGAGCGGACGCACAATATCACCATATTCAGGTGGTCTGCCTTTTTTCTTTGCGTTTGGGGAACTCATTGCGGCGCACTGTGCAGTTAATGGCTTCCCGCAGGACAAATCGGTCGATGCCGCTTTCTAGCATTTCTCTGATTGTAAACCCGGCATCGACCACCGCCACTTCGTCTGACTCCAGTGATTTCTTCGTCTCTGTCAGCAGCTTTTTCCGAAACTCACTTTCCTTTGTTCCAACCGTGCATCTCATGATTGCCTTGAGCAGTGGCACTCGCTTCCCGCCTATCTCCCCGAGCTTATCATCACTCCAAAGATGAGCGGGCAATGCCCGACGAGCCGTTGAGTTATAGAGTCGGTTCACTTTCCCTTGCAGCTTCGGTCGCCAGAACCCTGTGATATCTATGCTTTTCACTCGGTACCCTTCTAACTTTTTTGCCTCCCATTCCCTTTCCACTCCACTTCTTCTTGCCACGACCCCAGCAGACTTGTGATATCCCATGATCCATATCGAAAGCTCCACCAGCTTCGCCGGAGCTCCTCATCTTCAAACCCGCTTTCTTTCAATGCGCTATGGATTGCTCCTCGACTTTTCAGAAACGACCCATTCAGCATTGCCCACATCAGACGCATTACATTTACGTTTGTTCCCATCGGCGTTACTTGCAATACATTCATCAGTACTGCTATAGTTATTTCTGGCGCGGTTAGCATTCCTTCCTCCTTTTTGGGTTCTCTACCTTTAGGATGAACTGCTAACCGCTTTTTGTCACATTTCTCACCTCATCTCTTTTCTTTTACCAGAAAGTAAAGTCGAAATAAGCTAGATACATGTCCGGTTTTGTGCATTGGGATGTAGATAAATCGGGTTACACCCAAGTTGGCGGCTATCCGGTGGGCGGTCCACGGTTTGATGGGCTTTTGATATAGTTGGCATGGGCCTTTTTGTAGAACCGGGTGGCTACCAACTGTGCTCATCGACCATATTTGCTTATGATCTATGTCGTTTGGCCCACTTTTTTTCGATATTGAAAGATTATGAACAATAAAGAAGACTCTTCGATAGATTTAGAAGAAAATGAGATCAGGGAGGGGATTGTAAAAGAATTTTTACCTCATATCTTGTCTCAACTGATTGACCAAGGATTAATTGATGAAGATAAATCAGCTCAACCAGAATATTTATGGACAATAGTTCGAGAGAATCTTTTCAATTATGATGTAGTCAGCGATCCCCCTGTAATATTTATGTTTGATGAGGAATTTGTAGAAATTGCTCATCATGCTATTGAAGTTGAAAAACCTTCTGTAGCCATTGTTCTGATTATGGTAGTCGTGGAACACCTTCTCAATAGATATTATCGGGATATTTTGGCAAGAAATGACTTTTCTACAAAAGAAATCACTGAAATTATTCGAACATCTAACATTGCCACAAAGGTTGGATGGTTGCTGAAACTTTCAACTGGAAAAGAATTGCCTAATGATCTAAAAGAAAGAATCTTAAAAATTGCTGAAATTCGCAACTCAATAGTTCACTATAAAGCAGTGCCTGTTGAAATGGTCGATGTGGATGAAACAGATGTTGGTTGGCGGGGCATTAAAAAAAGGTTGAAGCAATTAGATCTCAGTGATGTCCTATCTGTAATCCCAGATCTACAAGAAGCACTTGAGGAAATTTATAAATCGCTAGATGAGAATTATGAAATTGCTAAGCACATGACGCAGAAAATGATTTAGTATTCTTCTATTAAACCATCTGGTGAAATGAAGTCTAGGTTCTGTTGACAAATGAATAGAGCGAACGGAACAAAGTTCAAGGGAAAGAGAAAGAGATTGACATAAAAGAGTCAAAGTCTGCCCCCAAAAGCAAGAGAAAGCCGAAAGGAGAAGCTAACGTAACCAGATAAGAGAAGAAGCAAAGAACAAAAAGCCGAGATAGCGACTAACAAGCTTCTCGAAGCGAGAAAAGAGACGGCGAAGCCATTTGATTTTGTTGAAAAAACATTCGACGAGATAACGAACTTGGTAGAGATGTTCGTCATAGTCTCCAGGCTCAGTGCGATTGCTGCGAGGGGGATGACGGGAATCGCCCCGACATCAGAGACAATGAAGTCTCTCAAATCGTCCGAATCATAGCCCTTATCAGCAATGACGTAATCGCCCTTGTGCCCTTTGAGAAGGATCTCACCTTGGCTCGCCTCATGACGCTGGCCACCTGTCAAGACAAAATCGATGGGATTGCCTAAGCCATCAACCAGAGCGTGGATCTTGGTGCTGAAGCCCCCTTTACTGCGAGCTAGCAGCTTGTCGGAGAGACAAGGCTACCTGCATTTAGCAGCAAAGTGACACAACAAGGTGCGAAGATGGAGGTTGTCCGGCGTCATATTGACATAAAAGTAAAAAGTGGAGCCATATTCGCCCGAAATTGGATTGCAGTTCCAGATAGTGGGCGCGCCAAATCAAGCAAGGGGTCCCACCTTATGAAGGCACTTCAAGTTGTAGGCAAGACAAACCAGATTCCATTCGCCAGCAGCAGCAGCTAAGCCGCGCAATGAAAACTGACGAAAGCCCATAACCTCTTTGATGATGCCGAAAACAGGTTCGACCGTACTTTTCCGTAGTTTGGATAGCGCTTTGCCAGCCTCAGTATTGAGTGCATAAATCATCTTGACAATGTGGTTGGCATTATCCGGTGGTGGCTCCAGTTCATGACCAAGAAGAGAATCTAAATCGAAATGATGACTATCGCGCCCTGTGGCAATATAAGGAGTGATGCCCCTCTCTTCCAACCCGTCAATGTTGGTTGGACTCATGTAGCCATTATCCAAAGCCGCCGCATCTGGTCTTCCCAACTCTTGGGGGATGGCATCTACAACGGGGATCGCCTCAAGCTTGTCATTGGGATGGTTAGAGAGGATGTTCCCGACAATCAGGCGACTCTCCTGGTCAACGTCTGCTTGTCCGTTGTAGCACTGCTCAAAGCCTTTCTTGTTGCCATTCTGCATAATTCGAGAATCAGGGTCCGTGAAGTTGTATTGATCGTTCTCTCGGGGATCCTTTTGGGGCGGCTTGGGTTTGCGTCCCCGACTCTTCCTGCCTGTACGCTCTTCCTTTTCTTGCCGTGCCTTCAACTTTTCCTGGTATTCCGCTGCCGCAATCGCATCTCGTTCTGCGGCTCGTGCATCCAGAATCGCTTTAGCTTGAGCCAGATTCTTCAGCTTGCTCTGGCGTCTTTGGATTTCATTCTCAATGTCAAACTCATCATCTCTTCCATCCGCCTCTTCTGCAAGCTTAAACAATCGCTCTATCTCTGCTGTCAAACGTTCTTCCATTTGGCCGATTCGACCATAGCTTACTGCTTTGCTCTTCGAGGCATCCGCATGGACCTTCGTCTGCGCCAGCAACAACACTTGCACAAACAACCCTTTCAGCTCTTCCAGCTTCTTTTTGCGAAACTCATTCAGCGTGTCATGATCTGGATTCATATTCCCTGCTATGTACCTATACGGGATCTGCTCATACGTCCCTTTTTCTATCCTGCGAGAGCTGTACGTCCCTGTCGCATATCCATACAACAACAAGCCCAACAACACTTCCGGCTCATATGCTATTCCCCCACGTTCACTGTATTTCCCATAGAGTTCGCTCAGCTCCAACAGACCCACTACTGTTACTATATATCTCGCCAAGTGATCCGCTGGCAGCGCTTCTCCCAGCTTGATTTCCAACTCTTCCGTCCCTTTATCGTCCGCTTTTTTGAAGTTTCGTTTCCTTTTCATTCTTTTACTTTACCACAGCTTGTCTTTTCTTTCTCTCCGACAAGATGCTAGAGGTTATTCTTTACGCCAGTTGGCTTGGTTTTCGCTGTAGATTATGAATAAGTAAATGGCCATAAAGAGGTTATAAGGAGGCTAATCTGATAGTACCGTGAAACTTTTTGGTTGTCTCCTATATGTTTGAAACTGCATGGTCATCAGACGTGCCTCCTAGGTTTTCGGTCGGCCGGCTTGTACCTTCGCCGCCAAACTTCAATCAACAGAATGCCCACCCTTGTGATCGGCGGTGAATCTAAGAAGCCGTACTTTTCAGACCGCTTCTGCTACCTCTGGGACAGGAGGCGAAATATCGCAAAGAGAGTATCTGTCACCAGAGAGAAATGTCGACCTTTTCAGACGGCTTCTAAGATAGAAAGCAGAAATAACGTTATTCGCGCAAAGAAGCCAACAAAAAACTCAGCCTACTACTAATAAGGCAAGCCGAGTTTCTTAGTGATCGTCAATTTGCGGCTTCGTGTTCAGTCGGTTCACACGCCTACAAATCAGCGTTCAACAACTGCTCATAAAGAGCAATCTCATTATATGGGCACAAATGTTGTTGCGTAAATCCGGCGATAGCACAGGCGTGAAAAAGTGTTTCGAAAGTACGCCACTGGTCAATATCACCAGAGAATGTGGTGGAATATGCTTGATGGCAAATTTTAGCTAATACAGCACATTGTGCAGGAGATAAGCGGATTGTGGCTTCTCCGCTCTTGATACATAAAGTCTTCATTGCGTCCTCCAATACAGATTTAGGTGGATAAAGATACCCGGGAAGGGCAAAAGCAACGACCGCCTCGAACAATAGCAGTTCACAAGGCGGTCGCATTTTGAATCCACCACAAAGGAGAATACAATGTCGAAAGCCTCCGGACTGGCACGATCAGTGCGGCGGGTGAGCCGCTTCATCGATGTCCTACCATCTTTGAGGCGGCGTTACTTTTCTGTGTGCGACACGGCAAGCCGTGTGAGTAGCTGTTACCCAGTAGGACCAGATGTAACCTGGTGTTCTGCCACCAGTACCCTACCAGAGCGTGCGTCGCTGGCAACGGCGGGGTGCGAAGCCTCTGGGACAATGTAGCCTCATCCGAAGCGGATGGCAACGAAATCGCAAGAAGCCGTTGCGACGGCCAGCACCAAGGCGGTCGGGAGCTAGGGTCGAATGGCATGGTCAACAGATGTGAATCGCTGATAAACGTCGTGAGTAGCACAAGCCAAAGGTGCTGATAGGCTTGAACCAAAAAGGTGTGTGGCCAGGAACAGGGGCTACAGAATCTCCCGTCGCAGATGTTGCGCCACCGGCGAAAAGGCGAGACCTACCCCATTCATCGGTACTCATTCGGAACGCGGTAAACCCGTCAGCCTCCCACTGGGAAAGCGAGCCGTGAGGCAAGCCGATGGGACGGCGGGTAAAGGAGGATGGAGAAAGCGAATGCTGGCCTGTAATGGGCCAGATAGAGATTGCGCGACAACAACATTATCTCACACGAAAGTGGGCAGACTTCCATCTGGTATCTCATCACAAGAGAGTTTGGCAATCCGTCTCCGGAGGGAACGCAGGATGACAGCAACAATGAATCGAGCAGTCCCGTTGATAGCTGACGCACCCTCACACGAAGCCGTGGCGTGGCACGCCATCAACTGGCGCAAAGCACCACGCAATGTGCGGCGGCTCCAAGCGCGTATTGTGAAAGCGGTGCGGGCAGGCAAATGGCATAAAGTGAGAGCCTTACAGCGTTTGCTGACCCGCTCATTTAGCAGCCGAGTGCTGGCTGTTAAACGCGTGACCGAAAACCGGGGCAAGAATACACCAGGGGTAGACAGCGAAATCTGGAATACCCCGCAACAAAAAGCCAATGGTGTGAAACGCCTCCAGAAACGACAGTTCAAAGCCAAACCCCTCAAGCGCAAATACATTCCAAAGCCAGATGGCAAAAAGCGTCGTCCCCTAGGGATACCAATGGTGTGTGCATAGTGCACCTCCTACAAATAGAGTTGGGAATAAAGAAAAGGGCGAGTGTTGAATAGGACTCGCCCATTATACTACGAAGAAGAGGAAGAGTCGAGGGTTTTGCGCCATCGCTGTTGAACGGGTTTGCGTAAGCGGTCAATAATCTCGGGAGTGAGTGTAATCCAGCGCGGTCCATGGGAATGCTCCTGGAGATAGTCGAGTTTACCGTCTTTACACCAAGCAGCAATCGTCGAAACATTGACATTCAATAGCTCGGCGGCTTTGCGAGCAGAATAGCGACCATCGCCGCGTTGTCCATCTGGGCAAGCGGCGGGACCGACTAGGCAGTGGGAAGAAATGTGGTACTTATAGCGGAGCCAACTGACCATGCGATGGGTAAAGGGCAGACCGCGACCAGAGAGGCGTCCCTCTTGGTTGAGCTGGTCAGCAATTTGGCGGTCGGTATGGTCAGCGGCGAGGGTCCGAATGCGGTCGAGGATAGCAGTGGGCGTCTTGATGGCTTCACAAGAGGGAACCGGACGAGCCACGGTCAACTCGGTGATAGCCTCGGTCTGCCAGCGGATGCCGATATAGACGGTGGTGTTGCGGCGAGCCAGGGTGACATCCTTGATAAGAAAGCGGAGCAGTTGTTTGCGTGCGGTCTGCTGCGTTGTGGGCGCACGCCAAATGCGAGGCAGGTCTTGTGCCAGATCGAGGATACGTTGTCGTTGTTCAAGTGTAGTCAATAAGGCAGTTGGCTTGGGCAGAGATGCGAATTCTCGTTCCAGACGTTGGACAGCGGTGAGTTTTTCGTTCCACTCGCGTTCAAGGGTGCGAGCCACGAGACGATTCTCGGGTTCGACAGCCATAAAGCGGCGTCGGGCCAGATCGGCTTCGTATTGTGCACGCTCGATACGCAAGTGCCACTGCTGTTCAAGTTGCTGTTGCCGTGTCTCCATCTGCTCAATAGTAGCCAGTGAGATCTCTAACTGAGCAGGCTGCATCGCCTCGAGAAAAGTCTGCGCAACTGCCTTGTCAATGGCCGTCCCGCGTAGCGAGAGACAGGTCTTGGCCGCATACTGAGCGTGGAGTTGGCTGCAGGTGTAGGTAGGTGTCTGAGCATCGTAGTAACGCACGGACATGCGTCGTCCGCAGCGACCACACAAGACAATGCCTTGGAGCAAGGCAGCACCCTCGCGGACCACGCCGCGCTGTGCTTCCGCCCGATAGGTCCGGTTATCATCGAGCGTCTGTTGGTTTTGCTGGAATTGTGCCCAAGTGATATAGCCAGGATGGGCATCATGAATGAGCACCAACCAGTCATCCCGTTTCCGCTGTGTTGTTCGCCCTTTGATGTACGGTGTCTCACCAGGCAGCAGTTGGGTGCGGGTTTGAGTCCGACCATAGGTATAGGCGCCGGCATAAGTGGGATTATGCAAAATGGCCAACACACGACCGTGGTTTAAGGGTCGCCAGTCGAGTTCTCCATCCCGCACACCACCCCAGTGTCGAGTGGGAAAGAGCAAGTCATGGTCAGCGAAATACTGCACAACAGCCAGGGCAGAACGCAACATCTCAAAGCGGGTGAACAGAAGCCGCACGGCGGATGCGACCTGTTCATCGGCATCGAAGACGATGCGCTGCGCAGAGTCATACATATAGCCCGTGGGCAAACGGAAGCGCAGTTCGCCCTTTTGGGCTTTGACCAGCTTGCCACCTTGAAGACGATTCCGAATCCAGTGCAATTCTGCTTCGCTCATGGCCCCTTTGAAGCCGAGGAGAATGCGGTCATTGTAGTCGCTGAGATCATAGATCCCTTCTTCATCAATGACCAGCGTATCGGTCAAGCGGCAGACTTCCATGAGACGATGCCAATCGCTTGAAGAGCGAGCCAGCCGCGACACTTCGAGACTGAGTACAGCACCGGCATGACCAAGCCCGACCTCAGCAAAGAGCCCTTGAAAACCGTCCCGATAGTGAGCCGATGCACCAGATTGTGCTTGGTCCTGGTCGACCATGATGATTTGTTCCTTGGACCAACCTAACGCACAGGCTCGTTGGACAAGATCGTACTGGCGCTCAGTACTACCGGTATTGTAACGGACTTGTGAGAGGGTTGACTGGCGTACATAAATGAAGGCCTGACGCTCAAGATGGCCGGCTTGAATCTTGTTGGGTATTCGTTCGATTGACATGGGTGACCTCCAGTGTGGATTCAGCGGATTGCATTTTGAGAAGATTGAAGGCTAACTCGGCCATGAACTGAATGGCTTTGCGGCGACGTTCTGCGCAAAGACAGGCCCATACCTGCGTGGGCAAGATCGCATCGGGGGGCGGCTTTGATTGATGTGGCATCACATGTGCTCCTTATGGACTCATCGAGGAAGGAAATGTTGATGATATCAATCATAGCCCACCTCCTCCGTCCAGCCGCTTGCCGACTGTTGCCACTCCGCAATGAATTGGGCTACTTGGCATAGGCCAGCTATGTCCAGTAGGTGTCTCTGGGGATGGTCTTGCGCTGCGCTTGCCCCTGCATAATCTGTACAGCTCATGGCGATGGCCGTGTGGAAGCCGTCTGGGTGACGGATGATGAGGTCCGGATCTTCGCCTCGACGCAGGCGAATCACTTCAACTTGTTGACCACAGAGTGGATGGTGGGGATGGGTAATTCTGATGTATCCCGAAGACAATTGGCATTGTTGGGTAGTTTGCTCTGAGCATTCCCTGCATGATTGACCGGGCGTACCAAGCCTTACACCTTCTAGCTTTGGACCCAGTGGCCGAAACGATGGGCGACCCAAACTCCTATGGATTTCGGAAAGGTCGCGCCGCAGCGGACGCCATCGAGCAGCTCTTCTTGCGGTTGTCGCCCAAGAATGCCGCTCAATGGATACTGGAGGGCGATATCAAGGCGTGTTTCGATGAATTGTCGCATGACTGGTTAGAAGAGCACATTCCCACGGATAAGCGGAGCCTCCGAGCATGGCTGAAGGCAGGATACATGGAGAAGGATGTCCTCCATCCGACAGAGACAGGCTCGCCCCAAGGCGGGATAAGAGCGCCTCCAACAATGTTGCAAACAATGTGATAGACTACTCGATAAGGGTACCGCGCAAGCGGTTGCGCCCGAACTATGGTGATGGATTCCATCCGATGAATGCCACGCCATCATCTCCCGAACAAGAAACCAACAGTCAAAAAGGAGAATGCAATCGAGATGAGTCGACCACAACGAGACCCAAGTAAATGGCGGGTAAAACGCACCTTCGAACCGAATCGACTGTCATTGAACCATTTGGAAGCAGCCTACGCCCAAATCGTGCCAATCCAGAGTCGCATCCTGCGTTCAAGGACGCCCCAAGCGAGTTCGAGCAAGCAAGCGGCCAGCGCAGTCCGCCAAACAAGGAGAGCGGGATGAGCGATCTACAAGTTGCCCTATATGCCCGTGTCTCTAGCGACCAGCAAGCGGAAGCTGGCACGGTGGCAAGTCAGATCAGTGCCTTGCAGGAGCGAATCGAGCAGGATCGTTTAGTCCTGGCCGCTGAACTGACCTTTATCGATGACGGCTACAGTGGTGCCACGCTGATTCGTCCCGCACTTGAGCAACTGCGGGATGTCGTTGCGCTACAGGGCATCGACCGAGTGTATGTCCACTCGCCCGACCGTCTGGCGCGCAAATATGCGTATCAGGTCTTGCTCCTCGATGAATTTCAGCGCGCCGGTGTCGAACTCGTCTTCTTGAATCGAGAGTTAGGCCAAAGTCCGGAAGATGACTTGCTCCTCCAAGTACAAGGAATGATGGCCGAGTACGAACGAGCGAAAATTCTGGAGCGCCACCGCCGCGGGAAATTGCATGCTGCACGCACGGGGAACGTGGCGGTCCTCTCCGGTGCGCCCTATGGCTATCTCTATGTGAGCAAGCAGGATGGTGGCGGTCAAGCTCGCTATGAGATCATCCTCGATGAAGCCCGCGTTGTGCGGCAGGTTTTCCACTGGGTCGGCCACGAGAGAGTCTCCATCGGCGAAGTTGCGCGGCGTTTACAGGCGGCAGGTGAACGGACGCGCTCGGGCAAAACGACCTGGGACCGGACAACGATTCAAGGCATGCTCAGAAATCCTGCCTATAAGGGACAAGCGGCTTTCGGCAAGACTAAAACCGAACCCATGCGCCCCAAACTGCGTCCACAACGAGGCGATCCAGCGATTCCCAAACGACCCGTTTCCACGGTTAATGTCCCACAAGAGGAATGGCTTTACATCCCGGTGCCACCCCTCGTCAGTGAAGCACTCTTTGATACTGTCCAGGAGCAACTTGAAGAGAACCGGCGCCGTGCCCGTCAGCGCAAACGAGGGGCCAGTTATTTACTCCAAGGACTCCTCGTCTGTGCAGACTGTGGCTATTCTTTCTATGGCAAGCCGGTTAGCCGCAAATCGGCCAAGGGCAAGACCCGCCGTTATGCCTACTATCGATGCATCGGGACCGATGCCTATCGTTTCGGCGGTGAACGCATTTGTCATAATCTTCAGGTACGCACCGATCTGCTTGAAAACATGGTCTGGGATGAGGTCTGTGCTTTGCTCAATGATACAGCGCGGGTTGAACGAGAATATCAACGGCGCTTGCAAGCACCTGCGAAAGATAATGATGATCTCGACGTCACCAACCGCCAACTCGCTAAAATCAAGCAGAGTATTGCCCGTCTCATTGACACCTATACCGATGGCTTCATCGACAAGGATGAGTTTGCGCCGCGTATCAGACGGCTTCGCCAACGTCAGTCCGACTTGGAAGAGAAACTGCAAAAACTCAACCAAGAACTCAGCCAGCAACAACAACTCCGTCTACTCATCACACAACTAGAAGACTTTGCTGCCAAAGTCACTGAAGGGCTTGACACCGCCGACTGGCAGACCAAACGCGAGATTATTCGCATGCTTGTTCAGCGCATTGAAATTGCCCAAGACGATGTCAACGTCGTCTTTCGCATCCCTTCCTCCCCTTTTGAACTCAGCCCCGAAAGGGGCGGTTTGCAACATTGTAGTAATTGTAATCTCCCCAGCGGTGGCCAATCTGGCTCTCGATGGGTTGGAAACGCTTCTCTATCGAACCTTTTCAAGTCGACGTGGCTTACGGATTCATTTGATAAGGTACGCTGACGACTTTGTGATAACAGGAACCACCAAAGCGGTTCTTGAAGAAGAAGTGATGCCACTCGTGCAAGCCTTTCTCCACGAGCGGGGTCTCACACTTTCACCGGAAAAGACGACCATCTCCCACATCAATGATGGCTTTGACTTTCTCGGCCAGAACGTTCGCAAATACAACGGCAAACTCCTTATCAAACCATCGGCCAAAAGCCAACGAACACTGCTCGACAAGGTGCGAACCATTCTCAAGACCGAAGGTCGATACCTCTCTGCCTACGGTCTGATCATGAAACTCAATCCGGTTATCCGGGGATGGGCTAACTACCATCGACACGTCGTCAGTAAACAGGTCTTTGCCGATATCGACCACCACATTCACTGGGCACTCTGGCGATGGGCGAAGCACAAACATCCTCAGAAATCCCCTGGCTGGATTCAACAGAAGTACTTTGACGGTCAAGACGGTCAACGAAATGTCTTCCACACGCACACGGCCGATAAGGACGGCAAACGGGTAACCACTCGGCTTTTCCTAGCCGCTAAGTTACCGATTCGTCGCCATATCAAGATTCGCAACACCGCGAATCCCTATGACCCAGCCTGGGAACTCTATTTCGAAGAACGGCAATACCGCCAAACGCTAACTGATTTCTGGGACCGTTCCTGGTTTAAACATCTCTGGACCAGAGAACGGGGACTCTGTCCGGTTTGTGGGGAACTCATCACGAGGCAAACTGGCTGGCACAATCATCACATTCATTGGCGGGTCTACGGCGGCAGTGACGACTTGGACAATCGAATATTGCTCCATCCCAACTGCCACCGACAGGTTCACAGTCCCGATTACAACGGTCCACCGCTGCGTCCTTCTCTTGGCGTCCGAGATGCTTGAGCCGTATGCGGGGTAACTGTGCGCCGTGGTACGCACTGAGAGAATTGCTACTGGAAGTAGCCGGCGTTCAGGGTAAATGACGCCGAGACGAACAACTAACCTGGACCTGAAAAGGCGAGGGGACAAGAGCATGTATGTAAAGCGGGGAACGGCAGAAGGCGTGTATGCTAGGCAGCCCCGCAACGTCTGTGTGATAAGGCTAGAGCTATACTGCCCAAATCCCAATGTCCAGTGGTGAAACCGTACACTCATCGGTAGCACGCCTGTACACCGATGCCATCCATAGCTGCGAAGCGAGTTTCATTCGTGGTACACCCTGATGGATGGACGATGCGTAGTGAACGCATTCAAGGGCATGAGTGGGGAGCCTAAGTTGCGCTAGAACGTTCCTCAGTGACGGAACACGGGATCGTCTACGGGACGCGAGTCCTATGATGACGGAGTTCTGATAGTAGTCGTGCGAGTCACGCCGCACCAGGGAGACGGTAACACCGATTACAGGGCGAAGCAGAACAGATGTCCTTGATGTCAAAGACCATGAGGTATGCGAAATGCAGAGAGCCGAAACGGTATTGAACATCATTTGAGAACGCGGAAAACGTAGATTGCCGCTAAGGCAACTGTATCGACAGCTTTACAATCGAGAGTTGTACCTTTGCGCCTATGGCAAACTATACGCCAATAATGGTGCAATGACACCTGGCACAACACCAGAGACTGTAGATGGAATGTCGTTAGCGAAAATCGACCACATCATTGAGCTACTGCGCAATGAAAGATATCGATGGACGTCAGTCCGACGCACATACATACCCAAAAAGAATGGCAAATATCGCGGCCTTGGTATGCCGACGTGGTCGGATAAATTACTTCAAGAAGTGATACGCTTATTGTTGGAGGCGTATTACGAACCGGAGTTCAGCGAACATTCCCACGGGTTCCGGCAAGGGCGAGGATGTCACACGGCGTTACAAGAGATAATGGGGAAATGGCAAGGTGTAAAGTGGTTTATCGAGGGCGATCTCCACGCTTGTTTCGACAATATCAACCATATGATTCTGTTGAACATCCTACGTGAGAAGATTCATGACAATCGATTCATCCGACTCATTACAAATCTCTTAAACGCTGGATACTTAGAAGAATGGCACTATCACACGACCTATAGCGGAGTTCCGCAAGGCGGTGTGGTCAGTCCCATGCTTTCTAATCTAGTGCTAGACCGATTAGACAAATTTGTCGAACAGACGTTTATAGCTGCATATACATGTGGGAAGCGAAGAAAAACGTATCGACCTTATGCCGCATTGACAATGAGAGCCAGTGTAGCACGGCGGAACAATGATTATGTAAGGGCTAAGGAATTTAGCCAACAAGCGCAAACCATGCCATCCCGAGACCCTAATGACCCCAATTTTCGTCGCCTACGATACTGCAGGTACGCTGATGACTTCATTCTGGGATTCACTGGTCCAAAGGCAGAAGCGGAAGATATCAAAAGGCAACTCTCGCAGTTTCTACAAGAAGAGTTGAAGCTTGAACTGAACGATGAAAAGACTTTGATCACTCATGGACGCGAAGGCAAAGCTCGCTTTCTCGGCTATGATATTCATGTTCTACACGCTGATGATAAGCATGATGGGCGTGGTCAAAGGTGCGTCAATGGCGGTATTGGCCTGCGTGTTCCTGAAAGTATTATTCAATCTCATTGTCAAAAGTACATGCGGAACGGAAAACCAACTTATTTGCCACAGAGGACCATCGATGATGCTTATAGTATAGTCACTCAATACCAAGCAGAATATCGAGGCATTGTTCAGTACTATAAGCTGGCCTACAACCTCCATCAACTCGACCGACTGAAATGGGTGATGGAAACCTCTCTCACCAAGACATTAGCGGAAAAGTACAAGACTACTCGGCGGAAAATATACAAGAAGTACCGGAAGACTATCCAAAATGAGTATGGCACATACAAGGGGTTGGAGGTAACTTTAGACCGCGGTCCTGACAAGAAACCGCTTGTGGCACAATGGGGTGGTATACCTCTCCAATGGAACAAATGGGTAGCGCTCAATGATACTCTACATCAGCCTATTTGGAGTGGACGCACTGAACTAGTTGACCGACTTCTAGCACAACAATGTGAGTTATGTGGTGCAATGGACAATATCGAAGTCCATCACATTCATAAACTCAAAGACCTAGACAAACATGGCCATTCAGAGACACCACAGTGGGTACATCGAATGGCTGCCCGACGACGCAAAACGCTAGTCGTCTGTCAACCATGTCACAATGACATTCACTATGGTCGATACGATGGACCTTCTCTCGAAATAGGACATGGGAAAGCCACGTGAGACGGAAACGCTCATGCGTGGTTTGGAGGGGGGCGATTGGAATAGCGTTTGTCGGCAACGCGCAAGTCCACAAATGGCTCGCTGGTCGCCTACCCTACCGTACGGGCGGTTCTGAGGAGAGGGGGTGAGGGCCACCTCACCTTCTTATCCGACTGTCATACCTCTTGCCAAGCGGCAATTGGTATTCTTTAGATCATAACACTAACCGCGCGCGGCGACAAATGCCAATTCATTACGAGTGCGTAAGCAAAAAATAAGTACACGAGCAGACTTAAGGGAGATAGAGACGAGGTACACCGCGATAATTTTCCAAGTCGAAGATAATGTCAGCCAGTCTTTGTGCACATGCTCTACAATAATGCCGATCTGGTATTACACGTTTAAGATTCCCAAAGGTCAGTACGGGAAGGCTATCTGGGCCAACCAGTGTACGTGTGATATGTTCAAGTGACTCGGTATCGTCATCGCCCGTTCGGTTACCAGTTAACAACAGGCAGTTGTTATCTTGGCAAAACCGCCAGATTGTTTCGTCATCTATACCTTCTGTTAACCTCGCCTCCTCCCAAGTTAAGAGATCGACTTCGAGCAACTTAACATAACCTAGTTGATCTAGTGCGTTGAACACTGCTTCAACCTGCCCATGACAGTTTTCGTCACTCAAGATCCGAATCGCCATTCTTGCTCCATAAACGCTTGTTTTTCTCGCGTAAAGCATAGAACGCCTCACGTTCAGGTGTCATAGGTAAGGCTGCAATCTGCTTTTCGCGTTCGGCAGCAATTGCGCGATGATAGCGCTCGTTCTCAGCCTTTTTTGCTAGTAATTTGGGGAGTTTGGCCTCCAACCGTTCACGATTTTTCTCAATATATTCCAGTGCAACTTGCACTTGCAGCGGTTTAAGATTATGAATTACGCAAAGCGCGTTGAAGTCCTCTCCTTCTTGTTGCGAAAGCAAGATATCATAGACTGTGGTACGGCTCTGGCTGACTACGGGGCCAATGCCAGTTTCAAGAATTTCGTAGCCTTTGAAACTCATTGTCGCACTCCTTTTTATAAGCAGTTAACTCAAGTTTACTGTCTGCCATTATACCACACAAATCAAGTAGCCAAACGGTAATCGGTACTCACCAGATCGTAACGCCAACCATGCTCGGCGATAAACGTCAATTCATTATGAGTGCGTAAGCAAAAAATAGTTACTTGTTTCCGTGTGTATTTACAGTGGCGTTGGCGACTTCGTGGGTTCATCCAACACAAGCAATCCGGTCAACCCGCCGTCAGGTCATCGGGTAAGTAGTTTTTCTGTTATAATATCCATAATATCCCTAAATCATACATAGCATTGAGCGTCGAAGTCATGAAAATATATTTCGATAATTGCGCACTACAACGGCCTCTAGACGACAAATCGCAAACACGGATTCGGTTAGAGGCAGAAGCAATACTCAGTATTTTAGAACAGTGTAAAGCTGGGAATGCTGAAGCGGACTACTTCTGCACTTGCAATGACCGATTTTTAAGACGGGCGAAAACGGTCAGTGACCTTAAAACGATGATTGTAACGCCCCTTGAATTGATAGAGGAGTTAGATATATGATAGCCGAAGCTAAACCACTAGCTGAGATAACCCAAGAGGCCATCCGAATATTATTTCGAGAAATTGGTGTTGTTAATACTATCCGTTTCATCAATCAATATACGACGGGATATGGTAATTATACTGAGGAACGGCGTGAACTGTTTGCAGATCAAACTTTAGAAGATCTAGTGAGCCAGATTAAGCAACGAAGAGAACGTAAGGCAAAGACTGAGTCAAACGCGGGATAGGCTGTGTTGTGTATTTAATCGATTAGGGCATTGGGGAGTCTCGCCAAACTACCTACGAGGTCAGAGCCGATCGTCTAGTGTCTTGGTGGAGTGGCTGGGGTGTCGCAGGCAACATCATTTGCACCAGACGGCGGGGGATTGGTGCCGAATTGCGTTATTTCGTTCACATTATTGGTCGCTCACTCGGAGCCAGTTGGGTAATTTTGCAGAGAACCCATATAGCGACTCAAACTTCTATTGTTCGTTTCCTGGCGTGATGATCTAAGTCTTGATCGCACCCGAAGTCAACCCCTCGACAAACAATCGACTGGTGAAAAAGAAGAGAATCACGAGCGGGACTGCCCCCAGCAAGAGACCCGCCATCACCCGTCCATAACTGGTGTAATACTGCTCCATATAGGAGTATAGCCCCGGCGTCAGCGGGTAGAGTCGGCGTTCTGTGAGGGTTAAGACGGGCCAGATTAAGTTGTTCCAAGTGCTCAGGAGATTGAGAATCGCAACCACGCCCAACATCGATTTCGTCAGCGGCAACGCGATATACCAATAGATCTGCCAATCGGATGCCCCATCAATCCGACAGGCATCGAACATCTCGCGCGGGAGGCTCTCGAAGAAAGCGCGTAAGATCAAGATACCCAGGATCTGCCCGCCCGATATCCACGGCAGAATCAAGGCCCAGTGCGTATTGATCAGCCCCAAATCCTTGACCAGCACGAAGGAGGGCACCAGGGTCAGCGAGGCGGGGACCATCATCAAGGCCAAGACAGCATAGAAGACAACCGGTCGGCCTGGAAAGTCGATCATCGAGAAAGAGTAGGCTGCCAGAGAACTCAACAGCAGAACACCGATGACGGTGGCACCGCTGACGATGATGCTGTTCAGCAAGAATTGACTGACAATCTGGGGGTGGTTCAAAATTAGGTTTACACTTTTGATATATAGACAAAAATCTATATGAGACCGTTTTCTCTCTGAGAACCGGCGAAATCAGAGAATATAAACGTTCTTTCTGTTTCTAAAAGTGTAAACCTATCTATCCAGCTAAAATGAACCACCCCACAATCTGTCCGGCAAACTGGTAATTCTCCCATCGTAGCGGCAGCGTGGGTGTAAAGGGCACTCGCGCAAATTGCGAGGGGCTTTTGAAGGAGATGAAGATCGCCATGATGAGTGGGGCAATCATCAAGAAACAGAGAAGACCGAGGACGATGACGCGCCAAAGATCGCCTCGACGAAGACTGCGCCTACGCTCGGTCGTCTCGCCGGCAACGGATCTGTCCTCTGCAATGGTCGAAATTGTACCTGCGTCGCCACTTTGCTCCACATCAAAACTCCTGCGTTCGAATATAGCGCATGTTGATGATCGTGGCCACCAACGTAATCAGAAACATCACTACCCCGATGGCCGAAGCATAGCCCATTCGACTGATGCGGAAGGCATTGAAATACATCCACATGCCGGGCACCTGCGTTGAATCGATGGGGCCTCCTTGGGTCATGGCAAAGACCGATGTGAACTCCTGTACGCTCCACATGATGGTCAGCACAATGAGCAGCTTGATCTGACCCGTCACCAAAGGCAGTTCGATATACCACAGGCGCTTCCACCCAGTGGCACCATCCAGCAGTCCGCTTTCAACTACCTCGTTGGGAATTGCTTGTAATCCGGCTAGCAAAATGAGTACCGAGATGCCATCAATCCACGGGAAGTTGCGAAACATAATCGCATAGATCGCAATCTTCGGATCCGCCAGCCAGGCACGAGTCCACTCCTCCAGCCCGGCCAACCTGAGTAACTCATTGAGAGGCCCAATGGTTGCATCATAGATGAAGATCCAGAGCAGAATGAGAACCACAGAAGGAATGACGACTGGCAGGATCATGAACAGCCGAAAAGCATATTGTAGACGCCCACTTCGGAGTCGATGAATCGTCACGGCGACGAGAATAGAGAAGCCAACAAAGGCAACCAAATACCAAACCGTTAATAAGGCCATGTTTTCGAGGGATCGGATAAAGACCTTGTCGTCTGTAAAGAGTTCAACAAAGTTCGCCAAGCCGATATATGTTCCCTCCAGCCCTGCGTTCCAATCAAAGAGTGATCGATATAACCCAGAAACAGCTGGATAGTATTGAAAGACGAGGAGAAAGGCAATGGTCGGCAGAACCATGAAATAGCCCGTCCTCGTTTCAACCATCCGTTGCCAAAGCGTCTTCTGATGGCGAGTAGAGGCAGTCTCTCCGACCGCTATTACCGCCTGTTCAGACTTTGCCTTGCCGATCATAACCCCTTCACTTCCCGCTTTTATTAACAATTCGTCAATTCAACAATTCATCAATTCGTTATTACTTTTACGAACTTACCCTACAAATGACGTCACCCTATACTCAGTAGACAGCAATCGTTAGATTCTTCACTTCGTTGGTGCTTCGCACCCACTACGTGAGCGGAATGACACGTTTGCGGTCTACTGATACTGAGTACCAACACTCACGCACACGCATTGCCTTGCTCATCAATGTAACGAGCAGCATATCCCTCAAAAGCCGCCTGATTCTCCTCAATACATTCGTCAATTGTCATCTCGTCCAGAAGGTAGGCCCACCAAGCTTTGCCACATCGCTCTGCAGCTTCTAGATCCATCGTGACGATCTCGTATTGGAACATCGTCACGTATCCAAGGGATTGGACCACACCCTTGTGCGCCTCAGCGAATCGGTTGGGTACGTTAACATTCTTGACATTGGGCATATCCGTCCCGATCTCTCCCTGGACCTTGCCGACATTTTCGGGATGGGACATGAAGCGCAGCAGGTCAATAGCCGTGTCCAATACGCCATCTTTGCGCGCCCGGGTAGAAACTGCGTAATTATTGGTCACCGTACCGACATTTGGCGCAACGGAGGGCGGATCAGTCACGAATTCACTACTTTCCTTGGTGAGCGGAGGTGCCCAGAAAGTGGCCCATTCGAAATCCATTAGCGGATCGATCTCCAATTGTGGGATGATCCAGGAGCCAGCCTCCAAGCCAGGTGTCTTCTTGGTGAGGAAGAGTTGGGTTGCATTTGGCCGCTGAACAGTCCAGTCCGCACGGCGATAGGGAACGTTCAACTTCCATAACTCCAACCATTGGCGAAATTGCGGGATATGTGCAGAATATTCCCCGCTCCTGATCGCGCAGGCGACTTCGGAAAGTTCGGCAAATTCACCATCTGGGTTGACCAACGGTGCCAAGTCGCGCTCCATAATCATCGAGCCAATCTGCTGGCGATACCAGGCGTCGGTATCCGATGGACTAAAGGTCATGTGGTCATACCCAATCAGGCCCGCGTCTTGGGCGACCTGACAGTTCTCTAGAAACTCGGCATAGCTTTGTGGCACGCTGATGCCAAGCTCATCATAGAGATCGACATTGTAGTAGAACCAGGTTGTGTTGATCCCAAAGGCAACGTTGTATCGATTCCCTTCGATCAACAACATGGTGTTGGGGGTTGGGTAGAATTGATCAATCCAGCGGTCGCTGCCTTCTGCGCCGGCCGGAATATACGGATTTGGTTCGTCCAGAAATGGTGATAAATTGACCCACCAGTCCTTGTCCACGTCTTCCTTGATGATCCACTGCGCTGCTGGCATGACGTGGGGAATGGTGCCAGCTGTCTGCTGGGCCACCATCCACTCGCGGGAGTCAACGCCAGCTGGTAGCCTGATCCACTCGATCCTCACGTCGGGGTGTTCTGCCTGGTAGTCATCGACCACCTCCAGGATTTTGTTGTGCGGATTGGGGTTGTCTTCGCTCCGCTCCATGCTCTCGGTGGGTGTCCAACCTCCCCACCATACGATCAGATTTTGCGTATCAGCAGCCGCTTGACCATCGTCAGACGCGTCAGGCTGTGGTGGCGTACATGCAGCCAGAACTCCGCCGACTGATAGAGCGCCCGCTGCCTTTAGAAAGCTTCGTCTCGAAAATGTAGATGTCTCCATTCTACCTGCCTCCTCCAGTGAAATTGCCTATTCATGTTACAGATGTGGGAATATAGGGAGGTCGTTGACTACGTGTGATTCTCTGGATCTTCCCAATACCAGGTGGCGTTGTCGATGATGTGTTCATAGACGCCACGACAGCAGTCCCACGGATAGCCAGGATGGATGCCCTTGAAGCCATCCTTGACCACGACCAGCCGTGGCAGTTCGCCAAAGAAGCCAACCGTGGGCAATTCCTCGGCCCAAATTTGCAGAATCCCCTTGAATAGCTCAATCTGCTTATCCGGATCGGCTGTAACTCGAATCTCGTCCCACAGATTCCAAAGATCCCACTGCCAGTGACCGTCGGGCGGTTCCTCGCCGTTGGGGTTGCTTGGGTCCACTGACCACATTTGCCAGGCATTGCCCCACGGACGCTCGGTGTTGGCACGGTTGATCCAGATGACGGGATCGGCTAGGGGGATCAAGTTGCGGTCCATAAAAGTCGTATTGGCTTCAATGTCGTTGGCCCGATCGAGTTCTTGCGCAAGCGCGCGTTCAGCACCGCGATAGTTGACCTCAAAACCTAGCTCATTCAGAAAATCGATGAGCATCTGATCGTTATCGGTCACCTCTGGTCCGCCCAACTGGGTCCAACGGATTCGTTCGCCGCTACCATCTTTCCAGAGGCGGAACCCATCTTCGTCCCGCTCCGTGTACCCCAAGCCGTCGATCAACTCGTTGGCTCGATCTGGATCGTACTCAAGATGGGCGTTGGTCAGTTCAGGAAGATGCAACGGGGATTCTACCGGTGGACCGTACTGCATGCTTGTCGCGAGGCCATCAAATACCAGTTCATTGATCTCATCCCGATTCACACCAAGCGAAACCGCGATGCGAAAGTCTCGCTCCTGAAAGAGCTCGCGTACGCGTGGATCTTTGGCAGTCATATTAAAGTGGAGGCCATAGACTGCCGTCCGACGCCAGATCTGAACTTTGTAGTCTCCCTTCTCCTCGTTCTCTTTGAGCACAGTCAAATCTGTATTGCGTACGTGGCGCGATTGACAGTCAACCTCACCATTGATGAGTCGCAAGGCGTGGACATCTGGGTCGGTGAATTGACGGAATGAGAGGTTATCGATGTAGGGTAGCTGGTTGCCCGCTACGTCTACTGCCCAGAAATAGGGATTTCTCGTGGCGTTGAGCAGCTCTTCAGCCATCGTGTTTTCTACGGTCCAGGGCCAAAGCATGGGGCTCTCGGGGTTTTCGTGACGATTGCTGCGCATATCTTCATAGAGATCGACCCAAGAGTCTAAGCCCGCATCCGCAACCGCCTTGTCTAGGGCCGCCGCATCGTCGGTGTGATCTGGATGGAACTGCTTCATATAGACAGCGGATCGTACGGGGAAACTCAACAATATCCCAGCCGAAAAGTGGAAGAGCGCATTAGGACTGGCAAATTTGAATACGACTGTCGTTTCATCAGGCGCAGATAGCTCCGCTGGCACATTTTCGCCGTCCACGTTGCTGGTCAACCATGCGGGAAAGACGGGGGTCAGTTCCTCGTTCTTGATCTCTTCCTCATACCAGAAGATGACATCGTCGGCAGTGAACGGTTCGCCGCTCGACCATTTCATTCCCTTGCGCAGCCGGAAGGTATATTCAGTGGCATCCTCGCTCACTTCCCAGGACTCCGCGACCATGGGATTGATCGTCAACTCCTGGTTGATCGAGAGCAATCCCCTGATAATGACCTGATTGATGGCAAAGTGATCGGCTTGGCCACGTCTGCCAGCTCGCCAGAGCCCACCATAGTTGCCGACGCCATCCAGACCCTCGAGCACCAAGGGATTCTCGGGCAGGCGTTCGTCCACAGGTGGTAGGTCGCCGTTGGCGACCATCTCTGCCAACATTGGTGCTTCATTGTAGGTTCCTGGTGGTCCAGCCGGAGCGGCGGGTTTCTCAGCAGCTGATGTATCCGAGACAGATGCTTCATCTGCAGGTGCTTCGGGCGCTGGAGCACCGCCTCCACAGGCAGCTAGGGCTGTGCCGACCGTCGCAAACGCTGACATGCGTATAAACTCGCGACGCGAGATTTCTGTTCTGGGCTTCAATCTTTTCATGTTTTTCTCCTTGGGTTCTTGTGGCAAATATGGGGAATTGAATGTAATATAATGAAATTATTCTCAATTAGGTTCTGTTGACATTTAGAGTGCACCCTCAGAGCGTTGGTCGCGTTGCATGATGATTTCTCTCGAGAGGGCTGTCAAATGTCAACGGCTCCTAATGAGTGAGTGCAGTATTAGGGCGGGAGGAGATATCAGCACCGCCCATTAGTATAGCGGACAAAAGTATGGTGTGCAAGTCTCTTGTTTACATGGCAGCAATATCAAATTAGGCGGTTCCAGGTGACAGTCCCACCCGAATGGACCGTTTCCAATTTGCAATTGCTGATTATATGGGAGTATTTCTGCCTATGAACTTACTCGCTTTCATCGTTTTTATCATCGTCCAAATCCTGTTCATTCCTTTTGCCATTGTGGCCTTAATTCTTGTAACTTACAAGCAAATAATCGTCAGTCGTAAATTAGATGTTTCCCAGACGGCCGTTGAGGTGCTGAATAATCGATGGATCATGCACATCTTTGACCTGCGAAAGGATACCGCTACGGCCAAACTGATTCAAGTGTTGCCCAATACGTCGGCGGTAGGTCTGTGGCTGTTTCTGTTTCCACTCTACTTGCGCTACAAAATCAGCAGCAAACATGCTATATTCCCCACGCTTGCTAAACCCAGAGAAGAAGGCATTGCCCAAATTGTTTTCAACAGAACGATCTATTTTGACAACATCATCAAGCAGGCAAAGGATGAGGTTGAGCAGTTTGTGGTGATGGGAGCAGGATTTGATACGAGGTGTTACGGTGACCTCAAGCATCGTGCTCTCCATTTTTTTGAGCTTGATCAAGCCAAGACCCAACAGTTCAAGAGAAAGCTCCTGGAAAAAGCCGCTATCGATGCATCTCACGTTCGGTTTGTTGAAGTCGATTTTTCAACAGAGCACTGGTATAAAAAGCTTGAAGAATCAGGCTACGATCCGACCAAAAAATCGCTCTTTCTGTGGGAAGGAGTGACGCTCTACCTCTCTGAATCGGATGCGAGAAACACCCTGCGAGAGATGAAAGCTCACTCGGCATCTGGGAGCATTCTGGCAGCTGACTTCTATGCGCTTCGTTTCGTGACGGGGGAGATGTATCCTGGTATGAAATCATCGCTGAAACTCTTGAAGCTGACGGACGAGGAATTTGGCTTTGGACTGGATTTTTCGACCAATCACGAAAGTTCGCTTCAGTCATTTATTGAAAGCGAAAATGCCACCGTTGGTGCAACTCATTTTATGGGATCGAAAACAAAAAAAGGGACCTACACGGTTGTCGCCGAAATTAAGCTGTAGCCCAACCTGCATACTTTTCTGGATCTGCGAACACCTGGCCTAATTCGAGAAAACCACGGGGGCCACGTCGTCCATACTCGAAGGGATCATGAGTCGCTTCCATCCAGCGATGAAGACGACACTCCATCTCTTCGAGAGCAGGGCGTGCTTCAGCGGAATCTGCGAGATTGACCATTTCAAGAGGATCTTCTGACCGATCAAACAACCACGGTCCACGTTCATTGCCAAACCAGCGGGCGTAGGTCCAGCGATCCGTGCGCACCCCGCGCCAACGACCCACCCAGCCATCGCGATTCGGCCAACCGTGGGCCATGTTTTGTAGGAAAACCGAGTCTGATCCGCCCGGTGTACTCTCTGTATCGTGCGGCACGTCTTTTCCTTGCCAAACGCTAGACAGATCGCGCCCCTGGAGTCCATCCGGCAAGGGGACCCTACAGGCACCAAGTAAAGTCGGCACCAGATCAATCGCCCCCATAAAGTCATCGCTGCGGGTGCCAGCCGATGCGACACCCGGCCACCGCACAACAAAAGGTACGTGAATCGACTCTTCATATGGCGTCGCTTTGGAGGCTCTCATGGATTCATGCATCCAGTAGTCATAGGGTTTGCCATACCCGTGGCTGGAGAGGTGATCGCCATGATCGGATGTATAGCAGACAATGGTATTGTCGCTAATGCCAAGTCGATCGAGCGCCTCGACAAGCCGCGCCATTTGCGCGTCAAGACCCGTGCAACAGCCATAGTAATCGGCGATCTCTCTGCGTGCGAAATCCACCATCTGTTCCGGCACATTGCCCGGTACATCCACGTCAGCTGGATCGTAGATTGCATGTTCTTCAGGATATTGAGGATAGGGCCAGTGGGGTGGGCGCCAGGAAACGAAAAGCGCAAAGGGATCGTTTGGCCGTGCGTCCAAATGCCGCTCCATAAACCGAATGGCTAGATCGGTCTCAACCTCTGGTGCCCACCCTTCAAACAAGGTCGGTCCAGACTCATTTTCGTAGTAACTTCTGTTGAAATAGCCTGCGCCGCTATTGAGATCGAGCGCGGCTAGATAATCCAATCCATAGCGTTCTTCTTCTGGATAGGGCCCTTTGCCCAGATGGAACGTTCCCACATGCCCCGTGCCATATCCATGTTTGCGCAGCGTACCCGGCAGCGTTGGAATATCGCGGCGCGGCTGATACTCATTATCAATGACCAGATTCTGCCAGGCATAACGTCCGGTCAGCAAGATTGCTCGATAGGGCGAGCACAGAGGGTGGTTGGAAAACATATTGTCACAGACCATCCCTTCAGCGGCGAGTCGGTCGATAGTGGGTGTCCGGACAATGGGATTGCCGTTGGCACCGAGCGCGCTATAACGTTGCTGATCTGAAAAGACGAAGAGAATATTGGGACGTTGGTTTGAACTCATTTTGATTCCTAGTATTTGAGATGATAGGGATTAAGAATGTGGGACATAGATAAACACAGATTTCACGGATTTATTCTGAGATTCATCGTTTCTTCATGATAACTGATACTTCCGTCTAAAGCCAAGACTAAGAATCTTACGCTTCGCCAGCCCTTGATAGCAAAGTACGCGATTACCCGCCCCATCAATGTAGGGCAATCGCGTACCTAAAAAAAGCGGCGCTATTCGGCGACCGCCGTCGATTAAAACCGACGTCTGACAGCGGAAGTACACTAAAGTGCACTGGATTTTCTACCTTTTTCGTACAACGAACCCTGCTCGGCCCCTCGGTGGCAAAGTGCGCGATTACCCTACCCGTTGATGTTGAAGCGCTTGACAAGGCTGACTAAGTTGTGCCAAACTACAACATTGCAACTCTTGCGCAGATGTGATATGTCAGCAGGGGAGCTCGCCGACCATTTTGACTCCACCAAGCCAACGCTATCGCGTCACTACTCTGTTTTGCGCGATGCGGATTTGATTCAAGGAAGCAGAAGTGGTACAACCATCACCTATCGGCTCAATGTCAACGCGTTGGAAGAGGTGATGCTTGAGATGATGGAGATGTTCAAAATCGATGTTGGAGGGACGAATCATGAAAAATAGGCAAAGGGAAAGCTGACGCCGATAGCGAACTCACAACAGCAGACATAAATTCATGAAATTACAGTTATCACCTTATGCGAAAGGACTACTCATTACCGCTTTGGGTGTCGTGATCATTTCGCCCGATGGACTTTTGACGCGTCTGATTGGGACCGATCCTTGGACATACGCGTTTTGGCGAGGATTATTATTTGGGTTGGCGATATGGGGCGGTATATTTGCCATTCACCGCCACAAAGGTTGGTCCTATCTCACTGGATTGGGTTGGCCCGGACTATTGTTTGCGCTGATCTTTAGTTCAGGTAGTATCCTGTTTGTTTATGCGTTCACCACAACGACCATTGCCAACACCCTCTTTATCGTTAGTACGTCCCCCGTTTTTACTGCCCTGATCGGCCATTACTTCTTGCACGATCTGATCCCAATGCGTACTTATATCACAATTTGTGTCGTGCTGATAGGTATCGCCATTATTGCGTTTGCGGGGGGAACAAATAGTGGTCATTTTTGGGGAAATTGGGCAGCATTGGGGACAGCATTGACATCAGCGATAAACTTTTCTTTGACACGTCGCTTTCGGCACATCGACATGGTCCCTGCTGTCGGCGCCGGTGGCCTGCTCAGCGTTCTACTTACTTTCCCTCTAGCTGAACCACTTTCTATTGCCCCGGCACAGTGGCCTTATCTGCTATTTCTAGGGCTGTTCATTTTGCCCGCTTCCTTTAGCTTGATCTTTATTGGCCCGCGCTATGTGCCTGCGGCAGAAGTTAACTTAATGACGTTACTAGAAGCAATTCTAGGACCTTTGTTGGTCTGGTGGGCAATCGGAGAAAGTCTAGGCATCCATACTTTGATTGGAGGAACAATTATCATCACTGCACTTGCGTTGAATACAGCTATCCCATTGCTATCTTCTAGACACCTAGAATCACCGCTAGATTACGACAGTGTGTCAATAGATTAGGCTTTTCCAACAATATCAAATAAAATCCCGAATTTGATCTGGAAAAGCGCAAGCCATTCTAGAGAGGTCGACCTGGCAAATCAAGGATTTATTTCTCTGGAATGGCCTTAACACCTACATTGTCCCTATTCCTTGGTATGGTGCCTCATTTTAAGTGCTTATTCGAAAAACTCTGTAGCGATCTATTATCCCTCGAGAAGTGCCTAGACTTACAACCACCTTTTAGTTAGGTTCTAAGCCGGCCATAGTTGCCTACCACCATCGACCCTCAGAACCTGTCCTGTGATATAGGATGAGTCGCCAGTGACGAAAAATTCAACGGCCCGTGCAATTTCAAGCGGAGCCCCATATCGTTCTAGAGTCCCTTCCGTAATCTGCTGACTTTCATCTACGGGGCGGCTCGCGACAAAGCGAGGGGTAACAATTGGACCAGGTGCAATACAATTGGCATAGACGTTGTGGGAACGCAGTTGGTCGGCAAGCGCGCGTGTATAGGTATGGACAGCGGCTTTTGCTGCACCGTAAATGGCACCTGACTCTCGCCCAAATAGCCCCGCAATGCTACCAATATTGACGATCCAACCTGCTTTGCGCTCGATCATTTCCGGTGCACCGGCCTGACAAGCCAAAATACAGGTGAACAGGTTGCGATCAATGACAGCACGCACATCTTTTGGTGAGATGAAGATGGCATCGTTAATGACAGGCTTTCCCGCATTTTCACCCATTGTTCCTTGAGCACCAATGTCCCCACCAGCGCAGTTGACGAGAATATCGATCTGCCCAATGCGTTGGTGGATTTGGGCAACCGTTTGCTCGTCTGACAAATCGCCCCAAACGGGAATTACATCCATACCCGTGGCTTCTTGAATCGAGTCGGCGACTGCGTCCAATGATGGCGCTTCGTTAAATGCTTGGGTGGAGGTTGGACTGGTTCCATGAATGGCTACTCGTGCGCCGAGGGAAGCCAGATGCTCAGCCACGACTCGACCGATGCCGCGGGATGAGCCCGTGACCCAGACGGCTTTGTTTTCTAGACGTTTTGTGTTGCTCATATTCTAAAAACCTCTTTGTTCTGTGTTAATCTAATAGCCACATCATTTAAACTTCGGACAATAGTCCCTCAAGAGAAAACGATTCTATTTTCCGAAGTTTAAGTGGCGTCTCTATAATGGATAAGCAAGTGAGACCGTTCCAAAATGAACAATATGTGGCAATTCGTGGCATGTGAACGGACCGAGATGATTATTCGAGATTATAGATCAAGAACCCAATACTCGTGAATCAAGGAGAGATCAATATATGAACGAACCATGGCGAGGGATTTTTACGATTGTGGCTACACCCTACACCTCAAGCTATGAATTTGACGAAGTGAGCATGAAAAAGCAGATACAGTTTCTTCTTGATGCAGGCGTCAACGGGTTGGTGGGACCTGCTTTTGCCAGCGAGTTTGGCGTTCTGTCTGACGATGAACGCAAACGCTGGATCGAAGTTGTGGTCGGCGAGGCGGCGGGTCAGGTACCTGTAGTGGCTACAACGCACTCAGTGCATACAGTACCTGCCGTGGCCATGAGTCGATGGGCCGAAGGAATTGGCGCAGATGGGGTCATGTTGATGCCTCCCCACCTCTTCCACTTTGACAGCGCTGGTTGCTATCAGCACTATCAAGCGCTATCCGATGCGCTCACTGTGCCCATTATCGTCCAGAACATGATCGGTCCCATTGGAACACCCTTGGGGAGCGAGATGCTGGCTCGCCTATGTCAAGAATTGGCGCACGTGAAATATATTAAAGAGGAAACACTACCAGAGCCGCGTAAAATCGCCCAAACGATCGCGGCGGCGGGAGATTCATGCGCTGGTGTCTTTGGTGGGCGCGGTGGACAGCATATTGTGGATGAGTTTGTGCGGGGAGCTGCGGGAAATATGCCCGGCGCCGTCAATGCTGACGCGTTGGTCAAACTCTGGAAAAAGTTAGAAGAGGGCAATCTTGATGAAGCCAGAGCTCTACACAATCGGCTACTTCCTCTGATCAGTGCACCAATGGCATTGGGGGGAGCATCTGTGATTCAGGAAACACTTCACCGGCGCGGTCTCTTCGCAACCAATCTCAGCCGTATGCCGGGTGGACCACTGAGTGATGAGGATCGGAACGAGCTATCACGTTTGTTGGCAGAAGTAGAAGATATCTTGGCAGGATTAGATTAACGATGAAGTTTTGTCCTTGTCTCTGGCTGTCCAGGCCGGATTAGAGCAGCTTGGACAGTATGGTTCCCGTGCGTAGCTAATAGACAAAATAAATGGAAAGCAAATATTCAATCATCAAATACCTCTGCAACAGGAAATTGAATATTGAGCTTTGAATCAATTAAATCATCACCGATAGAAAAAGTTTTCCAATCGTTAATTGTCGAAAAAACGTGTACATTGCGAATTACTGGATCCACGAGCCAACATGATTCTATGCCAAGAGCAAAGTAGGCATTGAATTTTTCGATCAGCGACGATTGAAATTGCCGAAACGACAATACTTCGACGACCATAAGTGGCATATCCTTCATTTTCAAAACGTCAAATGGACTTAGTAGCTTACGTTTTGGATAGATACATACATCAGGAATCAGCTCATCTTTAACATCGAAAATATTTTTGTCCAGAGAACTACTATCGAGACTCAGTTCAACCGACACCGTAAATTTGCCAATCCGTTTCAAGAGATAGGCCACGTTGGCTTGAACGGTTGAATGGTTGAATGACCCCATATCATCAAATTCCTGCTCTTCTTCTTGCAATACAGTCAGTTCACTCATAGCAATTTTCTCTCAGAATAACATACTGTTCCTGAATCAGATTATAACATGACGAGTATTCAGGTGAATAAACAGCTTGTTACGTAAACTCTAGCAAGTCTTTAGAAAACTGGAGGAAGCACTCTCCTGTGCGACCGATCGAATGCTTCCTCCACTAATTCTAAATACTTTCGCGGTTTCAATTGAGAGCAGAGCATTAATCACCAGGTGACTGGTGCGACTGTTTCTGGTCATTGGCCAGTGAATTTCAAGTATCTCTTCGCATCAAACTAAAGCTCTGTGCCGTGGGACCTATATTGGGTTGTGTTGCGAGAAAGAGAGCCAGTGGCACAACATCCTGGGGCTGTTTGACCCATTCTCCACCCGTCGTAAATGCTCTTCCTGTCCGTGAATCGGGATTATTGGTCATTGCGGTTTCGACCGGCCCAGGAATTAACTCGTTGACGCTGATATTGTCTTGCCAGACCTCCTGCGCCAGGATACGCGTCAACATCCATAAGCCCGCCTTGGAACAGCTATAGGCCGAACTACTCGGACCCCCTTTATGACCCATTCCCGAGCCAACCATGATAATTTTTCCAGCCCCACGTGCTTTCATATGGGGAATGGCTGCTCTCGCACAATAGTACGGTCCAAAAAGATTCACCTCAATGGTCCTCTGCCATCCATCGAGATCACTTTCTTCGACCATATTCCGGTCAAGCTGTGCCCCCGCATTGAGTATGAGAATGTCAATTCCACCAAAATGCGCAACGGATCTGTCCGTCATCTGCGCAACCTGCTCAGGTTGTGAAACATCAGCTTGAATGGCGATGGCTTGACCACCAGTGGCGATAATACGGTCTACAGTCTCATCAAGCTCTGATTGTGTACGTGCAACGCAAACGATCTGCGCCCCCTCTTTTGCAAATCCCAATGCGATTGCTTGTCCGATTCCACGACCAGCGCCTGTTACAATTGCTATTTTGTCTTGGAGTAGTTTGTTTTGAAGTGAAGGTTGGTTGTTCATGAGCTTGGTTTTGTCCTTATCAGTTTAGGGCTCTGATTGATCAAGTGTGTACCACAAAGTGTACAAAATGCCATCAACAACAGGGAAATCTTTTTCTGAAAGGCTATAGTAACTTTACTTTCTGGTAAAGGCTTGAGTGACAAAGGGCAAACCGAAAGGGGCGGAAAAAAGAATCCACCCTGAAAAAACGGGATAAAATGTAAAAATAGTGCTCGGCTAGTTTAAGCAGCGGCATTGAGGCGGCGATGAGCGAGAACGCCTTTAGGGAAATGGTGTGAAACCGAGGCCTTTTTCCGAAAGTCAGGGTCGAGTTGGTCAGGAGTTGGAAAAAGAGCACTCGAGAGAACACGGCGCAGCCTGCCGGGAGTGGATTGAGGCTCTCGATCCCAGTAGCCAGTCGGTATGGGAGGAAGAGAAGCGGCTAAATGGGAAAGAAGATTGCCAGCCAGCAGCCCCAGTTCAGGTAAGCGGAAACAAGCCTCATCGGCATGAACAAATTGACGATGTAAGCCAATCATCTGCTTGGAAGCCAAGGGGGGAGGTTCAACAGGCCAGCGTTCCAGGTAGACAAGATAAATGGTTTCAGGCTGCAAAGTCATAACGGTCGCCAAAACCAAAGGTGTGTTGTAGGCCGGATCCTGAATGACGTAAATCGAGTAGGTACGGTTGGCTGTATCCACCTTGGTTGTTCTGGGGACGAGATTGTGCCATGCTTGATAGCAAATCAGGCGACCACTATAGAAAAGCGACCAGACGAGTCCGGAGTTGTAGCCTCGAGTCGCTTTCCCTTATAGCTGCGAGAGAGCGGACGCACAATATCACCATATTCAGGTGGTCTGCCTTTTTCTTTGCGTTTGGGGAACTCATTGCGGCGCACTGTGCAGTTAATGGCTTCCCGCAGGACAAATCGGTCTATGCCGCTTTCTAGCATTTCTCTGATTGTAAACCCGGCATCGACCACCGCCACTTCGTCTGACTCCAGTGATTTCTTCGTCTCTTTCAGCAGCTTTTTCCGAAACTCACTTTCCTTTGTTCCAACCGTGCATCTCATGATTGCCTTGAGCAGTGGCACTCGCTTCCCGCCTATCTCCCCCGAGCTTATCATCACTCCAAAGATGAGCGCGGGCAATGCCCGACGAGCCGTTGAGTTATAGAGTCGGTTCACTTTCCCTTGCAGCTTCGGTCGCCAGAACCCTGTGATATCTATGCTTTTCACTCGGTACCCTTCTAACTTTTTTGCCTCCCATTCCCCTTTCCACTTCTTCTTGCCACGACCCCAGCAGACTTGTGATATCCCATGATCCATATCGAAAGCTCCACCAGCTTCGCCGGAGCTCCTCATCTTCAAACCCGCTTTCTTTCAATGCGCTATGGATTGCTCCTCGACTTTTCAGAAACGACCCATTCAGCATTGCCCACATCAGACGCATTACATTTACGTTTGTTCCCATCGGCGTTACTTGCAATACATTCATCAGTACTGCTATAGTTATTTCTGGCGCGGTTAGCATTCCTTCCTCCTTTTTGGGTTCTCTACCTTTAGGATGAACTGCTAACCGCTTTTTGTCACATTTCTCACCTCATCTCTTTTCTTTTACCAGAAAGTAAAGTTGTAAAGGATAGCCTGAAAGGAACTGAGAGACAAAGAAGACTATCAGTAGACAGCAGTTGTGTCATTCTCGAGCGGAGCGAAGAATCTAACGATTGCGGTCTACTGACTATTGGATTTGAGGCCCTTTGTTGCTCTCTTTATCCAAAAATGATTGGCGAAATAGTCTTTCGCTGGTATACTGAAATTGACTATCCCTTCATCCGCTTCACAATTCAATTAGGAGCAATCCATGCCTACCCTAAATCCCAAAGACATTTATAGCCAACTCGGAATCAAACCAATTATCAACGCATCTGGCAACCAGACGCTGCTGGGCGGTTCAACTCTCTCACCCGGTGTGCAGGCCGCAATGGAGGCCGCCAACGCGGTCTACGCACCAATGGAAGAGGTGTTGGAAAAATCGGGCGCAGCCATTGCCAAAATGATGGGCGCTGAGGGTGGATATGTAACTTCAGGTTGTTATGCTGCGCTTGTCCTAAGCGTTGCAAGCGTCATGGCGGGCGACGATCCCGACAAGATTATGCAACTGCCCGACACGTCCGGTATGAAGAACGAATTTCTGCTACAGAAAAAGACTCGCTATCACTATGATCGCTGTATTTCTGCGGCGGGTGGCAAACTGATTGAGATGGGCGATGAAACTGGAACAACAGCCGAACAGTTGGAGGCAGCGATAAACTCCCAGACAGCCGGAATTCTCTTCTTTGCGGCGGGAGAGAAGATTCCCGACACCTTACCCCTCAAGACAGTGATTTCGATTGCCCAAAAGCACAATCTTGCCGTGATTGTGGACGCCGCCGCCGAAATCTATCCTCTGGAACGCATGACCAATTTAGTCAACAGTGGAGCCGACTTGCTCTGCTTTGGGGCCAAGTATCTCGGTTCAGCTAATTCAGCTGGCATTCTATGCGGCAAAAAAGATAGAGTCCATGCCGCCACGCTTCACAACTTTATCAGCTATGAAACCAAGCTCAATCGCAGTATGGCGCGCGGTTACAAGATTGACCGCCAAGAGGTAGTTGCCACGGTGGTTGCCTTGGATGAATGGCTCACCATGGATCACGAAGAGCGGCTTCAAGAACAAGCTGAGCGCATTCAGACCATTTCTGGGGTGTTGGCTGGCGTGCCCCACATTACGGCCGAAAATGCCTATCCTGATGAAGGGGGAGCCTGGATGCGTCTGCGCGTTAAAGTGGATACAGATGCTCTCGGCAAGACCCCTGATGAAGTCGTCGCCAATTTGAGGGCTGGCGATCCGTCCATCTGGACCCGAGCGGATGGCGACAAGCTCTTCATTGGTGTACATACTCTGCGTGAAGGCGAAGTCGAGATTGTCGCCGATCGACTCAAGCAGGAGCTGTCTGTATGAGTCGACTCACGATTTTGGGCGGTGGCAATACAGCTTTCGCCGTTGCAGCCAATCTGGCTTTACGCGGGATGGAGATCACAATTTGTGAGCATCCTGACTTTGCCTGGACGCTCGAGCCGATCGTTGACAATCAGACCATCATGCTAGAAGGGGTTGCCGAGACAGGACTGGCATCACTTGCCAAGCTGACGACAGATCCACAAGTGGGATTGCAGAACGATCTGCTTTTGCTCATTGTCCCGGCTTATGCCCACAAACCCTTTGCCGAATTCTGCGCACCTTATCTGCGCGATGGCCATATCGTTGTGATCACACCAGGTACATTGGGTTCGTTAGAGTTTGCGCGGATTGTACGAGAGGCAGGCAATCAAAGTGATATTGTCTTTGCCGAGACCGATACAGCACCCTATGTCTGTCGCAAATCATCTCCCGATTCAGCCATCATTTGGGGTGTAGTCAGCGCGCTGGGGTTAGGCGCCTACCCAGCGACCCGAACAGAGGAGGTCGCAGATGCACTGGCTGAGATATTCACGATAGACGGCCGTAATGATAGTAGAACAGCCATTGCTCCCTATCCCAATGTGATTGCGTGTGGTCTGTCGGCCATGAATCCAGTCGTCCATCCGCCGGGCGTCTTGATGAATGCGGGACGTGTGGAGCATTCACGAGGTGAGTTCTATTTCTACGATGAGGGCGTGACGCCCACGGTGGTCGATGTTATCTATGCCTTAGACGCGGAACGTCGTGCTGTTGGCAAGGCGTTGGGGTTGGATTTGACACCAGTCGATGAAGCGTTTCACGCAGCCGGATTTGGTCCCAAGGGTGATCTCTGGGCCACGATCAACGGTAGTCGAATGTTGACACAACTGCGCGCACCCGGAATGATCGACACACGTTGGCTCACGGAAGATGTTCCCTATGGCGTTGCGGCGTGGAGTCTCTTGGGCGATCAACTCGGTGTGCAAACACCTCTCATGCGTTCGCTGGTGACGCTCGCCAACGCCGCGCTCAAGCGCGATTTTTGGGCGAGTGCCCGATCACCAGAAAAATTGGGGATCGAACAACTGAATAAAACATCATTATTGCAATATGTGGCATAGATCGCTCTTTGGAAGGCGAGACTGGCTGGGATGTACATTATGCGCTTTTTAGCCGTCAAGGATTTAATCAAGCCCTAACTGCCTTGGCTGAGAGCGAACGTGAGATCCATCTATTCACCCCCGAATCCGTTCTCGCTTCTGGTAGCTGACATCTATACCAAAAGGAGGCAACTGTGTCAACCAAAGCCAAAATTACTGAAGTCGAACGCATCTTGCTCGTCGTCCCATTTGTCGAACGGGTGCAGCGCGAAATGGAGCGAGCGCGCATCCATCTCTGGTCTGAGGTAGAGGTGATTCGGGTCGTGACGGATTCAGGTGTCGTAGGTTATGGTGAGACGATTCAGAATTATACCTGGGGACGAGTTGATCTCCATGAGCGGGTGATTGGTCGTTCTCCCTTTGAGTTGATGTGGGATGACAGCCTTGGGGCGGGCTTGCAAATGGCGCTCTTTGATGCGGCTGGTAAGCTTGCGGGCGTTCCGGTCTATCGGCTGCTGGGCCATCCATGCCGAGACACATGTCCGATCTCTTTTTGGGATCATGACATGTCGCCGGAAAAATATGAGCAGGAAGCCAAGGTTGCAGTGGAATTGGGCTATACGTCGCTCAAGATCAAAACACGTCCTTGGTTTGATGTCTATGAAACGATTCAGCGTATCAGTGCCGTCACACCTGACTGGTTCTGTATCGATGCCGACTGGAATGACTTTCTCATCAATGTCTCCAATGCAGTACCAGTGCTACAACAATTGGAACAGGAATATCCCAAACTGAAGATTTTTGAAGGGCCCATCCAAGCCAACGATATGCCAGGCAATCGGTTATTGCGATCGCAGATTCGGACTCCGATTGCGCACCATTACGGTGCGGTACCCGGACGAACGGCCATCGGTGAAGGCTACTGCGATGGCTTCGTGATCTCTGGAGGTGTCTCGCGCATTATGGCAGATGGATTGGCCGCAGCCATGGCCAACATGCCCTTTTTCTTGCAGATGGTCGGGACAGGTTTGACAACCACTATGGCCCTTCATTTGGGTGCCGTTCTAACACATGCCCAATGGCCCGCAATCACCTGTCATGAACTCTATCAGCATCCTTTGCTGACCGAACGTATTCATGTGGCGGGTGGGCACGCTCGAGTGCCAGATCATCCTGGGTTGGGCGTGACAGTTGATGAGGCTGCGCTGGAGAAGTTTCGTGTGGAGCAAGCTGATCTCAAGCTACCGAAAAGGCTGGTGAAATATAGCCGCGCATGTGGCATCAACGTCTATTTCGCCGACGATTCGCACAACACATCTTCGGTATGGACCTATTTCAAAAATGGGAATCAGCCCGTTTATGAGCGAGGCGTGTCAACTGAACTACTTGATGATGATGGGAGTTCTGGCTTTGCGGATCTGTATCAGCAAGCGAAAGTTGGGCCCGTGTTAAGCGAAAGCTGAGAACTCTTATTCCAATACGAAAGGGCCAGTCATAATGACCGGCCCTCCGATTTGGTTGGTTGACTCATCTGCACAGTCTAAAGATGAGCGGTTTTATGTTTGATTTTTCGAAGCCCGCTATGAAACGAGCTTTTTTTCTCGTCAATAAATCATCATTTGACGATTTATTGGTTTTATATGAAAACAGCCCTTTCGGAGGCTGGATAAAGATTAAGAACTCATTTCACAAATGGGAATAAGGTGCCGTTTGGTTCGGAGAGACATCATTGTCGCCCACGTTTGTCGTAAATGAGTCAGAGATAAAAAGAAGGCCATAAATTGGGTTTGATAAAGAATAATAATTTGAGTGGCCTTCTATACGTAACCTTGCTATCTATAAGCGAGTGTTGCGTTTAGATGCTAGTGTAGCGGGCGATCGTTAAATTATCATTATACGGATCATAGAAAAGAGGGAAGGCTCATCTATGAAAAGTGTGCAAGTAAGCGATTAGACTGTCGAAATTTCAGAAGGTTGCACATTTTTGTCTGATGAGCGAAGGAGAAATTGCATCCCGTGCGTATAGCATTTGGTGGTATCTCAATCGAAAACGGTTCATTCTCACCGCTGACCGTCACACTCACCGACTTTATGATCATGCGAGGCAACGAGATGATGGGCTCTGACCGTTACCCCTTCCTGTCAGATTTCCAGGCGAATTCTAACGTTGAATTTCTGCCAACCCTCTTTGCTCATACATGGCCGGGTGGCGAATTAGAACAATCAGCGTATCGAACATTGAAGGAAGAATTGTTAGAGCGACTGAGTATTTATAATGCTGTCGACGGGGTTTATCTAGATCTGCATGGTGCGATGAAGATCGTTGGCATGGACGATGCTGAGGCAGATCTGGCGCGATCAATCCGCAACATCGTCGGACCGGATGCTCTCATCTCTGCGAGCATGGATCTACATGGCAATATCTCGCATGATTACGTTGAGCAGATCGACATGTTGACCGCTTATCGGACTGCACCCCATCACGACACGTTGGAGACGCGCCAGCGAGCGTGCAATTTGTTGGTTCATGCCTTGCAGATGCAACATCGACCCAAAATCGCGCTACACCCGATTCCCGTTCTGCTCTCTGGTGAACAGACCCGCACAGATATGGAGCCTGGCAACGGCATCTGGTCCTCTCTTGAGCAGATCACTCAGGTACCAAGCATCATTGATGCCTCACTCTTTGTCGGTTTTGCGTGGGTTGACGAGCCACGCGCCCGTGCCGCCGCTGTCGTGACGGGTCTCGATCAAGATGTTGCAGTTCAAGAAGCGGCAAAGCTGGCACAAGCGTATTGGGATGCACGCACGGAATTTCACTACGGCGTTGAGTCTGGGACCATCGATGAATGCATTGGCCTCGCACTCGCTGCGACTGAACCAACCATCTTTATCAGCGACAGTGGTGATAACCCCACTGCGGGTGCTGCAGGCGACATTCCACTTTTCGTGGAGCGACTTCTGGCGTACCCTGTATCCACCGCTCTGGTCGCTGCCATTCCCGACGCGGGCACGGTTGCACGGTGTAAGCGGGTGGGCATTGGAGCCAAAGTGAATGTAGAGTTAGGTGGTAAGCTAGATACAGTCAATGGCACACCACTCCCGATCGAAGGGCTCGTCGTGACAATTGAGGCAGGCGACTCCCACGTAGGCGATCAGGTGGTGCTTCGGATCAATCAGGAAAATATGACGATTGATGTAATTGTGACAGAGCAACGCAAGCCATTCACAACAGTCACAGATTTTGAGCAAGTAGGCATCCATCCACTCGATTATAAAATTGTGGTTGTAAAGCTGGGATATCTCTTTCCCGACCTGATCCGCGTGGCACCACGAGCCCTGATGGCGCTCAGCCCCGGTGCGTCTGATCTAAATCTGGCCCGCTTGCCTTATCAACGAATTGAGCGACCGATGTATCCAATCGATCCGTCGGCAGAAGTAGCCGTTTAGGTTATTGCTCGTTGGCCATTGACCATTGATTTGGCTCTCTAACTGAGCCGTATCTCCTCTTGTTCGGCTATCAGACCTGCCGTCAAACCATTGACTTCCTCTACTTCTGTGGAAAGATTGGAACCGAGATGACGTGGACTCCCAATTTGGGTGGGGCTTTTGTCGCGCCTTCGCTTGAGTTCGTTCAGCAACATGTAGGTGCGTCTGCCATTATCAGGCAGAGAGTAGCGCGCCCGCTCGGCTTTGCGAAGCCACCGTTCTGCTTCTGTGTAATGCTGCTTTTGCATCAGAATTGCGCCCAAATTGGCGGCAGCCAGTGCTGAGTTTGGGGTATGCTTCAACTGTTTACGCAAACGTGTTTCGCGAGCGTCGGCAAGTGAGCTCCCGCGCAGCACAACGCCCAGATCAAAGATCAGCTCGGGCAGCATTTCGGGTTTGTGGCGACTGGCTCTGTGTCGGACAAGACAGCGGGTGCGCGGGATAATCATATCCAATTCACGCACGACGCGCATGTGCAACTCGACGCGCTCCGATTTTGTTTCGGGAAAGAGTTCGAGTGTGTCGCCGCCGTCCACAACGACGTTCAGCATTTCTTCTTCTTCGCCAGAGCCAATTGACTGGAGTAGAACAGGTTGTTCTGTTTGATTGGTTACCTTGAGCGCTTCCCCCTCCATCCCTGCTGTCACCCAACCCGATTGCAGAGAACTTGCTGTGGTCAGCGCCAGGAGTTGACGCTGTGGAAACTGGACATCCAAGATTTCGATAAAGTCTGAAGAATAGTTTTTAAAGATCCCAACGTGCTCATGGATTTCATCACCCGTTTCTAAAACCTCGACGACAACTTTCTCACCGATGTAGCGTTCTAGCAGAGGATCATGATCGGTTCCCACACGCCCAATCACATTTACGCCCAAGCTCTTCAAATGGGTTTCACCTGAATCGGTGATGTATCTTCCTGCCGGCTTGCGCAAACGACCAATGAGCAGGCCAAATACCTCGGACAGGGAACTAGAGGCTGTCGAAATAAAGTGACGCGTCTGCCGTAGAAGTCGACGCTGAAGTCCTGGCTGGAATGACAATTCCACATCTTTTTCGCGTTTCTCTCGGTTTTCTGGACTCAACTCATCCGCATAACGGAAAATGGCGCGAATGTCCTCATATTCATCAGCAAAGAGAATATAGCTCGACTCCACATGATTTTCATCCTGGATTGCATTTCGATAGAGCAATTCCAGTCCTGTCGATTCTATCTCTAGAACTCCCCAAACATGTTTGCCGTCAGACCGTTCTAGCGTCACGTGGAAGCCATCAAACGACTTCAGGCATGTATCGCGACGGCTTGCCCGTAGATACCCCCCAAAGAGTGAGACGACAAAGATCAGACCGATTGTTGCGATTAATGATATGTCAAATAACTCTCCAAATAAACTCATACTACTACTCCCAGAAAAGATGACAGGTTGACAGGTTGACAAGGTGAGAAAGCGAGGGAGTTTGTGAATTACCTTTGCCTAATTCAGCATCAGTCGATCCAAATTATCGTGGAAGAGGTGTTCTCTAACGCCGGTTCCGCCCACCAGTCGCATTAGAGAATGCTCCCTCCTCGGATCGACTTTGTATGCTAGTTTTGCGGTCACTGTTCGCGAATGCTGCGCCATACATGGTGATTCCACGGATATCAGACACATTTTGGATCGACTGAGTATTTAAAAACCGCGCAGCTTTGTGGGTACGATGTTGATCGCAACGGAATAGACTTCCGCAAAGCGCTCTGCCGACATCTGGATTCTCACGAGACCTTCACGGTACTTTTCTACAAAAGGCTGGATCTCATTCGCTGGTGGTGCGTTCTGATCAATCGTTGCTTGGCCGGCGAAGACAACGATATCATTGCCGCGCGGTCCGCTATTAAAATGAAGTGCAACATTGGGCCGCCGTTCAATGTGGCGATTGCGAAATGCATCAAATTTCGAATAGATCAACATGCTCTCACCATCCCAATAAAACCAGACCGGATTGGGCTGGGGAATCCCCTGATTGCTGATCGTTGTCAACCAAATAATCTCTTCGTCTTGCAATCTTTGTGCGACTCGCCGTCCAAAATCACTTGTGAAGTCTATCATGATCAAGTTCTCCATTTTTATCCCATATCAGAACGTGTTTTAAAAGTGAGATCAGTGCCGGTTGAGTAGCCGAAGGCGTATCGAAACCAAACGGGTCGACCCACAAACGCTGGTTTCGATACCGCTTTGCGACTCAACCGGCGTTTGCTCGCCCTTTCGTCAAACTTTTAAAACACACTCTTAATCAAACGAATCGAACCAATAAGCCAAATATTTCCACTCTCCCCAATCATTATAGATGCTCATCATTTCTTGATCTGATACATTTTTGTCTGATGAACCGCGATCAGAAAAGTAATGGCGTGTCATGAAGGCCCGAAACTCGCTATCAACGGCCAGCTCGTCGTAGCGTCCGAGGAGCATCATCAACGTGTGGGCTGCATAATCACCCACACCTTTGATCGACTTTAGTTCTTTCTTCAACTCACTACTCGTCAGGTCAGCGATTTTCAAGGCTTCCAATTCGCGTCGTCCAGCGACAATTTCTTGCGCAAGCTGAATGACATAAGCATTACGGTAGCCCATGCGGATTTCGTTTTCGAAAATCGCCGGATCGGCATCGGCAACCTGTTCAGGTGTGGGAAAGGCTCGCAGTTGGGTTTTCCCGAACTCGTTGCCCTGCAGTGGAGCACCCAACTGCTGAACCAATCGCCGTATCATATTCTCAGTGTTGGCCCACGTTACATTCGTGGTCGCAATCGTCTTGACCACGTCTTCCCACATGGTTGGTGACCGCAACAAGCGACCGCGGCCCGATTTGACGGTGGCCCAAATGCGATCGTCCAGTTGCGCTCGTTGGTAAAATTCCGATAGATCCTCATTCAGCTTGAGCATCCAGGTTGTTGCACGGCGGATTTCCTCTTTTTCCTTTGATGTTAGTGAGGTGTCAACCTTGGTATCGATCTCGATGACAACGGTATTAGCCAATTCCTCAGCTTTTTCTTTGGCCTTGATTTGTAGCAGAACGACTCGACCGTTCTGTAACCGTTCGATTCGTTGGAGAGTCTGTTCATCATTCAGCCATTTGCAAGGAGAGAGGACGTACCATCCGTGATCTTGTACACTTCTCGTGAAGTTATATGGTTTGGGGGCAGTGAGGCTGATCATGCTATCTTGATTCCAGAGTGAGTCGCTCTCCAGCTACCTTCTCGCGTCCAAAATGCATTGGCAAGTAAACAACGTCACGGTGACGTTCAATGAGATCATCATAGTGATCACTGAGCAGATGACCAGATTGTCCCGTGGTGTGCATAAAAAGGCTCTTGTCCAAGTTCGCTAGATCGACGATTTGCCGATAGCTCGGAACCCAATTTTGGTTGTAGAGATCATCAAAGTTTACGGGTGCCACGTTGATTGTATAGGTGTTTCCACCTGTTTCAATGGATCGGTGGAAGAATGGACGTAAGAAAGGGACTTGGCTAAATGGATTGTGTGGGTATTGCGTTTTGTGTAAATCAGCCCATTGCCACTGATCCATATCTTGACCCAACCGATCACGTAAATCGTCTAGGGCCTGATCGAGAGCCAATTGAGCGAGGTCAGCGCAATTCTCCGTTGAAGGAGTGCGCACGTTGTCGCACCAACCTGCATGCTCGTCCGGATTGGCGTAGATTTCTGCAAGTAGAGTCGGATGTTTCCGGTTGGCCACCTCTTTGAAGAGCCCTTCGGGTAAATCATCTTCAAAGACCGCACGCCCTAAATGGACAAACCAGGCTTCATAAATAGCTGCCGCAGGGCTTGTACCAGACGAGGTTCGATCCCAATTTTGCAGAAACGAAAGCGCCTGATTCCGACGAATGCTTTTCTCATCTTCTTCCTGGGTTGTTCCTTCCAGAGCATCTCCAATCGTCGACAACAAATTGGGGAGTAACGCATCGACCTGCGTACTGCGCTGATCGGCTTGTATGGCCATCATGTCGCTCATCGTGACTTTTCGGCCATCGGCTGTCAATTCGGCGATCAGTTGCATGATGCGTTCAGCACGATACAGGGGTGACCACGAGTTTGAAAGAAAATAAGGATAGGAATCGTCCACGACCCGGTTGTTTGCTGAGGCGATAAATCCCTGGTCAGGATTGAATGCTTGAGGCAAGTCCTCGAAAGGGATAAACCCTGTCCAACCATATTCATCGTTCCAACCCGGTGATGGAAATGCTCCCGTTCCCTGATTCCGAATCGGAATCTGTCCCGGTACAAAATAACCAATATTGCCTTCGACATCTGCATAGACAAAGTTTTGGCTTGGCGCAACATAGTCGCGCATCGCATCCTTGAATTCTATCCAATTGCGTGCATAATTGATCGCTAAAAACGCTTCGAACGTTGTGTCATTTGGTGCGAGAGCCGTCCAGCGCATGGAGACAGGAAGGGTCGTCTCGCTCACATCGCTGATCAGTGGTCCATGTCTTGTCGCTCGGGCTGCCCAACGAATTGGTTCATCCATGCCATCGACGGAGATCAATTCTTCGATGATCTCCATATCCTGCCATTCACCATTGACCTCGACCTGATTTGGATTTGCGGGATTCAACCGTTCGATATAAAGATCCTGAACATCTGGATCGACGTTTGTCAACCCCCAGGCAATTTGTTCATTATGTCCAATGGCAATCCCCGGAAGACCTGGCAGCGTGGCGCCAATCACATGTAGATTGTCTCCTTGGAGCTCGGCCAAATACCAGACCGAAGGAATGCGAGACCCTAAATGTGGATCGTTGGCTAGCAGCGGTTGCCCACTTTCCGTCCAATCACCACTGATCACCCAATTGTTGCTACCCACATCGATTCCACCAAGATGAAAATCCCGCTGAAGAATCGTATCAATCTCCAGAACGGTTGCGACAAGGGGATCGGCTGAACGGGTTTGAGCCAATATGTTGATTCCGTCGACGGGATAGGGCTGGAGAAGATCGTTGGCACGCTCCGGACCCAAAATCTGACCCAGCTTCAAACGCAGCAATTCTTCGTCGTAATCGCCACCCAGATCCCACGCCATCATCTTGACCCAAACCAATGAATCAAAGACTGTCCAAGGCTCTGGCTCCACACCTAGAACCAAAAACTCTACAGGCAGCGTGTGGTTCTGTTTAAGCCAACTATTCACACCCGATGCATAGGCATCTAATGTATCTTGGGCCTGGGCATTCAAGGCTGGCCAAGCAGCCTGTGCCGCACGATAAACGCCGACTGTACGCAGAAATTGGTCAATCTTAAGCGTTTGTTCTCCCAATATTTCACTCAAGCGACCCGCGCCAACGCGGCGCTGAAACTCCATCTGCCACATACGATCTTGTGCATGGACGTAGCCCAATGCAAAAAATGCATCATGATCGGTCGTGGCAAAAATGTGTGGAACACCATCCTCATCACGAATAATGTCGACTGTCCCATCAAGACCATCGATCGATATAGAACCACTGGTTTGGGGTAGACTCGAACGCAGATAGAGCCAGCCACCACCGACCAATATGAGAATTACTATGACAATACTAAAGAATATGAGAAACGTCCTACGCATTGACTTGAACCATCTTTTGGGGAGTTTTGGCGTCGTGTTGCATAGTTTTACCATGAATTGACAGAATTTCAAATATTTAAAAGGGGCTGGTTCAGAAATAGGTTGACAAAGAAGAGAGTACGTTAACAAGAGAATAGGTTAGAGAAAGAGGCTCCTGTTCAGGCAAAATAAGGGTGTTCAGACCAAAATAGCCAAAAAGGAGCCTCTAAATGTCAGAGTATCGAACAGACCCCCTATCATTGTCAACCCGAATCGATCTTGCGTTGGAAATGCTCAACCCGAATCGAGAGTGGGGGAGAGTGAGCGAACTGTCAACGGCGTACAATGTGTCTCGAACGTGGCTCTATAAGTTGAGAGAGAGCGGTGAAGCGGCGCTGAAAGCGATCTTGTCGCCAGTGAGTCCAGGACCGCAGCCGAAAAGCCATGTGATCGAAGTGGATGAGACGTTCATCCGACGAACCATAACGGTGTTGCCGATGCTGCGAGGAAGCGTACGAGATATCCAAAGGGGGTTGGGGTTGCTGCTAGGTGTGGAGCGGTCGGTGGGATTCATCCAAGGGACGCTGGCGGAAGTTGGAGAACTGGCATCGGCGTACAATGAGAGCATGGTGCCGACGCTGCCGGTGTTGGGGGAAGCGGATGAAATTTTCTGTGGCGACCAACCGTGCCTGACGGTGGTGGACGGAGCATCGTTTGCGCTGTTGAATATCTCAGCAGCCGATGCCCGAGATGAAACAACATGGGGGGTTGAAGTTTCTCGAATTGCTCGAGCGAGGCATCACCTTTGATGACTTGGTGACCGATGGGGCTTTGGGCATTCAGGCAGGAGCCAAGGCAGCGGGGATGAATGCGCCACACTCCTATGACCTCTTTCACCAAATGCAGAATGGCACCAAAATCACCCAACGTCTGGAGAGAGAAATGGACCAGGCCATGACCGACCGTGACGTAGCTTGGCAAGAGTTGGACGAGCAGACTGCTCCTGCACGTCGCCCTGGGCGACCACGCAAATGCACAGTGACTCTCGAGGTTGCCGACCAAACGGTGCTGACAGCAGTTGACTTGCACGAGAACTGGACATGGCTTCTCCGAACGGTCCGTCAGGCACTGGAGCCGATTTCACCGACCGGGCAGCTTGTCAACACAGATGCCGCGCAACAAACCATTCTGGCTGCCACCCAACTTATGATGGAGATGAACCGCGATGAAATTGCACACTTTGCCACCCAACTGCAGCAGAATCTACCTACATTGCTGGCTCCCCTCCGCCAGAACCTCTCACCTGAGTACGAAGCCTTCATCACACACCTCTGGACTTATCGCCATGACCATCAACTTCCCATTGAACAGCTTTTCCCTCCCTCATTGCAGCCTATGGCTCTTGCCTTCTGGCATGCACTGGATCGCTTCCATCGGGCTTCTTCTCTAGCTGAATCCTTTCATGCTTGGCTCAGGCCCTTTCTTGCAATCCATCGCTCTTTGCCCGATTGGTTGGCCGCTCTTTACAGCTCTTTTGGAATCATCGCACCTTCTCACGTGGCAAACGCTCCGGTCACTCACCCTTAGAACTGGCTACCGATTCCTATGTCTCTTCTTTGGCTGACGCCCTTGATGCCATTCTTCAGCCTCAACAGCAACTGGCTCTTTAACCTATTCTCTTTTTAACGTGCCCATTTCAATTTTGTAAACCTAACTCATCCCTTGTTCTGAACCTGCCCTTTAAAAGCTATCCGAAAAGTAGGTGTGCGTTCTTGTCTCTTTGTTTTGTTCCAGGTACAATCGTGTTATCGGAAAAATAATAGATAGATAGGCTAAACCAAAAAAATAAATAATTATACGCGAACGAGAGAATGGAGAGGGGGAATAAGGACAAACCATTTTTCTAAACCAGGTAAACGTTGGAAGCGTTGTTCCAAACGGTCCATCTCTTTCTGAGTGAGTTTGACGCCGGTCTCATAAAGAGTGGAATTCAGGTGAACGAAGGGTTGTAGTTGGTTAAAGCGAAAAGAACGGGCAAAATTGAGAACGGTCTCAAGAGAATCGAGAAGAGAACCGTTCCAGTGTTTTTCAAGATGGCCCCAAACCCGTTCGATGGGGTTGTATTTACTGTGATAAGGAGGGTAGCAGGCGAGCTGAATAGAGAGACGATAGTGCTCAACAAACTGAGTGAGACGATACATAAACTGAGTCCGACGGGTATGATTTTCGGGACCATTGTCCTGATTGATCACGAGGGTCTTGACGTGAGGAAAGTGTTCACGTACGCTTTCCCAAAAATCAATCAGGCAGTCGACAATAAAGTCACTAGTCACTTTCGACTGAGTCAAGTAAAGAAAGAGTTCCTTGGTTGAAGGGAGGTAAATGCCAAAAGGAGTGACTTTCTCGGTCTTCTTATCTTGAAAGTCATGATCGAGCGCTTTGACAACCACTCGACTTATCCCTTCTCTCGAGAAACGGTCAAGTAAAATCGTCGCTTTGGCATCCCAAGAGAGGCGCAGAACCGTCTCGTCTGCATCCGCTTCTTGATTGATCTGATGAATTCTATCAAAGATCGCATCGGTCTCTGGGATCTTTTTCACTGGTTGACTTTTTTGACCCGGTTTGAGCCATAGCCTAACTCATTGAGCTTCAAGCGGATGGCCTCTTCGCCAGGCAATTCCTCATCTGTGTATCCTTTCTGCTCGATGAGCTGGGTACGCATTTCGGCGGCGGTTAGTCGAGTGTACAATTGGGGGGGTGGGATCGGTCTGGCTGAATTGATCGGCGATTTCAACCATATCGGCCAGTAAAGTGGGGATATGGTCTTCGGCTTTTGCGACCACGTCGGTGGCTTTGGTCGACATAACAGAAGCCGCCTTCTAGTTCTTCCAGGGCTTTGGCTATCGTCGCCCGATTCCAGCCCAACTCTCGTTCTGCTTTCGTCGGACTCCCTTCGCATATCGTTTTGACCGTTTGGGCCATGAAGTGCCTTCTTTCGTATCCACTTAACATGGCCTTCGTCTCTTTCAAGACTTCAACCATTTCTGGCGAGATTGTCATTTTTGCTCCTTTTGGAGAGCTAGTTTAACACCTTCTCGCGTATATTTTATTTTCAGTAGCAGCAAAAGTCGGGTACAAATTTTTCATGCAAACAGAGGGCTGCTCTAGGATTTCACCCCTTATGGTCATTTTTTGTACCCGACTTTTGCCGTAGCTGTTTATTTTTTGGATTGGCCATAGATCCCGAGGGCAATGAGTAATGGCCAAAAGTAATCCCAGTCTCATCCAAGCGCTGCGCGAAACAGCGAGTCGGCTAGAGCAAGGTGCCAGGTATGAATGGGGCCATATGGGGCGTTGTAACTGCGGGCATCTGGTCCAAACACTGACTGATATGAGTGACTATGAAATCGTTCAATCGATTGACTTTGAGACAGCGGAATGGACTGAGCACGCCAAGGATTATTGTGAAGGTACGGGACACAAAGTGGATGATCTTTTCAGCATTCTCTCTCGTGTCGGCTTCAGCTATCAGGATGTGATCCAGTTGGAGAATCTGGCCGACAAACGCGTGCTGGACCAATTGCGCTCAACCGACAGGCCTCGTTATCTTACCCGCAACAATGTGGCGCATGTTCAACTCTACATGAATACGTTGGCTGACCTCTTAGAGTCAGACAGCATCCTGCATCCCATAACCGAATCTTCTTCTCAAGAAAATGAATTCGCGCCCATTGCGTCAGCCGATGTGAATGCCGAATTGAATTAGACATGAAAATTACCGACATCCAAAAAAAGAGTTGCAAGATGACAGCTCTCTCACCTTGCAACTCCATAACTTGGCTCTTCAGGAATTCAGGGGGTTGACAAACGCAGAAAAGGTTAGCGCCGGTTGAGTGGCGGAACCGTATCGAAACCAAAGCGGGTCTACCCCTTGAGATCCGGTTGAGCCCATAACTTTTGGGTGTATACCACAAAGTGTGCAAATGGAACAGGTTCTCTAATTGAGTGATCTCCATTTACACACTTCGGGACACACTTTGCACTAACTGTTTGCCTATTTCAGCCCCACCTGCCGTTCGATGGCATCGAGCCGTTTGATCAACTCTTCGATATGTAGCAAGATCTGACCAATTGCTTGATCGGCTGTGATCTCTGCTAACTCCCACATACGAATGATTTGTGCCAGGTCATATTTACTCATAGTGCTCCTTTACAACTGTGACCTGTCGGATAAATTGAGTGTGGACCACAAAGAGTGAAAATGAACACCGCTCAGTCAAAGGACCGCTCTATTTACACACATTGGGACACACTTCCGATAAATTTGGATCGATTGATATGCGCAATATCTCAGTGCAATGCCTAGATTTATCCGAACCTTTTGTGATTTGCTCGTCAGATTTCAAAGACGAGCCTTCAGATTAAGCGATTAAATCGCAAACACAGAACACGCTAGCGTGTTGGTATTTTACACCTATACGTGTAGTTTGTCAAGTTGTAAATCAAGATTGATTCGGTTTTTCTTCCCCAAAGGAAATCCCCGCTCGTTCAGCGACGATCGTCAACAATTTCGACATTGCGCGAGTCGGCTTATACATGCCGGTTTCCCATTCGCTAACGGTCTGTTGACGTACACTCAGTTCGTCTGCGAGCTCTGTTTGCGTCATGCCCAAATCATTCCGCACAGTCTTAATCAACTCTCCATCCCAAACGATTTCACCATTTCGCCATTGAAGATTATACTCAAGATTTGGTTTCCGAAATGTGACTGCACCATCATCAAAATCTACATCTTCTGCATGGTATCCTGCTCCCATCCAAGCTGCTGCCTGCACAGCGCCGCTGCCGCGGTTGCTCCACCAAGGCCGGCCTGTGCGGGCTGATTTTGGTAGCGTTTGACCAATCATCTCTTCAATCTCATCAAACGTTAGCCTCAGCTCATCTGCATCATGTTGACGTAAAAAGAGATGAAGTGGGTAATATTTGCTTCCTTTATTCATCTTGACTATCTCGCGTCTATTTCTAACTTTTACTCTCACTACCCACATTTTCAGTGATCGTGGGATTCTTCGCTAATCTAATCGGTTCAAGCGGAGTAGCTCAGGCAGAGAAGCGGGCTCAAACGATGTAAATTGGCTCGAATACCCGCTCAAGAATGACACGTACGAATGTTTTGTGGGGTAGTGAGACTTTTACTTACGCCAATATGATGGCGAGAACAGGATCACAACCGTGAAAACCTCCAGCCGACCCATTAGCATCAAAAAGGACAAGATCCATTTTCCCAAGGACGGAATCGATGCAAAATTATCAGTTGGACCGACAGTTCCTAAGCCAGGCCCGATGTTGCCCAAACAGGCCACAACGGCCCCCAATGAAGAGAGTAAATCGAGCCCCAAAAAAGACATGATCAAAACACCCGTGGTGAAAATTGTCATAAAGAGCACGAAGAATCCGGCGATGTTTGTGACCACTTCGCGAGGGACTGTTACGCCATCTTGACGAACTGGCAACACTGCATGGGGATGAATCAGTTGGGTGATCTCATTGACAATCAACTTCAGCATGAGGTAAATGCGCATAATTTTCATACCCCCTGCTGTCGAACCGGCAGAACCACCGATAAACATCAACCCAAACAGGATAAATTGAGAACTGTATGACCACTGCTCGTAATCCGCTGTGCCAAAGCCCGTCGTCGTCACAATAGACACGACCTGAAACATGGTATCGCGTAGCCCTCGCCCAATGCTATCATATTGTGTAAAGATCGTGTCAATCCCGATTAAGAGCGTCGCTCCACCCAAAATCGCCAGATAAATGTGGAACTCCCTGTTGCGGAAATAGGCCGACCACTCCCCACGTAAGAAGCGATAGTGGAGTGCGAAATTGCTCCCTGCTAAGAACATAAACACTAGAATGACGATGTCGATATAAGCACTTCGAAATCCCCCCACGCTTGCATTCAGTGTTGAATACCCTCCGGTGGCCATTGTCCCGAATGTGTGACACAGGGCATGAAAGAGATTCATCCCGCCCAGCATCAAGAGCACAGTTTCGATTGCCGAGAGCAATAGATAAACGCCCCAAAGCAACTTGGCTGTTTGCGCGACTCTTGGTGTTAGCTTATCAGTCACTGGACCTGGAACTTCGGCCTTAAAGAGCTGCATGCCGCCGACGCCAAGAAACGGCAAGATCGCAACTGACAGCACCACAATACCCATGCCGCCCAACCAATGTGTCAAACTACGCCAAAAAAGTAGCCCCTCTGGCAATGCCTCGATATCTTCCAAGATTGTTGAGCCAGTTGTTGTAAAGCCCGACATAGTCTCAAAGAATGCATCGGTAAATGAGGGTATTTGCGATGAGAAGAGAAATGGCATGCTCCCAAAAAGAGCAGCTGCAAGCCAGCCAAACGTGACAATCGCAAATCCCTCCTTGGCGCGCAAATCTTGATCAAGCTGAGTCAAGCGTGTTGCAAGCAATCCGCACCCAAAGGTTATGGCCGCGCTGATTAAAAACGCACTATAGCTACCATCCCCGTAATAAAGTGAAAAGGGGATGGGCAGCAACATGGTTGCCGCAATAGATATGAGCAATCGGCCCAAGAGATGAATGACACTCGTGATATGCATGTCAAAATAGCCGTTCGACTCTCGTCATTGCTTCGGGTAGTGTAAAGACAACTGCCTTATCGCCCGGAAAAATCTGTGTATCACCGTGAGGAATGATCACCTTATCTCCGCGCATCACCGCTCCAACGATTGCACCTTTTGGGAAATCTATCTTGCGCAGCGGTCTGCGTGTGATTCGTGAGCGCTCACCGACAATAAATTCGACCAATTGGGCATCCATACCTGGCGGACTCGCAATGTCGGCGATCTCTGACTGAATCAAATGCTGCACAGCGTTTACGGTTAAGAGTTGCTTACTCACGACGCTGTCCAACCCAATCTTGGGCATAATCGAAAAATAGTCAACCTTATTCACAAGCGCCACGCAACGCGGAACCTTTTGGTGATGCGCCATCAAGGTGCTGATCATATTATTTTCATCATCGCCTGTGACCGCAACAAACGCGTCCATATCGGACAAGCCTTCATTTTGTAGCAGATCGACATCTGTCCCGTCTCCCTGAATGACGAGCACATGAGGCAAGTCGCAAGCGATTTGTTCTGCCTTATCCTCATCACTCTCTATGATCTTCACGTTGACGTGCGTGGGTAAATGACCAGCTATAAACCGGCCGACCAATCCTCCACCAAGGATCATGACGCTTCGGACCGTTGATTCTCGCTTGCCAGCCAAAGCAAGAAAGTCTGCCACATGGGCCTCATCACAAACAGCAAAGATCTGATCACCTGCTGCGAGGATCGTATTGCCGTCCGGAATCAGTGTTTGGTGGTTGCGCTCAATTGCCACGATCCGTAGATGCTCATCTTGGTAGATATTGAGATCAATCAAAGGAGTATTGAGCAAGGATGAATATCGATCCAGCCGTACACCCAACACGCGTATTTTGCCTTCCTCAAATTCAACAGCATATGTTGCACAAGTCTGATGAATTAACTGCATTGCGGCCTTCGCGGTAACATATTCAGGATGAATAATATGATCTGTCCCCAATTCGGTAGGCGAGAGAATAAAGTCGGGTTCGGTAAACTCTGGATTGCGGACGCGGGCCAAGGTCAGCGATACACCTGCCTTTTTCGCTAGACGACAAGCAAGCAAATTGACCTCGTCATTGTTGGTGACTGCTGTTACAATTTCCATCTCTTTGATACCCGCACGTTCTAAATCACGAAAGCTGCTTCCACTTCCCCGTATCACAAAGGCATCTAATTGCTCCTGCGCGCGTTGTTCCTTTTGGGGATCCGATTCCAATACAGTAATATCGTGGTGTTCGCCACTTAGCCGTTTGCTCAAATGAAAACCGATATCGCCTGCACCAATAATTAATATGCGCATAAACAACTCACTTTATGAAAAAGAATGGTTCTTCCGGAATAGAGGGGGCGGAACTTCCCGGAAGAGGTAAAGAAGAGTCTCGTTGACGACCTCATGCCTGACCTCTTCCTGTTAGGTAATATAGGAAAGGGAGATAAAATAAGGGAAGGCAAAAGCAAGGAAAGCCGAAACTTATTGGACTCTCGACCTGGCAAAAAGGACCAACCTCTTCGAGCGGTGCGACCGCCCTTCCCGGACAGTCCGCCAGGTCGACGCCGTGCAACGTCGAAAGCGTGCAGCACCTCGAGTGCCATAACAGGAAAACGGAAAACAGCGTCCAAAGTTGAGGAGCTCAGGCGATACGGGAGAGGAGGTCCCAAGATGAAAGTGAAAATGGGAATCGACTGGAGTGAAAAGAAACATGATGTGATGATGTTGGATGAGACAGGACGAGCGCTGGGCTATGCGCAGATAGAGCATAGCCAGAAGGGATTTCGCCAAATTGAAGAAATGAGAAAGAAGACAGGAGCGAGCCATGATGAAGTGACAGTGGGACTGGAAACAGCGCATAATTTGCTGATTGATTATCTCTGGTCGAGCGGGTACAAGAATGTCTATGTGGTGCCGCCGAATGTGGTGAACAAGAGTCGGGAGCGCTATAGTCAAAGTGGTGCGCATAATGATAAGAGTGATGCCTATGTGATAGCAGATTTGTTGCGGACCGATGTCCATCGATTTTATCCTTGGTCACCTGGCAGTGAATTACTCCAGCAGATGCGAGTGGTCAGCAGTGCCACACAATACTGGACCAAAGAGACTGTGGCCTTATCCAACCGTCTGCGCGCTTGCCTGTTGCGTTACCATCCGGCGCTGCTTGAGGTCTTCAGCAACTGGCCTTCTCGGATTGCCTGCCACCTGGTTCTGACCTATCCAACGCCAGAGCATGTGCGCAACTCCACCTATGAAGGCTTCCAAGAGTTTCTCAAGCAGCACCGACATACGCAACCCCGTAAATGGGTCACTTGTTATGATAAGTTAACCGCCACTTATCCCACATCAGCTCCTGCATTTGTGCCAGCGTATCAACGAGAAGCTCTTCAGCTGGCTGAATGTCTTTTGCTTGCACTGCGCTATGAACAAGAGACCCTTGACCAGTTACAGTCACTTTTTCTGCAACATCCGGATCAGCATATCTTTGCTTCTTTACCTGGTGCTGGCCAGCTTTTAGCTCCCAGTCTTCTGGTCAAGTTTGGCGAAGACAGGAAACGCTTTCCCTCTCCCATGAGCCTTCAGTCTCTGGCGGGAACCTGTCCTGTCACCAAACAAAGTGGCAAAGTCAGAACCGTTCATTTCCGCAGAGCTTGCGATCACGACTTTCGTTATTTTACTCAGCAATTTGCTCGCTGCTCCCGCAAAGAGTCTTCTTGGGCCGCTGCTTTTTACACCGCCGCTCGCCAACGCGGTCTCAAAAAGAGTCATGCTGATCGCACTCTCGCTAATCGCTGGATTTGCATCATTTGGAAATTGTGGCAAGACAAGAAACCTTATGATGAATCTTTCCATTTGCAGCAACGAGCCCATCGTCGCCAACCTATCGCTTAATTGCTTCTAATTTTTTACTATGTATCGCCTTTGGGTTCCTTGCCTTTGTCCTCATCTATATGTTGACATAACACGCTGCTGGTTCTCTCTATCAGTTCTTCTTCAACGCGCCCTTTTGGAACTGCCATTACATACAAAGCGTGTCCGGGAAGTTCGGGGCACTTCTTTGTCAACCCCCTGAGTTCCTGAAGAGCCAAAAGAATTGCAGAGTGGCAAGGTTTCAGAATGACATCTCTTTGCCACTCTCAATATTTGAAATAATACGATTGCCCTATCCATTTGTCAATCATCTGCCCGAGCGCAGGTGTGTTAAGTGCTGATCCAAAAAGTTCTGTGACAATCTATTCTCACGAATGTCTACCACAAAGTTTGTAAATGAATACTGCTCAGTCAGAGAACCGCTTTTTTGGATAGGTTCTCCTCAGATAACGAAAGGTTGATTCAATGTCCAAGAATAAACTCATTACGCTTGAAGAAGCCGCAAGATTGATTCCCGATTCCTCTGTTATAACCGTTAGCTCCTCCAGCGGGTTGGGATGTCCAGACGCCATTCTACGTTCAATCGGCGACTGCTACGCTCGTACGGGGCATCCCAAAGAGATCACTACGATCCATCCGATTGCCGCCGGTGATATGTATGGAATAGACGGGATTGACCACATTGCACAACCCGGTCTACTTGCCCGTGTCTTAGCTGGATCCTATCCGAGTGGCCCATCATCCCTGCCTTCACCCAAGATCTGGCAAATGATAGATGGGAATGAGATCCAAGCATACAATATCCCCAGTGGAATCCTCTATCATATGTTACGCGAGGCTGCTGCCAAGCGACCAGGTCTGTTGACAAAGGTTGGCATGTATACCTTTGTCGATCCTCGGTTGCAGGGCGGACGCATGAATCAAGTTACAGAGGAGGAAGTCGTGGAAGTCGTCGAGTTCGATGGTCAAGAATGGCTCTATTTTCGCGCAATTGCACCGAACGTTGCCATCATTCGCGGGACAACTGCAGACGAGCAGGGCAATATCTCGATGGAGCACGAAGGGGCATATTTAGGAGCATATGACCAGGCACTTGCCGCGCACAACTCTGGTGGTATTGTGATTGCACAAGTGAAACGACTGGCCAGCACAAATTCATTGCCACCTCAACAAGTGCGCATACCGGGCGTTCTCGTTGATTTCGTTGTGCTCGATCCCAACCAGATGCAAACGACTCAGACCGACTTTGATCCTGCCATCAGCGGGGAAATCCGCCGTCCTACTGACTCATTTGAGTCGGTTGAGTGGGGCATTGAGAAGGTCATTGCTCGTCGTGCTGTCCTGGAATTAAGATCAGGCGAGGCTGTCAATCTGGGGTTTGGGATTTCCGCACTCGTCCCGCGCATTTTGATGGAAGAAGGGGTTGGAGATGCCGTTACGTGGGTCATCGAGCAGGGAGCAGTGGGTGGTGTGCCGTTGTTGGGCTTCCAGTTTGGCTGTGCAGCGAATGCGCAAGCGATTGTGCCTTCTCCAGATCAATTTACTTACTTTCAAGGCGGTGGTTTTGATCGCTCCATGCTCTCGTTTATGCAGATCGATCAGCATGGCAATGTCAATGTCTCCCGTCTGCTGGCCCGACCCCACGTGACGGCTGGTGTTGGTGGCTTTATCGACATAACTGCTCATGCCAAAAGCATTATCTTTAGCGGAACCTTCACAACGGGCGGGACAAAGCTTGAATTGCAGGATGGCCAATTAAAGATCGCTCAAGAAGGTCGCGTTCACAAATTTGTTACAGATGTCGAACATGTCACGTTCTCTGGTCGGCGCGCGCGGGAACTGGGACAACATGTGCTCGTTGTGACGGAGCGCTGTGTGCTCCAACTCCTGTCAGATGGCTGGACGGTTATGGAAATTGCTCCCGGTATTAACTTAGAGGAACATGGTCTATCACAAGTTGACTTTCCACTGCAAATTTCTAAGCAACTGGACGAATGGATGAACGCATCTTTGATCCCAAATTAATGAGGATACAAACGTAGTAGATTTTAGTAGATAAACTGCCATAAATGTGTGGACTCGAGGCGCTCTTTATACACATTTGAGAGATGAGCCATGTAATGATCTATTTACTTTGAAATAACAGGCTATCTATGGTATAAACACTCCATAATCTATTCCGCCAGGAAATCTTGCCTAAATCGATACAAGCCTGGGAACGAAACATTTTCTGTGCCTTGCTGTCCCAACTATGCTCCTCACGAGTACAACTGTTCAGGTTTATCTTTGATAAAATCGTACAGTTGTGCTCGGTATACTCTTTTGTATTACTTCCAAGTCCGCCTCTTGATTAGCAGGCGTTCAATTTATCGCGGTCGATTCCAGAACCCCCTACTCAGTCATACCTCAACTGATCCCCCAACTGTTCTTGCTCAATAGGAGGATAAATGATTCTCATCGCTCTACTTTCACATCGGTTCCAGATCTTATCCGCCTTTGCCTTAAGTCTTATTTTTATCTTGACGAACATCCATCAGCCAGCGTATGCCCAATCGGAAGTGCAGTATGATGCTTCTTTGCGCACATTTGGTCAAACATATGAAGGCAATCTTTGTATCACGGTTGGTGGTGCCAGTCTGCATACTGGAGATGATGCGTCTGCACCAGATGCTGAAACATCCTTCACGTTGGACATTCAAGGCACGTTGATCGTTGCAGAAGCATTTTGGTCTGGTCGAGACAAAGGACAAGGAGAAGATGGCCCACCCGTTGTTGCTGGCACGGGTGACAACACAATTACTGTAAATAACACATCTGTCGCCGCGACAGCCAGCTTTTTCGCGAAAGTTGATGATAGAAATTCACCTGTCGAGGTTCGACGGGCATTTGGCTATCATGCAGATGTGACGAATTTGATCAACAGCGGTCTGAATACGATCACCGTTGGCGGTCTGAATATTCGTGAGGATCATGGTGTTGGCATTATTGCGATCTATGAAAATACCAATAGTTGTCCATACGTTGCAATCAACTTGAGCGAAGGTCTTGATGCTGTCTCCAAATCAAAACCCGCACCTGCCGGACCAAATGGCGCTTTGCACTGCTCTGAATTTCCTGCGGCAAACGTAGCGTACGTTCGATTGGGCAACCGTTGTTGGTGGCATCGCACCGTGGACGCCACCAGGTAAGACGGAGGAAGAGCCACGTCCGGCAGATATCTGGTTTGCGACAGGCAATGGTACCCCACCAACTGATATCATAGACGCCAACCCTCCTATTGGTCAGACGGTGCCCGATAATCGGGATCCTACCGACTATCAGTTCCCTTATCCACTTGGCTTTACGCTAGGCGCAGGTGAAAAAGAATTTGATATCTATCAAGAGGGGGTGGTTCAGAATTAGGTTTACACTTTTGATACATAGACAAAAATCTATATGAGGTCATTTTCTGCCTGAGCATGGCTCAAATTAGAAAATATAAACATCTTTTCTCTTTGCAAAAATGTAAACCTAATTGGCCGCCTAAAATGAACCACCCCATCAAGAGCGCTTTATTATTCCGGCTGGCGATACCTATATCTGCTTCCAAACTCAATCGAAAAATCTCCCCTTTAGCCGGGGGGCCAGCCATGTTGTCATTGGATTAGCAGGTGCATTATCCGTTGACCCAGCCACATTGGGCAACTATGTCTGGAGCGATCTGAATGGCAATGGACTCCAAGATGGAGGAGAGCCAGGGGTAGATGGTGTCACGGTGGAGCTGCTGGATGCAGGTGGCAGCGTGATCTCGAACACGGTGACGGCAGGTGGCGGATTCTACTCCTTTACGAATCTGGACCCCGGCACCTACTCAGTGCGCTTCACGGCCCCAGATGGAACACAGCTAACCAGCCAGGATGCTGGAGATGATGCACTGGATAGCGATGCGGATCCGAGCACGGGCGAGACGGCCCAGGTGACGCTGGCAGCCGGTGAGAACAACGACACGATTGATGCAGGATTGGTGGACACGCCAGTTGACCCAGCCTCGTTGGGGAACTATGTTTGGAGCGATCTAAATGGCAATGGACTCCAGGATGGGGAGAGCCAGGGGTAGATGGTGTTACGGTGGAGCTGCTGGATGCAGGTGGCAGCGTGATTTCGAATACAGTAACCGCGGGTGGCGGATTCTACTCCTTTACGAATCTCGATCCAGGAACCTACTCAGTGCGCTTCACGGCCCCAGACGGAACACAGCTAACCAGCCAGGATGCTGGAGACGATGCACTGGACAGCGATGCCGATCCAACCACGGGTGAGACAGCCCAGGTGACGCTGGCCGCCGGTGAGAACAACGACACCATCGATGCAGGGCTGGTGGATACGCCAGTCGACCCAGCCACATTGGGGAACTATGTTTGGAGGGATCTGAATGGCAATGGACTCCAGGATGGTGAGCCAGGAGTGGATGGCGTCACGGTGGAGCTGCTGGATGCAGGTGGCAGCGTGATCTCAAACACGGTGACGGCGGGTGGCGGATTCTACTCCTTTACGAATCTAGACCCTGGAACCTGCAAGGCCAATCAAAAAATAAAAATATACGCGAGAAGGTGTTAAACTAGCTCTCCAAAAGGAGCAAAAATGACAATCTCGCCAGAAATGGTTGAAGTCTTGAAAGAGACGAAGGCCATGTTAAGTGGATACGAAAGAAGGCACTTCATGGCCCAAACGGTCAAGACGATACATAAACTGAGTCCGACGGGTATGATTTTCGGGACCATTGTCCTGATTGATCACGAGGGTCTTGACGTGAGGAAAGTGTTCACGTACGCTTTCCCAAAAATCAATCAGGCAGTCGACAATACAGTCACTCGTCACTTTCGACTGAGTCAAGTAAAGAAAGAGTTCCTTGGTTGAAGGGAGGTAAATGCCAAAAGGTGACTTTCTCGGTCTTCTTATCTTGAAAGTCATGATCGAGCGCTTTGACAACCACTCGACTTATCCCTTCTCTCGAGAAACGGTCAAGTAAAATCGTCGCTTTGGCATCCCAAGAGAGGCGCAGAACCGTCTCGTCTGCATCCGCTTCTTGATTGATCTGATGAATTCTATCAAAGATCGCATCGGTCTCTGGGATCTTTTTCACTGGTTGACTTTTTTTGACCCGGTTTGAGCCATAGCCTAACTCATTGAGCTTCAAGCGGATGGCCTCTTCGCCAGGCAATTCCTCATCTGTGTATCCTTTCTGCTCGATGAGCTGGGTACGCATTTCGGCGGCGTTAGTCGAGTGTACAATGGGGGGTCGAAAGGTGGGATCGGTCTGGCTGAATTGATCGGCGATTTCAACCATATCGGCCAGTAAAGTGGGATATGGTCTTCGGCTTTTGCGACCACGTCGGTGGCTTTGGTCGACATAACAGAAGCCGCCTTCTAGTTCTTCCAGGGCTTTGGCTATCGTCGCCCGATTCCAGCCCAACTCTCGTTCTGCTTTCGTCGGACTCCCTTCGCATATCGTTTTGACCGTTTGGGCCATGAAGTGCCTTCTTTCGTATCCACTTAACATGGCCTTCGTCTCTTTCAAGACTTCAACCATTTCTGGCGAGATTGTCATTTTTGCTCCTTTTGGAGAGCTAGTTTAACACCTTCTCGCGTATATTTTATTTTTTGGATTGGCCTTAGTAGGTTCCAGGGTCTAGATTCGTAAAGGAGTAGAATCCGCCACCTGCCGTCACCGTGGCTGAGATCACGCTGCCACCTGCATCCAGCAGCTCCACCGTGACGCCATCCACCCCTGGCTCCCCTCCATCCTGGAGTCCGTTGCCATTCAGATCGCTCCAAACATAGTTCCCCAATGTGGCTGGGTCGACTGGCGTATCCACCAGCCCTGCATCGATGGTGTCGTTGTTCTCACCGGCGCCAGCGTCACCTGGCTGTCTCACCCGTGGTTGGATCGGCATCGCTGTCCAGTGCATCGTCTCCAGCATCCTGGCTGGTTAGCTGTGTTCCGTCTGGGGCCGTGAAGCGCACTGAGTAGGTTCCTGGATCGAGATTCGTAAAGGTAGAATCCGCCACCCGCGGTTACTGTATTCGAAATCACGCTGCCACCTGCATCCAGCAGCTCCACCGTAACACCATCTACCCCTGGCTCTCCCCATCCTGGAGTCCATTGCCATTTAGATCGCTCCAAACATAGTTCCCCAACGAGGCTGGGTCAACTGGCGTGTCCACCAATCCCTGCATCGATGGAGTCGTTGTTCTCACCTGCGGCCAGCGTCACCTGGGCCGTCTCGCCCGTGCTCGGATCCCATCGCTATCCAGGGCATCGTCTCCCGCATCCTGGCTGGTTAGCTGTGTGTCCATCTGGGGCCGTGAAGCGCACTGGTGCCGGGGTCTAGATTCGTAAAGAGTAGAATCCGCCACCTGACGTCACTGTATTCGAGATCACGCTGCCACCTGCATCCAGCTCCACCGTGACACCATCTACCCTGGCTCTCCCCATCTTGGAGCCCATTGCCATTCAGATCGCTCAGACATAGTTGCCCAATGGCTGGGTCAACGGATAATGCACCTGCTAATCAATGACAACATGGCTGGCCCCGGCTAAAGGAGATTTTCGATTGAGTTTGGAAGCAGATATAGGTATCGCCAGCCGGAATAATAAAGCGCTCTTGATGGGGTGGTTCATTTTAGGCGGCCAATTAGGTTTACATTTTGCAAAGAGAAAAGATGTTTATATTTTCTAATTTGAGCCATGCTCAGGCAGAAAATGACCTCATATGATTTTGTCTATGTATCAAAAGTGTAAACCTAATTCTGAACCACCCTCTTGATAGATATCAAATTCTTTTCACCTGCGCCTAGCGTAAACCAAGTGGATAAGGGACGCTGATAGTCGGTAGGATCCCGATTATCGGGCACCGTCTGACCAATAGGAGGTTGGCGTCTATGATATCAGTTGGTGGGGTACCATTGCCTGTCGCAAACCAGATATCTGCCGGACGTGGCTCTTCCTCCGTCTTACCTGGTGGCGTCCACGGTGCGATGCCACCAACAACGGTTGCCCAATCGAACGTACGCGCTACGTTTGCCGCAGGAAATTCAGAGCAGTGCAAAGCGCCATTTGGTCCGGCAGGTGCGGGTTTTGATTTGGAGACAGCATCAAGACCTTCGCTCAAGTTGATTGCAACGTATGGACAACTATTGGTATTTTCATAGATCGCAATAATGCCAACACCATGATCCTCCACGAATATTCAGACCGCCAACGGTGATCGTATTCAGACCGCTGTTGATCAAATTCGTCACATCTGCGATAGCCAAATGCCCGTCGAACCTCGACAGGTGAATTTCTATCATCAACTTTCGCGAAAAACTGGCTGTCGCGGCGACAGATGTGTTATTTACAGTAATTACCCGTGCCAGCAACAACGGGTGGGCCATCTTCTCCTTGTCCTTTGTCTCGACCAGACCAAAATGCTTCTGCAACGATCAACGTGCCTTGAATGTCCAACGTGAAGGATGTTTCAGCATCTGGTGCAGACGCATCATCTCCAGTATGCAACTGGCACCACCAACCGTGATACAAAGATTGCCTTCATATGTTTGACCAAATGTGCGCAAAGAAACATCATACTTCGATTGGGCATACGCTGGCTGATGGATGTTCGTCAAGATAAAAATAAGACTTAAGGCAAAGGCGGATAAGATCTGGAACCGATGTGA
>JAHBNG010000046.1 GCA_019217005.1 Chloroflexi bacterium TSY
TATCCAAAAGTTCTGCAGCATTGTCTTCACAACCGCAATTGGGAGAACAAAAAAGCCGCGGCATTTGCCAGCGGCTATTCTGTATCATGTCCGATCAAAAAAAGCCACGAGCGTTGGAGCACCGTGGCCTTGATATCGTCAGGAGTGTCCCTTTCAACGGTTAGGCAAACGGCACGCATAGATAAACGCATCCAAGCAAAGCGCATTAAAGTTGTTTGGGTGATCTAAACTATACATAATGCCGAGTCGCCAAATTTTCCTTCTAGAAAATTTCTTTCGCCTATGTAACCAATTGTTGCGCTGTCAACTATAGCAGAGCGAGACAAATGCGTCAATAGGCAAAATTGCTCAAGATTCAACTCGTTTTTGGAGATGGCTCTTTTGGACAATAGAGATTATAAGGATTCAGAATATAGGACACGGATGAACACAGATTTCACGGATTTATTCAAAGATTATCCGTGTTCATCCCAAAAATCCGTGTCCTAATTTCAATCCCTATAATGCCTAAAAAACCGTCCATCGTTATTGATCAAATTCGCGTACGATATGACGTAGTTTATCTGGGTTGCGTACGGCACGCACCTCACAGATCTGTCCATCGCGTATCAAGAAGTTCATGATGCTGTCGATCTGACCATTGAGCCGAAGCAACAGAGATTGCGTTCCATTTGTTTCGATGAATTCGGGTGTAAAGTCCTCAGGTGCATTGCGTAATAATCCAAACAAAAATTGAATGACTCTCTCGTGTCCAACCAGAGGTCTTGTTGCAGCAACAACCTTGCCTCCACCATCGGAGAGCCACTGGACATCCTGGGTCATCAATCCGGTCAAGGACTCAGTATCTCCATTTTGCAATGCTTCCACAAACTGCGTAATCACCTGCTGCTGCACTTGGGGCGACGTTTCAAAGACGGGACGATTTGCCTTTAGATATCGTTTGGCCCGACTATAAAGTTGACGACAGTTGGCTTCGCTTTTGTTGACGATTGGGGCGATCTCAGTATAACTGTAGTCAAACGCTTCGCGCAGCAGAAACACAGCACGTTCAGTCGGCGACAACTTATCTAAAAGTGCTAAAAATGCCATCGAGACCATCTCTTTTTGAAGTACAACTTGTGCCGGCGTACTGGATAGGCTGCTACTATCGGCTCCTTGATCTTGTGTGAGCAGTGGTTCTGGCAACCAGGGTCCAACATAGTTCTCTCGTTGGACCCTGGCTGACTTTAGATAGTCCAGACAAAGCCGGGTTGTAATTGTACTCAAAAATGCTTTGTGCGATTGAATCTGGTCGGTCTCGGTTGCCTGATAGCGCAGATAGGTATCCTGCACAATATCTTCAGCCTCCATCACGCTCCCCAACATCCGATATGCAATAGAAAAGAGCAGAGGGCGATAGGTTTCGAAGTTCTCCACTTTGGTAGTCATGATCTCGCCTCAGATACAATGTCCGAATGATGGAGCATCCCATCAAGTTGGCGGCCTTTTGGCCAGCGATATGTTCCTGGTATTCGCTTTTCCAGTTTAAGGCTCCAGATGGTATATCGGCAAACCAGCTCTTTGATGCGCGCACCAAGCCAGCCACCAATGATCTGTTCTTTGGGCGAATCGTCTGGATAAACCATCTGAATCAATCCGTCATTGCGTCCCAGACTAATACAGCGAATAGCATATCCAAAGCGAAATGGCGCTGCCTCTGATTTGCCAGCCAACTGGTCACTCAATAGGTCAGCAACGTAGGCACCCATGGGCAATGCCGTTGCGCAGGCCATGCGGAGCGGCGTCGCGGCACTGTCCCCAATTGCATAGACATTTGGGTGTGAAATAGACCGGAACTGTTCATCCACAATGAGTTGTCCCTGGCGGTTGACGGTAAGTCCTGATTGACGGGCTACTTGAGGAACGCTGAATGCTCCGGCCCACAAGCAGAGATCAAATGGGATGGCCGTTCCATCCGAGCTTTGTGCACGCATTGAATCCAGTCTCTCTATTGTGGTCTCTTCGGTCAGCTTAATGCCCAGTTTATGGAAGTTTTTTCGTATATACTGAGCACCTCCAACGATCAGCAGATGACCATTTCGTGAAGCAAGTTCTGGCAGGGCATTGCCTATTTGTTGCGACGATTTGAGGTCCGTCAAAGCAAAGGCATGATCGGCAACCCCGTCAACACTATGCATGTCCACGGTGCTGCCGAGAGCATAGATCAACTGATCGTATGCGATAGATTCTAGACCGTGCGGCGTTTGGACAGTTACATGTTGGGCATTCGGTTGGATATCGGTCACCCATCCTTGTACAAAATCAACACCTGTTCCAGTCAGAAACTTTGCGATCTTGAATCGGGGCAATGGCTGGTTTGCAGACAGTTGGTGTAGACGAATTCGTTCAACAAATGTATCAATGCCATTAATCAGCGTGATCTTGACATTTCGATCTTTCGTTTTGCCAGCAAGACGTAAGGTCGCCAATAGACCTGCATATCCTGCTCCGAGTATGACGATACGTTTTTGATTTCTACTGTTTGTATCAGGTTTGGTTCTGTTCGTTGTCATAAATATTCTCCAAACTGTGAATCAGTAGACCGCAACGCGGAGTGAGCATTCTCTAATGCGAACGGGGCCGGCGTTAGAGATTACACGCAGTAGGATTTCTCAGAGGTAGAGCGTTCAAATGGCGAAAAAAGACGCAGTAGAGAATCTCGGACCATTTGGCCCGCTCGAGTCTGTTTTGACTGAGAAGTGCAGGATTATGTCTACTGCGTGTAATAGAGAACGCTTCCTCCACGGAAATTGGATCTACTGATACTGGCAGTCTGACAAACTGTAGCGAATCATGAGTCAGATTCAAGAAGGAAATAGATCATGAAATTGAGTAACAAATATCAAATCAGTATAGTTGATCATGGAAACAACATTGGAACGAAGAGATTACTTTTCAGGACGATCGTCATCAGCACTGTGGTTATCCTGAGTTCTTTCATGTTCATACAATATGGTGCAATGGCTCAAGTTGTCGACTGGATTGCTGAATCCGGCAAAATCTACTATTTGGGTGGCAACGTAGGGATTGGCACCCAAAACCCAAGCGCAAAAGTTGATGTTCATGATGTCAATGGCAACAGTGTACAACTCCAGACGGCGACTGGTGAAGGTCTGTACATTTCGAGAGCCACCAAGAGCGGTATACTCATCGACTCCGCGGGTGACAATGGCATCTCTCCGAGACACCGGTAAGAATGGTCTACGCGTCAGAAAAGCCAACAAGCACGGCGTCTTCATTCAAGAGTCTGTTGAAGATGGTCTCTACATTCAAAACGTTGTCTCAGGCAGCGGTGTGTCGATTGACACAGCTGGCAGAAACGGAGTGCGGATCGGCTCTGCCGCGAATTATGGTGTTTATGTTGAAAACGCAGCCAACGAAGGCGTCTTGATTGGTGCGACCGGGGCAAACGGCATGGAAATCCAGAATGCTGGCCACAACGGTCTACGAGTTGCGACTGCGGGCGGTAATGGTCTCTACGTTGGTCATGCTGCTGATGACGGCATTGATATCGACAAGGCTGACGGAAACGGCGTGCAGATCAGGGAAGCTGGCAATTACGGCGTACGCATCGTGCAGTCAATCAATGAAGGTGTGATGATTCACGATGCTGGTGCCAACGGTGTGGAAATTCAGAATGCGGGTGGAAACGGTATACGCGTGAATGCCGCTGGTCAACATGGTCTACATGTACAAGCCGCCAATCAACACGGCGTGCATGTCGAATCCGCCAGTGGCGACGGGATCCACGTAGCAGCGGCAGGTGGTCGCGCAGGGTATTTCGTTGGGCAAGTTCAGGTTAACGGCATGCTCACTGCAAAGGAAATTGTGGTGACGAATGACGGATGGGCCGACTTTGTGTTTGCGGATGATTACGAGCTCATGCCGCTAGACGGGGTTGAAGAATACATCAAGCACAACGGTCATCTTCCTGACATCCCATCCGAGAGCGATGTCTTGAAGAACGGAATTGGAATGGGAGAGATGCAGGTGAAGCTTTTGCAGAAGATCGAAGAATTGACGCTCTATGTCATTGAGTTAAAGAACGAAAACCAGGCGCTCAACGAGCGGATTGAAGTGCTGGAGCTATCTCAAAGGAAGTAAAACGATGAACGTTCGGCACATAATCATGATAGCGGTTCTGTCTATCTTATTAAGCATAACGCAAGCAATCGGTTTGATACAGCGGTCCGTTCGTGCTGCTTCACGATTGGGAGACGAAAGCCGCCTGCAAGTAGCTGCAACCGGGCATCAAACCGATCTCATCGATGAAAAAGTCGATGCCAAACTCTGGGCGGAACTGTCACACGCGGATGCTCGTGAGATTGAGTTTTTTGTCGTCTTCCAACAACAGGCTGACCTGGAACCGGCCAAGTTTATTGAAGATTGGAACGAGCGGGGACGGTTTGTGCTGAGGCAATTGCGCGAGACGGCTCTGTCAAGTCAAGCCAATGCCTCGAGCTTGTTGCATGAGGCGGAAAAGTCGGGAAGCGTCTCTGAAGTGCGCTCATTCTATATCGTCAATGCGATATTTGTAAAAGGGGATTGGAAGACTGTAGAGCGCTTAGTCCCTTTGCCTGAGGTGGCCATGATCGATTCTGCGCCATCAATTTCAGCCCCAAAAATGACCGTTCCAGAAACCAATCTAGATATCGTGACATCTAGCACAGTAGAGGATGTAGAATGGAACATCGCTCGTATTGGAGCCGATCAAGTCTGGCAGGAGTTCGGTACCCGAGGTGAGGGCATTGTGGTTGCGACCATCGATTCTGGAGTGCGCTATACTCATGCTGCGCTGATCAACCAATATCGGGGTAGACAGATCGATGGAAGCTTTGACCACAATTATCATTGGTGGGACGCCATCAATGGCTCCGCAGAACCCACTTTTGACCACGCGCATGGCACGCCAACAATGGGACTCATCGTGGGAGACGGTGGCGCTGGGCATAAGATCGGCGTAGCGCCAGAGGCAAAGTGGATAACCGCCAAGGCTTTTGGTGGCGGGGCCGACTTCGAATCATTCGCTTCTGCCGCAGAGTGGATCTTGGCACCGTGGGATCTGAGTGGCGATCGTGCCACGGCAGACCCCAGCAAGCGACCGCACATTGTCAATAACTCATGGGGATGGGGAAACGGGTCGGGCGACGACTGGTTTATGCAATATGTGGATGCCTGGCGCGCGGCAGGTATCTTTCCTGCCTTTGCTGTGATGAATCGAGGGCCAGCATGTGGTTCAACATATCCGCCAGGTGAATACTCACAATCCTTTGCAACCGGGTCGACCGACATCAACAATGTCATTGCACCCGACAGCGGGCGAGGGCCATCCCCGTTTGGAGGAGGCATCAAGCCTGATATTAGCGCACCGGGGCACAATGTACGATCGACACGCAATACGGGTGATCATGATTATTGGACTGTGCGCGGAACCTCGATGGCCAGCCCCCATACGGCCGGAGTCGTCGCTTTGATGTGGTCGGCGAATCCAACTTTGATCGGGAATCTGGACGACACAGAAGCCATCCTGCGCAATACGGCGATCGGCATTTCAGATGCCCAGTGTGGAGACGCTGGTCCACCGAACAATGTCTATGGTTGGGGTCTCTTGAATGCGTATCAAGCCGTCGCCGGAGCGATCAGAGCAGACATCGTCGTGAACTCAGCGGCGGATCCAGGTGATGGTGTGTGTGATGCGTTCGAATGCACTCTGCGGGAAGCACTTGATGTCGCCAATGGTAGAGCCGGTGCCGATAAAATTGTCTTCAACATCTTCGGACCCGGGCCACATACAATTAAACCAACCACCGCTCTACCCACCATTACGGATTCGGTGATCATCGATGGCTATACTCAACCAGGGGCAGTGCCCAATTCAAACCCGATTACCCAAAGTTTAAATGCCACACTGATGATCGAATTGGATGGTTCCAGTGCTGGATCCGATGCAAATGGTCTACGCGTCACGGCTTCTCGCAGCACCATACGCGGCTTGGCGATCAATCGGTTTGCTCGAAATGGCATAGAGATCGAGATGGGCGAGGACAACGTGCTGGAAGGGAACTTTATTGGGATAGATTTGACCGGATCGATTGCCAAGGGCAATCGATCACAGGGGATTGAGTTCATTGCCTCATCCAGGAACAAGATTGGCGGACGCGCGGCGGCTGCGCGTAACATCATCTCTGGCAACGGAGGCAATGGTGTTTATATCCGCAATCAATCTGATGCGAATGTCATACAGGGCAACCTGGTTGGTACAAATCGTGCCGGTACGGATGCGCTCCCCAACGGTTTTCGCGGAATTGAGATATCGGAGTCTGCGGACAATTTGATTGGTGGTACGCTTGAAGAAGAGCGCAATATCGTATCTGGCAACCTTCTGATTGGCATTCTGTTCCGTGGACCAAGCGCAACGGGCAATCTCGTCCACGGGAACTTCATTGGTACAGATGTAACAGGCACAGAACCGCTTGGCAACGGCGGAAGCGGTGTCGCATTCACATTCCATACAGTCGGGAATCAAATTGGAGGGATAGAAGCTGGTATGGGCAATACGATCGCCTTTAATGGTTCCCGTGGTGTGCATGTTAGTTTCTTTGATACGAATCATGCTATTCAGGCAAATTCTATTTTCCAAAATTCAGGAATCGGAATCGACTTGAGTCCTGTGAATATGGTCAATGAAGGATTCACGGCCAATGATCCAGGAGATGTGGATGTAGGTGGGAATAATTTGCAAAATTTCCCTCGGCTGAAGTCGGTTCGTAGTGTTGAGGGAGAGACCATCGTTGAGGGACGGCTGAATAGCATACCCAACAGCGTATACGACATCGAGTTTTTTGCAAACAGTGTTTGCGACAAGACCAATCGAGGCGAAGGTGAGTTGTTTGTGGGGACAGTGAACGTAACAACCGACGCACGAGGACGCGCCGACTTTGCGTTTCGATTCCCAAACAATGGCCGCTATCCATTTATGACGGCGACGGCTACAAGCGCTTCTGGTGACACATCCGAGTTTTCCGCCTGCGTTGAAATTGAGCGCCCGTTGCTTTACCTCAGCTCCAGCTCGAGTGGCATGATTGACACGATTTCCTTTGCGGATGAGGATATTCTTGTTTACGACACGCTGACTGAGGAATGGATTCTCCTGTTTGACGGCTCTGATGTGGGATTAGGCGGTGCCGATATCAACGCCTTCACGGTTTTAGAGAATGGACACATTTTACTGAGCCTGAATGTCGGCCACTCAATCCCCCATTACGGTCTCGTCGACGATTCAGATATCGTTGAATTTGCACCAACCTCATTGGGGCAGAATACGGCTGGCGCGTTCACGCTCTACTTCGATGGTTCCGATGTCGGTCTGACTGAAAAGGGCGAGGACATCAGCGCGATTTCCTTCATCGAAGATGGCAACCTGGTGATCAGCACCCTCGGGGTCGTCGACGTGCCAGGACTCCGGGCTCAAGATGAAGATATGTTGCTCTTCGAAACAGCGGAGTTGGGCGAGACCACAACCGGAACCTGGTCGCACTATCTCGACGGGTCAGATATCGGTCTGAACAAAGGCAACGAGGATCTCTGGGGTGCCTGGGTCAATCAAAAAGAGAACACCATTCTATTGACAACCAACGTTGACTTCGTGGTCGGCAGCATTCGCGGTACCGCCGCCGATATCTTTGCCTGTGCCCCAATTGAAGTAGGTGCTGACTCCGACTGCAATGCCCAGATGTTCTGGCGTGGTGCTGAGCATGGGTTTGGCGATGAGCGGATCGATGGGTTTGCGGTGGGGACAAGGCTCTCGCCTTTATTTGATGAGACAAGTGTTATAACCCGTCATGCTCAACATACCGAGAATGGCGAGCAGACCCATGATGATCACATTGATGACGATGTCGAGGAGTCAATGGAGCATTTTTACTTGCCATTGATGGCGCGGTGAATCTGAGGTCAAATGAAGAAACGAACTGTCTCGACATGGTATGAGGGAAAGTGAGCTAGGGCTATCGCGAACCTCAAAAGATGGGCACGAATCGCCAACTGCCACCGGTTGAAACCTGCATCTCAACCCGCTTGAGCGGGTTTACGCTTCTTAGACCGGCGTTTCTTCGTGCAACGGGCGCTTCGCCAACGCTGGGCGGCAAGGTTCGCGATTGCCCTAGAAAGCGAGCCGATCACATTTGACACATCCGTAGAGATACTTTATGATGTGCGCCATTCCAGCAAATAAGTGGGCTTCGGGCATTTGATGCCCGTATGCTTTGCTGGAGCGGTCAATTGAAAAGTCGCCGTCGCCGAGTGAATGCACCACTCGACGATCGGCTTACCGCCCAAACTGCCAGAACAGTCTGGGTGGTCGTATTTCATCTTACAAGCTCCTTACGAGTCTGTCAAAAGAGATGCGGCCACCTCGATTTTGGATACTCTACTGCCGTCAGGCAGCAGGCGATCCACTGGTTGGGGTGGTCGCTTTTCGATTGGCTCTTCTTACGACCAGGGACGACTGGACTCTGCGGTTGCTTCCTGGTCATCAACAACTTGGGGAGAACGTAGAGCGTAGAACGTAGAGCGTAGAACAGTGCTTGGCATGGTGTGTCAATGCTTATGTGGTAATTTCTTGCAGCACAACCTGATTGTTTGTGTCACGCTCTACGCTCTACGTTTCTTCCCCGTTCTCAAAAGGAGCAAACGATGAACGATCAATCAACCCCCACCCCCTATCCGTTGGGTGAATTGTATGACAAATGGCAATTGGAGCAGATCAGCACTGAACGAGCAGTGGGGCAACTCATCGTGTGGGCACAACTACACGAAGAACGCTTGGTGGCCCTTCTGCGCGAGTTGGAGGGTATCGCTCATTCCGTGGCTGATGTAGACGCGCGGCTGGAAGGTGTGGAGGGGAAATAGGGTCTATACTGAAATCAGTTTCAAAACGGAGCTTTTATGGGTCCTATCTGAGAGGCAAACCCCGATTCTCAAGTTGATCCGAATATAGTTTCCTATTTTGTAGAGAAATTCTTGTTGTGCTTGATTTTTCCTTGTTCCACCTACTGGGCACTGGTTTAGTTGAGTTTGTAACCAGAGAGGGTCTACCTGACAGAAACAAATAGAACTGAGCCAGTGCCACCTGCTAAAGATTTCAGCATGTATCTCCAAGAAAATTTCGTTAATACACCAAGATCGGTGTTGCTGGCGACGTTGGCGTCCGCGCAAGCACCGTCGCAACTGTTAGTACTTCTGTTTTTATGGAAACGATATCTGGATCGACTGTTTGTATAGGCGTGTCAGTTTCACACGAGGCAGAAACGATTTCACCAGTTTCAGTCGGGGATGGCGTGGCTGTTGTTCTAATGACGGCTGTTGGTGCATCGATAAATATAGGAGTTGGAACGAGTTCAGGAATGCTTCAGCCTGTAGTTCGACTTCTAGTGGGTAAGTGTCATACCTCAATACATCGTTCACAGCATAAGTGGAAAACCGTCAATGGATCGTTCAACACCATAACAAAGAAACCGTCAATAGATCGTTCACAAATGTGTAAAATCTCTGTAAATCCAGAGAGGATTGGCAACCATAGCCACCAAGGAAAATGTATGAGTACACAAGTGACAAGCTAGATACGAAATCAAAGGTCGGGAAGGCTCAATAACCCACTTGCATACGCCGAAGAAGCTGCTCAATGGTCAGAAACGCTCTATCTGTGAAGCAGGCTGAGCCAACAAAAGTGGAACAATCTGAAATTGTTATGCCTTTTCTCAGTAATCCGACCGTCTCCTGACTTAGAAGGAGGCGGGCGTGCTCGTCAGCGAGACTGACTCGATACACGGTTATGTCTTTTGAACCTCTCATCATTGAGACATAAAGTGCTTCATTTTGTCTTGAGATTGTGAGCAGCTCACATACCTGCACCTAGAGTCAAATCATCTCTTGTCTCGACTGAGATCCGAGTACCTCACTCTTTTGTGAACGATCTATTGAGATACGACAGGTAATCGGTGGCTGCCAAAGGTGACTCACCAATTGCTGTGGACGTTGCTAACGGTGATAATAATGGCGACATAGCAACTGGCGTTTGTACGAGTAATGGCGAAAAGGATGTTGAAGTTGGGGTCGCCATCAAAGTCGGTGTCCGAGATGGTATAGAAACAGGTATCAAAGTAAGAGTAGGCGAGGAAGTCGGTCTGGGTATTGTTAATTCATCCCAAGGCAAATCTGAGCAAGTTGAGCGATAGGCTTCGGTCCTTGGCATATGTGCATTCCATTCCCTTTCTGTCAGGTCACGACTGACGATATGATAAGCCAATTATACTAACTCATTCATACTTCGCCACCACAATTGCCCCAGATACGGAATGTGTTATGGGCACTTCCGGCGGCCAGGCGGCTGTCATCAGGACTGCAGACCACTTCATTGACGGGACCCTAGTGTTGGAGGAGATTGAGCGGACAAGGTATAAGGGATGAGCGTAGAGGAGTAAAAATGTCGTAAAATGCGCTTGTTTATTTCATCCCCATTTTGGTGAAAAAATAGCTTACTTTAGCAACATTCGGTCATATTTGAGTTGCAAACAGTTATGACATTTTCAAATATCTCCTTATTTATCACAACCAGATGATCTATCCCGAAAGATGTGTTTCGGTTTGATCAATTCGCACTTTTAGTCGCATTTTGGCTGCTGATTTTCAGATACCAACAGTATCTAGGTACAGGTGTTCCCAGTGCAGTTGGCTTCGAAAGTGTAGGCGAGGTGGTCGGCATTAATGTCGTTGACTCAATCCAAGGCAAATCTGAGCAAGTCGAGCGATAGGTTTCAGTACTTGGCATATATATGCTCCATTCCTTCTCGGATAGGTCACGACTCACTATACGGCAAGCCGTTGCTACTAGTTTTTTCATGCTTTGCAACCACAGATCCCCCCATAAGTAGACCGTATGATTGGTTTGACGAGGATAGCTATCGGAAATGGCTATCTGACTGCCGTTGGGACTGAAGGCCACATCGCTGGATCTATCAGCAGTTGGAAAGAAGGCTAGTTGATTCCCGCTAATACTGTCCCAAAGCTGAACTGTGGTGCCGCCACTAGCAATGATTATACGGCTGCTGTCACGACTAAAGACAATAGCATTGACGGGATACTCATGTTGGAGAAAGGCCAGGTGCTTGCTGCTAGCACTGTCAATGAGTCGCGCTATATTATCGTTATTGCTGATAATTAGACGGCTCCCATCTGGACTGAACTCGATAAATGAGCCCCCACCTTGGTATGGAAAGATGGCCAGTTGCTCTTTACTAACGGTGTCCCACAGCCGCACCGTATTATCGTTACTAGAAGTAGCCAAGCGGTTCCCATCTGGACTAAGAACCACGCGCTTGATAGAAGGATCAGATTGGATGAGAATCAGTTCCTCTCCGCTAATGGAGTCCCATAGCCGTACCGTATTATCGTAACTAGAAGTGCTCAAGCGACCGCCGTCTGGACTGAAGCGGACAGACCAGAGTCTATCCTCGTGTTGGAGAAGTGCTATCTGCTTCCCACTAACTCCATCCCACAGCCATACCGTATTCGTGTTATCCCATATAACTAAGCGACTGCCATCTGGACTGAAGTCGACTCCGATAATCCTATCCTCGTCTGGGAGGCTAGCCTTTTGCTTCCTACTGACATCGTCCGACAGCCGCATCGTGTTATTATACTTATCTAGAAAAGTTGCATCATGTCTCTGCTCTGAGAAATGCGGAATGACACTTTTCTGCGAAACTATATAAAGATTGGGATTCAACAAAATCTCATTTGGTTGACACTGAATGGAATCACAATGGATTTCCAAGACTGGCGAAATATGATCTGCTCCTGAGGGGAAATTGTACCGGCTAGCCCTATCCGATTTGACATCAATTACACGAGATTCAGTTGAACCGAAATTGGTAGTAGTTAAGCGACTGCTATCAGAACTAAATTCCTCTTTATAGATCAAATCCATATGTTGGATAAGAACCGGTTGTCTCCCTCTGCCACTGTGCCACAATCGCACTGTATTATCTACGCTTACGGTAGCCAAGTAGCTGCCATTAGGGCTGAAGCGGACATACTTGACGTCATCCTCATGCTGGAGGAGAGCCAGTTGTTCTCCGGTAGTACTGTGCCACAGTCGCACTGTATTATCCGCACTAGCGGTGGCCAGGTAGCTGCCATCGGAACTGAATTCCACTTCATAGATCAAACCTGCATGTTGGCCGAAAGCCAATTGCTCTCCGCTGGTACTGTCCCATATCCGCACCGTGTTATCGGCACTAGCAGTGGCCAAGCGATTGCCATTTGGACGAAAATCAGCACTAGCGGTCGCCAAACGGTTGCCATTTGGACTAAAGGAGAAGGACCTGACGTCATTCTTATGCTGGAGGAGAATTGGTTGTTCCCTACTGGCACTGTCCCACAGCCACGTCGTCCCGTCGTCGACGCTTGTGACTAGACGGCTGCCATCTGGGCTGAAACGAATGCGTATGAAGTCATCCTTATGTTTGAGAAGAGCCAGTTGCTCTCCGCTGGTACTGTCCCATATTCGCACCGTGTTATTGTTACTAGCAGTGGCCAAGTAGCTGCCATCTGGACTAAATACGACGTCGCTAATCCAATTCTCATGTTGGAGGGGTGCTAATTGCTCCCCACTGGCACTGTCCCGCAGCCGCACGACATTATCCATACCCCAGGTCACTAAGTGGCTACCATCTGGACTAAAGTCTACACCTGTAACACTACCCCCGTGTCGGAAAAGCGCTAGTTGTTTCCCACTGTCAGTGTCCCACAGCCGAGCCACACGATTGAAACCGATGGCGACTAGGCGACTACCATCTGGGCTGAAGATGACTTTATCGTAATTAGCAGCCTCAAAGAATGCAAGCGGCTCCCCACTAGTGCTATTCCAGAGCTTCACCTCATAAGCACTTTTGGTTACCAAGCGATTGCCGTCAGGGCTGAAGATAACGGACTCGACCGAACGACCATGTTGGAAGAGAACTAGCTGCTCGCCGCTGTAACTATCCCACAGCCGAGCCGTAGTATCGAAACTACCAGTGGCTAGACGGTTGCCATCGGGGGTGAATGCAACATCTGCGACATAACTGTCATGTTGGAGAAGAGCCAGTTGCTCACCACTGACACTGTCAGCTAACAAGATCGTATTATTATCACTTTGGGTGACCACGTGTTTTCCATCTGGGCTAAAAACCACAGATCCGACGACATTCTCATGCTGAAAGCGAGCCAGTTGCTCACCACTGACGCTATCAACTAGCCAGGATGTATTATCGTTACTAAAGGTAGCCAAGCGGCTGCTGTCAGGACTAAATACGACGCCTGTAACCCTGTCCTCATGTTGGAGAAGTGCTGATTGCTCTCCACTTGTACTGTTCCATATGCGTACCGTATTATCGTCGCTAACAGTGGCCAAATAGCTGCTATCTGGACTAAATACGATGGATCTGACGACATCCTCGTGTTGGAAGAGTACCAATTTTTCTCCGCTGGTACTCTTCCACAGCCGTACCGTATAATCCACACTACCGGTCGCCAAATAGCTGCCATCTGGATTAAATACGACATCTGTAATCCCTCCCTCGTGTTGAAGGAGTGCTAGTTGCTCCCCATTGGTACTGTCCATCAGCCACACCGTATTATCATCAGCTAGTTGCTCCCTATTAGTACTATCCATCAGCCACACCATATTATCATCAAATGTGGCGAAGCGGCTGCCATCAGGACTGAATTCGATGGACCATAAACTTTTCCTAAGAATTGCTATAGGTGCTGAATCGATGACCCGACGCAGGGCTTGGTAAACTTCCAAAATGTGTTCGTCTGCCTCGTAAGATGCCCTTGCCGACTCTATTGCCAACAGTAGACTTAATTCAACGTCTCGATTTACGTCGGAAGATATTAGAGTTTGAGCCGCCAATTGACGAGCCAAGGCAATCTTTTTCTGCCGTTCAGCCTCAACTGCTTTCTGATCAGCACGCAATGTTTCGTCTTCAGATTTATCCAGTGCGGCTTGTAGAGATTTCCCTCGCCCTTCTAAGGCAACATTTTGCTGGTAAATGACAATACCTGCAATGACGGCCATCAGAAGAGCTACAACAACGACAGAGACAATCCACCGCAATCTATTTGTTAGAATACGCTGTTGGGCAAGTTCCTTCTGTTGAGCAGCCTCTTTTTCTCCCTGCTCCTTCTCTTCATTTCTCTGGCTGACCTGCAGGAAAAAACGTTCTAAGTTGTTGAGTTCATCCTTATGATCTTCAGCCCATTCCGCTGCTTGCTCCAGGAGTATACCTCGATAAAGGATATCAGGATCATATTTCAATCTCTCCCACTCTTGGGCAGTGTTCGTCAAGCGACGGTGTATGCGCAAGCCTTCTCGATCATCGGCCAGCCACTCGCGCAAAGTTGGCCACTCGCGGATCAGGGCTTCGTGTGTGATCTCAACGTTCTCTTGAGAGGTCGTGATGAGCCGCGCATCTGCCAGAATTGTCAGAACCTTTTCCACATTTTGTGCTTCTCGCGGATTTGCAATCAGTTCGCTCAATGCCACACGACGCCGAGTCTCCTGGGTGCCTTCCCCCAACTCGGTTAGGCGCAAGAAGATGTTACGGGCGATAGCCTGCTGCGTTGCATTCAGTCTTTTCATGTATACCGTCTCTGCCGTCTGGGCGATAGCACCCTGTAACTGCCCCGATTCGTTATAACCGGTGAAGGTCAGGGTTCGCCAGCGGCGCCGCTTCCACGTCTCTAACAAGGCGTGGGAGAGCAGGGGGAGAGCGCCTTGTTGGATCTGACCGTTCTCCCCACCACCCACATCGCGCAGCAGTTGTTCCACCAATCCAGGCTCAAAATCCCACTCATTTTGACGCGCAGGCTCGACGATAGCGCTACGTAGTTCGTCGCTCGTCATAGGGCCGATATATCGTTGGCAATCTTCCAACGCAAACCGCAAGTTGGCAAAAGTAGCGCAGTGGGCATAGAAGTCGGCGCGCAGCGCGATCACAACAGAGAGTGCGCTACCAGGGAGCGTCGCAGTGAGTAAGTTGTCAATAAACGCCTTGCGGTCGGCCTGGTTTCGACAGAGGGTGAAGGTCTCCTCAAATTGGTCAACGATCAGCAGTAGACGATCTGCAAGGGGATTCTCTGCTACGAATTGATGGAGATGACGTTGTAAAGTGCATGGCCCTCTCCGTAGCTCATCTATCAAGGTCGACGTGGCTGTGGGTGCTGCATTATCGCGGGTCAAGGTAGCGGCCAAACTCGTTAGTGGATGGGCTGATGGCGTGATAATGTGGATGGACCAACGGTTGTTGTCTGAGGGAGCAGTGCTAGTCTCTAGTGGCCTACCCTGTTGCAAAGCCGGTACGAGTCCTGCTCGTATCAGCGACGATTTACCGCTCCCGGAAGCACCCACCACGGCCAAAAAGCGCTGTTCATCCAGCGCAGCAATCAGCTTTGCTGTCAAAGCTTCGCGGCCAAAGAATAGGTCAGCATCGGCTACATCAAAGTAATGCAGACCCTTGTAAGGCGGATGACCTGGCCCTGGTTGCTGTTCAATCCGCTTGATCATCTCCGGCAGCAATGCTACCACTTCACTCAAGGTCTCGACACGCAGAACACAGAATGAGCGACTAGCGTCCGATTCCCAAAATATTTTAGGATTCTCCTGATCCACAACCAGGCCTAGACCGTTGAGAGACTGTTCGTTTGCAACAACAACGGTGTGAATCCGATCTTTATCGCGCGCGGCGGCTAGTAACTTGGGGAAGCCACCTCTGACGGTCGAAAGTGTTCCCTCTGGTTGAACATATGCCGTGACCGCCACTCTAGTGAGATTTATTTTTTTTCAGTAGCAGCAAAAGTCGGGTACAAATTTTTCATGCAAACAGAGGGCTGCTCTAGGATTTCACCCCTTATGGTCATTTTTTGTACCCGACTTTTGCCGTAGCTGTTTTTTTTCAGTTACAGCAAAAGTCGGGTACAGAAATATTATGACAAGTAAATGATTGCGACCAAAAAGAGATAAATTGAAGACCTCCGGAAGAAAAGGCTAGAATAGGAGAGGCCAAGGAGGTCCGGAAAAATGCGCAAAAAGAAGGAGAAGCAGGTAGAGAAACGATACTACCGACCAACAAAGAAGCGCTGTCCGAACTGCAAAAGCAAACTGAAAAGAAGCTATAAATTATGGCATAAGTATCTGGAAACACTGGAGGGCAGATATTATGTGGTAAGTCATGGATATCGGTGTCAAATGAGAACTGCTTGCAGCAAGAAGTGGTCTATCGTTCCCAAGAAGCAGAAGAGTTGGGTGTACCCGAATGCGGTTATGGGTTAGATGTAATCGTCGAAATAGGATACCAACGATTTTGGCATCAACGAAGAGTGGCCGAAATCCATAAAGGCTAAAAGAGCGGATAACGATATCTGAAAGACAAGTGCTGAACTTAATCGGTACATTTTTAGCCTTGTTGCGAGCTGGACAGCCAGCGAAGGTAGTAAACCAGCAGAAAAAATGGAAAAGGTTGGGCGGACTAATCCTCTCCATAGATGGGATGCAACCAGAGAAAGGAAGTCCAGCGCTCTATGTGGTTCGAGAAGTCCAGTTAGACATCACTTTGATGGCAGAAGTGTTGGAATCAGGGACTCACAAGACTCTGGTTTCAGCACTGTTGGAACCGATAAACGAATGGGAAATCCCTATCAAGGGCATCATCAGTGACGCCCAGGAAAACATCCAACTTGCTGTTGCTCAAGTGTGGCCGAATTGCCCCCCATCAGACTTGTCAGTTCCATTGCATTAAAGAAGCTGGGCGACTCACTTATGCGCTTGACCGTACAATGAAAACTCAACTCAAAAAGAAGCTGCGTGGCTTTTTGAATCGGGTCTACAAAACGGTTCGAGAATTGGCGGAAACCGATCCCTACAAAGCAGTTCTTTTGCAATATACTCGCTATCTGCGGTTCACTTTATTGACAAGAGGATTGGCTCCTTTTGAATTAGGTGGCTTACAGATGGTTCAACAATTAATCACGATTGAAGCATCATTATTACGGGCTCAGGAAAAAGGGGGCATCCGTTACTGACCCACTTAATCAAGATTGCTGGTTTTCATCGTTTTTTGCACTGTTCAAGCCAACCGCTTACGACGGCAACTTGGGTGGTTGGTGGCACTCCAACGGCTTTTGTCGCCTGACTCTCAAGCCGACGACCAGGTACAGGTCACTGCTCATTCCGTTGCATCAGCTGTTGATCAATATTTAGTCGCACTGACACAGGATACGACTCTCGATGACGCAGATCGCTCGATTGTTCAGCATATCAACACAACATTTCGCAACCGTTGGTGGGGCTCTTTGTCTGCTACGATGTCTCGGGTCTTCCTTCCACTAACAATGCCCTGGAGGGCTTCTTTGGCCGCTTGAAAACCAATCAACGACGTATCACTGGACGCAAAGTGTTAATAACTTCGTCCTTCGCTATGGCTCTTTTGCTGCCTTCGTCGATCCGACTGAAACCAAAGACGAATTGCTCTTCCGGCTGCGATCCGTTGACCGGTCCGCTTATTTATTTGAACGGCAACGTTTACATTCGATCCTGGCTGAACGCAAAGATTATTTTCGCTTTTGCCATCACCTTGATTCAGTCGTTTCTGAACTTGAAATCGCTTGGGAGTCTGCTCTTCTTTCAAATACAAATCGTCATGATTCTGACTCCCCTTCTAACTCAACATAATAAATTTGTACCCGACTTTTGCTGTAACTGTTTTTTTAGATGATTCAAGTCAAGTTCAGTTGACCGATGAGGTGACTTCTGGAACTCTGTTTTTGAAAGTAATGCCGCCACCCCAAGTGCAAATGCTCCACCAGCAGATCCCCCTTCGACGCGGAAGAGCGGTTGTTCATCCTTTCGGGTTAACCGCCAACGGATGTCGCTTCGACCCCCCTCTTCCCAGAGCTTCAACGTGTCACGCACCCAGGCAGTGGCGTTCGCCTCTGAGATTTGAAATGCCTGATCCCGGTCTAAGAAGGACATAGTGTGTGGATGAGGATAGAGAGTGCGTGTCCCTTCATTCCCCAACCACTCCAGCGTCAACGTGGCGGTCACTCCCTATTTGTCTCCCGTCACCAGCAGTACAGAGATGCTGATCTCCTGCTCGGCAGGTTGCGGAGATCCCCAGAAGTATGTCATCAGATCCCACGCCCACGAAGCACTCAATCGCTGTGGCCACCTCATGCTGTAAAACGTCTGGCGCACAAGCTCTTGCCATTGTGCTTTGGTCAAGGTCGCCTGGCCGTTAGTCTGGACCGGGGTAACAATGTTTTGATCAAAGTGTCTCAGTCGCCCATGTAAACTAGCCGTCGCCCTCCAGTTTCGACGGTCGATTTCTGCGATCTCGGCACAGGTCACAATGGCATCTGTAAAGGTCCACCACTGGCGCATCTGATCGTACCAATCCCCGATAAACGGCTGACTTTCTTTCAATGAGAACCGCGCTTCATTGACCTGACGATCCCTGACCATCTCGCGCAGCGCATCAAACAGGAAAGAACCTGTCGCCAACTGTCGCCATTTCTCATAGCTGGCATTGCGCAGTGTCTCCAGAAGTCTCTCTTTATTATCCTTGTCCATTTCCGTCATCTTTCTCCCAACAGCCAGCGAAAGAAATGGGGTGCTGGTCTTCGGTGCGTCGACCTAGCCCGATCTACATTGGTGCTGGCAGCTGATTGCCATCTATCTATACCAGATTCAGGTGATTATATAGTTGGCATTTGGCTCAGCTCGTCTATTGTGCGCGCGACCCACTCTATACTCGCCTGTCCAGATTCTTGTTTACTTTGTGCTTCAAAGAATCTCGTGCCCTGTGCCATCATATGTCGCAACTCTTCTGCCGCTTTTCTGCGTACATGTTTGCCTTGATCATGCCGAAGAGCGGCGGCTAAGAGTCTGCATACCGCCAGATCCTGAGTTACCGTCTCACCAAGGCCCCCGGACACCTCCACCGCATGCCTAGTCACATGACTACGGCTGCGTCGGTCATGTAACAGGGATTCGGCGTGATATAGCTCTGGATATAGAGCTACTGCCTGGCCAAACCTCCTCAACGCCTGCACTGCACGCTTGTGTATATGGCTGGATTGGTGGTCATGAAGAAGAATGTCGACTAAAATAGTACGCACTTCAGGATTCTCGGCTGCTGTCTCCCTTAGCAAGCCCAATGCTAGTATCGTCCAATCGCTTACATCGCTGTTTGGGTCGCGCTGATAAGCTTCGACTAATGCACTACAGATCTCTGGATACTGGGCTGCTGCTTCTCCAAGCAAGCCCAATGCATGCGCAGCATTGATACGTATATCATCGTCTGATTTAAGTAGAAGAGCATCGATTAAAGTGCTGCGCACTTCAGGATACTGGGCGACGGTTCCTCCAAGATGCCCTAATGCTAGCACGGCATACTCGCGTACATCGCTGTCTTGATCGCGTCGACAAGCTTCGACTAACGCGTTGCGTATCTCTGGATACGGGGCTGCCGCTTCTCCAAGAGGTTCTAGTATCTCCGCTGCACAAAAGCGTATACTATTATCTGGGTTATGCAGAAGAGCGTCGACTAAAGTACCACGCACTTTAGGGTGCCGGAGTATTTCCTCTCCAAGATTCCACAATGTCTGCGGTAGTGCTTCTTCCCACAGATTACCATCTGAATAATACAAATGAGCTTCGACTAAGGCGCTGCATATCTCTGGATACTGGGTTATTGCCTTCCCAAGATCCCCCAATACATACGTCGCCTTCTCGCGCACAAAATACTCTGGGTCATGCAAAAGAGCATTGATTAAGGCTCTGCGCACTTCCAGATCCTGGGCAGCTGCTTTTCCAAACTTCCCTAACATATGCGCTGCTCTCCAACGAACAAAATACTCTGGGTCATGCAAAAGAGCACTGACTAAGGCTCTGCGCACTTCTGGATACTGGACTGCCGTTTTTCTAAACCCTGCCGCTGCAGTCTTGCGCACTTCTAAGTCTGGGTCGCTCCGTAGAGCTTTCACCAAGGCGCCACGTATCTCTAGATCTTGGTCTATTGTCTTCCCAAGATCCTTCAAGGCATACGCAGCACGGATGCGCACATCTTTGTTTGAATTGTGCAGAAGAGCGTCAGCTAAAGTGCTGCGTATTTCAGAGGACTGGGCTGCCGACACCTCAAGATGATTCAACATCTCGGCTGCTTTCTCGTACATACTATAATCAGGGTCATACAGAAGAGTTTCGAGTAAAGCGTTTTGCACTTCAGGATACTGGTTCGCTGACTCCCCAGACCACATCAACGCTACCACTGCCCGTTCGCGTACTTCTTTATTTGGGTCGCACTGAAGAGCGTTCAGTAAAGCACTTCGTACCTCTGAAAATTGAAATGCTGACTCCTCAAAACACCCCAACACATCTACGGTACACCTACGTACATCGCTATCCGGGTCGTGCCGACAAGCCTCAACCAAGGCTCCGCGTATCTTGCGATATTGCACTGCCACCTCGCCAAGATCCCCCAAGGTATACGCTGCAATCTGGCGTACACCACCATCTTTGCCACGTAGAAGAGCGTCGACTAAGACGTTTCGTATCTCTGGGTCATGTGCTGCTATCCTCCCCAATTGTCTCGACGCCACTGCCGCCAAAAGACGTACATCCGACAAGGATCGGATCAGAGAGTTGAACTTCTCCGATAGTTGTGTCGCTGCCTCTGCATGTTGCCCGAACGCTTTTGGTGTTTGCTGACCCACATCTTCGTTCTCATTCTGTAACTGTCGACACAGCCACTGCCGCAGCGGAATGTCGCCTACGCACCCGTTCACTAGCCCTAGTGCTGGCAGTACTTGCGTGAGGTGTTGCACGACATCTGCTTTAGGATTGTGCATATCGAAACGATCACTGTACCTAGAGTGTAGGCACCAGTGTGAGAAAGCCGTGGTGGTGATGTGATCAACCAGTGGCGCATGTTGCTTGATGCATGATGCGGAGATTTCGGGTAAGAAGAGGGAGGCCAGGGCGAGATGGTGACGGAAATAGTCATCGATTTTCTCATCTGCTAACAGCTCCAACAGCGACACTGGATCGTTCAGTTGCCCGGCCAGCAGCACGACTACCTCCTGCCATTTGGGAGACCAGGCTTTGCAATTCACCAAGTCATATAGGACTACCTCTCGGTCTGCGATTTCGATCCGTGTCTGCCAGCCCCGCTTGTTCACCGCCCGTGCCAGGGCATGCCAGGGCACTCGCGGCCAGGTATTCTTGTAGGGTCAGATGGAGAAAGAAATAGCCCGACTCATTATTGCCCTGTAAAATGCCGCTGTTGTGTACGAACTCTTCCAGCAAGGCATCAGCCACATCAATCGGGTTGCTCAAACCCTCAACCTGTGTGCCTGCGCTGAGCGCGTCGACCAGAATTTCCTCATCGAAAGTCAGGTGGCGCTGTTGCTCCACACCGGCAAAGAGTATCAGGGACGCATGCTCCAAGATACGACGCTTGCGGATCAACGGTGCCGTCGTTCTGCTGACATCTACACCTCTAAATCGAGCCAGCAGTTTATCGACCGCTTTGTCATAGAGCTGACCCCGAGTTGCTGGCAGCTCAATGCCCCGTGGGTCATCGACCACGTAGCAGATGATGGCTAGAATCAGCGGATTGGCGGCCAAAGGAACGAGCTGTGGGGTATGATTGAGTTGGTCGATTAGATCGTTGGGCTTGAACCGGTCGGGGTAGTGTGCTGGATAGTGCTGGATATAGAGATTGCGTTGGCTATCATCCAAGCCACCCAGAGTGAAAACTGGAAATTCAGGACACAGGGCCTGGTGCTGCCTGAAGCTGACGGTGCGACAGGTCAACATCATGGGGCAGGCTGTGAAGTTCGCAAACGCGCGTTTGAGCGTCTCTCGAAATGACGAAGAGTGGTCGTTGATTTCGTCCAGCCCATCGAATAGCAATAACACGTCGCCACGTTGCAACCAGTCTCGCCAATGGGTCGCTGTTGGCGCGGGATTGAGGTCCCGGTAGCGTTCTGCCAGATAGACAGGCAGGCTCATCAATTCGTGACGCTTCGTGGCCCATACTTCCCAATCACGCAGCCGCACTCTGGCCGGGATCAGTTGGTGTCCCGATACGCGCAGTTCGTCGTTGGTCGTCAGCCGGGCCAGATACTGAGCCAGTGTTGTTTTGCCGCTACCGGGCGGTCCCAGTACCACGAAACGGGGCACTGATGAAGGCGCTTGCTTGACGACTGTTTGGAAGCCGGTAAAAATTTGCTCCAGGGAGACCGCTTCGTTGGTGACGTACTCATCACGCACCGTTTCTTCCCAGCGCACAAGGTCCAATAAGCGGAGTCCCGTCTCACCATCCTCATCCGCTCCAGACGCGTGTGGGTCATTGGGCAGTTGCTCTTTCTTTACCTCGTGCAACAGAGACAGGATCTGGTAGTGCTCCTCAATCGGCACGGCGTTGCCCAGGATATTCAAAGAGGCAGATTGTTGATGCTCATTAGTGCGTATGGCGGCGCGGGAGCCATGCTCCTGATAAAGAAACGCTACTGCCTGCTGGACGGTGGCGACCTGAATGACGCGTAAAGGCCATGCATCTGGCTGTAGCAGTTCACGTGGTACGTCGGACTGGTCTTGCGCCACAATGATCAAGCGCAGCAGACCTGTTTCAGCCGCCTCCCGCGCCACGGCCTTCACCTTCTCCCACAGACCAGCCACTGGGCGTAGTCGTCCAGTGGGCTCGATGGCTGCGGTAATGGTGATGGTGGAGAGATTGATGTGTGGCAAGCATGTCAAATCGAGTGACTGCTCATTTTTTTCCTGCTCCATTGCAGATGTAATACCTCAGAAGACTAACAGATTTGTGAAAGCGATGACGAATACATCACCCTCCAAGCTACGATCAAGACGATGGTGCAATCGACCATCCCCTGCGCCGATTAGGTATTCGCCAATAATTGTGCCAGTCCAAGCGCAAACGCGCCACCCGCGGAGCCACCTTCAATATGAACGAGGGGGTTGCGATCTTGACGCAGGAGTCGCCAGCGTACATCTATCGTCTCATTTTCCTTCCACAGACCCTCGGAACAGAGATATGAGACACCATTTTGCTCTGCCTGCTGAAAGGCTTCATCACGCGTCACAAACGACATAGTCACCGGGTCAGGATAGAGTAAACCGCTTCCCACATCGGACAGCAGTTGCAGTGTCAAGGTGGCCAACACACCCTCATTTTGGCCACCCAGGGTGTCACCAACCACAAGGGGCACAGTGATGCTCTCTTGCCGCGCCAATGGCCGCGGGTCATCGGAGAAACATCTCACAACATCCCATGCCCACGGTCCACTCAGCAGTGGTGCCTGCATCAACCTGTCAAGTGATTGGCGAACAAAAAGATGCCATGTTTCTCCATCCAGCGGTGCACAACCATCTCCCTCTCTGGAGACGGCAATGTGTGGATCCAGATGATCAGATCGCTCCGGGAGCCGTCTATCGAGCGCCAGGTTATTCTGTTGCGATGCCAGGCGACTCAGCAACGTTTGGAAGCGAACACTCGCTTTGCCATCTTTGTGATCGATTTCGGCAATCTCAGCACAGGTCACAATGGCGTCGACAATCGTCCACCATCGCAGCATCAGTTCACGGGGTTGGTAGTTCTCAACGAACTGCTGATGCTCGTCCAGCAACGCCCGCACCTCGCAGGTCTGATGGTTCTTGAGCATTTCGCACAGAGCATTGAATAGGATAGGACCTGTTGCCAACCTTTTCCATTCTATATAGCTGCCGCTGCGTAAGATGGATAGAAGCGTCTCTCGGTTGTCCGTCTGCACGGTGTTTCCTACCTCCAATCAGAGAGAAAAAGTGACGGTGATCAGATAGATTCACCGGGACTCTTTGATGAGATCTCCAGTCTTTGGTCCTGCCACTGGGCGAACTCATCTTGGCTGATGAGAATAACGGTCCCGACCTGGTGAGGGGCAATCCGCTTCAAGACAGTTGTCTGTTGCCAATCGCCGGCTTGCAGTTGCAGTTCCACATCTGCCAACGTAAGGTCCTCAGACCTCACCTCAAGAATGACCGCGGTTCCCTCTCTGCCGATACTCCAATGAATGCCTTCAGGAGTTTGACCCTGTCGCCACTTGTCGTCTGTTTCAGTTGCGGCTGCTGCGAACCCTGCCGTGGCACCTGTGCCACGCAGGACGCTCCCTAACTCAATAAGAATGTTCTGAATCTGGTCGGCCAAAGCGTTCCAGATAGTCGGTGTCCCGATCAACTGTTGAACGAGGGCAATGTCTTTCTCTGTAATCCGGCCTTGACGAAACGCCTCATTTTCTTCTTGGAGAATCGCCAGACGACGCCCACAGATCAGACATGACTGTATATGGCTATCTGCTTGGACAAAGTGACCCTCATCAAGTCGCTTATCCAGGTAGGCGCGTAGTTCATCTTCTGTCAGATGCGCAGATTTCGCATTTGTCGATCCTTGATCATTAAGTGACAAGTGGTGAACGCACAGATTTTTCAGGAACCAGTCAGCCTCATCACTTGCCTTTCTCGCTCCATCTGGTTCTTCGAACGTATTCAGTTGCATGAGCATTATCTCCTATTCTCACTTAAAGCCGCGGTCGTAAGTTGTCACGACCACGTTTAGCAATCTGCTTCACATTGTCCGTTTTCAGATCGAGTTCCCGCGCGATTTCTCGGTAAGATAAGCCCTTCCAATAGTATAGAACAATAATTCTATGCGCTCGCGGATCCAGCGTCTGCAGCGCCCTTTCGACATCCATTCTACTTGCCAGTTCATCTGGATTGGAGCCGTGACCATTGAATTCAGGCAATGCATTTTCATCCACTTCCGACAATGATTCGGCAGAACCGATGGCAACAGCCATAGTCAGATCCTGAAGACGTCGTTCCACTTCTTCAACCGACAGGTCCAATTCTTGTGCAATTTCCTGCAAGGTGGGTTTGCGTCCTAGCTTTGCCCTCAATTTGTCGTGCGCCTTCATCACGTGGCGCGAATTTTCCCCATGTCGACGTGACATGGGGCTGACTTCAGGGTCATTCCAGATAGCACGGCGGATGCTAACGCTCGCATAAGTTCGGAACGTACTCTTTTGAGGATCATATGTCCCACTGTTCACCACGCGGACGAGCGCTTCTACCCCAATATTCTCAAGATCTTCCAATGCTCTTCCACGGAGTGTCTTCTTTATTTTTCTGGCCCAAAACTTGGCCAGTGGCACATACCGTAAGATCAATTTTTCTTTTGCCTCTGGATCACCGCTCTGCGCAACTTCCCATAATTCATCATCGTCAATATTCTCTGATTGATACGCCATTACTATCTTCCTCGTGAACAGATCATAAATCTTCTAACAGACTCAGTAGATCCAAATTTCAGGTTTTGAGAGAGAATTTGGGCTAATTAGTTGACATAAATACAAATTTGCCGGTCGATATCTAGTTTTTGCGTTAGATTTGGGCGATTTTCAGATATGAAATAGGTTGTTTTCTGTAACCGAAATCTGAATAAATGACTCCAAAATCCCTGCAATCTCGACTGAAAATAGCCAAAAACAGCCAATTTCATATCTAGAAATCGCTTAAATTTTACGTAAATGCTAGGTATTGACTGGCAAATACGTATTTATGTCAACTAATTAGCCCAAATTCTCTCTCAAAACCTGAAATTTGGATCTACTGAGACTACTTCACTCTAAGTTTTAGGTACAAACTCCTCCATTGGTGACAACATAGACAAATTTCCCTCCTGCTGCCATTCAGGTTCTTTCAATGTCCGAGATTGATTCTCGCTATCAAACTGCAAATTATGTGTCACCATTATCTGATATGAGCACTAAATTAAGAGCCAGAAGGGAGGAACGATTTCGGAACTCCTTGTGCACGATAAATTATAAGCTGTTCGTTGGGAAAACACGCGTGTGCTGCTGCGTAGCCTCTATGTAGTAGTGGGATTCCCTAAACCAATGAACCTCTATACATCAAATGGAGGTCCATTGATGAACGCAAGAAACATAACTCAAGTAGTCCGTTTCCAATCTAGTCGTCGTAGGTTACTCACGCTAGTTGTTGCTGTCTATCTGGCAGCATCGGTCGCATCGTTACCAATATTGTTCGACAGCACAACCAACAGTGCGAACATCATTCCCGTTCTGGCCGGTGATCCTGAGTGCGGTGAGTGTGGGTAAAACAGCCTTTAGGTGACTCCACGGAGTCACCTAAACTGAATCCTCGCAGCAAAGTGAACCAAATGTAGATCGTCCTCGTAAGGTGGTGAACAATATCTGTTTCTCGGGAACTCTGTCTCCTGGCAGGATCGTAGAACGACCTCGATCAAAAATTAAGAGATCTATCCAAATCAAAGATTCGCAGACGCATCCTCCGCTTCTGTTAGGTGAACCGTCAATAGCTTTCGTATTCTCGCATAGCTTGGATCATATCCGATCTGGGACAAGATTGAGATGGCTTTCTCAAACGTCTCTACTGCTTTCTGAACTTGCTTTTGTCCCAGATAAACGAGTCCCAATTCGTCCATCGTATTTAGCTGTGATTTGGTTCGATTCATCTTTTGCCACAATTCAATACTAGACAGACAGAAATTTTCGGCTTCGTCCCATTTTTCTAATGATCGATAGACAAGCGCCATATTCGTGTAAATCTGGGCTAAGCGCAGCTGATCATATGATCGGCGAAATATCGGTTCAGCGGACTTGTAAAGAGTTAATGCTTGGTCCCATTGTTCCTGCGAATAGTAGACAATGCCAAGATTCATCTTGACGATTGATAGATTAATCGGATCCTGAACCAACGTAAGGATCTTGATGGCTTGTTCATAACAGGCACGTGCTTCCGCATAATTGCATTGCCCATATAGAGCAATACCAAGATTTTGCAGACTCCAGGCGATACGCCTGTCATCATGCAGAGCAGTGTAAATGTTAAGCGAGATGCGATGGTAGTTTTCAGCACTGACACAGTCGCCTTCTGCTTGGGCAACGGTACCCAAGACAAAATAGCTAAATGCTCGCTCAGGGTCATCTAATACGGAGAGGTTAAGTGCTCGTTCAACATAATTTCTCGCCTCATCGTATCGATCTTGCAAGCGGGCAATATATCCATACTGATTGTGAACGGCTGCTTGTCCCTTGATGTCTATGGTCTCTTTGGAGCAATGCAAACTCACAGAAAATTTGTCCTGTGCGCGGGGCAAGTCTCCTTTAAGACGACACAAATATCCTGCATGGAAGCAGAGTTTTCCTTCTGTTGAAACATCCTGTAATGAGCGACTTTGTCTGGTTCCGATTTCTAGATACTCTATCCATTTATTGCGGTATCCTGCTTGTTCCATTTTTGGGGCGATACGTAAAAGCAGCTTGCGGACAAGCGGCCAGGCTTCGGCGACCTCAAGCCCGTAATCGAGACTATGCAGGGCGCGTTCCCGTATCTCGTCTGACAGGCCAGCGTCTTTTGATGCCTTGACGCTAGACAGAGCAGATTCAAGATTTTTTAGAATATAATGACGAAATAGTCGTTCCGGATCGCTGTTGTCTATTGCCACTGTGCAACTTGGTTTTGCAGAAATGTGCGTGTCAATGAATGTATATTGTAGCGACGTTTGTGCAGGTCGCCCGAGCTATCGACCAGATTGAGCGTGACCAGTTTGCTCAAGGCCAGGCGCAGGCTGTCTGCATCGAGTTCTGTTATCGTTTTTAAGTGCGAAATATTATCCCCGTGGGAGGGATTGACCATGGGCATTGCCAAGAAGACGCGCTGGCTCAGTTCATCCAAGTTGTGCCAGGCACGCCAGTAGACAAAGGTATAGAGATTCTCAATAGACTCTCCACGGGCCTCGCGAAGATCTGCCAAGATTACGGTCAAGGGATGAAGATGCATCTGCCCGACCACCAACCGCAGTGCCAAGGGATTTCCACCGACAACTTCGACAATGGGTTGTAACTCACCATCCGCGCTCTCCGCCACGATCGGCAGATTACTCAATTTTGCTTCCTGGCGTATCAACGTAAATGAATCCGACTCACTCAGCTCGCGAATCGCAAAATGGTAGACGTTGGGTTCGGAGTAGAGGCTATCCCGAGAGGTCAATATAAATTTCGTCGGATTCGTCAGGCGCATCAATGTGGGCAACAGGCTCTCTACATCAACGACTGTTTCTAGATTGTCAATGACGATGAGATGAGGATGCTCTCGAAGTTCAGTTTGCAACATGTCCCATGCCCGATCGAGTGCCGACTCAATAGGTAGAGGCACATCTGGCATCAACTGAGCAACAAGCGTCGTAATGAGCGCCTCTCCCGTTAGTGCTGTCGTCTCGGTTTTTCTGAGTCTCCCAACTAGATCCAGAGAAGTTTGACGAGCGCTGACCCAGCCGATTGAATCGTAACGACCTTGGCAGATGATGCGCCTCATAAGGGCATGGGCTAATGAGGTCTTGCCGATGCCACCTATGCCTTCGATGGAGATTAAGTGAGGTGAATCGGTGGAACTCACTAGTTCCAGCAACCGATCGAGATAGGTATCAATGCCTATTAATTCTGTGTAGGTAGGCGGAGGAAGCCGTGTTTCTAATAAATGTTGTTGGTCTTTGCGCATCATATATTCATTTTCTATAAGAAGCTCACTCAGATGTCTAATTGCCGCCCTTTGCCACCTAAAGATTGTATCTTCTATGACGTTATGAGAGACAGCCACTTCGCTGACTGGCTGACAATCCAGATAGCGCGTACGTAGCAATCGGGCATAATGCTCATGTGTGCTCTCCAGTTCTTCAAGCAAGTCAATGAGAACTTGATTTGTTGCCAGTCGATTGTTTGAGTAGCCATCAAGCTGTTTTTGTCTAAACAGATAGAGGTCTCTGAAGGGGCTGTTGACTGTACCCTCTTTATGCCAATCTCTGAGTGCTTTTCGTACCTGCTTTTCAACTGTATTCTGGGAGAGTTTATTTTCCTGATTCATTGATCTTCACTCATGATGATTACTCTTGCTGCATTCTATGACCGCGTCCATTGAAGGTATCATATGCTTTTTGGGGTGTCAATGCCTTTCCAAGAGATATCCTAGGTCTGATCTAGGTTTAATCTAGGTTTATGGGATCAAGATTTAGGGAACCTAGTACATAGCGGCTCAAATGAGCCAATAGATAAAGGTGGTGGTATCATGAGTGAGAGTCACTAAAAATAGAAAACAAAAGGATAGCAAGAATGCCGGGACCCCAACCTGTAGAAATCAACCTAGATGATGCGAGCCGCAAAGCCCTGGAACAAGTGGTGAATCGCCATGCGACGCCGCAACAGATATCCGAAAGAGCCAAGATCATATTGCTGGCAAGCGAAGGCAAAAATAATAGCGAGATTAGTCGAGAGCTAGGCATATCAATAGACATGGCTCGCTTATGGCGCAAGCGGTGGTTCGGCTTTGAACCGATTCGCAAGCGGTGGTTCGGCTTTGAACCGATTCCCCTAAAAGAACTAAGTGTAGTTGAGCGACTAGAAGATGCACCTCGACCCGGCAAACCATCGGGAATCAGTGCCGAACAGATGTGTAAAATCGTGGCATTGGCTTGTGAAGCACCAGAGCAATCGGGACGTCCCATTAGTCAGTGGACGGGGCAAGAAATCGCTGACGAAATCATGAGCCGAGGAATCGTGGAGACGATTTCTCCTAGACATGCGCAAAGATTGTTAAAAAAAGATCTGAAACCGTACCAGATTCGTTATTGGTTGACGCCACCAGAAGATGAGGATCCTGATTTTGATGCCAAGGTAGCCGATATTTGCCAAGTCTATTGGCTGGCACCGGACCGTCATGAACGGGGTGAGCGCACGCTCACTACCGATGAATTGAGTGGTGTCCAGGCTCTGGAACGGAAGCATCCAGGATTACCTATGGCTCCAGGTAAAGTAGAACGACGTGAATTTGAGTACATTCGACATGGCACGGCTACCTTCATCCTGACCCGAGATGTCGTCACGGGCAAACTCATTGCGCCACAGGCTGGAACATCTCGCACTGAGATTGATTTTCTCCACCACGTTCAGTCTGTGGTTGCCACTGACTTAACCGCCTTGAAATGGCATTTTGTCGTTGATAATCTCAATATTCACCTTTCTGAATCGCTCGTTCTATGGGTCGCCGCAGAATCTGATCTTGATATCGACCTCGGCATTAAAGGCCAGTCCGGCATCTTGAAAAACAAACAATCCAGGGCTGCTTTTCTCAGCGACCCTTCCCATCGCATTGTTTTTCACTACACACCCAAACATTGCTCTTGGCTCAACCAGATCGAAATCTGGCTCAGTATTCTCGTCCGCAAGCTGCTTCGCAGAGGCTCTTTTCCCTCTCTTGATGATCTACATCAACAGGTTTTAGCTTTCATCGACTACTACAACAACTCCATGGCTAAACCCTTCAAGTGGACTTATCATGGCAAGCCTCTCGAAGCTTAACCATTGGCTTATTTACGCCGCAGTGTACTAGTTTTTCCAGGTAATGACCTAGTTTTGTCCGAGATCGGAATGAACGTTTTCATGCTATGCTGTTGCGGAAAGACGAATGAGGCACCGAGTGGAAGTCTAACCATGGTCGAGAACAACATCCATCAATCTGCAGCAGACAAGGAAACAATGATGATGAAGCGACAAGAATTCAAGAGCAAGCAATATGTCTTTGTATTATGGGGCGACAAGTTTGAAGAAGACACGGCTGCGCTATTCACGGCATCCTTGCGCAGAGCCGGGCTGCGTGTCAAAGTCGTAGGCCTTACAGGGCCACGCGCTTTAGGTAATCATGGTCTTGGACTTTGTTCAGATTTGACGCTGGATCAGGCTTTGCCATTAGCAAAAAGAGCGATCTGTGTCATTGTGCCATGTAGCCCCTTTAGTCTAAAGCGTATGGAAAACGACCCGAGAATTCAAGACTTCTTTGGATTTGCAATTGCGAATCAGGCAAAGCTCGTACTTGGCTATTCGGGCACTGCAGATATCGAGAAAGTATCGCCAGAATTGTCGTCGGCACAGGATCTGGTACTATGTCCCGGTTACGAGGAGCTCAATGAATTTGTGTGCCAAGTGGCCAATTCACTTTTGAGCGAAAGAGTTTGTTGATACGCCGAAGCCATTATCTTATGATTTTTTGCACAATTCAGTCACTATGATAGCAATACATACTTGCTTTATATATTTCATTTTGCTTACAATTCTCATTTTGACTGAAAGAAACCAGTGAAGAGCAGTTCATTTTGCAGTAAGTTGACCCCAGTTATGGAGGCATCTATGGATACCGATCTCAATATTTCCACCAAGAATCAATATGAAGTCATGTTCCATCAGCTTGAAAATCGGGCGCAACAGGATCTCATGTGGTTGACCCGCTTTGGTTTCAATACGCCTTCAGCTACTCAACCGGCGCTTGTCTTCCTTGCCTTTGTCAACCACATGAAATCCCGAAGAACCGAAAATCGTTACTTCGTCCAGGAGTTTGATCGCATGACACCTGTCGGTGCGTGGCCTGTAGGCAAAGTTGGAAATCTAGAGGCTTGTTGGGCTTTTATTGATGTTCTTTTGTATGCAAAACAAAAACTAGAATTTTGGCAGTTAAGGGACGAATAGCATGAGTCATTGAAATGTAAACTCCATCCTCACCGAAATCAAGGCCTAATGTGACCAATAGAATGCGAAAGATAGAAAGGACGTAAAAAATGACAATCCGTTACTTGTCAATAGCAATCGTGCTAGCTAGTTTACTTGGTTTTATGATTCTACTGATATTTATACAGAGGGGTTTCGGCACAACATTTCTGTGGGCAGACGGAAACATTCCGCAACTCATTTCCTGCTAGGGACAGCTGGCCAATTCTGTCTATGAGCAATTTGGCCTTGGTCATCGATTCGGCCAATAGTAGAACAAACAGGCTGTTTGTTCAGCGTCACGAACGAAAAAACTTCGCCATCTGGCTAAAACGATGACTGACGCCGGCAATTCTGAGACAGGCAACTTTGATTGGACCCTTGGATTACATGTGGAAATCGGTGCAAAGGTCAGTCTCACATTAATGTAACCACTGCCCAAACGTATATAGAGTACTGCAGAATATTTTGCAACCAAATAAAAAGTCCGGTCCGCGTATGGGGCGCAACCCGGACGATTCACCACTGGACAAGCCAGCGTAGAAACTGCTTACACTTGTACCATATGAACGCGCATGGCCGACTCCAGTGGATGACCGCTGGAGTTTTTTGTTTTGTGTAGTTTCCCAAAGAGGGAATCTGACAGTGACTGTTCACCTCAATCAGGGTCGAGTAGAACAATCCGTCAGAATGAGTGTCAACTGAAAGGAGGTCACCATATTGAGATTAGCAGGAGTTCTATTTTGTCAAACGGGGAGTCCATTGACGCCCTGCACACGATTCCATTAGGAGATGAAAGATGAAAACAATTCGCAAATCAGTTGTTTTTTCTATGTTCGTTCTCGGTCTGGCCTTGCTGACGCCTCTCAGCATGATTATAGGGCAACCTCAGCGTGCAGCAGCACAGCAACAGCCACGTAGAACTTGGCGGGTGACTGGCAATGCGTATACCGATCCGAATATCCACTTTTTGGGGACTAGTGATGGCCAGCCCCTCATCATCAAGACCAACAGTGTTGAAGCCATGCGTGTCACGACTGCTGGGAACATTGGAATTGGGACGGCTAGCCCTGATTCGCTTCTCCACCTGAGAAAGACCGGCACGCAGAATTCCGCGGCCCTCAAAGTGGAAGCCGACGATAACGTTGGCATCTGGGCGCTTTCCACTGTCAACAAGGATGCGTTTTTTCACTTGGGGACCGCGATCGGCGGCTACTCTATCGGCATGACCAACGATCATGACCCTGGTGACCTTCTCTTCAAAGAGGGTAGTAGCGTCAGCATGATCATAGAGACCGGTGGTGAAGTTGGCATCGGCACAACAGAGCCAAGCACAGCTTTGCATGTGAGCGGGGGCTCAAACTGGTGGAGAAATAATGGGAATGAATCAAATCCTGTTGCCGGAGATGCATTGAGAGTCAGCACCAATTCTGCCCAAGGTATCGGGATTCACCGAACCGGTGATCCAAGTCTAAGACTGAACTTTGTGCACGACAATGACAATAATGAAGCCGTCCGCGCCGCTTCGGTGCATGGACTCAGAACACATTCAGCCGTTGGTGGTGAAGCTGCCGACCTAACCTTCGATACCAAGGGAGTCTCGGATCCCTATGTCATAGAACGCATGCGCATCACAAGCGCAGGCTATGTTGGCATCGGCCAATCGAATCCGCAACATCCGCTTCACATGGCCAGCGGTGCCCACGTCACAGCAGGTGGCGTGTGGACCAATGCATCAGATCGCAATCTCAAGGAGAACTTTGAACCAGTTGACGGACATGAAGTATTGGCCAAGCTGGCTGAGTTATCTGTAACTCGTTGGAACTATCGTGATGAAGATGCATCCATCAAGCACATCGGCCCAATGGCGCAAGACTTCCACGCAGCATTTGGACTCGGTGCAGATGACAAACATATCGGGACGGTCGACACCGATGGTGTTCTCATTGCGGCGATTCAAGCGTTACAGGAACGAATCGATCAGTTGGAGGCTCAGTTGGAGGCTCTTGACTGATCCCCAGATAGTCAGTTGTCCGTAACGGCCTAAACCTGGCCTAAGAGTTGCCATATAAACTACCGCCTACGTTTGATTCTTCCGACTCTCATCTTGGAATCATCAACGATTCCAATTCGAGGATTGAACGTAGGCAATTCTCTCATAAGTTGTGGGTTGTCTTGCTTACTTGTGTCTTGAAGTTCTTGAACTCTGACGTTTGCTATCTAACTTCACTCTCGTATCAATCAGTCGTGTATGACATAGGAGTTAAGCATGTTTTTTGCAATCAATCTATTCATTCAAATTAATATCGTTCTCCACAAGAGTCTTGCACCAACTCTCTTAGCGCAGAGACAGAACAAAGCGCCTCTTGGTAAATATAGACGGTTTGTGATCTGCGCTTTGGTATTCTCCGCATCCCTGATCTGGAGGATATTGCCGATCCATGCAATGTCTCAAGGACCGTATCTCGTCGCTGACATCAACCTCACACCTCAAGGTTCGAATCCGCACAATTTGACCGCAGTTGGCGATCTGCTCTATTTTAGCGCCAACGATGGCTCGGGCACAGAGGTTTGGAAATACGATGGTGTTTCCACTGTCAAGATCGATATCAATCCTGCTGGTGGTTCGTCGCCAGAGCATCTAACGGTCGTGGGAGACCGGCTTTACTTCAGCGCCTTTGACGGCTCAGACAGAGAACTATGGAAATATGATGGAGGTTCTGCCACCAAGGTGGAGGTAAATCTCAATGGTGACTCGAATCCGCGGCATTTAACCGCAGTTGGCGATCGGCTCTATTTTAGCGCCGATGACCACTCGGATACGGAGTTGTGGATGCATGATGGCACCTCCGTCACCAAGATCGATATCAATCTCAGTGGTGGTTCATTTGTCTATGGACTGACCGCGATTGGCGATACGCTCTACTTCAATGCCTTTGACGGCTCAGATAGAGAATTATGGAAGCATGATGGTACTTCTCTTACCAAGATCGATATCAATCCTAATGGGAGTTCAAGCCCACACGAACTGACTGTGGCAGGTGAGACCCTTTACTTTATTGCTGATGATGGCTCAGACAAAGACTTATGGAAATATGATGACGTCTCCGCTACCAAGATTGATCTCAATCCCAATGGCAATTTGTATCCTTCACATATGACTGCGGTTGGGGATCTGCTATATTTCACAAACTCCGATGGGTCAATCTTGAAACTATGGAAATACGATGGGAGCTCTGTTACCACGATCGACATCAATCCATCTGTCCTCGCGAATCTATGGGAATCGATTGTGGTTGGTGACCATCTTTACTTTAGTGCTTCGGATGGTTCAGGCAGAGAATTGTGGAGATATGATGGCATCTTTGCCAGTAAGCTCGACGCCGAACCTAATGTTGTGTCGGACCCGGGAGGGTTGACAGTCGTGGGCGATACTCTCTACTTTCGTGCCGTCGGCAATGAATCAGGAAGGGAGCTCTGGGCAGTGTCACTATCTTACAATCCTTCAAGAATATTCTTACCATTGGTTTCTCGTTAGTTGGTGACGACAATCCCTTTTCACTCAAAAATGACATATTCAACTTTTGGCGGTTGTTGTCGACGGAGCAGATAACGAGTTGGGGGCGGTCGATGTCATCGATGGTTTTGCCCGCTTTCTTGGCCCCTCGTTCCAAGGCATCCATTGCTTGCAGTTGTAGTTGGGATGGACATAGACGTTAGGGGTATGGTCGAGAATTAAGGTTAGATTATCCCATGTATTTATGTCGGAAATCCGAAGTTTTCCAACCATCGCTCTACGTCGCGAGCAGCTTCGTGATCGCATCGCTTCAATATGGCTAAACTCTGCTTTCCCTTAGTCAGGGCTTCGGTATCATTGCCTCTAGCTGCTGCAATTCGAGCAAATCCATACAAGGCACACGCATTAAGATCTTGGATGCCTAGTTCGTGGGTGAGAGAAAAGGATTTATTGAAAACTTTTCCCGCCAACTTTAACTTATCTCTTTCTAGATAAAGCTCTCCTAATTCAGTCAATGATACGGTAATTAACCGATGAAGCTCTAGTTCTTGTGCCAGTTGTAGCCCTTTGTAAAGCTCCTGCTCTGCTTGTTTGTATAGACCAGCATGTCGATATACAACGCCAGCAGTCATTAGTAGATAACCAATCGATTGACGATGACCGGCCATTCGCGCGCGTGATAACCCCTCTAGACAATGAGATTTCGCTTGCCCGTGATCACCAAGCCGAAGGCAGATCAGGCTTAGTTCCTGCAAGCTGCATCCGACAAGTTCATGGTGCTTTAGATCTTGAGCCAATCCTAATCCTTCTCTTAGGGATTGATTAGCCTGTGTATAGTTTCCGCGGTGTCTATACACGATGGCAAGATTCCAAAGCTGCGTACTCGTTTGGAGACGATCACCCAAGTCACGTGCAAATGTCAACGCCTTTGTCAGATATTCTTCAGCTAACTCATGTAAGCCCCGATCTCTTTTTGCACAACCAATAGATCCATTCAGCATACAGATCAACCGATGATGTCCAATCTTTTCTGCTATTTTCAACCCTTCAAAATAATATATGTCGGCCTGCTCATATTGACCACAGAGGGTTGCGACTTGACCCAGGTTTAATAACAGACGACTAGCGACATCATCGCATCCAATCGAATTTGCTAGACATAACCCCTCCGATAAGTATACGTTTGCCTGTTTATATTTGCCTTGCTTTTCTACAAGTCGTCCCAAGTTCATTAAGGCAGAGACCCGGCCTGGAATATCGTCTATGGTTCTTGCTAGTTGCACAACCTGACGCAGTAAATTCTCGGCTATCTCATACAATCCTCTAGCCTGTAAGAAATCGTAGAGTGCATTTGTTCCCCGGATTAATATTACTTTCGCATCTCGAACAGGTGCTACATCGAGGGCATTAAGAATATTTTTCAGTTCTTTTTCTAAAGCTTCAAAATCTCTCTCATTCATCTGAATATAGTGTACAAAATAAGGGGTGGTTCATTTTAGGCGGACAATTAGGTTTACATTTTTGGGGGTGGTTCAAAATTAGGTTTACACTTTTGATACATAGACAAAAATCTATATGAGACCGTTTTCTCTCTGAGAACCGGCGAAATCAGAGAATATAAACGTTCTTTCTGTTTCTAAAAGTGTAAACCTATCTATCCAGCTAAAATGAACCACCCCCATTTTTGCAAAGAGAAAAGATGTTTATATTTTCTAATTTGAGCCATGCTCAGGCAGAAAATGACCTCATATAGATTTTTATCTATGTATCAAAAGTGTAAACCTAATTCTGAACCACCCCCAAAATAATTGACCATTCGCTGGTAGACAGCTTCGTCAGTAAGTTTAAGCCTTGCGTAGTCAGCAATCGTCTGATGCAACGTATAGCGTCCATTTCCGCTATATTCCAGTAAGCCAGCGTCTGTGAGCCTGTCCAATATATCTTTCGTCTGGCCCGTTACAGCCAAAGCCGCTTCTTCTGAAAATGTGTTGGGCTTGGGCGGGAAAACTGATAAGGCGCGCAAAGTATATTGCGATGGTTGATCGAGTGCTTCATCACTCACAGCGATCACTGCTTCAAGCGATATCTTTGTACCAAATGATAAACCAGGATGCTCGAGCGGAGATTTGGGTTGAGATATACTCCGCAAGCGATATTCAGTATTGTGCAATTGCTTAAGAGCGTCTTTTATGCGTCGCGGGTGACGACATGATGCCTTCAAGCACAAATAGTTGCCTATTAAGATGATGCCTAACGGCAAACCACCGACTTCTTGGACTAACTTGAGGGCATCATCTGGTTCCTGTTTGACGATCTTAGGTGCCAATTGAGTAAGCAAAGCCAAGCTATTCGCTTCATTGAGCTCTCCGACGACCGTATAGTTGTTCCCAGCAAACTGTATGGCAACCTCTGGCAAGCGCGTGGTGATTAGGTAGGCGCAATTTGGCCCACCTACCTTAAAAGCCGCTGCTTCCTCAGAGCACCAGGCATCATCAACCACCAATAACAGGCGGCGGCGTCCAATGGCATCGTGGATTGCATTGGCTCTCTCTTCAACAGTATTTAGTTCTGCAATTCCGTGTAATGATATACCTACTGCAGTAGCCCAACGGCCTAATTGTGCCATCACATCAGGTTGACGGCCCAAGCCAACCCAGAGTACACCATCGACTAAAATTTCCTGCACATCGGGATCATGAGCCAATTCGACTGCAAGCGTGGTTTTGCCGACCCCTGGTAGACCTCGCAGAGCCGTTATGGCTAGATGATTCCCTGTGAACAATTGCTGCTTTAGATCCTCAAGTAATTCATCACGGCCGATGAGTTCGTGGAGTGGCTTGGGTGGAGCTTGGAATGGAGGCTCGCAGGGTTTGTCGGTCTGTTCGCCTAGTCTTATCGGGGGAGGTAACGGCAGGAATATCTAGACAAGTTTGGTCTCCGTTTTTTATCTTGGTCTCGGAACCTAGAAATTCATCTAATGATGGTATTTGGTTATTCTTAATTGCATCACGTAACACCTTAATCTCGGTAGATAGAAACTTTTCCTCCCCATCAAATATCCTCACGAATGTTTCATATTCATTTAGTGCCCTAACTCTTTGACCCTGTTGCGCATAGATCCACATTCGATAACGATAAACCGTTTCATCTAGACCATCGACCTCCTTCCAGCGTTTGGCATACTCTTGGGCCGATTTTAAGCTTCCATCTTTTAGATAATAACGGACTAATCGCTCCGATACATTGTGCCGTTGGTCATTTAGCTCGCGTGCGAAATCATCGTACCACCTCTCAAATTCCGAAGTGCTATTTCTGAGTTTGTGTCCACGTAAGAACGAACCTCTCGAACTGAGTTTTTCTGCTTCAAGTAGAAGGTCCAGACAATTAGGACACGCATCATCTTCTGAGTGTGCATGAGTTTTGCATTCTGTTAGCAGATCGCTGAACCGATTGACGTCAATCCAAATATCGGAGTCGAAATTAAGGCCAATAGCCCCACTGTTTGAAAGCAGTCGAGACTTGCCGATTAATTTCTTTAGACCTGGAAGCTGTCTGCGGAAGGTTCCCCTGGGATCTTTTGCATCTGGCCAAAACAAATTAGCTACGTCATCACGTCTGTGTTCATGGCGTTCCACAGCTAGATAGGCGAGAATTCCTACAGGTAGGGGTTCTAGTTTCTCACGTTTGTTGCCATCCCACTCAATACAGGGTGGACCAAAAAACGAAAGTCGTACCGGGGACATGCAAATGCCTCCAGATGCTTATCTATGAAACATTGGTGTCAACGACAACACCATCAAAATAAAGTGTGAATGATTTTGTTCTCCTTCACGCGTGGATTCCCTTTGATTGACTGGAAGTTGGGTGCCATATATCAAAAAGGCTTGAAGTATATCAAAGAGTCTATCAGAGTTGTCAAAATTCGTATATTACATTTCGCTTACATCTATAGATTTTCTTTCCTCACGACGCTTTCCACGACGCTTTCCACGACGCTCACCTGCTATACTGTCAAAACAGAACAACAATAATTTGGTGGATTGAAGCGATGTAATTTCACCTTCTTGGTCGATGAGTATGGCGTTTTAATGTTTGGGTGATCCCAACGTATTAATCATATAGGGAATGAGCATTCAATAAGTTGTGCAGGTCATTTTCGAGCGAAGCAAAGAATCTATGCGCCGGTTATTTGATTTCGAATCCTAACTGCGACCAAAATTGTCTATTTTAGGAGTTGAGCGCCAGCATTGTTCTTGTACAAAATAGGTCAATAGCTGTATATAGAGGAGGGAAAAGGAGAATAGGCCAGACAGACCGTTCGAAGATCTATTTGAGCTTTGGGACTGTCTAACAAAATCTGATATTTGAGCGTTTCGCAATTCGTCGCGATACGCCAACAATTAAAAATAATCCTGGTAAGTGTTCGCCCACTCACCAGGATAAGTCCATCCCGCTGGAATGATCAGCAAGTTGGAACAGCGAGTCTATTGTACTCAGACTGTGCTGATCAGACAAACTCCAGCAGGTGGCTGGAGTTTTTTTATGGTATAGGAATTTATAAAAATCAGTTATATAGCGTTGCCAATTCCTGGCTGATAGCTGACAGCTGATGGCTGCGGCGAAGCCGCTTTCTTGTGGTATGAATTTACTTTACTTTCTGGTAAAGGCTTGAGTGACAAAGGGCAAACCGAAAGGGGCGGAAAAAAGAATCCACCCTGAAAAAACGGGATAAAATGTAAAAATAGTGCTCGGCTAGTTTAAGCAGCGGCATTGAGGCGGCGATGAGCGAGAACGCCTTTAGGTAAATGGTGTGAAACCGAGGCCTTTTTCCGAAAGTCAGGGTCGAGTTGGTCGGGAGTTGGAAAAAGAGCACTCGAGAGAACGCGGCGCAGCCTGCCGGGAGTGGCTTGAGGCTCTCGATCCCAGTAGCCAGTCGGTATGGGAGGAAGAGAAGCGGCTAAATGGGAAAGAAGATTGCCAGCCAGCAGCCCCAGTTCAGGTAAGCGGAAACAAGCCTCATCGGCATGAACAAATTGACGATGTAAGCCAATCATCTGCTTGGAAGCCAAGGGGGGGATGTTCAACAGGCCAGCGCTCCAGAGAGAAAAGATAAATGGTTTCAGCTTGTAAAGCCATGACGGTCGCCAGAACCAAAGGTGTGTGATAAGCAGGATCCTGAAAGACGTAAATCGAATAGGTGCGGTTGGCTGTATCCACCTTGGTTGTCCTGGGGACGAGATTGTGCCATGCTTGATAGCGAATCAGGCGACCACTATAGACAAATTGACCAAACGAGTCTGGAGTTGTGGCCTCGAGTCGCTTTCCCCTATAGCATCGAGAGAGCGGACGCACAATATCACCATATTCGGGTGGTCTGCCTTTTTCCTTACGTTCGGGTAACTCATTGCGGCGCGCTGTGCAGTTAATCGCTTCCCGAAGGACAAATCGGTCGACGTCGCTTTCTAGCATTTCTCTGATTGTAAACCCGGCATCGACCACCGCCACTTCGTCTGACTCCAGTGATTTCTTGGTCTCTTTCAGCAGCTTTTTCCGAAACTCACTTTCCTTTGTGCCTACCTCGCATCTCATGATTGCCTTGAGCAGTGGCACTCGTTTCCCGCCTATCTCCCCCGAGCTTATCATCACTCCAAAGATGAGCGCGGGCAATGCCCGACGAGCCGTTGAGTTATAGAGTCGGTTCACTTTCCCTTGCAGCTTCGGTCGCCAGAACCCTGTGATATCTATGCTTTTCACTCGGTATCCTTCTAACTTTTTTGCCTCCCATTCCCCTTTCCACTCCACTTCTTCTTGCCACGATGAGAGCAGGCTTGCAATATCCCATGATCCATATCGAAAGCTCCACCAGCTTCTTCGGATCTCCTCATCTTCAAACCCGCTTTCACTCAATCCACTATGGATTGCTCCTCGACTTTTCAGAAACGACCCATTCATCATCGCCCACATCAGACGCATTACATTTACGTTTGTTCCCACCGGCGTTACTTGCAATACATTCATCAGTACTGCTATAGTTATTTCTGGCGCGGTTAGCATTCCTTCCTCCTTTTTGGTTTCGCTACCTTTAGGATGAACTGCTAACCGCTTTTTGTCACATTTCTCACCTCATCTCTTTTCTTTTACCAGAAAGTAAAGTTGGGGTGGTTCATTTTAGCTGGATAGATAGGTTTACACTTTTAGAAACAGAAAGAACGTTTATATTCTCTGATTTCGCCGGTTCTCAGAGAGAAAACGGTCTCATATAGATTTTTATCTATGTATCAAAAGTGTAAACCTAATTTTGAACCACCCCGTAAAGTTTTATAAAAATCAGTTATATAGCGTTGCCAACTCCTGGCTGATAGCTGACAGCTGATGGCTGCGGCGAAGCCGCTTTCTTGTTGGCTAATTCCTCGAATCAGGGAGTACTTATGAACTCGCAACCACCAGTCCGTAAGCCGGATATCCACACCAAAGATCTTGGAACAGAAACCTTACTTTACAGCGCGAAATTTGGAGCCATCCACATCCTCAATCCGACAGCCAAGTGCATCTGGGAAATGTGTGATGGGCAGCATACGATGGAGGAGATGGCACACATTAGGGCAATCGCGTACTTGTACAAGAAAGAAAAGAAGGGATAATCTATTTTGGAACCCAAAAAGGAGAAACCAAAATGGAAAAGCCCGAAATAGCAAGCATAGAAAAGCACTTTGGAAGCATAGAAGAGCCAAGAAGCCCGATAAATCGACGCCACAATCTAATCGATATAATCGTGATAGCAATCTGTGCAGTCATATGCGGAGCAGACGATTGGGAAGGGGTCGAAAAATTCGGCAAAGCCAAAAAGGAGTGGCTAGAAAGCATACTGGAGTTGCCAAATGGAATCCCATCGCACGATACATTCTGGCGCGTATTTGGATTGCTAGATGGAGAGGTCTTTGCCGAATGTTTCAGCAAATGGATGAGCGCAGTCTGCCAGGTGACGAATGGAGAAGTGGTGGCAATAGACGGCAAGCAGTTGAGACGTTCCCATGATAAAACAGTGGGCAAAGGAGCCATATACATGGTGAGTGCTTGGGCTTCTCTGAACAAAGTAGTCCTTGGTCAGTGGAAAGTGGATGAAAAGTCGAATGAAATCACAGCTATTCCAGAGTTACTGCGCTTGTTGGAGATCAAAGGGGCACTCGTGACCATCGATGCTATGGGTGCTCAGACTGAAATTGCACAGCTCATCATTGACAATGAGGCTGATTATCTCCTCTCTCTCTCAAGGGCAATCAAGGAAACTTACATGCAGATGTCGCCTTGCTCTTTGAGGATCTCGAGGAAAGTGACTTTACTGCCTTTGACCACGATTATGCCAAAACGACCGATAAGGGACACGGTCGGCTTGAAACCCGAGAAGCCTGGACCATTTCTGCCCCCGACATCATCCAGAATCTGCGCAATTCTGAGCAATGGCCTGAACTCTCTACCGTCATGATGGTTCAAGCCCAACGCACCTTGATTTGTGGTGATTCTCAGCAAAAAAGACAATCCCGACAGGCGCTATTACCTCTCGAGTTCCGAGTCCGATGCTCGCTCTTTACTCAATGCCTCTCGCACTCATTGGCATGTCGAAAATCGCCTACACTGGACCCTCGATATTGCCTTCCGAGAGGATGAATCCCGTTTGCGCAAAGGCCACTCAGCTCAGAATTTCGCTGCCCTTCGTCATATTGCTCTCAATCTGCTCAAGAAGGAGACTTCTCTCAACGTTGGCATCAAAAACAAGCGCCTTACCGCTGGCTGGGACCACCACTATCTCTTGACAGTCCTTTCTGGCTTATTTTTTTAAGGTACGCGATTGCCCTATGGCACACATACTTCGGGTGGGCTTTGTCGTTGCCGATAGCGAAGATGTGATCGGCGATATACAGCGTATACTGGAAGTATTAGCCCAAAAGGAATTATTGCAGCAAACGGAGAAAGCGCGTGGTCCGGCAGCGTAGCTTATTGGAGATGCTTGTCGGTGATCGATAAGAACGTGTGGAGTATGGTCGTGGACGCGCTGGTGGACTAGGCGACTGTCTGACGGCACAAAATGAGAAAGGAGGTTATCTAACAACATTTATATCGTAAAACAGCGGGTCGCTGTTCGAAATCTCGGCAATTTGTACATCTAATTTATAACAGGAGAATGATATGACGTTCGCCAAACGACTGTTGATCAAGTTATTAGTTATAGTGATGTTTGTCGCTGCGGGGATGGGAGGGTTCGCTAGGAGCGCATCTGCATGTTCAAACCCCGATCCTGTAGTGGTCATCATCATAATATTTAAGAATGGCCCAGGTCAGTACTGGGTAGTCATTCGCAATATGTATAAAACCTTTGCTGCGAGCCAAGGACAGATATGTGGGTGTGCATTCAACCTGGCCAGCGCCCCAAGTATTGCCAGCATCGATGACGTTGAGATGGTTGAAGCGCAAACCGGCAATGGTTATTTGGATAATTTCATTGATATCGGAAATGATGGTGTTCTTACTAATGATGTGCCAAAAGGACAGCCCATTGGTGGCTTCAATTTCCAACCCGATTCGAACGTATTTGGCGGTCAATCTGGGACAGGGTTTACATCATCGGTCAATGCTGGTGCTGGTATTCTGGCAAATCAAGCCCTTGACTTGATCATACACATTACGGCAGCTTCTGGCGCAACTGATGTCCAGATCAAGCAAGATATCCAGAATATACTTGTTCGTACCGCACACGTAAACGCGAACGGTGATCCAATTGGTCATGATGAAACAGCATCGACCAGCCCTGCTACTGCGATCGAATTAGCATCGTTTACCGTGAAAGCCAACACGGACAACACAGTCACTGTACGTTGGGAGACGGGCACAGAGACCGACAACGCCGGCTTCAACCTGTACCGATCCACTTCGCCACATGGTCCATGGACCACGATCAATGATGTTCTTATCCCGGCCGAAGGCGACCCGATTTCTGGTACTAGCTACACATTCGCGGACATACCACCCAAAAATGGCACTTTCTACTACAAGTTAGAGGATGTGGATACGTTTGGTGTGCGCACTCAACATGGGCCAATCAGCGTTCAGGCAGGGCCAAAAGTAGCTTCGAATGATGATTCGGTTAATGCCACTACATTTATATTCCTACCCTTTTTGGCGAGGTAATCTGCCAGCAGATAAAGTTTTTGGTGATTGTATAGTTTGAGTGGATAGCTCAAGAAATATGACTGTAGATCAGAAAGGAACAATAAAACGATGGAAGACAGACAACTCATTAATCAAGAATTAGTTATAGAAAAAGACCAGACGTTGCCTCAATATGAAGTCCCGCAAGTCATCACCTACACTGACCAGGAGATCCTGGAACAGTTGGGGCCGGCACAGGCTGTGTACGGTGTAGTTACTCCATAATCTGGTTTAGCAGAATCAAATGGTAGAGCGAGGTTGGTCTAGCCAGCCTCGCTCTACTATACAAACCATATGGGAAAACTTTATGATATCACCCTCGGTGGAACTGGCCACACAATCTTTAAGGCTGCGTTTTTTTGATCTGGATACAAACATTCAATCTGACTCCGGAGCCTATCTCGATCTCTTTGATCAATTGTATCAGCGCTTCCGGACGAATCTTGTCCCGCAACCGACTCAGCAACAGCTTGATTTCACCATTTTAACCCAGCCGGACAATCCTTGGGGAGAACCGCTCATGAACCTTGACGGGGACTTGTGGCCAGTGAATGACGCCCGATTGCTCACGGGCTACACGTACGAAGCCGTTCTTAAAACCATCCTCGCCAGGATTCAGAGTCATCTTTTAATCCATGCTGGTGTGGTTGCTTGGGACGGCCAGGGCATTATTGTGGCCGCCGATTCCGGCCACGGCAAGACGACGCTGGTTCTGGAGCTTGTGCGACGTGGCTTCAAGTTTCTGTCCGATGAAATGGCTGCTCTGGGACAAGATGATCATCATGTACATCCCTTTCCGCGCAGTCTGCGTATCCGGCCGGGTTCGCTGGAGCTAGCTGGTTTTCCTGAAGCAGCAATTGGCGCACCCATGTGGTTGGGCAAACAGATTCTGGATATCGAACAGATCCATCCTGGAGCCGTGGGGGCATCGGTGCCGCTGCAGCATATCATTATTCTGCAGAATTCCAATCAGGTAAGAGAAGAAAGCTCGGGTACAACAGAAGAGGAATTAAGTATCCTCGTCAATCGGCTGGATGGAGAGCTGTTGTCTTCTATTCGTCAATTTGATGATGTGACAGATATATGCACGAATACAGAGCGCGGCTATCCGTTGCTCACACTCCGCACTGGCCGTCCCACACGCCTGTTTGCCCAGATCGAAGATCTATGCCATGCTCGGCATATATTGATCCTGGATGTAATCAACAGGGCCGCAGATGTGCCTGCCTTTATCGGCCCCGCACGCCTCGAGGCTATTCCTAAAAGCCAGGCCATCGTGGCGTTACTGAGGCAGTTTTTAGGCGGATACCGGTCGGTGATCCTGCAAGACGAATTTGGAGGCAATTCAACACGCTTGTTTATGGAATTGGCGACTATCATCGGTGTAGCAAATTGTTATCGACTGACACCAGGTCCGCTTCACGGGATGGCCGACCTGGTATGCGATCTAATCTAAAAGAGGATTCCTTGTGAAGAGCAAAATTCTATTTGGTTCGTTTCTCGCCATATTGCTGGCATTGAGCGGTCGTTTCACATTTTCAGCAGCTGCGCAAACGACATCTGGTAGTCAGTTGACGTTGCGACAGTCTGACGAAAAAGCCATCGTGGTGGAATTGAGAGTGGACGATTTTACGCTGACGCAGGTGAAACATGATGGGCAAATCTATCACAGAATCAGCATCCCCGGCATGGTGCAAAGTGAAAAACCGGGTGACCCCCAGGTTCCAACGTTGGGGACGCTGCTGGGAGTACCGACCACTGATGGTGTTTCTATCGAACTGATGGATGCCAGCTATGAAGTTTTAGAAGGCATCCGACTTCATCCCACACCGGCCATGCAGCCGGCAGAAGACACGTTAGATTCCCTGCTTGCTGGAGACGTCCAGCAGGTTTTCACTCTAAATCGCGTACGCTACGAGACCGATGCCTTCTACCCTGATACAACCGTCGAAACCAGCACAAACGGTCTTCTGCGTGATCAGCCTGTGATCCAGGTGCAGTTCTTTCCCGTACAAACGAATCCTGTCACGGGCGAGATGCGTCTCTATCGTCGCCTCCTTGCTCGCATCACCTGGGATATACCGGTGAGTACAGCTGGCATTCAGGTAGGAACTACCAGCCCAGCCTATGAAGACATGTTGCGTAAGGCATTGCTAAATTACAGCGCGTTGCACCGACCCATATTGGCAGAGAGAGGATCATCTGATACCTCGAGGCAGAGAAAGCTTATCACAGCCAATGGCGCGCCCGCTGCATTGAAGATCGGCGTAACGGAAGATGGTCTGTACGAGCTAACATACGACGATCTTACCACTGCGGGCCTAGACTTGAGTGAGGTTGCTCCGCGTACCATCCAGATCAGCAACCGTGGCAATGAAATACCTATCATCGTGCGAGGCGAAGAAGATGGTGCGTTCGATACAGCCGATTCTATCCTCTTTTATGGTATCGCCATCACCAACACATATACGACCAAAAACGTTTACTGGTTGACCGTGGGTAGGGAAAGTGGTCAACGTATGAACATGCGTGATGGGACGCTTTCCGGCAATTCACCTGTCCCAACTCACTTTCCAGTCACGCTTCACGCCGAGGAAGATACCTATTACTGGGTCACAATGCCCAACGGCCAAGGTCAAGATTACTGGTTCTGGGAAGATAAGCTTACGGCACCGGACGCACGGGACTATACCCTGACGTTGCAGAACCTTTCAACCACGGCAATGACGGCCACGATGCGTGTCAGGCTAAAAGGACACACGGACACAGATGTCGACCCAGATCATCACACGAAGATCCTCCTAAACGGGGTTGCAGTAGATGAGCAGATGTGGGATGGCATAAGTTCTTACGATCACGATGTGAACGTGCCTCATGCCACTCTACAGGAGGGAACGAATACAGTACGCGTTGAGGGTGTGGGGGACACCGGCGCCGCCGCAGATCAGTTCTACCTCAACTGGATCGAGATTGAGTACTGGGATACCTATGTTGCGGAGAATGAACAACTGCTTTTTGGGGCACCGGCAGCAGGCACACATCAATTTGAGGTCACTGGATTTAGCACCGACACTGTGCTGGTATTCGACGTGACGGAACCAGCCAATGCGGTCTTCATCACAAACACGATTGTTGTGGCCGATGGAGATGGGTACAAAGTGCAGTTTGAGGAGTCGGGCCAGGTCGAGACGCGTTACTTAGCCCTCGCTCCAGCACGATACAAATCACCTGTTAGCCTTGAGCTAGATCAACCCTCTACCTGGAAAGCTCCTAGTAAACCTGAATTCGGGGTTCGAATTAGACAAGGGCAGGGAGAGCAAGGTCATCAGCGCGTAAATTGAGAGAAGGCTTTTGTGGCTGCCAAGAGTAAGAAATGAGGCCACAAAGAACATTGACGAGAAAGTTGTGAGGGCTGCGATGGCGAGTGTGAGAGATTTGAGAGATATTCTTGAGCTGGTCATTGATGGTCTCGATGATAGAGCGTTTGCGAGAGAAAATGCGATCCAGTAAAGTGAGAAGAGCCGGTTTCATGTTTTTCTTGATGGGTGTGACGAGTCGAAGATTGTGGTGTTCAAGTAAGTCTGTGGTGAGCCATTCGGCAATGTAGCCCTTATCGCCGAAGAGTTTGCCCCAGAGGTCTTGAGCCATGTGGGGAACAGGTTTGCGGTCATCGACGTTGGCAGGCGTGATGTGAAAGGAGAGAATCTCCCCACAGTCGTTGACAATCAGATGCAGCTTGAAGCCATAGAACCAGCCCATGGATGTCTTGCCTCGTTTGGCGAGTTTTGCAAAGACTTTGTGACGAGGAATGCGCAGATTGTGACAGACTGGCAGAGGCGTTGCATCCACGAAATTGATCCCTGTTGACTGACCCAACCGACTCCGCATGTAACTACAGAGTGGCACCAGTGTCCCTGGTGTGTACTCGACGAATCGACTGTAACTCACCAGGTTGGGAAATTCGCTCTTCAACTCTTTTTGTACATGCTTTGTGTAATATTTCTTGAAGCATCTGTAGTCTGATTGATGGAAGTAGATTAGGATCGTCATGATTTCACTCAAATACATCTGCCGTTTGGGTCCACTCGGTTTCTCTCCATTCTGCAGCAGATACAACGCCCACGCTGGCTCAAATAGCAGGCAGAAATCATCGACATCTGTAAATAGTTCGAGTATACTCATTTCTAGCACCTTTCTTTGCTGGTTGATGGGTTTTGCTATCTTCATTTTACCAGCAAAGAAAGGTGCTTTTTCCTTTTTTCTAACCCCGAATTCAGGTTAGTAATGGTGCTGACTATATCATTATCACTCATCAGGATTTTTATGCGAGCGCGCTCACGTTGGCTGACCACCGCAGTGCGTCCGGCCTGCGCGCAGCCACGGTGAAGGTTGAGGATCTCTATGATGAGTTCAATCACGGTGTCTTTGCGCCCCAGGCCATCCGCGACTTTCTCGCATATGCATATCACAACTGGGTCGCCCCTACCCCCACCTACGTGTTGCTGCTGGGCGGCACTAGCTACGACTACCGGGGTCTGCTCAATCTAAGGAAGGACAACTACGTCCCCACCCAGGTCATTGAAACAGATTTGCTAGGGCAAACTCCCTCAGACAACTGGTTTGTCACTGTGAGCGGCGATGATATTTTGCCCGACATGTTGATCGGACGGTTGACAGCGCAAAATATCGGGCAGGCAGAGGACATAGTCGCAAAAATTATCTTTTATGAACAAAGCCCGCCAGATCCCACGTGGAATAGTAACGTTCTCTTGGTTGCAGACGACGATGAATTATCGTTTAGAAGTATTTCAGAACAGCTCATTGAGCAGTTACCCTTTTACTACAAACCGAACAGAGTCTACGTTGGCGACTACCCACCTGGTGATCCCACAACGGACATTATCAATGCCATTAACAATGGTGCCGTCATGGTAAACTACACTGGACACGGGAACGTGGATAATTGGGCAATTTGGAATGGTGGTCGCACCTTTGATCGTAAGAACGTCACTACACTAGACAACATCGGCAAGTTGCCGGTAGTAACCGTCGCCAACTGTCTCAATGGATACTTTGCTGGCAAAAGCAGGTCCACCGCTGAGGAGTTTTTACGCCTCAAAGATAAGGGTGCAGTGGCGGTTTGGGCACCGACCAGCCTGGGTTACCCTGCCGGTCATCGCTTACTGATCAATGCATTCTATGCGGATATCTTCCAGAACGATCAATATACGCTGGGACAATCTACTACCTTCGCCAAACTCTCAGTGTATGCTCAAAGCAGCTTCTGGGGTGATCTGGTGGAAACGTTTGTGCTTTTTGGTGATCCGGCCACGAAGATAGGCATCCCAACCAACTATCCCTATGTGAAAAGTACCAGACCATCTGACGGCGCAAGTGATGTGCCTTACGACCAAGAGATAGAGATCATGTTTAGCAAGCCGATGAATCCCGACACTGTTCTACTTGACGTGTCTGGTGGGCTTGAAATCACGGCTTCCTGGAACATTGACAACACGATCGTTCGCTATGAACATTCCGGTCTTGATGCGGGTGCTACAATGCTCCTCACAGTCGAAGGGTATGACCGAATTGATACCCCCCTTGGTACGGGTCTTGTGCCATCCCCTTGGTCTTTCACAGTAACGGGAGATCGTACTGCCCCCAGGGCAACGATTCGCGTTGACGATGGTACAGCAACAGACGTCAAGCTCGATTCGTCGATCATCATTTCGTTCACAGAGCCTATGCGTACCAATTCCGTTGCCTATACCATTGTGCCGGACATTGCAGGCGAACTATCGTGGGATGATGAGGGGCGCAAAGCAACCTTTAGCCATACATCGCCTTATCTAGCGGCTCAAGACTACACCGTGACTGTCTCAGCCGGTCAAGATATAGCGGGGAATGCCTTAGCTACGCCACTCGAACTCACATTTGTAACAAAAGAACAGACAAAGTCGGTCTATCTACCTGTTATGCTCAAATAGGATGAATCGGAACAGATTGATAGGAGCCTATATGGCGAGCCAGAATGAAATTTCCACTGTCCTTCTTGAAAGTGCGCTCAGCGTCTGGAGCCAAACGGGGAGTCAGCACTATATACCGATTCGGGGTGGAAGTATGTTGCCTATTATCCAGGAAGGTGATCGGGTACAGATAACCCATGATTGTACAAACATAAAGCGAGGCGACATCATAGTCTTTCAACAAAAAGGCAAGCTAGTCATCCATCGCGTAGTATCCATCATCAGTGGCACGACCGAATCTACATTTGTGACGAAAGGGGATAATGTTGCCCGATTTGACCCGCCAGTGAATGGAAATGTGATCCTTGGGCGGGTATTGGCTCTGCAACGTGGGGAACAGCACATTGCGCTCGAGACATGTGCGTGGCGCAGAGTGGGTTGGTTGATCGCTCTCATCACTCTCATGACGGCGGCGCCTAGTGCCTTGTACCAGAGGCTTAGCCAGGCATTTCTGAAATCGAGTCATGGATCAGTCAGTGTTCTTCGAGGAAGTCAACGATGTCTCAGGCTTTTCCTCCTCATTGTACAAAATCTGCTAAATCCGAAATGATGAAGTTAGAGGATGAGATCCTGCTTCTTTGCACACGGCAAACATTTTCAGAGATCCATTTGAAGGAGCTTTTGTCGTATAGTTATGCAGAAATGCTCGATTGGGAGTATCTATTTTCGGCTGCCCAGGAGCATGCCGTTGCGCCTCTAGTCTCTATCAATCTAGAACGAGCTGCTTCATCAGGATTACCCATTCCTCATAATGTGCACCACAAGTTCAAGCTGGCTCGTTATCGTAGTGTCAAGTTAGCTGAGAAGCGTTCAGATAGATTCAAGCAGGTCGTATCATTCTTACAAACCAAATCAATTGAAGCGATGCCAATCAAGGGGGCTGCTCTTGACCTTCTCGTCTATGAGCAGCCCTGGTTCACGGTCTCCAACGATATTGACATGGTTTTGAGACCAACAGAGGTCACACTGGATGACCAAGATATGACTGAAATCAAGCACTTTTTTCACGGTCTCAATATAGAATACGAATTTTTCCAACATCATGACGTCGTCATGAATGGTGTTCTGCCGATTGATTTTCAGCGCATTTGGGCCGATGCAGACCATATCGAGTTTCGGGGACAGAATATGCTTGTGATGTCGCCCGAAGACATGCTCATTTCGCTCTGTATCAATAGCTGTCGCAAGCGTTTTTTCCGGCTGAAAGCGCTATGCGATATTGCCGAAACGGTTCATAAGTATCAGGATATGGACTGGGGCGGATTTGTTCAAAAGGCGAAAGCATATGATTGTCAACACATTGTTTACACTGCGTTATTCGTAACAAATGAGACACTCAAGTGTAAAATCCCTGAAGACATGTTACACGATCTTCAAGTTAGTTCGGGCAGAATCAGACTCTTACAGTTTTTGAGCCGGAGAATGTCCTTGGCTGCTTTCACCTCTCTGTACAATGGTCAAAGCCTGTTTGGGCGAAAAGTAGATTGGTCGCTTGCTTTGCCATATGTAACCTTACGCTGGTATCAGATATGGAGAAAGATCATGTTTGCTCTGTTCTATACAGAAGATGGTATGCGTCGAATCAGAATACCAGTTCACGGGGTGTAGGTTCCTCCCTTAGTATTTTTTCCCAACGAAATGTTACCGACCAACTGGAGATCAAATTTGGTATAAGCCTAGCAAGGCCTTGTCTGAGACCAACGAGTCATCACGGTTGCAAGGTTGCAGAGTCGTGAATATGTGTGAATCACCCTGCGACTTTGCAATCCCACAGAACCTGACTTAAATATAACGACTTTCGTTCTTCAAGCCTTCTAGTATAGCTACCTATATTCCGCTACGGCCTAAAAGGGGTTTGCGGATAGAGAAAAAAGACGTAAGATCTCGAAAAAGGAAAATCTTGTAGTGCGGGCGAATTTCTGGACACAAAAAAGATGAAGTAAAGTGAAAAGAAAGGAGCCTATGATGAGCAAACGAAAAGAGTACAAAGCAGGATTCAAACTGGAGGTAGTATTAGAGGGTCTACGAGGAGAAAAACCGATCGCGCAGTTGTGTCGGGAAAAACGGATAACGGACTCTTTGTACTACAAATGGCGAGATCAATTTCTAGCCAAAGCGCCGGAGATATTCAGTGAAGCAGGAACGACGGTTGACGAAGAAATGGCGGCCCAAATCGTGGATTTGGAACGGATGGTGGGGCGGTTGGCATTGGAGAACGAAATCCTAAAAAAAGCCAAGAGCTTGCAGGACCCAGAGGGTACCCGTCGGCAAGTGATAAACGGACGGTTATAGAGCAACTTGCGGAGAACTATCCAGTGAAGACCCTATGTGACTTGCTCGAGTGCCCTCGTAGTACCTACTACTACGAGCCAAGAGATAAGGACGAGGCAGAGCTGATTGCGGCCATGGAAGAGATCATGATGCGCTGGCCTCGTTATGGCTATCGCCGGATTCTGGCGCAACTGAAGCGAGAAGAGAAGATTGCCGGAGAACGCGTTGTGCGGCGTCTCCTCAAGCTTCTGGGAGGGAGTTGTCAGGTGGGTCGAGTGCGCATCCGCACGACCAATAGTGACCACGAGCATCGACGCTATCCAAACCGGATCAAGAGGATCTGTCAAATATTGTGTGTAAACGAAAGGAAAATAAAAGCGTTCCCTAAAAAGAAATGGACGAAACGAGCGAAAGTAGCAACGGCGAGTCGGGATCGCACGAGACGGCCGTCGCAGCTGCTGGGCTGTACTAGAGAGGGAAGCGGTCCTCAAAGCGAATGGCAAGCTGGTTGCGGATCGGGGCCCAGTTGGGAAGGGGCATGGTCCACTTTTTGGCGATGTTGCGATGGGCCAAAAAGAGAAGCTTGCGTACAGATTTGGGAGTCGGAAAAACGGACTTATTCTTGGTGACTTCGCGTAGTTGGCGATTGTAACTTTCGATGGGATTGGTGGTGTAAATGAGCCGTAGAATCTGAGCTGGATAGTCGAAAAAAGTGGAGAGTTCAGACCAGTTTTCCCCCCAGGAACGAACAGCGGCTGGATAGAGACAGTAAAATAAAGTGTGGTGCGATTCGTTCGCTCGAAACCGGGTTTGATATCCGGGGGCAGAGCGGCAGAGCAACAGTAAGCTCTGACAACTGTGTGTTCATGTAGGTGCAGCAGCGGTATGCTAACTCCTACCTTCCTGGTGGACGGAAGAAAGCAACTTCCCTCTGCGTGCGACTGGTCCTCAATCGTGGAAAGCGGGAAGTAGAGACGATAAGCATCGAACCAGCCGATGTGACCTCGTTGTGCAGGTGACTATGGATAACGCAAGTGAAGATGTGCTGAGGCGTCGTAAATTCTGCCCTGCCCAGGCTGGTTAACGAGCAGGCCCAAAACGGGATTGGTTCTAGGCCATGCAGGCCACACGCTGTAAGGTGTCCATCCAAAGCGAACCCGGCGTAAAGCATCATCCTACGGTCACGGAAAATGAACAGACGGAACGAAATAACTCGTTTGCGGCGCTCACATATGAGCAGGGAACCAACCGTATGCCGGAGACGGGAAAGATTGCCCAAGAAGCCAAAGCCCAAGGTAACGCTTGGGATACGCTGACGTGGGCATGGATGGCAGGAATGTAAAGGAACCGGAGGAGATCAGGTCTTATGACAGACGCTGTAGCCCAACAACGGACTGAAGGCTGGAACGAGTTGCCATGGAAAGAATTCGAGCGTACTCAGCAAGATGTCTAGCAGTCCGTCGCGTGACGCAAGATAACCGCGGCAAGCTCACAGCAGGTGTGGATGGCATTGCGAATTTGTCACCACCCCAGCGTATGCGCTATGTCGAATTGCTGCGCCACCGACCCTACCAAATCTTGCCCATTCGCCGGGTCTACATCGACAAGAAAAATGGGCAAGAGAAGAGGCCGCTTGGGATTCCCGCGATGTTTGACCGGGCAATGCAAGCATTAGTCAAACAAGCGCAGGAACCCGAATGGGAAGCCAAATTCGAAGCCAATTCCTATGGATTCCGTCCGGGACGGAGTTGCCAGGATGCGAAGGAAGCTATCTTCCAAGCCATCTGTCGACAACCCAAATATGTACTCGACGCCGATATCGAAAAATGCTTGGATAAAATCAGCCATGAAAAGCTACTGGCGAAACTGTCAACGATACCGACCATCACTCACCTAATTCGTGGCTGGCTCAAAGCCGGTATTATTGAAAAAGGCGAAATCTTTCCATCCGAAGCAGGGACACCCCAAGGCTCGGTGATTTCACCATTACTCGCCAATGTAGCCCTTCATGGTCTAGAAATAGCCCTCGTTAACACACTCCCCAAATCACAGAAGCCCAAGATAGTCCGCTATGCCGATGACCTAGTGATTCTGCACCCCGATTTGGAGACGCTGCGGCAGCTTAGAGCGCAAGCTGCCGAATGGCTAGGCGAAACCGGGCTGAATCTCAAGGAATCGCAAACACGCATTACCCATACATTGCACAAGCATGAAGGCAATGTCGGATTCGACTTCCTCGGCTTCACGGTACGTCAGTTCAAGACCGGCAAATATCGTTCTCGACAAGGCTTCAAGACCATCATCAAGCCAAGCAAGGAAGCACAACAACGTCACCTGGCAACGATGGCTGAGGTCATCCGAGAGAATCGAGGAACGGCACAAGCGGCGCTCATCTTCACGCTCAACCGCAGGATTCGCAGATGGGCAAACTACTATCGAAGCTGCTGTGCCAAGCAGGTCTTCAACCGCATGGACCATCAACTCTTCTGGAAACTGCGCAAATGGGCCAAATGGCGTCATCCCCGCAAGGATGCGCAGTGGCACATCCAACGTTACTGGTCGCATCGGCGACAACGACTGGACTTCTGCGCTGGTGAAACAGTCCTGGGGAAGTATGCCTACACACCCATCCGACGTCATGTCAAAGTCAGGGGTGACAAATCACCCTTCGATGGCGACTGGCCCTACTGGGCAACCAGACTGGGACGAGACCCCACAAAACCAGAACGAATCACAACTTTGCTGAAGCGACAACGAGGCAGATGTCACCACTGTGGTTTACACTTTCAGACAGATGATGTCATGGAGACTCACCACTTCGATGGTGAACGGCAGAATGATGCACGACAGAATCTCGCCCTACTTCATGGTCACTGTCACGACGAAGTCCATCGGTGAATGGTGCTCATGACAAGAGCCTGTCATCTGAGGGGCCACGTGACGGTAACCTGTCACGCACGGTTCTGGATTGGCGGCGGGGTGGGTGACTATCCCGCCGACCATACTTAAATGGAAAGCTATGAGAAATCGAGTAAAATAAGGAAAACTCGAAAAAAAGGAGCAAACCATGACACCAAAAAGTGAAGTAAAAAGAGAAGTCTATCTACCGAAGGTGGAAGAACGAGAAGAAGAACTGTCAAAAGCAGAAACAATCAATGCTTTTTTTGGAAGGGAGGGGATATTCGCAAGACTGTTTGCGAGAACAATCGAGGAGATGTTGGAAGCGGAAATGAACGCGCATTTGGGGTATGAAAAGTACGAGGCGAAGGGGAAAAATAGCGGAAATAGCCGAAATGGAAAGCGGAGCAAGGAGTTGCAGACATCGGGTGGGAAACAAACGATCCATGTGCCGAGATCTCAAGTCAATTTACCAAGCTCCCACTCTCTCTCAGGCTGCACTCAACCTGGCTCAGTTGAACCTGTCCGAATAGTAGTTGTGAGTCGGACAGGTTTCTCGAACAAGAATGCATCATCACTGAACTTTCCGGATAAGCGCTAAACCATGCAAACAATCCTTTTTCGCTTTCATCGCGAACTATCCGTACCGGATCAAGAACATGTACTGGCCCAACTACGAGGTTGGGCCAATGTACAACAGGTGGAACGTTTTGACTCTGAGCCAGAGAACGAGGAACTTTTCCTCTCGTGCTATGTTTATCTTTCCGAAGAAGCGGATATAGATGACATGGTTCATCAATTGATGCAAAGATCAGAGATTGATGTCGTAGAGAAACCAGCAGACCGCTACGGGTTTACCGGTTAATCAATCCGATCTGATGAATCCGGTCCGCCATTCTTTTGACCCCCGCTCGAATCGTTTCTTCGTTGAGTGCTGAATACCCCATGACCAACCCCCCACGCGCCAACGGTGTCAAACTGTAGCTGGATAGGGGGGGTGTCTCGATCCCAACCTCATTCAACGCCATCGACACAGTCAAATCATCAACACCCACTGGAAGCCAACCAAGAAGGTGAAGTCCTGCCGGAGCTTGTTTCACTTCTAACCACCCATCACAATCTTCGTGGATGGCTTCAATGAAGAGCTTTTGTCGCTCCATGTAGAGCGTTCTCATGCGTCGAATATGACGCGCAAAGTGACCTTCACGAATAAAGTCGTTCAATACCATCTGCGGCATCCAAGGTGACCCGCGATCCAGTTGGGTGCGCGCGATGGCGAATGACTGGCTCAACCCGAATGGAACGATCATATATCCCAGTCGCAGGGCAGGGAAGAGTACTTTGCTAAAGGTACCGATGTAGATCACGCGACCGGCATTGTCTAAGCCTTGTAATGATGCCAAGGGATGTCCAATGTATCGAAATTCACTATCATAATCATCTTCTAGGATCCAAGCATTTTTCGCTTGTGCCCATTGCAATAGCTGCATCCGCCGCGTCAAGCTCAGTGTCGCACCAAGAGGATATTGGTGAGAGGGACAGACATAAACCATGCGGGCATCGGGGCAATGGGCAATCCCATGTTCGACCATCATTCCCTCATCATCGATTGGTACGGGGGTCATCAATGTATTTGCAGCACGAAAAGCAGTTCGAGTGCCTGCATATCCAGGATTCTCGATCCAGACCGGATCGCCAGGATCCGTTAGCAGATAGGTTGCCAGTTGGAGTGCTTGTTGAGCACCTGCTACGATGATGACCTGTTCTGGGGTACAAGTAACGCCGCGTGCAGAACGAACATAATCTGCAATGGCTTCGCGCAGGGGTAGATACCCACCTTCCTCTCCGTAACTTAAAATATCCGACGTAGGCTGGCGCCAATGCTTATTGAGCAACTTGCGCCAAATGCCAAATGGAAAAAGCAATGTTTCAGGGACGCCTGAGCGAAATGGGCGCGCACTACAGTCGTTGTGAGGGAGATCGCTGATGAGCTGCTGCCCACGGCGAGAGAGTGATGTCCGTTCTACATTCGCCTTGCTTGCTGCTCCATTGGTCGGAATTGGAACAGTTAGCATACTTTCGGGCAAGTCCACGCAAACATAGGTACCGGCACCAACCTTTCCTTCTACATAGCCTTCCGCAGCGAGCTGTTCAATTGCATCAACAACGGTGCTACGCGAGAGCCCTAACTCATCGCTTAATGCGCGTGTTGGAGGCAAACGCATACCAGGCGCAAGTTGTCCGGTCAAAATGCATCGGCGAAGTTCGCTATAGAGTTGACGGTGCAGCGGCTGCGATACATTGCGCGAAAGCTTAATCCCAGCAACCGAAAGAAAAGAGGCTGTTTTGCTCATGATTGGTCTGCTGATTTTAGCACAAAATGGCTCTTGTGTAAAGACCAATTGAGGGTGTAGGATCAGAACTAATCTTTCATATTGACACGATTCATTTTGAGAAGGGGGAACAGGATGACAATATTCGACAAGACGACGACGAACCGAGTACAGCGACTTCCAGATCGGGGACATTATGATACTGAAACGATTCACGATATTCTCGATGAGGCTCTGATTTGTCATGTCGGTTTCGTACAGGATGGGCAGCCCTATGTAATTCCAACGCTGCATGCCCGGCAAGGTGACAACATTTTGCTGCATGGTTCATCTGCTAGCCGTATGATCCGTCACATGCAAGCCGGGAATCCTGTTTGTATTACAGTGACTTTAATGGACGGGATTGTGTTGGCCCGGTCGGTTTTTCATCACTCGATCAACTATCGTTCAGTCCTGATCTTTGGTCATGGTCAACCAGTCGAAGATGAAGCGGAAAAATCTGTGGCGCTGAAAGCCTTTACGGAGAAATTGATTCCAGGGCGTTGGGCAGACGCACGTCAACCAACACCGATTGAGCTCAAGGGAACTGGCGTTGTCTCCATTACGGTCGATACTGCTTCGGCTAAGGTGCGTACGGGACCACCGAAAGATGATGAAGAGGATTATGCGTTGCCCGTTTGGGCCGGTGTCCTGCCTGTGGGTCAAACCATCGGCGAACCTGTTCCCGATCAGGAGTTATCTGCTGGGGTTGAGGTCCCGGATTATATACGGTTTTTTGCATTTGGGACGTCATGACCGTAGAAGAGGAACACGAATAGTCAAACACAAATTCGAAAACACGACAGCGGATTTGGAAAGGAAGCGGATTTTAACTCCATTTATCAGAGATACACTGCGAATCACGGTAGTCTTCTGAACGATGTCTGAAATAATTCCTAATCCGCTGCTGCCGTGTTTTGACCGCAACCACAGAAAACGTTAGCAGTAAATAATATAGAGAAAACGCAAAAAATGAATCATCAATCATTCCATATTGACACCCTCTTGGAGCAACATCAAGCCGCGGGGAAACTCTATTTCGAATTCTTACGCGTACCCTCTATGAGTATGGGCGTATACATCTTGAAGGCAGGCTCAGATGATCCACAACAGCCTCATGGCGAAGATGAAGTCTATTATGTCTTGAGTGGGCGCGGCAAATTTTGGGTTGGTGGGAAAGATGTGTCAGTAACCGCTGGCTCAACACTCTTTGTGGCAGCAGATGAGTCGCACCATTTTCATAGCATTGAAGAGGATTTGACGCTTCTTGTTTTCTTTGCACCACCGGAAGCGGGAGGCTAAAAATTAGATGGTTGACGCCCGGTCAAAACAGCGATCAATCCAGGCAGTGACGAGTCCCGTTTCGATGATTGGCACGTGATATTGACCCTATTTTTTTTCAGTTACAGCAAAAGTCGGGTACAAATTTATTATGTTGAGTTAGAAGGGGAGTCAGAATCATGACGATTTGTATTTGAAAGAAGAGCAGACTCCCAAGCGATTTCAAGTTCAGAAACGACTGAATCAAGGTGATGGCAAAAGCGAAAATAATCTTTGCGTTCAGCCAGGATCGAATGTAAACGTTGCCGTTCAAATAAATAAGCGGACCGGTCAACGGATCGCAGCCGGAAGAGCAATTCGTCTTGGTTTCAGTCGGATCGACGAAGGCAGCAAAGAGCCATAGCGAAGGACGAAGTTATTAACACTTTGCGTCCAGTGATAAGTCGTTGATTGGTTTTCGCGGCCAAAGAAGCCCTCCAGGGCATTGTTAGTGGAAGGAAGACCCGAGACATCGTAGCAGACAAAGAGCCCCACCAACGGTTGCGAAATGTTGTGTTGATATGCTGAACAATCGAGCGATCTGCGTCATCGAGAGTCGTATCCTGTGTCAGTGCGACTAAATATTGATCAACAGCTGATGCAACGGAATGAGCAGTGACCTGTACCTGGTCGTCGGCTTGAGAGTCAGGCGACAAAAGCCGTTGGAGTGCCACCAACCACCCAAGTTGCCGTCGTAAGCGGTTGGCTTGAACAGTACAAAAACGATGAAAACCAGCAATCTTGATTAAGCGGGTCAGTAACGGATGCCCCCTTTTTCCTGAGCCCGTAATAATGATGCTTCAATCGTGATTAATTGTTGAACCATCTGTAAGCCACCTAATTCAAAAGGAGCCAATCCTCTTGTCAATAAAGTGAACCGCAGATAGCGAGTATATTGCAAAAGAACTGCTTTGTAGGGATCGGTTTCCGCCAATTCTCGAACCGTTTTAGACCCGATTCAAAAGCCACGCAGCTTCTTTTGAGTTGAGTTTTCATTGTACGGTCAAGCGCATAAGTGAGTCGCCCAGCTTCTTTAATGCAATGGAACTGACAAGTCTGATGGGGCAATTCGGCCACACTTGAGCAACAGCAAGTTGGATGTTTTCCTGGCGTCACTGATGATGCCCTTGATAGGGATTTCCCATTCGTTTATCGGTTCCAACAGTGCTGAAACCAGAGTCTTGTGAGTCCCTGATTCCAACACTTCTGCCATCAAAGTGATGTCTAACTGGACTTCTCGAACCACATAGAGCGCTGGACTTCCTTTCTCTGGTTGCATCCCATCTATGGAGAGGATTAGTCCGCCCAACCTTTTCCATTTTTTCTGCTGGTTTACTACCTTCGCTGGCTGTCCAGCTCGCAACAAGGCTAAAAATGTACCGATTAAGTTCAGCACTTGTCTTTCAGATATCGTTATCCGCTCTTTTAGTCCTTTATGGATTTCGGCCACTCTTCGTTGATGCCAAAATCGTTGGTATCCTATTTCGACGATTACATCTAACCCATAACCGCATTCGGTACACCCAACTCTTCTGCTTCTTGGGAACGATAGACCACTTCTTGCTGCAAGCAGTTCTCATTTTGACACCGATATCCATGACTTACCACATAATATCTGCCCTCCAGTGTTTCCAGATACTTATGCCATAATTTATAGCTTCTTTTCAGTTTGCTTTTGCAGTTCGGACAGCGCTTCTTTGTTGGTCGGTAGTATCGTTTCTCTACCTGCTTCTCCTTCTTTTTGCGCATTTTTCCGGACCTCCTTGGCCTCTCCTATTCTAGCCTTTTCTTCCGGAGGTCTTCAATTTATCTCTTTTTGGTCGCAATCATTTACTTGTCATAATATTTCTGTACCCGACTTTTGCTGTAACTGTTTTTTTTCCTGATTGGCCCTTGAGCAAGTAAGCCTGTTCTCGTATGATGTTGAGACAATCACAATCGTCCTCTAGTAAAGATGCCACTTAAACTTCGGACAATCGACTCGTTTTCTGTCGAGGGACAATCGTCCGAAGTTTAAACGCTGTGGCTATAAGGAAACAGTATGAAAACTATCGGTCTACTGGGCGGTATGAGTTGGGAATCGACCGAACTATACTATCGACTGATCAACGAAGGGATCAAGGCAAAGTTGGGTGGTTGGCACTCGGCAAAGATTGCCATGGTCAGTGTTGACTTCCATGAGATTGAAGAGATGCAACATGCCGGTGATTGGGATGGAACAGCGCACAGCTTGTCTACAGCTGCCCAACAGATTGGAGCAGCAGGGGCTGACTTTCTGCTTATCTGTACCAACACCATGCACAAAGTGGCTCCACAGATAGAAGCGGTCATTGATATCCCTATTCTCCATTTGGCAGATGCCACAGCCCGTCGGATTGTGGAGCGGGGTATTCGCACGGTTGGTTTATTGGGCACAAATTTTACGATGGAGCAAGACTTTTATAAGGGGCGCTTGACAGACAAGTTTGGTCTCACAGTGATCATTCCATCAAAAGATGAACGCGCCCTTGTCCATCGAGTGATTTACGACGAGCTCTGTCTCGGGAAGGTCAAAGCAGATTCGCGACGTGAATATCTCCGGATTATGGATAACTTAGCAGAGCAAGGTGCCGAGGCTATCATCGAAGGTTGCACCGAGATTGTGATGCTGGTTCAACAACAGCATACTGCAATCCCGCTTTTTGACACGACTGCGATTCACGCAGAGGGAGCAGTGAGGGAAGCATTGAAGAATGAAATGCAAGGGATATGAGACCATCAATCATGCCAAATGAACAAAACCCATCCTCACTGCTTGTGCGGACTGCGAGTCCGCAAGACATACCAGCGATTCATGCTATCCATGCATGGAGCGTTATCCACGATACGGCCTCATGGGCCTACGAACCACCAGCCGAAACCGAAATGCTGGAGCGCTTGAAAGAGTTGCAAGATGGGGGTTATCCATACTTAGTTGCCGAAGTAGATGGCATAGTTGCAGGCTATGCATATGCCAGCGCCTATCGACCGCGGATCGGTTATCGCTTTCTTGTTGAGAATTCAGTTTATGTTGCCCAAAATTTTCAACGCAGAGGAATCGGTCAACGGTTGCTTACCGAGTTGATAAGACAGTGTGAAGAGCAGGGATTCCGTCAGATGATTGCCGTGATCGGCGACAGCGACAACCTACCGTCAATTGCATTGCACCGATCTCTAGGCTTTGAGCAAGTTGGCTTGCTTCCCAACATTGGATTCAAACATGGGCGTTGGCTGGACAGCGTTTTGATGCAACGTGCGTTGGGGAACGGTGCAAATTCACGACCAAAGTGATTGACAGCTTAGATTTGCGAAGTGTACGGGATAGAGAATGACTTTGGCCGACATCGTAAATCCAAAATCGGTTATACCAGGAGCCTTCTATGTCAATTCCCATTATACAAGTAGATGCCTTTACAAATGAACCTTTCCGCGGCAATCCAGCTGCTGTTTGTCTGCTACCTAAAGCGCGAGAGGAGCAATGGATGCAAGCAGTGGCGGCGGAGATGAACCTCTCTGAAACCGCCTTCTTGGTCAAGCAGAAAGATGGCTATGATCTTCGCTGGTTTACGCCAACCGTGGAGGTCAATCTATGTGGCCACGCTACCTTAGCCTGCGCCCATGTACTCTGGTCAGAGGGACATTTGCCATGTACAGAAGTGGCGCGATTTCATACCAAGAGTGGTCTATTGACGGCGCAGCCTATCGAGAATGATTGGATCGAGCTTAATTTCCCGGCACGCGAGACAAAAGCAGCGGCACCACCAGAAGGGTTGCTTGATGCCTTAGGTGTTTCAGCCACCTTCGTGGGTCGTGACGTGGATGATTATTTGGTCGAAGTAGAGGCACCCGAAATTGTTCATGCTGTAAAACCCGATTTTGGCGAGTTGGCGCGTATTAACACCCGGGGGGTCATTGTGACTAGCCGCTCTGATCAGGATGAGTATGATTTTATCTCGCGCTTTTTTGGTCCAGGTGCAGGAATCCCTGAAGATCCCGTGACAGGGTCAGCGCACTGCTGTCTTGCCCCATATTGGAGCGAAAAGTTAGGCAAAACAGAGATGATTGGATACCAGGCCTCATCACGTGGTGGCGTTGTACGGGTAACGATTGCAGGAGATCGAGTGTTGTTGGGCGGTCAGGTGGCAACGGTCTTAAGAGGTGAATTGCGCGTTTCGTAGGCTTTGTTTAAGTCGACGGTCTGCACAATTGCGGCCCCAAACAACCAGTGACTAAGCAAGTAACCTTTACACGCCAAGGAGCCTTCACCGGAGCAAAGCAGATTTTACCTATTGCCTTGAGTGTTTTCTCCTATGGAACGGTGTTTGGCGTGCTTGCGCGACAGGCAGGAATCAGCTTGGTAGAAGCGATCGCCATGAGCAGTCTCGTTTTTGCGGGGTCTGCTCAATTTATTGTCCTCGGATTCTGGTCAACACCGCTTCCCATCGTAACGATTGTCATCACAACATTGATCGTCAATCTGCGACATCTGCTAATGGGCATGGCTCTTCGCCCCTGGTTTGTGTACTTAAAGCCAGCGCAGGCCTATCTCTCGGCCATCTTTATGTCCGATGAAAACTGGGCATTGACCATGCGTGAATTTAGGGCAGCGGATCGAGCAAGCAGCACGAATGGCGCATTCTTGCTTGGCAGTGGCCTCATGCTCTTTGGTGCATGGGTGAGCGCAACAGCCACTGGTCATCTCGTTGGATTCGCTTTGGGTGATCCGATAGAGTGGGGGCTAGATTTTGCTTTCCCAGCGGTCTTCATTGCCCTGCTGGCAGGATTTTGGCGCGGCAAGCTCGATCTGCTACCGTGGGGCGTTGCGGTCACCGTCGCGATTACGGCCTCGATCTGGTTGCCAGGTAAATGGTATATTCTGTTGGGTGGAATCGCAGGGAGCCTAGTCGGTGCATTTTGCGAGGAACCTGATGCAGAATGAAGCAATGATAACCATTGCAGGAATGGCGCTCGTGACCTATGTCACACGGGCCAGTGGACTTTGGCTTATTAGCTGGTTCAAGCCCTCACCACGCGTAGAGAAAGGACTCGCACATCTGCCGGGCGCGGTGCTCATCTCGATATTGGCGCCAATTCTTATCACAAGCGACCTTAAAGAACTCGCTGCGGTTCTGATAACAGCAGTGGTTGGCTTTCGAACAGGAAATATCCTCGTGACAATGGTGGTTGGTGTTGCGACGATGTGGGCTTTGCGCCAGGTACTATAGCTCAAACCATAATGAGAGATTTACTCCAAAAGACTCAACAACTTGCAACTCGTTACGTCGATTCACTCGATATGCGGCCCGTTGCACCGTCATCCAATACTTTGGAACAGCTGGCTCGTTTTGACAGACCGTTACCAGAAGAGCCAATGGAGCCGGCCGCGGTTGTCGAGTTGCTTGATGAAGTCGGCTCACCCGCGACAGTTGCAACTGCGGGTCCGCGATACTTTGGCTTTGTGACAGGTGGATCGCTTCCGGCAGCAGTGGCGGCCAACTGGCTTGCAACTGCATGGGATCAACCATCGTCGCTGGCTGTTTCTTCACCAGTCGGAGCCAAACTGGAAGAGGTGGTTTTGGGTTGGTTGGTTCAGCTATTTGGATTGCCTCCAGAGACGGTAGGCGGACTCGTGACAGGTGCCACAATGGCCAACTTTACAGCTCTTGCTGCGGCGCGCCACGCGCTCTTGTCGCGTCAAGGGTGGGATGTACAAGCTGATGGTCTTTTTGATGCACCGCCGATTACAGTTGTTGTTGGTGATGAGGTTCATGTCAGCCTGTTGAAGGCGCTTAGTTTGCTTGGGTTGGGTCGTCGTCGGATTCTACGTGTTCCCGTCGATGACCAAGGACGTATGCGGGCTGACGCATTACCGACTTTATCAGACTCAACAATCGTCTGTTTACAGGCTGGTAATGTTAATACGGGAGCATTTGATCCGGCGACAGAGATATGCGAAGCAGCCCGATCAGCCAAGGCCTGGACCCATGTTGATGGTGCTTTTGGCTTATGGGCCGCTGCATCACCAGAGATGCAATCACTTGTGCAGGGCGTCTCGCAAGCAGATTCATGGGCGACCGACGCCCACAAATGGCTCAATGTCCCATATGAGAGCGGTATCGTCTTTTGTCGTGATGATGAAGCAATTCGGGCGGCCATGTCCGTTAACGCAGCGTACCTAGCGACTGGCGATCAGCGTGAACCCTCTCATTATACACCGGAATTTTCGAGGCGGGCACGCGGTGTCGATATCTGGGCCGCTATGCTCTCCTTGGGTCATTCGGGTATCGCTGATCTGGTCGAACGAACCTGTCGTCACGCCCGTCGATTCGCTGAAGGTTTGTCGAATGCAGGGTACAAGATCCTAAATGACGTGGTGCTCAATCAAGTGCTCGTTTCGTTTGGGGACGCAGATAGGACATTGCACGTGATCGCTGCCATTCAGAAAGAAGGTACTTGTTGGGCTGGCAGCACAGTCTGGCAAGAACAGACGGCTATGCGGATTAGCGTTTCGTCATGGGCCACAGCAGAGGCTGACGTAGAGAAAAGTTTGGACGCGATCATTCAGATTGCCGAGCGTCTATAGTGTCTTATCAAGCGATTTTTTGTACATGGGGCAAGAGGTTACAAGGTTGCAGAGTTGCAGTTGAAAAGACGCTCGGAGTATTGGATCATACTCTTCTGCAAATCGAGTCTATTCTTTGATAGCAGACGAGATTCTGTTTACCCACCTTGCAACCCTGCCACTTTGCACCTGTGATTCGGCATTGTTAGCGAAGCGGCCTTGTCCAAGTTAGGAGGGAAGAAGATGAATTTTTTTTCAGTAGCAGCAAAAGTCGGGTACAAATTTTTCATGCAAACAGAGGGCTGCTCTAGGATTTCACCCCTTATGGTCATTTTTTGTACCCGACTTTTGCCGTAGCTGTTTTTTTTGATGATTGAGAACACGGTTGCCAAGCAAATATTTCAATTTAGCCACAAATGGCTCCTATACAAAGCGATAAAGAGCGCTTATCGGATTTGGAAACAGCGGCACCCAACCTGGCGCGACGCGTGCTTTGATGAGCATTTCTTAACCCATAGCGCCTATTCCCATTTTGCAGAATACATACATGGAGAGAGCGAACTCAATGCCAAAATATTGGCGCGCATTTGGGTCGACCAGTTCCACTGCACCGCAGAGAAACAAGAGAAGTTTATGCGAGAAATTGAACCAATTGCAGCAGATTTTCTCTACTTATTCGACACAGAGTTCGCCTATTTGGCCGGACGGCGCTCACCCGTATACGCGTTTCACCAACAGGAGATCGAAATCTGTCAGACTCATGTGTAGTGTATTGCGGATGACGTGTTGCGTGGATCGGTATAAAAAAGCTTTCAGCTAATCAGCCGTCAGCTAGGTCGAAGCGACTACTTCGTGTTTGGATACAGATGCGTAGCATACACAGCCAGAATCTGGTTCCATCTATTGGCTGATCTTATACTTTCCTAGACTCAGTCGATCCAAATTTAAGCGGAGGAGGCGTTCTCTATTACACGCAGTAGGCCAAAAAAGGGGTAAAATAGCCCTAGGAGGCCAAAATGAACCAAGAATTTAGCGCCGCAGTAACAGGATTCTGTGCCCATGTGAGAATGCTTTCTCCGCAAAGCGAAACTGTAAAACATTACGAAAGTGACCTAAATCAATTTGGCCAGGTGATAGAAAAAAGGCCAAGAGAGATAGGTCGCCAAGAGATAACGACGTTTGTAACGGCGCAACTCGAAGCGGGGATGAGCAGTGCGACGGTCAATCGCAGAGTGGCAACGTTGAGCCGATTTTTCGACTACTTGGCGGATGAGGCAGAAGACGAAAGCTGGTCAAACCCGGTGGTGTGGCGTCTACACCGACTGGATACAGGTTGCCATCTTCCCAGAGATATAGCGGAACGCATCGTCCGCCAGTTATGGGGGAGCGTGAGTCAAGGTCAGATAAGAGACCAAGTGATGTTGGCCTTGATGCTCGACGTTGGCCTGCGGGTGGGCGAAGTGTCGAAACTAGAGATGGGCGATATTGAAGCTGCCATAAATCCGGACGAACTGTGGTCACTGCGCGTACGCGGCAAAGGGAACAAAGAGCGTCGAGTCTGGTTGACGCCAGAAACCACAGCGCTGTTGGTGAGCTATATGGATGAGCGTCCTGATGCAGTCGATAGCCATCTGTTTCTGACTCGTCGTCACAAAGGCATCAGTGTCCGCGGAATCCAGGAGCGCCTCGATTATTACCGTCAGCAAGCCGGACTCTCCGAGAACGAGGTCTCCTGTCATCGCCTGCGCCATACTTTCGCCAGACGAATGGCAGAGTCGCGTATGCCACTGCCTAGTCTCTCTCATTGGTTGGGTCACAGTCAATTGAAAACGACCCAGATTTACATCGATGGTGCCAATCCTGATATGCGAGCCGACTATGAAGCTGCTATGGAGCAGTTGTCTCGCCAAGCCGCATGCTCGGATATTGAAGGAACGACATCTGCAATAGAGACAGAGAATACTGTGCCTTCTGAACATCGCACAGTGGAGCCAGCTGTTGGCATCTGTTTGTCCGCTGATGAGATCCGTCAACGTCTCACCTCATTGCCGCTCTGGCTTCATCAACCCATCATCTCATTACTTCTCCACCAGCAATTACGCTGGAAAGCCCTCTATCGGCGGGAACGAGCCCTTCAGTGGCTTGGCGAACTCCAACGCGGTTGGCAATGGATGCTCGACCAGCGCATGCTCTCCAGCTTATCCGAACTAAGACGGCGCGATCTCCAAGACTACATCACCCACCTATGTGACTTAGAGTATTCCGTCCATACCATCAATCATTTTATTTGTACCCTCAAGTGTTTTCTGCATTTTGCTGAAGAATGTGGCCAGTCGATCGCTCCGGCTTTATATCGCATTCAACGTCTCAAACGACCCACTACCTTACCTCGTCCGTTGCGCCAGCATGAATTTGCTCAACTTGAACAGTTCGTCTTAAACTCAACGGCTCAGAGCCTTTCTCCTTCCGACCTCCTTGACCGTGCTTGGTTTCTTATTCTGGTTGATGCTGGGCTACGTATGGGCGAAGTGCAAGCTCTGCTCGTTTCTGACTGGAATTCGGATACACAGACTCTGCTCGTTCGAGATGCCAAATCCCATCGTGACCGTCGGTTGCCTGTTACCCAACGCACTGCTCTTGCCATCGATGCCCATCTGCAACATCGCACCGATGACCTGGCTACTCATTCCCCGCTTTTACTACGCGATGGCTTACCTCTTCGAGCCAATTATGTGCGCAACCATCTTCATGCCTTTGCCGCCCAAGCTAACTTAGAGGGCGTCACTCCTCATCGCTTGCGCCATACCTTTGCCACCCGTTTGCTCAACAGTGGCCTTATGCCCATCACTACCTTGCAGAAACTCATGGGGCACACTCATATCGATATCACCATGCTTTATGCACAGCTCTACGATGAAACCATTCAGCAGCATTATTTAGCCGCTATGGCTTCACATTCTGTTTACGCTATCCCTGAACCTGACCCCGCTATTTGGGGTCCCACTTTGGAGAATGCCTTTGAATCAACTTTTCAACAGCAACCACTTTAACTTTTATGTCTACTGCGTGTAATAGAGAATGCTTACTCTGCAGTGAATGGATATATTTAACTATTCCAATTAGGACAACGTAGGATATGAATTAATGCAGATTGAAACGGATTCGAAAAGGGCGTTTTATGTTTTCGGCCCACTATCAATGAGAACTTGAAAAAGGGCATCTGTCATCGTTTCGGCCAGATAGCGAAGTTTACTCATGCGTGACGCGGAACAAACAAGCTGTTTGTTCTATAATTGGCCGCAACGATGACCAAGGTCTGAAAAAGATTAAGCTGCCAAATCAAGCGCACGAGCGATTCGCTGGTCTTGACCCAGAGCCACAGAGGAGGATGAGGAAACGATCACGTTGCGGAGCTCTTGTAAACTTGCTTGAACCTGAGAACTTTCTTCATCAAATTGATAACCACCACCGCGAGCTGCGCCAGAAACGGCACATGCACAGATCACCAAGGTTGTTGGAATGAGACTGCTGAGGAACATTACCAAAACGATTGCGCTAAACATGCGATTGACTCCTGTCATTTGACTCTCTTTTTTCGAGTGTGTACCACAAAGCGTGAAAATGAACTCTGTTCAGTCAGAGAACCGCCGCATTTACAAACCTTGGGGGACACGCCCCTTTTTTCTCGTAGAGTAAACGTCGATTTGCCTGCATTGAGAGAGCATCAATTCTTGATTTATGCGAATACTATACGGGATACACACGACAAGAGTACGACACGGTATCTGGCGCAGTGCGACAAGAGTGCGACATCATCGCATCAAGCGGGGTTGGTCACAGACCAAATCAAACGCGTTGTGAACAAAAAAATCAATCTGCGGATTTGTATCAACTCGATGAATGCCTGTTGAACTGAGTTGCAAAGCGAGGGGTGCGTGGATCAAATAAAGAGTGTCGAGGTCGGGTGAGAGTGAAGGAGTAACAAGAACTTAGAATTGAACATCCGTCGTCCCAACGAGATTCCCTTTCCGATCAAACAACTCTGACCGAATCGACTCTGGTGTAACCGTCACACGAGTAAAGCAGTCGATTGCTCGAACCGGTGTCAGGGATTGTACGTGATAAGCGCCAGCGGAGATTTGCCCCTCTTCACTCCAAACGTCTAATGGACCCTCCGATTGAAGAATTTCACCAAACTCTAACAACGGGAATGGCCAGAAAAAGGGTGTGGAGATGATTGAGATGATTTTGAAGTCTGGATCGTGTCGATGCGTCAATTCCGCCGCGGTTGACTTATGAATATCTCCCGAGAAAAAGACGACACGTCGGATCTGGTTGATGTGGATGTACTCCAAGATCTCCGTTCGTTGGCGCAAGAATCCGTGCCATTTATCGGCATTGCGGCGGCGAAAATCGGGGAAAAAGGGCACTGATGAGCCAATCAACTTAACCCGTCCAGACTCATCACTCAACCACTTTTTCAGCGCCTCCATTTGAACTTCATTGATCATCTGGCGCTCTTCTTCGTCCTCGCTCAATTGACGTTCTGTGCGCACATCCATCATGAAAAAGTCACAACAGCCGTTGCTGAAGGTGTACCAGAGCTTGTCCGGTACACCCGTAATGCCGTTGTCCGCGATCTGATACAAGGGGCTATGACTTAGTTGATAGGTGAGCAGGGCGTGAATGGCAACGGGAAATTTTGTGACCCGATCCCGTGCCGAAGCACGACGAGGCCAATTGTCCTCAATTTCGTGATCATCGAGCATCATGTAGGTGGGGAGTTGGCTCATTAAACGACGGATGTGGGGTTGTGAAAAGACATCACGGTAGCGGGCGTTATATTCGTCAAGCCAGCGGTCAGGGGCAAGTATGAGCAGATCGTCTGCATAGATCTGATCGCCCAGCATGAGCATCAAGTCCAGTGACTCTTTATTTTCGATCTGCTCTAGAATCGAACGAAAGGTCTTGTCTCCGCGATCCTCAAACCATAGACCGCCAAAGAGTTTTAAGAGATAGCGACAGGAGCCAAAGACAAATCGTCTGGGCGTATCGATTCCTTCAGCAGCGGTGTGAAATTGGTGACGCTCAATGGTTGACCAATCGAGATCTGATGCGACAGGCAGCTCTGCCGCACTCGATTCATTTCTATCTTGAGAAAGCCATCCCATCTGGTATTCATAGGATTGCTCAGGTTTGAGCTCGTGAAAGATGGTCACCCCCGTCATGTCGAAATTGGGGTTGAACCGAAAGAATTGGGGACGTCGATAGCGAGATGAACGAACTGTGCGGATGCGCGCAACCCCTATACGTGGACAAATCGTGTCACCATCATGTTCAAATTGGCCGCGGCCCCAAACGCGCGCATAATTACCAGTTGTTTCGGGGTGGTTCAGAATTAGGTTTACACTTTTGATACATAGACAAAAATCTATATGAGGTCATTTTCTGCCTGAGCATGGCTCAAATTAGAAAATATAAACATCTTTTCTCTTTGCAAAAATGTAAACCTAATTGTCCGCCTAAAATGAACCACCCCGTTGTTTCGCCCAAAATCGGGCCAACTGTTAATGGGTGAACTTTGACCACGCCCAATCTCTACTCCCCAATTCCCAAAATCTCCCGGCAATAACGCACGCTTTGCTCCACTTTTTGTCGCTGTTGCGCAGCGAGCGCCACTTTGATTTCTGGTGTAAAGTGTCCCCAATCAGCTGTCAGGGTTGGTTCTGTGTGCGGCATTCCCTGGTGAACAAGGACTAGAAATTGAGCAAATTCGCCAGCAGGCATTTCTTGGTAGGCTGTCCAGAAGTCTGGCTCCAAATAGTTGAGCACTTTCGGAGCGAGAGAACCAATGATCTCGATGGTAAATATGGTATTGGGACACTCAGAGATGTAGCGACGCGACCAGGCTTCGATGCCGATGGTTCCTTCTCCCATTGCAACCCACTGTGCAGCAGCACCGCGCGGGTGCGGCCACACAGCTGTGTCTCGAATATGGCTCATCAAGACATAAGGTGCAACATGATCGAGCGTGACAAATGGACTTTCCGCCACCCAAAGCGGGTTCCCTGAATCGATGCACACGCCCACAAAATCGGTCCCTGCTGCTTCGACCAAGGCTTTGAGTTCACAACCGAGCATGTCACCGGCATGATTTTCTACAGCAATCTTGATGCCGAGGTCCATGGCCTGTTCACGCACAGCCTGGCAGGTGGCAACAGTGTTCTGGATATGCTCGGATAGGGGAATTTCTGTGCTGCGATCAGCGTTTGTTCCCAGCAATGCCCGCAAGTTTGGCGAACCGAGCGTATGGGCTACACCTAGCATTTCGCTAAGTTGTTCGACGGCGGTTCCACGTTCATCGGAGAAGCGAGTGGAGGTTGGACAGATTGAGTCGATCCCGACCTCGATCACCAACCCCAGGTCATCTGCTTTCGCTTTGACGCTTCGCAGATATGCATCATCTAGTGACTCGAAAAAGGTGGGGTCGGGAAACATGACCGAGTTTAAGCCAATCTTGGCTGCATACTCTAAATATTCAATTGCGCTCCATTCGTTGAAGCGTAAGCTAAAGACATCAGCACCGATTTTCATTGTTTCTTCCTTTAATGCTTATCCGAAAAGCCCTGTGACGATGGATTGTTACTCGAGAAGCTGGTCGGACTCACAACCACTTTTCGGATAGGTACTTATTCTATTCGGTAATACTATCGTGTTATTGAAAGTATGCGAGATTAGCCAGTCATATCGTAGGTCACACACCCTTGTGTGACGAGCGTCATGAACCCCAGATTATTACTTGAAACGGGTCGCTCTCTCGATTGTTTGTCCCGCCAGAGACGGGACCTACGGTAACGTGGACCGGTCACCCATTACTTTCGTCTTTCTCCTCAATGACCAAATCACCGGACTCAATCATTGCGTGTAGTGGTGAGTCCTCGATATCAAGCGGCAGATCGATGCGCGCGCGGCGACGGCTGGATTCATAGGTGGCGAAGATCAACTCGGTTGCTTGTAACGCTTTGCGTCCCGATAGCTCTGGTTCACGGCCTGTTTTGAGAGCATCAATGAGGTCATGGACACCCTTTGCAACGCTCTCCATCCCATGGATACCACCCTCTATCTCAACTGGCGCCCACTGCGTTTCCCCTTTGCCCCACAGACGAATGGGTTCTTCCTGGCTGACATCGACTTCGATCGTGCCATCCGTCCCGACGATGCGGTTCAGCATGGATTGCTCAGACCCGTGCCCCGTGAATAGCAATCCGTGAACACCATTCTGGAAGCGAAAATGGCTCAAACCATGCCCCTCTAATGTGACACCGAAAACGACGCGATGATCGCGTGTATCAAGCTGTCCGATCACCCATTCGACGGGTGTTTCGTTGTTGTACATAAAGATCATGTCAAACCAATGGGTACCCCAATCGAAGAGATCTGGACAGTTTCCCTCCAGCCGCATCAAGTCACCAATCGCACCGGCATCGATCAGCTCTTTGGCCTTGCGAAAGGGCGAAGCGAAGCGACGTTGATGATTGAAAGTGAGTTGTGTACCCTGTCTCTCACAAACGTCCACCATGCGTTTACATTCCCCAAAGGTGGGAGCCATCGGTTTTTCGCTGTGGATCGCCTTGACGCCAGCTTCGGCTGCGGCGATCACCATCTCGGCATGTAAATGGGGCCAAGTGCTGATGCTGACGATATCGAGATCTTCCTTCGCCAGCATTTCGTGGTAATCTTCGTAAAGGCGATCGCCACCGTTGCGCTCCTGAAAAGCCCGGGCGTTGTCCAGGTTAAATGTCCGCCAGTGCAACAATTTCGGCATCTGGTGAGGTCTTATATCCTTCAGCATGAGCATTTGACATGCCAAATCCCGTGGCACCTTCAGATTTCCAAGGGCGGCCACAACCAATGATTCCGACTTGATAGGTCATTTTGGGTTTACTCCGTCGATGGATGAGTCATTTGTGGTTTGTCAGTTGAGAAGAGCCAAAGGGGTCATCGTCCGATTACAATATCTCCTTCGCTCAATCCTTCCAGAATTTCGATCTGGCCTTCGCTTTCTAAACCAGTTCTGACATCAATGCGACGCTGGCGGTCACCATCTTGCAATACCACAAAGCTACGACCAGCGAAACGGCGCACAGCAGGATCGGGCAAAAGCAAAGTGTCTTCATGAATCGACGCGATTGCATTCATCGTCACCCAATCGCCTATGATCAGAGGCGGATGATCGTTGGATAATGCAAGATGAACAGCTGCTGGAAATTCGGGGCGGAATTCATCACCTTCGAGCGCTGTTGGCAGCTTGACCACTTCTACCTCAAATGGGTCACCCTTTTCCCAGCGATAGGTCGCCTCGATGACTCGGCCAATCTCCAATTCGTTGACGCGTGGTTCGCCTCCGTCGACGATGATCGCCAGCGGTTCAGATTTTGCTACCACAATGAAAGTCGTGTATGCCGGCACCGGATCGCGCGGCTTGGGGCGTTCGGCGAAGCCACGCATATCGGTCAGGCCAATGCCAATGACCACAATGTGACCCGCAAATGGCGCGCGGAGGCGACGTTCTTCAACCTGCCGTTCGAGTGCTTCAACAGCTAATTGTGCTTTGGTGACAGCCCGTTCAAGTGTTGGATCAAGATTGGCCTCGATTTCTTCGAGCGTTACTTGGGCCAATTCAACTTCGATTTCCCGCAGCGGGACCATCGATTGGTTGCCGGATTCCTCTGTTGTTTGGGTGGCCTCTTCCAAGAGCAACTCGGCCTTGCGCAGTTCAAGTTCGGCACGCCTGCGGTCAAACCGCAATGATCTATCGTGTAGCGCCAATGCATCTTGGGCCTGTTCCAATGTTAATTGTGCCTGCTCATACGCCTCCAAGAGATCTGGCATGTCCAACTCAGCCAACAGCTCGCCTTCCTCCACTGGATCACCTTCCTCTACATAGAGAATTGCCAGTTCTCCATCGACGCGAAATCCAAGCGGCTCCCAGATAACAGGCACAACTTGCCCGTTCAGCCGAAACTGATCCACCATTGTGCCGCGTTGCACCGTGTAGGTCTCTTGAACAGTTGAGGCAGGTGTTGGCCAGGGGGTGGGCGTTGGGAGGGCGCGCGCGGGTGCAAAGCAAGCGATGAGTGTAAAGACAACTGAAATGTAAAGTAAAAAGCGAATCACGACGATGCCCATCTGAAATTGTCTATAAATCAGAGATTTGAAATTAGTTCACTGAGTTCGACAGGTTTTCCGGTTTCGGCCGAGCGTTGGCAAGCCAAGGTGACTGCTAACGTTCGGGCGGCCTCAGCAAAATCGCAAAGAATGCCATCTTGCTGACCTGAGCGAACGGCTTCGATAAATGTTCTGTTCATGAGGAAATTGTCATCTTCATCCCGCACAATCTCCGTGGGGTCTGTGCCAACTCGTTGAATGGTTGTCATCTTTTCATTGACGCTCAAGACCATGTCGGGTGCGACCACATGGACAAGATGTGGTGGGAAGACCGAAGCGCCAGCAGGTGCAGCACAGGAGTTGCCGATGATACCAGGTGCACCGTTGGCAAAGCGGACCGTACATGCGTTTACATCAAAGATATCGAGATTGGGTACATCTTTTAGTAGGTTAGTATTGCCCACGGCATAGGCCGATTCGATCTCGCCGCAGAGATAACGCATCAGATCAACCGCATGGGTATGTTGTTCGACCAACATGCCGCCCGATTGAGATTGAACGCGCCACCAGGGTTGCCCCGGTAAACCACTCAGACGGATGGAAATCGCCATACCAATCGTGACGCCTTGCAGCATCTGGCGCGGTTTCTGTATAGCTGAACTGTAGCGCTTCTGATAACCTGCCGCATTGACAATGCCGCTCTGACGTATATGATCGGCAATCTCGTTGGCCACACTTTGATCAACGGCAACTGGCTTCTCGAAGAGAATCGGCTTGCCCAAATCGATGACTTGGTGATCCAGAGCGCCATGCACATAAGGAGGTAGACAGAAATAGAAACAGTCGGGATCCAGTTCGTCATTCATGGTCCGAAAGTCGTTAAAGACCTTGGCCTGAATGGGTCGAGCAGCAGGCTTGCTCTGCCGGATCCGTTCATTCGCTTTCTGTTGGCTGGCGAACGCTCTCTCTTCATCTAGTTCCGCAATCCCAACGACTTCCACATCATCGAGATGGTTCAAAGCCGACATATGACCAATCGAACGATTGCCCGCTCCGATAAACGCAACGCGCGTTATATTCATGCTACCCTTTCATCTGTACTCCGCAGCAGCACATTATAACATTCTTTCTCGATTAAAAAGTGGGGTGGTTCAGAATTAGGTTTACACTTTTGATACATAGATAAAAATCTATATGAGGTCATTTTCTGCCTGAGCATGGCTCAAAGTAGAAAATATAAACATCTTTTCTCTTTGCAAAAATGTAAACCTAATTGTCCGCCTAAAATGAACCACCCCTAAAAAGTGTTATTTTATGGCGCTGCTCAGTATATCTCATTATTGATCCCATTGACGTTGTTGTCGCAATTGGGTGTTTGTTTTCGCTCGTGTATAATGATGATTCATAAGTGATCCGACATAACGCATTTTGTGAAAATTATAGGCTTACTATATGATGTATCTGATCCCTCACAATTCCACCCTCCCACTGAAACCGCTCAATCGTGAGCAAACAGTATATTTCGCCAGCCAAGAGACAAAGAGTTTCAGACTAGGGTTGACTTAAAGACGCCCGACTATTTCCTTTAACCCTTCAAACGTCTGGCGCGTATTCTCTGCCCGATCCTGCCCCTCCACCTTCCAATGGGTTTCAATCGTAAACGCGGTGACCGGCTCATCCTCCAATAACCGAAGCTGTGTTGCCCAATCCGTGCCACCGTCACCAATGCGAGCCCAGCCAGTGAGTCCGCTTGTATCATCCAGCACTTTCGCATCTTTACAGTGAACATCGACAATGTGACCCCTCACTTGCTGGAATCCATCGGCAGGATCCTCCCCTGCCACAAAGGCATTGGCTGGATCCCAAATGATTTTGAGATTTGGTCGAGCAACGGCATCCAACACGCGTCGCATATTGCCGCCCGTATTGGCGTAAAGTGAACGTGCATTCTCCAGCGCCAGCGTCAATCCTTCCGATGCCAAGCGATCACATGCGATCTGCATTCCCTTGGCAATCTTGGCCAATGTTTCGTCCGTTATGCCACCACCATCGGGAGAACGTGGTGAGGGATTGGTCCCTCCGACATCTCGCGTAAAGCCAAAAGTGCGGATATGGGGTGCGCTAAATTTGTGAGCAATTTCAATAAAGCGTTCGAGCCGCGTTATGTGCTCTTGAAAGCGGGGATGCTCCTCCATACTCTCCAACTCCACATCGGCCAGTGAAAAGGGACGGAAGAACATGCCGCAGACCAGATGTGTTTGCAAGCCATATTGGTCGACGATCTCTTTGGCTTGATCTAGCTCGTCGTTACTCAATTCGTGAACAGCCTTTCCCCACAGGTTGTGCAGTTCCACATAAGACATCCCCTCTTCTTTGGCAATGCGACAAGCGCGTGCAAAATCCTGATCGATCTCATCCGTAATGACCCCGAATGTGAATTGTTTGGATAACGACATTTGGTTTCTCCGCAAGCGTGACGTCCCCAGCATAGGCACCCGGCAATCTTACCATCCAGGCAATGAACAGCCTCTGCCGGGAACGTGGGGTTGGTAGTTTTTATAGTCCGATGTTCGTGATTGGTCCCATATAGCAACCGGCGTTGGGGAAGCCTGCAGTTGCTAGCTCTTCAAATCGTTGATCAAATCCATACTCCTGTAACGAGAAGAGCGGCACCATTTTGATGTCGGTAATTGGGTTGGCCCACTCTTCAGGTTCAATGCCAAGCTGCATTGCGCCGCCAGTAGACCGCATCAAAAAGGTAACATGCACAGTGTGCTGGTCATCATGAATGCGATCGCAGATATAGAGCAGCTTTTCAATCGCCATCTCCAACCCTGTCTCTTCTCTGGCTTCTCGGCACACACATTCTTCCAAAGTTTCCCCTGGCTCTAGTGTACCACCTGGCAGTGACCATTGACGAGAAAGCGCATCAGTGATTTTCTGTTTAACCAACAGAATTGCATCATCTTCGATCAGAACGGCTGTGCAGCGAACTTTTTGTTTCATTGGGTGCATTGTATGTCAAATTGGTTCAGAGTCCAATTTGACCTTTCTGCTATAGATCTTTGCCGATTGGGAAGAGATGGCGTCTTAATAGAAACACGGATTGCCAAGGCTCGTACTGGGCATTCTGCACGCAATTTTGAAGTTCATCACGCAAATGTAACATTTCCAACTTTGGCTACCTACTAGTAGGTAGTATACTCTTGCCATGAGCGATACACGTCAAAGCATCATGCATCATGCTGAGCAACTCGTGCGGACGAGAGGTGCCAATGGATTTAGCTATGCCGACCTCGCAACCAAGTTAGGCATTCGGAAAGCTAGCGTTCACTACCACTTTCCAAGCAAGAATGACCTGCTACAAAACCTGATCCAAAGCTATGAGGCTAGGTTTATGCAAGCCTTGGGCGAACTGGCAGAACTGTCAGACTCAAAGGAAAAGATGGACGGTTTTGTTGAACTCTATCGACAGGGACTAACGACTGACCAACTTTGTTTATGCGGAATGCTTACGTTGGACAGCAGTGCGTTGACTCGTTCGATGCAACAAGACCTACATCGTTTTTTCCAGGGCATCGAAATTTGGTTAACCGGGCTATTTGAAGAGGGACATATAGTGGAAGAGTGGTCTTTGTCTGGATCACCTGAGTCAGAAGCCAAAGCATTTTTGGCTCTAGTACAGGGCGCTCAGTTAATTGCACGTAACGCAGAAAAGGAGGTGGAGAAGTTTGACACAATTGTGCTGCCACAGCTGGTGCGTTATGGCTAAATTGATTCATTGGTCTTTTTTTAATACAAATTTCTACCTACTAGTAGATAAATAGTACAGAAAGGAAAATCATGAACGAAATCGCATTGATCATCGGTGGTTCCAGCGGTATGGGAAAGGCAGCGGCAAAGCGGCTACTAGCGAAAGGTATAGACGTCTGGTTGCTTTCAGCCAATGCAGACAAACTGGCCGCCGCAGCTTCAGATCTGAGTGGCGTCGGAAATGTAAGAGCATCAAACGTTGACCTTTACGCCCAGACAGTAGTCGATACCTTTATCGGGGAAATTGACCGGACAGAGAAGCATATCAAATACCTGATCAATGCCGCTGGCTCATTTAACCCAACCCTCTTTCTCGACCACACGAAATCCGACTACGACAAGTACATGGATCTGAACCGCGCGACCTTCTTTATCACTCAGGCTGTGGTCCGGAACATGAAGGCCCACGGTGGCGGTAGCATCGTCAATATTGGCTCCATGTGGGCCAAGCAAGCCGTCAAAGCCACTCCATCGAGCGCCTATTCCATGGCAAAAGCGGGTCTACACTCCCTTACCCAACACCTGGCAATGGAACTGGCTGAGCATAACATTCGGGTCAACGCCGTCTCGCCGGCGGTGGTGAAGACACCCATCTACGGTGAATTTGTTGAGCCAGCCAAAATCTCCGAAACGCTGCAAGATTTTAACGGATTCCACCCGATTGGACGCATTGGTCAACCTCACGATGTCGCCACCGTTATCGACTTTCTCCTTTCTGATGAGGCGGGCTGGGTAACCGGCGCCAACTGGGATGTGGATGGTGGCGTCATGACTGGACGCAATTAAAGCACTTCCTGTACCCAAACCTGTAAAGCCCAAGTAGGCTTGATACTTGTTGGCTACTGCATGTATCAAGCCTGCTTCATCTAACACGAGTCGCATATTGCCGTCCGTATTGGCGTAGTGTGAGTGCATTCTCCAGCGTTAATCCTTCCGCATCCTGGCAATCCGCGGCTCTTCTGTTCCACACTCTAACGCTCAAACAGAGGCAAAAAGATCTCACGTGTCACCTGTCCAGCCGTTGGGATCGCAACTTCCTTACCTGGTTCGCTATTCACAGGAATCAGCGGCCGATCACGGACTGGCTTATCTGCCGCCCCACTTGCTCCTGTAATGGTTACCCGTAGCCGGTACTCTGCACGTGTAAAACCATAGACTTCCACCTGATACGTCCCGCTGACTTCGGCCATCACGGTGACCTCATCCACACCCTCATCCTTGTTGCTCACCCAAGGCGGACGCGTCTCATGGTCCGGTGCCCAGACGTAGAGGTCGGGGTCGCCAGTGACTGGCTCGACTCGCGCTATCATTTGTTGGCCTTGAGTGAGTTGGTAGCGGTAGACTCGTCCCTGGTCGCGTAGAACTGTGTCGGTTGGAGGTTCATAATTAATCGTGGCCCCATATGGAAAGAGCGAGACATTGCCACTGCGATCTTGAACCCAGGCTTGTAGATACTTCATGCCCGCAATGGGCATAAGCGCCCAAGGATAGTCCGACTTGTTGGCATCATAGTCCATCCACCCAGACTCGTTGATGCGTACCCAATCGTTGGCTCCCTGGCTGAATTCATATTCGATGAAAATCAACTTGTTGACGCCGCTACCCGGTTCAGGGTCACTGCCCGTGGTATCGAGCAGAACGACCCGTTCAGTGGTATCGTACGCTCTCTCGTTGATGCTAAAACTGTCTACTCGCGGCGCAATTTGATCGGGCAAAGCCGGAAGAACGGTGATGGTGCGTATCACAGTGTTGTTGTCCTCATGTGTTTCAGTAATGGCATTATCCGGATCGATGATGGCGTAAATTGTGAAGTCACCTTCTGCAGGGGGTGTCCATGCAACGCCATCTGTGACAATGTCGCTGCGTGGCGAAAGGAGGGGAATCGAGCCGTCTCCAATCATGGTTCCACCTGAGTTTGGATCGCCCAGGTAGAAACGAACCTTTACATCATTGAGGACCTGTTTGCCACCCTGTCGATGGACCTTTAGACCCAACTTAGCAGGTAACTGGGCGTGGAGCGCAATTGGCTCAGTCCACAATTCATTGGTCTTGCCAAAGAGGTCGCTCTCATCGGGAGCAAAAACTGTATAGGCCCTCGCCAGAGTCGCCTTGCCACCATCGGGATTGGTGACAGTCACGTCATAGACACCAGGTTCGAGACCTGCCTGAACCATCGCACGCAGATTTTCGGCGTCAATGAACATGGTGTCGGTCAGCGTAATTGTATTCAGCGCGACTCGCGCACCATCGACAAATTCGCTCCCTCGGATGGTGATATCGTTTGGCACGTCGTTGCTACCTTGATTGGGTCGCACCCAGGTGATAGTGGGTGTAACGGAGGGAACGGGTGTAGATGTTGGTGTGTTGACGGGTGTGTCGGTCGGCGTCGATGTATTTGTCGGTGTAGGGGTTGAGGTATTGGTTGGTGTATGAGTTGGTGATGGGGTTGGCTCTGGCGTTGGCATTTCCGTCAGGCCGATACTACGTGCAAAACCGGCACCTTTGACCAGAATGCGCTGTACTCTTTGTTGCAGATCTGTAAATGCAGTAAAGCGCACATTGTGGACGAAACCGGCACCTTTAACAAAAATACGTACTCGACTCTGCAACCGTTCTCTGGCAAGATCAACAGAAATGCCCAAACTCTGAAGCACGTCAGAGTTTTTGGCCAGAACTTGCTCAAGCTCTGCGTTGTGAGCAAAGCCTGCCCCTCGAACAAAGATACGGGGGTGAGGTTTTAATTCTTCTTCAATCTCGTCTAGAGAAATTCCCAAATTTAGTAGAAGCTCTGTTGGCTGTCTGGACGAACGTTCAAGCCTACTGTCTTCTCCGTCTGTGATGATTGTAGCTTGTGCATTTGTATCGAGTAGAAAACTCATTACTAAGCAGAACGCAATGATCCCAGAGAAACAGAGCTGATTTATTGTTGTCCCGTGCTCTGTTTGTTTCACTGTGCCGCCTCTCCATAAACAATCGACACTCCGCAGTAAGCTCTTCGACCGCTACCACCTACTGTAATTGTATGATCTTTCCCCTGGGAGAAATTATTTTCGTTCAGTCCTCCCAAATATAAGCGCCATTTTCCCACAGGCGGATTTAATGATATTAGTTGTACGTCGTCCAATTTGCAGGTCCCAGGATATCGGTTATATCCGCTAACCGCCAGACTAAATTGCCCAGCTGACCATACACGTTCGTAAATCTGAATTTCTCTTGGAATGTTGATTTTGAACGAATCTGTTCTAGTAATACCATCTGCACGGTCCGCTACAAGAATTAAGTCAGTTGCCTCAGGATATCTAAAATCATAGTATGAAATATTAATATTAGATAGCTCCAACTCTGTCGCTAGAAATTTTATTGTACTTTCGATCAACGTGGCAGTTAGCCGTTCCCGATCATAATTTACCCAATCAAACAACTCGGCCGCGGTCTGCCATCTTGTCAAATAAGCAACAATCCAACCGTCCTTATGAACAAGTACTTGCACCTCACCTTTTTCATCAAACTCAGGTAGCGCCGCGTAGCCCGGTGCATAGACAATGCCTAAAATGAAATCGTCTGTTTGTTGACGGATATGTTTGAAGCTGGTCGGTAAGAATTGTAGATCAAGTTGCTGTTCCACCTTTGTGTATGCCGTAACCCCAGCCTCCTCCAAGATAAAGCTAAAATCAACTGGACCAATACTTGCCGCACGGGCAGATTTCACAAATGCTGGTGGTCGTAGCGCAATTCCTGGGCTTGAGGAAAGCTCTGTTGGGAAGACTGGAGTAATTTTCGAGAACAGAGCAATCGTGGTAATTATTAACAGAATGGCCAGAACGATTGTTAGTTTAGGAATAGATTGAACGTTTCTCATGTTATCTTTGTCTCCTGAATGTGTCTCTTGTGTGGGATAGTGTAGTTGAAAAAGCAAAAGAATTAAACACAACATTGGTGCATCTCATCCTATTCAGTTGTTCTCAATCTGGGTATGCTGTATCAATACAAGTGCCCGTTTCGAATCAGGCAATAGGTGCGTGGCATCAACAGCTAAACCCGTCGAAACCTGCTATAGAAATCAGCGTTTACATGAAAACTGCAACGATACTGCTACGAAATTGGAGATTATGGTCTTTCAAAAATGCGGTAACACAAGTATAATCAACTTTTCTTTACTTAATTGTGACATTATGCTGACAATTTCATCATCAATTTGATCAGGGGTATGTTCGGGTGGTCCCAACCGCTATAGCGGCAGGTAGATCAATTACGAAGACTCATCATCAGATACTCGGTAAATGGATGCGTGACCCTGAGTTCAAATACGAATATGACGCGCTTGAAGAAGAATTTGCACTGTTTGATGAATTGTTGAAAGCGTGGCAGGCAGCAGATTTAACTCAAGGCGAAGTCGCCAAAACACATGGGGACAAAACTTCGGCGATTGCGAGATTAGAAACAGGCGGGGAAGCAAGCAACATTCTTCCTCGATCGCCATACTGCAACGCTATGCTGAAGCGGCGGGCTGTCTGTTGGAGATATGATTGGTGTGAAGTTGGTGTTAGAGGCTCCCTCGTTCTATGCTCATTCAGAAGAGAAAACTCTCGTTGAGTGTTCAGGCTTCAGGATCCCGGATTGGTCCCAAAAAACGGAGTAAAAACTCCAGTGAATTGTGGGTAAATCAGTTGGGCGAATTGGGACATCGAGCCAAACACAAAAATAAATGATGAATAAAGCTAATTTTATCCTGACCCAAACAACCCCGCAAACGTCTTCCCACAAATCTGCTCCTTCTCCTTATCACTCAAATAAGGATTCGTCCGCACCTCGGCCACCGGTCCACTAATCGGCCCCATATCAAACGGATAGTCGCTGCCAATCCCAACGTGGTCCGCACCAACCAGATCAACCAGATAGCGAAGGGCCTGCGGGTGGAACGACATGCAATCGAAGTAGACTTGCTTCAGATAGTGACTGGGTGGATGCGGTATGGCCTCGGTACACTCTTTGGTGCGCACTTTGTAGCCATGATCCATGCGCCCTACAATATAGGGAAAGACGCCGCCCGCATGGGCAAAGACGATCTTGAGGTTGGGTAGACGTTCCAAGATGCCACCATAAATTACGCTGGCGATGGCCAGACCCGTCTCTGCCACCATGCCGAGCAAGTTGTGCAGATAGTAGTCCTGCATTCGCTCTTCACCCGCAGGGATGTAGGGGTGAATGAAGACGGGTACATCCAGTTCGGTGAAGGTCTCGAAGAGGGGGAAATAGTCGGGATGGTTTAGATTCTTTCCACCAACATTTGAGCCAATTTGAAAGCCATGTAGACCCAGTTCCGTGATGGCACGTTTGGCTTCGACAATCGATGCATCTATGTCCTGAAGCGGCACGGTGGCCAAGCCAACAAAGCGATCTGGGTAGTCATTGACTCGTTCGATGATGCTCTCGTTCAGACGCGAGGCCAATTCAATTGCCGCGGCTGGTTCGGCCCAATAGGAGAGTGTTGGCGGTGCCGATGAGATGGCAGCCATGTCCACGCCTGTCTGATCCATGTCGGCGATCATCTGCTCGGCGGCGTGGAAATCTGGTGTCAAAGGGTGGTCGAAATTGCCGGGACAGACCAGATGCTCTCGTCCATCATCGCGCCGTTCGAGTGACGCTTGGAATGAGTTGGGCTTACGGGCTGCGTCGAGAAATGCTTGGGGGAAGAAGTGGCAATGGATGTCGAGGATGGGCATGGTTGGGTCCTTGGAATTTGTTTCTAGATTTGGAGATGTTCAAAAACTGTTAGTCGTACATCCCAGATTAACTCGCTAAACCCCTCATCGCCAAAATCAAACAGCGAGCGGGCAACGTCGACGCTCACATGATTATGAAAGAGGCGAAATCCAGTCTTCTCGGCAAGCTGTTTTGCAATCGTCAGTTTTCCGCTTGCTTCAGAGCCGTAAATGATGATGAGTTTCATGGTGATCAACAAACTAGTGCATCGTCCATGCTAAAAAGGCGAGCAAGGCTAACTATGCCAACCCGTCTTTTTAGGCAAGATAATGTACTAGCGGTTTGTTTTGCTTAAATAGGCCACGCTATCCGCTGCCAGCGCATTCGGGCTGTCGGCCAGTGGACGCCAGATGCAGGTTGCACCGGCTAATTCCGGAATGACGGCGTTGAATGACTCCACAACCAGCCAGCCATCATAACCGACATCATCTAATGCCTGAAAGGTGCCTGACCAATTGACCTGGCCTGTCCCAACGGTACCGCGGTCATTCTCGCTGGTATGAAAGTGTTTGATATACTCAGTAGATCCAAATTTCAGGTTTTGAGAGAGAATTCTGGCGAAACAGTTGACATAAATACAAATTTGCCGGTCGATATCTAGTTTTTGCGTTAGATTTGGGCGATTTTCAGATATGAAATAGGTTGTTTTCTGTAACCGAAATCTGAATAAATGACTCCAAAATCCCTGCAATCTCGACTGAAAATAGCCAAAAACGCCAAATTTGGATCTACTGAGACTGCTTGGCTAGCCGGATCGCATCGGGCGTCGATTTCTCTTCGATGTGCATGTGGAAGGTATCGAGCAACAGGCCAATCGATGGGTGGTTTACCTGTTCCATGAGGCGGACACCGTCGGCTACTGTGTTGATCATGAAGGTCTCGAAGCGATTGAGCGGTTCTAATGCGAGCGTAACACCATTCTCTTCGGCGGTCTTGCCCACTTCTTGCAATGACTGAACAGAGAGCGCCCACTCATCAGACGTGTAGCCGCGTCCGCGTAACTCGCCAACTGGCACAAGCATTGGCCCACACAGAATCGATGCACCTAACTCCGCCGCTTTACGAACCACAGATTGGAGCCAGCGGACACCACCGACGGATGTGTTAGAGTCGATCAGATTGATGCCGTCTGGTAGAGCGGTTGATGTTGTACAGCTGAGGCCACAATCCTGAAGAGAGGAACGAATTGCAGAGACATCCAAGCTATCAGGATCAAAGATGGGAATCTCGACGCCGTCGTACCCCATCTTCTTGATTTGTGGCAAAAGAGCAAGCTCTTCGTCACCCACTTGTCCGCTCCAAACCATCAGGTGAACACCCAATTTTCGCATACATACACCTACTTATTTCAACTTGACTGGAGTAGACATTATATGGATTGAAAATAGGACACAGATTTTCAGGATGAACGCGGATTATCTTAAAGAAAATCCGTGAAATCTGTGTTCATCCGTGTCCCATATTCTTAATCCTTATAATCTCTAGTTTTTAATCTTCCCGAAGGGGGCACAAATAGATTCATTTCATCAGCCCTTCAACCCCGATAACACAATCCCTTCTACAAACGCTCGTTGTGCGAGAAAGTAGATTGCAATAACCGGCAGGACCATCAACGTCGCCAGCACCATGACGTAGTGAGTCCAATCGAGACCACCCTCGAAGTATTGTAGCGCATTCAGACCCAAAGCCAGCGTATACATGTCGCGCTTCTTGAGGTAGATGAGTGGAGCCAAAAAATCGTTCCAATTGTGCAAGAGCGCCAACACAACGACAACGGTTAGAGCGGGTCGAGCAAGTGGCAAAATTATCTGGGCGAAAATCCGTGGGCGACTGGCTCCATCGATGCGGGCAGCGTCTTCGAGCTCCATTGGAATGGTGCGGAAGAATTGACGCAGCAGAAAGATCGTGATCGGTCCACCAAACCAGTCGGGCACAATTAAGGGCAAAAATGTGCCGACCCACCCAAGCCGCGTAAAGAGGATGAAGACCGGAATCATGGTCACAACAAAGGGCAACATGACGGTGGCCAAAATCAGACCAAAGACAAAATCACGTCCCCAAAAGCGCAGGCGAGCAAAGGCGTAGGCGGCCAACGAGGAGCTGAGGACGACTCCCGCCGTTGAAAACATCGTGATAACCAAGGTATTGTAGGTATACTGGAGAACCGTCACTACTTCGAAAACTTCAGCGTAGTTAGACCAGCGAATGGGATTGGGGATCCATTGGGGTGGAAAAGTGAAAATTTCGTGAGGTGCCTTGAGGGATGACGAGACAAGCCAAAAGAAGGGGATGAGCATAATCAGCCCGCCACCTGCAAGAACCAAGTGGATCAAGATGCGATTCAAAGAGATGCGCGATTCGACGGGCGTCATTAGTTGCTTCCCTCTGTTTCGTAATAGACCCATCGCTTTTGGCTGTAGAAGAGAAGCCACGTCAGCAGCATAATGACGACAAAGAGCACCCAAGCCATGGCGGATGCATAACCGTTGCGGAAATAGCCAAAGGCGTTGCGGAACATATAGAGCACATAAAAGAGTGCTGCATTGTCTGGCCCGGCTGAAGAAGATGAAGGGTTGGAGACAAAGAGGACGTAGGCCACGCCAAAGACCTGAAAACTGTTGATCACGTTGACAATCAACTGATAAAAGATGATAGACGAGGTCAAGGGAATGGTAATGTGGCGGAATTTGGACCATGCCCCCGCACCATCTACTTCAGCGGCCTCATAGAAGGTAGTCGGAACACCCTTGATTGAGGCCAGGAAGATCAGAACCGAGTTGCCCAACCCCCAAAGGCTGATGAAAACGATAGAAGGGATAATCCAATCTGGATCGGTCAACCATCGAGGCGCGGGCAATCCCAGGACCTTAAGTGGGTAGTTAATCGGGCCAAACTCTGGATTGAGTCCCCAACGCCAGATGGTGGCGCTGGCCACCACCGGCACAACAGAGGGAAGATACCAGATAGTGCGGTAGGTATTGATCCCTCTAACGTTACGACTCATCAAAATGGCAATCAGATAGGCCGCAATAAGCGAGAGAGGGACAAAGAGAAGCACGTAGCGAAGCGTGACTTCAACCGATTTGAGCCATAGCTCATCCGTAATCAGTTTTGAATAGTTGGCCAGCCCAATCCATCGAGGTGCTGTAATAATCTCATACTTTGTGAAGCTGAGAAAGAGGCTCGCCGCGACGGGACCAATCTTAAAGAAGAGCAACCCCAATACAGCAGGTAGAATAAAAAGCCAACCAAAAAAGGTCTCTTCAAAACTAAGCCGTTCATAGAAGCGGCGCGAACGCGTTTGGGGTGCGCTCGCGCCTGAAGTTGCGACAGATTGCATGAGTTATAGAGAATATTACGAGATTTCTCCCGTCTCCAAAATCTGTTCGGAGCCAGCACGCACTTCTTCAGCCATCTCCTCCCAGCGGGCATCACCAATCCAGAGGCGATCCAGGAAGGGACCCCAGAAGTCGAGCATGGTCTGATACCAACCACCATAGTAAGAGCCGATTGTATCTCCAGGCCAACGGAACGTTTCTGGGTCCTCAAACGCATCGTAGAAGACTTGGCGCGATGCTGTGTCTGGTGGTGCTTCGTTGCTCAAGAAGCGATCGCGCAGATCTTTGCGAATGGGTTGCTGCATCCCCAAGTCAACGAGAATAGTCTGCCCAGGTTTGCTACAGGTGGCGAAGAAAGCAAAATCGTATGATTCTTGTGGATGATCGGTCTTGGAGAAGACGCAGAGGGGCGAATAGTGACCGTATGAGACTTTGGTCTTGTTGTATGGCACTTGGAATGTCCCCCAGTTGACGCCCGCTTGATTGATGCGCCCAACAGACCAGACACCAATGTGCTGCATGGCAACTGTGCCAGCCTGCAAACTGATTTCACCAGCAGCTTCGTAAAGGGGTGATGGGCTGACAAAGTGCTCCAGACCCAGATCCGCCAGCCAGTTCATGGCTTCGCTAAACTCTGGTGAATCCATCGGCATGGTTCCATCATCTGCAATGACCTCACCGTCATTGGACCAGATGTAGGTTGGGCGACCATGCCCTCTGCCTGGAATCAGTCCATACTGGCGGACGCGAGCCGGATCAAAACCAGAATCATTTGGCGTATTATCATCCAAGTCGAAGGTCAACTGCTTGGCCAGCTCAATTACCTCGTCCCACGTCATCCATTCAGTTTGAGAAGGATGGTCGAGACCCTGTTCATCGAAGAGATCTTTGTTATACGCCATGCACATTGCGCCACTGTCCCACGGAAGACCCCAGCGTGCTCCGTCGTAGGTCTGTGCGATCCAGACATTTTCCACATAATCATCTTCATTGAAGTCGGGGTCCGATTCCAGGAAAGGCTCTAGATTGGTGGTGACGCCTTTGCGCGTCAGTGGACCCGTGGTGCGGTTGGCGTCAAACCAGATATCGGGACCTGTGCCAGCCGAGATCATGATCAAGAGCGCTTCTTGGTGCGACGCGCCTGCTACCGCATTGATCTCAAATTCAATGTTTGGTGTCGACTCTTTGTAGAGCGTCATCTGCTGATCCATCACATCTTCGATGAATTGACCCCCGCGGTTGAAAAAGTTAAGCGTAATCGGCTCCTGAGATGCGCCTCCGCCAGCTGGTGCGACGGGTACAGCACAAGCTGCTAGCGTCGTAACTGCCGCGCTCCCAGCTGCTAATTGTAGGAACCGACGCCGACTGAGTGTTTTTGATTGCATACTCGTTTCTCCCTTGTGATTCGATAGTGGATCGAATGGACTTCGAAATAGATAGTTATGAGACAGTGATTTAGTCAAAGTGAATGTTTGGTGTAGTATGTTCTGAGGAACAGTCATATGTGACCAATTGTCGGGGAGTCCGCAGAACGTCGGAAATTAGGCTACCATCGATTCAGGAGCTTGTCAAACAAATTCATATTTAGGGTTGTGCCTTCCTAATTCACTACGCCAATCGCTCAATCTGTGCACCCAATTGCCGCAACGTCTCATCAATCTGCTGATAGCCTCGATCAATTTGGCCGATGTTACCGATCGTTGTCGTTCCCTCTGCCGCCAGCGCAGCCAAAACGAGGGCCATACCTGCACGGATATCGGGGCTGCTAACTGGTTGACCATAGAGCTGGCTCGGTCCGACAATGACGGCACGGTGAGGGTCACAGAGGATGATCTGTGCGCCCATTGCAATCAGCTTATCCACAAAGAAGAGGCGGCTTTCGTACATCTTCTCATGGATAATGATGGTGCCTTGTGCTTGTGTTGCGGTGACGGTGGCAATACTCATGAGATCGGGCGGGAATTGGGGCCAAGGGGCATCGTCAATTTTGGGAACTGCACCACCAAAATCGGGCTTCACATATAGCTCTTGCTCACGCTCAATCACAAGCGTATGGGGATATAATTGAGCTGAGATCTCGTGCTCTGCTGGACTTGCTTCTTCGAAGTGCATTTGGACACCCAAGCGCCCACTAAAAACCATTTCCACCATGCGCAGTTGCTCAGGAACAACGCCCCGAATCCGCAATTCGCCATCGGTAATGGCGCCCAACCCAATATAGCTCCCCACCTCAACAAAATCCGGGCTAATGAAAAGCTCTCCACCACTTAATTCCTCTTGTCCATGAACCACAAGTGTATTCGTACCAATTCCTTCGATTGGACAACCCATAGAGACCAAAAGGCGACACAAATCTTGAACGTGAGGCTCACAAGCCACGTTGCGTAAAACGCTGGTGCCTTTGGCCAATGAGGCTGCCATGACGGCATTTTCAGTAGCGGTGACAGAGGCTTCGTCTAATAAGATATCCTGCCCTTGCAGTGAACCATTTGTGCGTAGTTCGAAGTGACCGTTGTAACACATCTCTGCTCCTAAAGCATCAAAGACCAGAAGGTGTGTATCAATACGGCGACGACCGATATCATCCCCCCCCGCAGACGCATCAACAACAAAGTGATGATGACGAGCCAAAAGTGGCCCCATGAGAGTTAATGAACCACGAATGTGGGAAAAAAGTTCAGAATTCGGCGCTGTGCTCCGTGCATTGGCAGCGCACAGTGTAATGCTGCTATCATGATCGTCATATTCGACGCCAAGCTCTTCTAAAATTTGTAGCATCGTTTTGACATCATTGATTTGGGGGACATTGTGGAGAGTAACAGGTTTATCAGTCAAAAGACAGGCTGATAATAACGGCAAGGCCGCATTTTTGTTTCCAATGGGCGTGACAGTTCCTTCGATTGGATGTCCACCTTCTATTACAAATGATGACATGGTTGTTCCTTTTTCATGTTGGGTATTGTGTATTGCATTTTGCGTGGGCTAAAAGACTCTTTATTGCGTTGCGGGGAGCTATCAGTCTATACGCCAAGTGAATTCTACTGAGCACCGCCATCACTTTAAAATAAATTTCATCTGTTTCAGTCGTATAGAACAGCTTTACTTTCTGGTAAAGGCTTGAGTGACAAAGGGCAAACCGAAAGGGGCGGAAAAAAGAATCCACCCTGAAAAAACGGGATAAAATGTAAAAATAGTGCTCGGCTAGTTTAAGCAGCGGCATTGAGGCGGCGATGAGCGAGAACGCCTTTAGGGAAATGGTGTGAAACCGAGGCCTTTTTCCGAAAGTCAGGGTCGAGTTGGTCAGGAGTTGGAAAAAGAGCACTCGAGAGAACACGGCGCAGCCTGCCGGGAGTGGATTGAGGCTCTCGATCCCAGTAGCCAGTCGGTATGGGAGGAAGAGAAGCGGCTAAATGGGAAAGAAGATTGCCAGCCAGCAGCCCCAGTTCAGGTAAGCGGAAACAAGCCTCATCGGCATGAACAAATTGACGATGTAAGCCAATCATCTGCTTGGAAGCCAAGGGGGGAGGTTCAACAGGCCAGCGTTCCAGGTAGACAAGATAAATGGTTTCAGGCTGCAAAGTCATAACGGTCGCCAAAACCAAAGGTGTGTTGTAGGCCGGATCCTGAATGACGTAAATCGAGTAGGTACGGTTGGCTGTATCCACCTTGGTTGTTCTGGGGACGAGATTGTGCCATGCTTGATAGCAAATCAGGCGACCACTATAGAGAAAGCGACCAGACGAGTCCGGAGTTGTAGCCTCGAGTCGCTTTCCTTATAGCTGCGAGAGAGCGGACGCACAATATCACCATATTCAGGTGGTCTGCCTTTTCTTTGCGTTTGGGGAACTCATTGCGGCGCACTGTGCAGTTAATGGCTTCCCGCAGGACAAATCGGTCTATGCCGCTTTCTAGCATTTCTCTGATTGTAAACCCGGCATCGACCACCGCCACTTCGTCTGACTCCAGTGATTTCTTCGTCTCTTTCAGCAGCTTTTTCCGAAACTCACTTTCCTTTGTTCCAACCGTGCATCTCATGATTGCCTTGAGCAGTGGCACTCGCTTCCCGCCTATCTCCCCCGAGCTTATCATCACTCCAAAGATGAGCGCGGCAATGCCCGACGAGCCGTTGAGTTATAGAGTCGGTTCACTTTCCCTTGCAGCTTCGGTCGCCAGAACCCTGTGATATCTATGCTTTTCACTCGGTACCCTTCTAACTTTTTTGCCTCCCATTCCCTTTCCACTTCTTCTTGCCACGACCCCAGCAGACTTGTGATATCCCATGATCCATATCAGCTCCACCAGCTTCGCCGGAGCTCCTCATCTTCAAACCCGCTTTCTTTCAATGCGCTATGGATTGCTCCTCGACTTTTCAGAAACGACCCATTCAGCATTGCCCACATCAGACGCATTACATTTACGTTTGTTCCCATCGGCGTTACTTGCAATACATTCATCAGTACTGCTATAGTTATTTCTGGCGCGGTTAGCATTCCTTCCTCCTTTTTTGGGTTCTCTACCTTTTGGATGAACTGCTAACCGCTTTTTGTCACATTTCTCACCTCATCTCTTTTCTTTTACCAGAAAGTAAAGAACAGTCGACTTTATTTTAAAGTTACAAGCTATAGCATTTCAGGCAAAGATTTTCCTGTCATGGATGGCATTTCAGTCGGTCAGCTCGTCAGCTCTCTGGCTGACCGGCTGAAATGCTGACAAGCTACTGTTTTGCGTGGAAAAACATTATCCGAACATCTATAGTGCGGTATCTATTCGAACCGGATACGTAGACAGTGAACCTTACCATCAACTATCCAACATCTTTTATTGAAACATGAGGCAAGGTGAATCGCAAAGATGAACGTCTGACAGAACAAATTCGTTCCTGTATCAGCCCATATTTATGCTTCGTTTACGTCGAACAGGCGTTCCATTTCGTGTATCCAGAACTTCGGCAAATTTGGTGTTTTGTGGTATAATAGAGAAGCATTTCGGATTTCATCTTGCACTCTAGGTTCTGTTGATATCTAACCGGAGTTCTGTGTGAAAACATGGTCTTCCTTTGTCTAGTAGAGCTGTGGGAAAATCACGTTTTCCTCTCAACCTTAATATAAAGGGTCGTCTGAGGAATTGTGTGGTTTTCAGTAGGTTTGTTGGTTAGATGGTTGGTTGACAAACTAGCAAACCAACAAACTACCAACGTTTACCCCACAAAACCTCAAAGAACCATATAAAGTACGTCCTTAGAAGAATGGTGGCGTTGTGTGACGATTTTTCTGAGAAGTGCGGTTAAATATCAATAGCTCCTAATTTTGGGCGTGTGTCCCAGAGTGTGTAAATGCAACCGATTCTCTGACTGAGCGGCGTCCATTTACACATTTTGTGGTACACACTCTAATTTTGGAGAGAACAAATTCGTGGGGATCATTGATAGTCTCTCAGCTGGATATCGTTTCACCAGCCGGGGCAGGTTCAGAACAAGGGATGAGTTAGGTTTACAAAATTGAAATGGGCACGTTAAAAAGAGAATAGGTTAAAGAGCCAGTTGCTGTTGAGGCTGAAGAATGGCATCAAGGGCGTCAGCCAAAGAAGGGACATAGGAATCGGTAGCCAGTTCTAAGGGTGAGTGACCGGAGCGTTTGCCACGTGAGAAGGTGCGATGATTCCAAAAGAGCTGTAAAAGAGCGGCCAACCAATCGGGCAAAGAGCGATGGATTGCAAGAAAGGGCCTGAGCCAAGCATGAAAGGATTCAGCTAGAGAAGAAGCCCGATGGAAGCGATCCAGTGCATGCCAGAAGGCAAGAGCCATAGGCTGCAATGAGGGAGGAAAAGCTGTTCAATGGGAAGTTGATGGTCATGGCGATAAGTCCAGAGGTGTGTGATGAAGGCTTCGTACTCAGGTGAGAGGTTCTGGCGGAGGAGCCAGGGATAGTTCCAGGCGACGGAGGGAGCCAGCAATGTAGGTAGATTCTGCTGCAGTTGGGTGGCAAAGTGTGCAATTTCATCGCGGTTCATCTCCATCATAAGTTGGGTGGCAGCCAGAATGGTTTGTTGCGCGGCATCTGTGTTGACAAGCTGCCCGGTCGGTGAAATCGGCTCCAGTGCCTGACGGACCGTTCGGAGAAGCCATGTCCAGTTCTCGTGCAAGTCAACTGCTGTCAGCACCGTTTGGTCGGCAACCTCGAGAGTCACTGTGCATTTGCGTGGTCGCCCAGGGCGACGTGCAGGAGCAGTCTGCTCGTCCAACTCTTGCCAAGCTACGTCACGGTCGGTCATGGCCTGGTCCATTTCTCTCTCCAGACGTTGGGTGATTTTGGTGCCATTCTGCATTTGGTGAAAGAGGTCATAGGAGTGTGGCGCATTCATCCCCGCTGCCTTGGCTCCTGCCTGAATGCCCAAAGCCCCATCGGTCACCAAGTCATCAAAGGTGATGCCTCGCTCGAGCAATTCGAGAAACTTCAACCCCCATGTTGTTTCATCTCGGGCATCGGCTGCTGAGATATTCAACAGCGCAAACGATGCTCCGTCCACCACCGTCAGGCACGGTTGGTCGCCACAGAAAATTTCATCCGCTTCCCCCAACACCGGCAGCGTCGGCACCATGCTCTCATTGTACGCCGATGCCAGTTCTCCAACTTCCGCCAGCGTCCCTTGGATGAATCCCACCGACCGCTCCACACCTAGCAGCAACCCCAACCCCCTTTGGATATCTCGTACGCTTCCTCGCAGCATCGGCAACACCGTTATGGTTCGTCGGATGAACGTCTCATCCACTTCGATCACATGGCTTTTCGGCTGCGGTCCTGGACTCACTGGCGACAAGATCGCTTTCAGCGCCGCTTCACCGCTCTCTCTCAACTTATAGAGCCACGTTCGAGACACATTGTACGCCGTTGACAGTTCGCTCACTCTCCCCCACTCTCGATTCGGGTTGAGCATTTCCAACGCAAGATCGATTCGGGTTGACAATGATAGGGGGTCTGTTCGATACTCTGACATTTAGAGGCTCCTTTTTGGCTATTTTGGTCTGAACACCCTTATTTTGCCTGAACAGGAGCCTCTTTCTCTAACCTATTCTCTTGTTAACGTACTCTCTTCTTTGTCAACCTATTTCTGAACCAGCCCACCAGCCGACATCTTTATTTAGCCGTTATACCTATATTGCTTGACCTTTTTCTTTGGTATGTACCGCGATTCAGTATTGCACCGCTTCTTGAGCGATTCGCCGGCTTCTATATGACGATGATAGAGGCGGAGGAAATGCCAGCTGATATTCGCGAGCTTGGCGAACAAATACCAGAAGCATTCGCCATTATTGGTCAGAATTCCAATCTGTGGGATTTTCTGGTCAATAGCTCATTGTTGCATGTGCCAAGCATGATGGTCGTGGTTGGGGCTTTACCAAATAGTACAATTGTTGAGGTCGCCAGTATCAGTAGATCCAAATTTCAGGTTTTGAGAGAGAATTCTGGCTAAACAGTTGACATAAATACAAATTTGCCGGTCGATATCTAGTTTTTGCGTTAGATTTGGGCGATTTTCAGATATGAAATAGGTTGTTTTCTGTAACCGAAATCTGAATAAATGACTCCAAAATCCCTGCAATCTCGACTGAAAATAGCCAAAAACGCCAAATTTGGATCTACTGAGTATATCAAGAGCAAGCAGTTTTGTCCTTTTATTCAGCATAATCGGGATCTTTATTGGCGTTGTTTACTTGGGCATTTTGGCCCATATTTTACCAATTGGTGCGGGAGAAAAAGGAACATCGTGGCAACGGTTTATCAGTATCTCGACGTTACGCTCGATACGTACGGTGTTGTTCGTTCTTCTAACGATCGGTGCTCTTTTGGCGCTCTATCTGCCGATGAGTATTGGTCTCGGATTGATCGCTTTGTTCAGTCCTGCGTTTAGTTCTTTTCTCGTTGCAATTCTGGGTGGTCTAACGTTTCTGTTCTTTTTTTATCTCTATTTTGTGATGGCAGGGCTGATTGTAGATGATCTTGCGATATGGGAAGCCGTCAAAAGAAGCTATGCTCTTGTGCGTAGTAGCTTCTGGTCCACCTTTGGTTTCTTCTTGTTGACAACTGTGATCGGTGGCGGGTTTAGTCTGATTCTCCGTTCCGTTGCCATCTCCGCACCGTGGGGAACTGTAATGGCCATCGTTGGCAATGCATACATTGGAACCGGGCTGGCCGTGGCATTATTGGTTTTTTATCGCACGCGTGTACTTTGGTTAGAAGGACATCCCTCTTTGCCTCAAAAGATCGCAGAGATCCAAGGGTGAGTGACAAGTTGACTGGTTTTCAGGTGATACTGCAAGGTTGACGTTGCTGGTAGATGGTTGATAGTGGATAGTACGAGTGGTCATCGGAGATGTCCGTTCAACCGTAAACCTGTTGTCAGCAGCGCAAGCTTTGCGGAACGACTGTGTAATAAGTTGGCTCATCTATGAAAGTGTGCAAATCGGCGGTCAGATTGTCTAGATTTCACATATTTGCACACTTCCGTCTGCTGAGCGAATAAGTTATGTAATATTTCGGAGGAATTCAGTGGCGAAGACGAAAAGTAGTGGTGGTGTCGATTATGGTGCCGATCAGATTCAGGTGTTAGAAGGTTTGGAAGGTGTCCGACGCCGTCCCGGTATGTATATTGGTGGCACGGACATCAAAGCATTGCACCATATCGTCCATGAAGTGGTAGACAATTCGATCGACGAAGCGATGCAGGGACGCTGTGACTGGATCAAAGTCACGATCCACAAAGACAACAGTGTTTCGGTTGAGGATAATGGGGCGGGGATTCCCGTTGATATCCAAAAACAGACTGGCCTTCCAGCGGTCACGGTCGTTATGACCAAACTGCACGCTGGTGGGAAATTTGGGGGCGGTGGCTATAAGGTCTCCGGCGGTCTACACGGCATTGGCGTTAGCGCTGTCAACGCAGTCAGTGAATGGATGGAGACAAAAGTCAAGCGCGACGGCAAGCTCTACCGGCAGCGCTTTGAGCGCGGAGCTCCCGTTACAGATGTTGAGGTCATTGGTACGGTCAACAAGAAAGAGACAGGGACCATCCAAACCTTTATGCGCGATGAGACGATCTTCCAAGTGTTGGAATATGAGTACGACGCTTTGGTCACACGTTTTCGCGAGATGGCCTTTCTCACACGTGGTATCACCCTCCAATTCATCGACGAGCGGCCCGACGAGCCACGAGAAATGAATTTTTATTTCGAAGGCGGCGTCAAGTCTTTTGTCCGCTATATGAACCGCAACCGCAACGTCCTTCACAACGAACCGATCTACGTCGATCAAATGATTGAGTCGACCCAAGTAGAAGCATCCGTACAATATACAGATGGATTTAATGACTCACTCCATGCTTTTGCCAATACAATCATCACACCCGATGGCGGAACGCATCTGACCGGTCTGCGAGCAGCAATCACACGTCAGGTGAATGATTATGCTCGCAAACAGGGCTTCATCAAAGGGGAATGACCAAAACTTTACGGGGGACGACACGCGTCAGGGCCTAACCGCCATCGTGAGCGTTAAGGTACTGGAGCCTCAGTTTGAGGGGCAGAACAAGCTGAAGTTGCTGAATAATGAAGTGCGCTACCATGTTGAATCGGCTGTGGCGGAGGCCATGGGCGCGTGGATGGATGAGAACCCGCGTGAGGCCAAGCAGATCATCGAGAAGTGTCGTACTGCCTTTCGGGCACGCGAAGCGGCTAAAAAGGCGCGCGACCTTGTGATTCGCAAGAGTGCATTAGAAAGCTTAACGCTGCCAGGCAAGTTGGCTGACTGCTCGAGCCGCAACCCGGATGAGTGTGAACTCTATATTGTCGAGGGTGATAGTGCAGGGGGCACGGCCAAGCAAGGGCGTGACCGACGTTTTCAGGCAATTCTTCCCCTGCGCGGTAAGATTTTGAACATTGAGAAGACGAGCTTGGACAAAGCACTGGCCAACAAAGAGATTCAAGCATTGATCACAGCATTGGGAACCGGCATCGGCGAAAGCTTTGATGCAACTGGTTTACGGTACAATCGGATTATTCTCATGAGTGTTGATGCACGGGAGACTTGCTTCATACGCACTCCTGCGGGACAGATTCGGCAAGTGCAGATTGGATCATTTATCGACGAGCGACTTGAAGCAGGCGAAGATGTCTCCAGCTATGATGTACTCTGCTTTGATCAACAGAGCCGTGAGACCGAATTTAAGCCAATCAAGAGCGTGATTCGCCACTCTGTCGATGAACCACTCTACGAAATCCAAACAAGCTACGGTCGAAACATACGTGTGACGGCTTCACATAGCGTTTTTGTGTATGAGAAGAATCGTGCGGGCCAGCAAGAGGTTGTTTTGAAGCGCTGTGATCAAATTCGCGCTGGCGATTTGGTTGTTGCTCCCGCTCATTTGCCGTTGCACCGGCCTGATCCTGTAGAGCGGATTGATCTTCTGGCTGAATTGATGCAACATCGGGATCGTCTTGGCACGGATCTCATCTTGTGGGGTGACGATGTTGTGCGCATCCAGCAACAGCGAGTTCGAGAGGAACATGTGGAAAATGTCCAACTGACGGCACAACGCGTTTCGATTCCGCAAGAGGTCGGCGCACAATTGACGGCCAAACGGCAATCTCTCGGTCTGAGCCAGGCGACTATCTGCGAAACTGTCGGCATTCGGCAACCGATCACATTTTATGATTGGGAAAAGGGCAAGAACCGTCCAACAGTGGAGCATTTCCTCCGCTATATCGAACTGCTCGATCTTGACACAGATGAGATGCTTACAAAAGTAGAAATAGGAGATTCACGGCTCGACCGTCTTTGGCAGGAACAATATAACGGTTCGGGTCGCAATCGGGTACGCCCTTGGCTACGTTTCTCTAATCTGTATCCAGATGATGTTGCCAAGATGAATGGCATCAAGCTTGCTCCAGAGCATTATGCGGACCAGGCAGTTCAACGTTGCATCCCTGTAAATGAACAGTTGATGCTATTGCTCGGCTTTTTTGTAGCAGAAGGGACGTGCAGCCAGCGAGGAGGCATTCGTCTGACCATCGGCACGAACAACGAGCAACACGTTGGGGAACTTCATCAAGCATTTGTTGATGTTTTTGGAATTGAACCGCGTTACTATCCCGCAGGAGAGAAAGAACAAGAAAGACGTGCCAGCGAATTGCGCGTGGTGCATAGCGTTGTTGCCTCCACTTTCCGACTCATTTTTGGGTTTGATGGCGTACGCTCACATACCAAACGCATTCCAGCTCTCGTTTTCAATGTATCCACCGAATTGCAGCGCGTTTTCCTACGTGGGTATCTGTTGGGAGACGGCACTGTTACATCCAATGGCATCGCTTGGACAACCGTATCACGGGAACTTGCCAGCGGTCTCATGTATCTGCTCCTTTCTCAGGGCGTCATTAGCTCACAACATGTAGTTGAGCCGACGGGAGAATCCAGCGGGCTGATTCGAGGAAAGCCTGTGATTCGGCGACATAGGGCCTATCAGATTTCTGTATCAAGCCGGGAAGATCTCTGGAAAATAGAGAATGTTTGGTGCAAGCACCAGAATGCCACGAAATTGCAAGAACGAATTCGCCAGAATTCGGCAAACCCGAAAAATCGCTCGTTTACGACAATCAATGCTGACCTGATCGGGTTACCCGTTCGTTCTGTCAAAGAGGTTGAAGCAACAAACGGTATGGTCTACGATTTTTCTGTCGATGAGCATGAAAACTTCATCTGCGGTATGGGCGGAATCTGCGCACACAACACAGATGCAGATATCGATGGAAGCCACATTCGTACCCTATTGCTGACCTTCTTCTTCCGCTATCTAGAATCTTTAGTGGCAGATGGTCATCTCTATATTGCGCAGCCACCCCTTTATCGCGTCACCGTGACGCGCGGTGTGAATGGCAAGAGCCAGCGTAGCAGTGAGTATGTTTATGATGACTCAGCTCTCACATCGATGCGCCAAGAGTTGGGGGAAGCAAATGTGCGTATCGACCAGCGTTACAAGGGTTTGGGCGAAATGAACGATGAGCAGCTTTGGGAAACAACCATGAACCCAGACAACCGTACGATTCTCCAAGTCAACATCGACGATGCCGCAGAGTCCGATCGCACCTTCGACATGTTGATGGGGAGTGCCGTTCCACCCCGACGTCGGTTCATTCAAACCCATGCAAATGAAGTGCGGAATTTGGATGTGTAAAAATAATTATGCTTCCTCTTTTCTCTGAATACGATTCTTTCGATGCTGCCAAAACAGTGTGCGAATCATGTATCCGCTGCACGTTAAGTGCGGCCCGAGAAAAAGTCGTCTGGGGTATGGGTGATTCATATGCTCAGATTATGCTGATTGGGCAGGGGCCGTCATTAACAGACAACCACACGGGTACCCCTTATTCGGGGCCAGCTGGTGAGTTACTCGATACCGCATTGGAGCAAGCGGGATTGAGCCGCAAATCTGTCTGGATCACCAATATTCATAAATGCGTGGCTGTCAAAGAGAGCAAGAATGATGAACCCCCTCAGATTCGTCCGCCCAGGGTTGCCGAAGTCAAAGCATGTCGGCCTTGGTTGGACGAGGAGTTCATCTGGATCAAACCCCAAGTTTTGGTGATTATTGGCGGACCTGCTGCTCAATCGCTGTTGGGCAAAGAGTTTCAGCTGACTGAACAGCGTGGTGAGTGGCGGGATGGCCCACATGGATTGCCGACCCTCGCCACTTTCCAGCCGACCTATCTCAAACGTCTCAGCCAATGGGATCGACCGGCAGCGGTGGAAGGTT
>JAHBNG010000047.1 GCA_019217005.1 Chloroflexi bacterium TSY
ATTTTCGACAATTGAACAGGGCTGCTAATCGAAAATGTTTCGATTTCAAAGAACATCAAGAAGAAGACCATGAAGATCGACTAATAGAACTTCCCACTCTTTAAAAAAAACATATCTGCTTTCTCCTTGTGTTGAATTGAAATGGGGACCTTGGTCATCGTTACGCTTGCGTCCAGGGCAGTGTTATCCACATCTCTTCAAAGATGGACAATCCGGCCTCACGCTTTGCATGAGACCGGTGACTACGGGGTTGGAGAAACTATGCGAACAGGTTACTGTTTATTGTTTACGAGTGGTAGGGAAGATCTCATGGCTGCGGTTAACAACGGTCTGTTCGCCATTCTCATCATTGTCACTAGCCCCTCTTCATCGGACGATGTACCGGCAGCGGATGCGCCTTCGCAGTTGGTGATGGTGTCGTCACCAAAACTACCCTGGCAGGTCATCCGTGCCATTGCCGCCGTTGAGCAGATCATCGCCACCACCGCCATTGAGGGATGTCGCCACCGCCGCCACACGACGTCATCGCCACTGAGCCCGTTGAGCGTATCCTTGCCGCCGAGTGGGACCAGATCATCCATATGCGTGCCGGTCAGGTTTCACCGCTGCTGGTGCCCACGATGATGGCGTCACCCGTCCAGTTGGGAGACGTACGCGCCCGTTGAGCTTACCTGGAAGGCATCGAAGCCGCCACACCGACCGATGAACTGACTGACCTCAATGGTCACCGTGGCCACATTGAGTCCGCCGTGCCGTCATTGGCCTTGTAGGTGAAGCTATCGATGCCAACGAAATCTGGATTGGGCGTGTGGTAAAGGAGCCATCGATGTTGAGGGTCACGCTGCCGTTGCTGGGATCGCTGATCTTGATGGCCGTCAGGTATCGTCTTCAGCATCGCTGTCGTTCTCCAGCACACCGGGTGCGGCCACGTTGAGGGCAAATCCTCGAACGCGATGTAGCTGTCATCTTCGGCGAGGGGGGCGCTGTTGCCGACGACCACATCTACCGGCACGCTGGTTTGCTGGGTCGACCCATCGCCTAACTGGCCTTTGTCGTTGTCCCCAAGCACTGGAGCCCGCCCGCGCTGGTCAATACGCAGATGTGCCCACGGCCTGATGCGACCGCAGTCCCGCCGCTGGTCAGCCCAGCATGTCCACCGGTATGTTGCTGTTCGTCATGGTGCCATCGCCCAGTTCGCCAAATTCGTTGCCAGCCTTGACCGCGCCAGCATTGGTCACGGCACAGCTATGCGCGAAGCCCGCAAAGACCGCTGCGACCTCGCTGGTCAGTCCGACCACATCTACCGGCGTGGGGCTGTCCGCAGGCCGTTGCCCGAAGCCGTTTTGCATTTGAGTCCACCCGTCGTGGTTATGGCACAGGTGTGGTCTTCGCCCAATGCACGACGGCACGCCGCTGAGTCCAACCACATCCACGGGCGTGAGGATGTCGGTGGTGGTGCCGATACCCACCTCGCCATCGTTGTTATCGCCCCAACATTTGAGTCCGCCAGCACTGGTGACTACACGGTGTGGTCGTCCCCTTGCCCCGTGGCGAGTGCGGCCACGCCAGTCGTCAATCCGCTGACGTCCCCGGGCGTGCTGCGATCGGTGGTGACCGTCGCCCAACTGGCCATCCAGGTTGCGCCCCGCCGTCCCGCTCGTGCCAGTCAGCGCGCCATATTCGTGCCGGTCGTGATGGCGATCACGCCGCTGGTCAGCAACCACATCCACTGGGGTGCTGCTGCTGGTGGTGGTGCCATCGCCCAACTGGCCATTGTTGTTGTTGCCCCAGCACTTGACCCCACCGCTGCTGGTCAGGCACAGCTCTGATCGTCTCCCGCAGCAATGGCGACCACGCCGCTGGTCAGCCAACGACATCGACTGGCGTGCTGCGACCGATGTTGGTGCCGTCGCCCAGCTGACCATTGGAATTATGCCCCAGCACTTGACCCCGCCCGCGCTGGTTGGGACACGGAATGATCCTCCCCAAATTAATATTGGTAAACGTCCCGCTCTGGGCGTGGGCCTGGGACGTTGGCATCGCCAACGCAAAGATTCCCACCGCTATACATAACGCGGCGACGCGCAGGGGCGAGACTCATGCTAACTGGTACGCTCAGTGGTGTTGAACCGTCATTCTGTTTTCTCATTTTGTCTCCTTTGATGATTGAACATGAACTATGAAATAACCTATCTCCGATCATAGCGGGCAATCGTATTCAGATCGTCGTGAAACGGGTTTTATCGTCTTGAATTGGCGATAAAACGTATTCAGATCGTCTTCATCAGTTGAAACGCGTTTCAACTGTGCTGCCTCGAAACAAACCGACCTCACGCCCAGCGTGAGGTCAGGTAATAGGATAAAAAAGCTCTCAGCTAATCAGCCGTCAGCTTTCAGCCAGAATCTGGCCATGTTTCGTGGCTGATTTTTATACTTTCCTATACTCAGTAGATCCAAATTTGGCGTTTTTGGCGATTTTCAGTCGAGATTGCAGGGATTTTGGAGTCATTTATTCAGATTTCGGTTACAGAAAACAACCTATTTCATATCTGAAAATCGCCCAAATCTAACGCAAAAACTAGATATCGACCGGCAAATTTGTATTTATGTCAACTGTTTAGCCAGAATTCTCTCTCAAAACCTGAAATTTGGATCTACTGATACTATGAAAAAACTGCGCGAACGAGGCATCAAATTGCTTGGTTTGCTGCCACGCGATTGGTAGCGCAAAGGCTGCTTGGTATGTATAGGTGGTTCATCTACATCACGTTGAATGTGAGGTCGGTCTCTCTGCTATCTGGCTGATAGTCTACTTTGCGAACTCGCCACCATTGCTCAAGCTAATCGTTGGAGACAAGCGGCAGGAAGAGTTGCTGAATGCGCTTGGCGATGGCGTGTTCACCATTCTCGCCGTCGTTGCTGCGGCGGGCTGCACTCTCGTCAACAAGCTCACCATCGTCGGCTGCATTGCTGGCTGCTGATGCGCCTTCACACTTGGCGATGGTGTCGTTGCCAGGACCACCTTTACAGAAGTCATTGCCGTCGCCGCCGTTCAGGTTGTCGTCGCCCTTATTGCCGTAAAGAATATCCTGGCCACCATTGCCCTCCAGGTCGTCCCCCTTGCCGCCATAGAGCGTGTCGTTGTCGGGACCGCCAATGAGCCAGTCGTCCTGGGGATTGCCATAGAGGTGTCGTTGCCCTGCTGCCCCTCGATGATATCAACGCCCGCACCGCCACAGATGACGTCATCCCCGTCTTTGCCATAGATGTCATCGGGGCCCTGTAGACCAAGGATCAGGTCGGGGCCATCGGTGCCAATGAGCCAGTCGTGGCCGTTGCTGCCCACAATCAGGTTGCCGGGGAAGCTGGGCGCCGCAAAGACACCAGGGGCCGTCTCAAAGACATCGAAGCCGCCGCAAGTGGCAATCGGTGTAGCAATGGCGTTCACTGTGATGGTTACCGTGGCGATGGGTGAATCATCGGTCCCGTCGTTGGCTTTGTAGGTGAAGGTATCGTGGCCTGTGAAGCCAGCGTCGGGCGAGTAGGTGAAGCTGCCATCAGGATTGAACGTCAAGCCGCCGTTGCTCGCATCATCCACCAAGACCGCTGTCAGGGAGTTTCCGTCTGCATCATTATCATTTGCTAACACGCCAGGACCAGGTACATCAAGCTGGGTGCCCTCGGTGGTGCTATAAGCATCGTTCGCGGCGATTGGTGCAGTATTGGGCGGCGGTGGGCCAAACGGACCAGCACCACTTGGCACCGTGCTTTGACCGTCATCATCATTCCCCAGCAGATCACATCGCCATCCGTTTCCAGCACGCAGATGTGACTCTCCCCGACACTGACTTAGCTAACAAGACCAATACCCGTTGGGATTAGCGTATCGTTTGTTTGGTGCCGATCCCAACAAACGACCTCGCCACTCGTCTTTACCCACAGACCTCGCCGATCCCCGTACTTGAGCACCTCCAACGCTGATCTGGCTATAAGGAGCGGGGCGGAGAAAAGATGGATCAAAGACATCTCTGCCCCAACAGTGGACATCGCCGTCTGTATCAATGGCACAGCTGTGGAAATGTCCTGCACTGACCTGACTAAACGGCCCTCCATTTGGGGGTATAGCGCTGACTTGACTACGGCGATCATCCCCCCAACAGATCACATCGCCATCCGTTTCTAGGGCGCAGGTGTGAAAATCGCCAACACTAATCTGGCTAAAGGGGCCACTGCCAGCCGGGATACCGCCTTGACCAAGTTCCTCAACCCCCCAGCAGATGAGATCACCATCTGTTTCCAGGGCACACGTGTGAACCCCACCCGCACTGATTTGGCTAAAAGGGCCACTCCCCGCCGGAACTGCGCTTTGACCAAATTCATCATTCCCCCAGCAGATAACCTGCCCATCCGTTTGCAGGCCACAACTATGCGAAAATCCAGCACTGATATAGGTCTCTGCAGAGGCGGCTGAGGCCGTGGCGACCAGCAGCAAACTCAAGCCAAAGAACAAAAGTATACTCTTGAAAAGATAATTCGTTGGCTAAATCCAATTCTGTGCATGTTAACATTCATACTTTGCTTCATGAGATTGATTCTCCTTTAGAATTCGTATTGACCATGAGGTTGTTAGGCGAAAGAGTCTACTCAACCGCCAACCTATATCTTCAATTATAGTGGGCGATCGCATTCAGATCGTCGTGAAATTGGAGATCGACCGTCTTCAATTGGCGAAAAAACGTCTTCAACGCGTATTCAGTAGGTAAAAACGATCTCAGACCTGCGATGATAGAAAATAAATCAGATCATATTCAGACTCAGTAGAACCAAATTTCCGTGGAGGAGGCGTTCTCTATTACACGCAGTAGGCCAAAAAAGGGGTAAAATAGCCCTAGGAGGCCAAAATGAACCAAGAATTTAGCGCCGCAGTAACAGGATTCTGTGCCCATGTGAGAATGCTTTCTCCGCAAAGCGAAACTGTAAAACATTACGAAAGTGACCTAAATCAATTTGGCCAGGTGATAGAAAAAAGGCCAAGAGATAGGTCGCCAAGAGATAACGACGTTTGTAACGGCGCAACTCGAAGCGGGGATGAGCAGTGCGACGGTCAATCGCAGAGTGGCAACGTTGAGCCGATTTTTCGACTACTTGGCGGATGAGGCAGAAGACGAAAGCTGGTCAAACCCGGTGGTGTGGCGTCTACACCGACTGGATACAGGTTGCCATCTTCCCAGAGATATAGCGGAACGCATCGTCCGCCAGTTATGGGGGAGCGTGAGTCAAGGTCAGATAAGAGACCAAGTGATGTTGGCCTTGATGCTCGACGTTGGCCTGCGGGTGGGCGAAGTGTCGAAACTAGAGATGGGCGATATTGAAGCTGCCATAAATCCGGACGAACTGTGGTCACTGCGCGTACGCGGCAAAGGGAACAAAGAGCGTCGAGTCTGGTTGACGCCAGAAACCACAGCGCTGTTGGTGAGCTATATGGATGAGCGTCCTGATGCAGTCGATAGCCATCTGTTTCTGACTCGTCGTCACAAAGGCATCAGTGTCCGCGGAATCCAGGAGCGCCTCGATTATTACCGTCAGCAAGCCGGACTCTCCGAGAACGAGGTCTCCTGTCATCGCCTGCGCCATACCTTCGCCAGACGAATGGCAGAGTCGCGTATGCCACTGCCTAGTCTCTCTCATTGGTTGGGCACAGTCAATTGAAAACGACCCAGATTTACATCGATGGTGCCAATCCTGATATGCGAGCCGACTATGAAGCTGCTATGGAGCAGTTGTCTCGCCAAGCCGCATGCTCGGATATTGAAGGAACGACATCTGCAATAGAGACAGAGAATACTGTGCCTTCTGAACATCGCACAGTGGAGCCAGCTGTTGGCATCTGTTTGTCCGCTGATGAGATCCGTCAACGTCTCACCTCATTGCCGCTCTGGCTTCATCAACCCATCATCTCATTACTTCTCCACCAGCAATTACGCTGGAAAGCCCTCTATCGGCGGGAACGAGCCCTTCAGTGGCTTGGCGAACTCCAACGCGGTTGGCAATGGATGCTCGACCAGCGCATGCTCTCCAGCTTATCCGAACTAAGACGGCGCGATCTCCAAGACTACATCACCCACCTATGTGACTTAGAGTATTCCGTCCATACCATCAATCATTTTATTTGTACCCTCAAGTGTTTTCTGCATTTTGCTGAAGAATGTGGCCAGTCGATCGCTCCGGCTTTATATCGCATTCAACGTCTCAAACGACCCACTACCTTACCTCGTCCGTTGCGCCAGCATGAATTTGCTCAACTTGAACAGTTCGTCTTAAACTCAACGGCTCAGAGCCTTTCTCCTTCCGACCTCCTTGACCGTGCTTGGTTTCTTATTCTGGTTGATGCTGGGCTACGTATGGGCGAAGTGCAAGCTCTGCTCGTTCGAGATGCCAAATCCCATCGTGACCGTCGGTTGCCTGTTACCCAACGCACTGCTCTTGCCATCGATGCCCATCTGCAACATCGCACCGATGACCTGGCTACTCATTCCCCGCTTTTACTACGCGATGGCTTACCTCTTCGAGCCAATTATGTGCGCAACCATCTTCATGCCTTTGCCACCCGTTTGCTCAACAGTGGCCTTATGCCCATCACTACCTTGCAGAAACACTTGAGGGTACAAATAAAATGATTGATGGTATGGACGGAATACTCTAAGTCACATAGGTGGGTGATGTAGTCTTGGAGATCGCGCCGTCTTAGTTCGGATAAGCTGGAGAGCATGCGCTGGTCGAGCATCCATTGCCAACCGCGTTGGAGTTCGCCAAGCCACTGAAGGGCTCGTTCCCGCCGATAGAGGGCTTTCCAGCGTAATTGCTGGTGGAGAAGTAATGAGATGATGGGTTGATGAAGCCAGAGCGGCAATGAGGTGAGACGTTGACGGATCTCATCAGCGGACAAACAGATGCCAACAGCTGGCTCCACTGTGCGATGTTCAGAAGGCACAGTATTCTCTGTCTCTATTGCAGATGTCGTTCCTTCAATATCCGAGCATGCGGCTTGGCGAGACAACTGCTCCATAGCAGCTTCATAGTCGGCTCGCATATCAGGATTGGCACCATCGATGTAAATCTGGGTCGTTTTCAATTGACTGTGCCCAACCAATGAGAGAGACTAGGCAGTGGCATACGCGACTCTGCCATTCGTCTGGCGAAGGTATGGCGCAGGCGATGACAGGAGACCTCGTTCTCGGAGAGTCCGGCTTGCTGACGGTAATAATCGAGGCGCTCCTGGATTCCGCGGACACTGATGCCTTTGTGACGACGAGTCAGAAACAGATGGCTATCGACTGCATCAGGACGCTCATCCATATAGCTCACCAACAGCGCTGTGGTTTCTGGCGTCAACCAGACTCGACGCTCTTTGTTCCCTTTGCCGCGTACGCGCAGTGACCACAGTTCGTCCGGATTTATGGCAGCTTCAATATCGCCCATCTCTGTTTCGACACTTCGCCCGCAGGCCAACGTCGAGCATCAAGGCCAACATCACTTGGTCTCTTATCTGACCTTGACTCACGCTCCCCCATAACTGGCGGACGATGCGTTCCGCTATATCTCTGGGAAGATGGCAACCTGTATCCAGTCGGTGTAGACGCCACACCACCGGGTTTGACCAGCTTTCGTCTTCTGCCTCATCCGCCAAGTAGTCGAAAAATCGGCTCAACGTTGCCACTCTGCGATTGACCGTCGCACTGCTCATCCCCGCTTCGAGTTGCGCCGTTACAAACGTCGTTATCTCTTGGCGACCTATCTCTCTTGGCCTTTTTTCTATCACCTGGCCAAATTGATTTAGGTCACTTTCGTAATGTTTTACAGTTTCGCTTTGCGGAGAAAGCATTCTCACATGGGCACAGAATCCTGTTACTGCGGCGCTAAATTCTTGGTTCATTTTGGCCTCCTAGGGCTATTTTACCCCTTTTTTGGCCTACTGCGTGTAATAGAGAACGCCTCCTCCACGGAAATTTGGTTCTACTGAGTCTGAATATGATCTGATTTATTTTCTATCATCGCAGGTCTGAGATCGTTTTTACCTACTGAATACGCGTTGAAGACGTTTTTCGCCAATTGAAGACGGTCGATCTCCAATTTCACGACGATCTGAATGCGATCGCCCACTATAATTGAAGATATAGGTTGGCGGTTGAGTAGACTCTTTCGCCTAACAACCTCATGGTCAATACGAATTCTAAAGGAGAATCAATCTCATGAAGCAAAGTATGAATGTTAACATGCACAGAATTGGATTTAGCCCAACGAATTATCTTTTCAAGAGTATACTTTTGTTCTTTGGCTTGAGTTTGCTGCTGGTCGCCACGGCCTCAGCCGCCTCTGCAGAGACCTATATCAGTGCTGGATTTTCGCATAGTTGTGGCCTGCAAACGGATGGGCAGGTTATCTGCTGGGGGAATGATGAATTTGGTCAAAGCGCAGTTCCGGCGGGGAGTGGCCCTTTTAGCCAAATCAGTGCGGGTGGGGTTCACACGTGTGCCCTGGAAACAGATGGTGATCTCATCTGCTGGGGGGTTGAGGAACTTGGTCAAGGCGGTATCCCGGCTGGCAGTGGCCCCTTTAGCCAGATTAGTGTTGGCGATTTTCACACCTGCGCCCTAGAAACGGATGGCGATGTGATCTGTTGGGGGGATGATCGCCGTAGTCAAGTCAGCGCTATACCCCCAAATGGAGGGCCGTTTAGTCAGGTCAGTGCAGGACATTTCCACAGCTGTGCCATTGATACAGACGGCGATGTCCACTGTTGGGGCAGAGATGTCTTTGATCCTATCTTTTCTCCGCCCCGCGTTGGCCCTTATAGCCAGATCAGCGTTGGAGGTGCTCAAGTACGGGGGATCGGCGAGGTCTGTGGGGTAAAGACGAGTGGCGAGGTCGTTTGTTGGGATCGGCACCAAACAAACGATACGCTAATCCCAACGGGTATTGGTCTTGTTAGCTAAGTCAGTGTCGGGGAGAGTCACATCTGCGTGCTGGAAACGGATGGCGATGTGATCTGCTGGGGGAATGATGATGACGGTCAAAGCACGGTGCCAAGTGGTGCTGGTCCGTTTGGCCCACCGCCGCCCAATACTGCACCAATCGCCGCGAACGATGCTTATAGCACCACCGAGGGCACCCAGCTTGATGTACCTGGTCCTGGCGTGTTAGCAAATGATAATGATGCAGACGGAAACTCCCTGACAGCGGTCTTGGTGGATGATGCGAGCAACGGCGGCTTGACGTTCAATCCTGATGGCAGCTTCACCTACTCGCCCGACGCTGGCTTCACAGGCCACGATACCTTCACCTACAAAGCCAACGACGGGACCGATGATTCACCCATCGCCACGGTAACCATCACAGTGAACGCCATTGCTACACCGATTGCCACTTGCGGCGGCTTCGATGTCTTTGAGACGGCCCCTGGTGTCTTTGCGGCGCCCAGCTTCCCGGCAACCTGATTGTGGGCAGCAACGGCCACGACTGGCTCATTGGCACCGATGGCCCCGACCTGATCCTTGGTCTACAGGGCCCCGATGACATCTATGGCAAAGACGGGGATGACGTCATCTGTGGCGGTGCGGGCGTTGATATCATCGAGGGGCAGCAGGGCAACGACACCCTCTATGGCAATCCCCAGGACGACTGGCTCATTGGCGGTCCCGACAACGACACGCTCTATGGCGGCAAGGGGTGGGACGACCTGGAGGGCAATGGTGGCCAGGATATTCTTTACGGCAATAAGGGCGACGACAACCTGAACGGCGGCGACGGCAATGACTTCTGTAAAGGTGGTCCTGGCAACGACACCATCGCCAAGTGTGAAGGCGCATCAGCAGCCAGCAATGCAGCCGACGATGGTGAGCTTGTTGACGAGAGTGCAGCCCGCCGCAGCAACGACGGCGAGAATGGTGAACACGCCATCGCCAAGCGCATTCAGCAACTCTTCCTGCCGCTTGTCTCCAACGATTAGCTTGAGCAATGGTGGCGAGTTCGCAAAGTAGACTATCAGCCAGATAGCAGAGAGACCGACCTCACATTCAACGTGATGTAGATGAACCACCTATACATACCAAGCAGCCTTTGCGCTACCAATCGCGTGGCAGCAAACCAAGCAATTTGATGCCTCGTTCGCGCAGTTTTTCATAGTATCAGTAGATCCAAATTTCAGGTTTTGAGAGAATTCTGGCTAAACAGTTGACATAAATACAAATTTGCCGGTCGATATCTAGTTTTTGCGTTAGATTTGGGCGATTTTCAGATATGAAATAGGTTGTTTTCTGTAACCGAAATCTGAATAAATGACTCCAAAATCCCTGCAATCTCGACTGAAAATCGCCAAAAACGCCAAATTTGGATCTACTGAGTATAGGAAAGTATAAAAATCAGCCACGAAACATGGCCAGATTCTGGCTGAAAGCTGACGGCTGATTAGCTGAGAGCTTTTTTATCCCCTTGTCATTACCGACCTCACGCTGGGCGTGAGGTCGGTTTGGTTTCTGGCGCAGCACAGTTGAAACGCGTTTCAACTGATGAAGACGATCTGAATACGTTTTATCGCCAATTCAAGACGATAAAAACCCCGTTTCACGACGATCTGAATACGATTGCCCGCTATGATCGGAGATAGGTTATTTCATAGTTCATGTTCAATCATCAAAGGAGACAAAAATGAGAAAACAGAATGACGGTTCAACACCACTGAGCGTACCAGTTAGCATGAGTCTCGCCCTGCGCGTCGCCGCGTTATGTATAGCGGTGGGAATCTTTGCGTTGGCGATGCCAACGTCCCAGGCCCACGCCCAGAGCGGGACGTTTACCAATATTAATTTGGGGGAGGATCATTCCTGTGTCCTAACCAGCGCGGGCGGGGTCAAGTGCTGGGGGCACAATTCCAATGGTCAGCTGGGCGACGGCACCAACATCGGTCGCAGCACGCCAGTCGATGTCGTTGGGCTGACCAGCGGCGTGGTCGCCATTGCTGCGGGAGACGATCAGAGCTGTGCCTTGACCAGCAGCGGTGGGGTCAAGTGCTGGGGCAACAACAACAATGGCCAGTTGGGCGATGGCACCACCACCAGCAGCAGCACCCCAGTGGATGTGGTTGGGCTGACCAGCGGCGTGATCGCCATCACGACCGGCACGAATATGGCTGTGCGCTGACTGGCACGAGCGGGATCAAGTGCTGGGGGCGCAACCTGGATGGCCAGTTGGGCGACGGTACCACCACCGATCGCAGCACGCCCGGGGACGTCAGCGGATTGACGACTGGCGTGGCCGCACTCGCCACGGGGCAAGGGGACGACCACACCTGTGTAGTCACCAGTGCTGGCGGACTCAAATGTTGGGGCGATAACAACGATGGCGAGGTGGGTATCGGCACCACCACCGACATCCTCACGCCCGTGGATGTGGTTGGACTCAGCAGCGGCGTGGCCGCCGTCGCATTGGGCGAAGACCACACCTGTGCCATAACCACGACGGGTGGACTCAAATGCTGGGGGGAAAACGGCTTGGGCCAGGTGGGCAACGGCGTCTTTGCGGACAGCCTCACGCCGGTAGATGTGGTCGGACTGACCAGCGAGGTCGCAGCGGTCTTTGCGGGCTTCGCGCATAGCTGTGCCGTGACCAATGCTGGCGCGGTCAAGTGCTGGGGCGGCAACGAATTTGGCGAACTGGGCGATGGCACCATGACGAACAGCAACATACCGGTGGACATGCTGGGGCTGACCAGCGGCGGGACTGCGGTCGCATCAGGCCGTGGGCACATCTGCGTATTGACCAGCGCGGGCGGGCTCCAGTGCTTGGGGGACAACGACAAAGGCCAGTTAGGCGATGGGTCGACCCAGCAAACCAGCGTGCCGGTAGATGTGGTCGTCGGCAACAGCGCCCCCCTCGCCGAAGATGACAGCTACATCGCGTTCGAGGATTTGCCCCTCAACGTGGCCGCACCCGGTGTGCTGGAGAACGACAGCGATGCTGAAGACGATACTCTGACGGCCATCAAGATCAGCGATCCCAGCAACGGCAGCGTGACCCTCAACATCGATGGCTCCTTTACCTACACGCCCAATCCAGATTTCGTTGGCATCGATAGCTTCACCTACAAGGCCAATGACGGCACGGCGGACTCCAATGTGGCCACGGTGACCATTGAGGTCAGTCAGTTCATCGGTCGGTGTGGCGGCTTCGATGCCTTCCAGGTAAGCTCAACGGGCGCGTACGTCTCCCCCAACTGGACGGGTGACGCCATCATCGTGGGCACCAGCAGCGGTGAAACCTTGACCGGCACGCATATGGATGATCTGGTCCTGGCCTTCGGCGGCAAGGATACGCTCAACGGGCTCAGTGGCGATGACGTCATGTGTGGCGGCGGTGGCGACATCCTCAATGGCGGTGGTGGCGATGATCTGCTCAACGGCGGCAATGGCACGGATGACTGCCAGGGCAGTTTTGGTGACGACACCATCACCAACTGCGAAGGCGCATCCGCTGCCGGTACATCGTCCGATGAAGAGGGGGCTAGTGACAATGATGAGAATGGCGAACAGACCGTTGTTAACCGCAGCCATAAGATCTTCCTACCACTCGTAAACAATAAACAGTAACCTGTTCGCATAGTTTCTCCAACCCCCTGTGTAGTCACCGGTCTCATGCAAAGCGTGAGGCCGGATTGTCCATCTTTGAAGAGATGTGGATAACACCCCGCCCTGGACGCAAGCGTAACGATGACCAAGGTCCCCATTTCAATTCAACACAAGGAGAAAGCAGATATGTTTTTTAAAGAGTGGGAAGTTCTATTAGTCGATCTTCATGGTCTTCTTCTTGATGTTCCTTTGAAATCGAAACATTTTCGATTAGCAGCCCTGTTCAATTGTCGAAAATCCAAAAGAACAGCTTGTTTTAACAGGGGGTCGTTTGGCAGGGAAATGAGGAGGCAAGATTCATGTGGGGCTGCGACCTGCGTGTCCAGCAGTCCAAACAGGATGGGAACGGTGTGAGATCCAGTGCGTGTGGACCGCCGGTCACGCTCGTCTCATCTCACCGTCTTGTCACCCCATCACCCCAAATGCCAATTGAAGACGCTCCACCCCCCAATTGAAGACGGTCGCTCCCCCATTTCACGACGTTTTGAATGCGATCACTCGCTATACTCGAAGATAGAGTTTGGAAGATGACAGTGAATAGTAAGGATAGTTCAAACACATTCAAGAGGAGACAAATATCATGAAATCGGGTACGACTTTTATTACACATAAATCTATGGTCAAGCTGCTTATTGTGATGTTGGCCGGCATCATGATCAGCCTCATGACGACAGTGGATCCGGCGTATGCCGCGTGCGGCGGCACCTCCAATGTCGCCAACGAAACCGAGCTGAACGCCGCCATTGCAGACTTCAACAGCCAGACAGCTGCCTGTAGCTACATCATTGCCTTGACGGCAGACATTGCCTTGACGGCGGACACGACCACTATCAACAACGCCACGGCCAATGTGGATCTAACCATCGAAGGGAGTGGCTTTACGGTGGATGGGCAGCAGATGTTTGGGGTACGACCCTTCACGATCGCCGAAGAGACCGATGTGGTGATCAACGATATCACGCTCACGGGTGGGAGCACCGGTGGCAATCAGGATCCTGGTGGGGCGATCTGGAACCTCGGCAATCTCACGCTGAACCAGACGCTGTTGGACGGCAACCGCACCGAGGAGAAGGGGGGAGCTATCTTCAACGGCAACTTCACTGTGCCCTATCCTAACGCGATATTGACAATCAACGACAGCATCTTGTCCAACAACGAGGCCTGCACGCCCGATGGTTTCGGCCCAGGCATATGCACGTACGGGGAAGGTGGGGCGATCGCCAACATTGCCAGCACGCTGATCATCAACCGCAGCACGCTCCACAACAACTTCGCCGGAGAGCAGGGCGATGGCGGTGGAGGAATTCACAACGACAACGGTACGGTCACCATCAGCTACAGCACCCTGCGTGACAACATTGCCGAGCGGCAAGGCGGTGCCATCCGTACCGCGGCCGGTACTGTCACGATTGACCACAGCACCGTCAGCGGGAATTCAACCCAACCGACGAGATCGTCTTCCCAGGGCCTGGGCGGCGCTATCCTTAGCGACGGTGGCACCCTGAATATCAGCAACAGTACGTTCAGCAACAACGCTGGTGTTGCCCAAGGGGGCTTTCTCTGGAACGCTTTTGGTGCTCAAGCCACAATCATCAACAGCACCATCGTCAACAACATCGCGGATGATGGTGGGGCGATCTACAATACGAATAATAATAGCCGAGTCACCCTCCGCAACACCATCTTGAGCGGCAATAGCTCGAATGACACGGTCAGTCCAGAAGGGCTGGAGATTTTCAACAACGCGCCAAATCCCGATCGCATCACCGTTGATGCCAACAACCTTCTCAGCGATGACAGCAAGACCACGGCGCAAGCCTTCCGCAACGTCATCCTGGGCAGCAGCGATATCGATGCCAGCAGCGATGGTACCCAACCCACAGCACTCAGCGGCATTATCGATACGACCCTGCAAAACAACGGTGGCGATACTAACACATACGACTTAACGAGCGGCAGTCCGGCCCTGGATGCCGGTGATAATTCCATCTGAGCCGCAGCACCCATCAACAACCTCGACCAGCGCGACACCCCCCGCCCCCAAAGGTCTAGCTGTGACATTGGCGCTTTCGAACGGGTAAACACGCCACCGTTTGCTACCCCTGACTTCTACACAGCCAGCGAGGATACGCCCTTAACCATCGCCGCTCCTGGTGTCCTGGAGAATGACACCGATGCAGAGGGTGACTCGCTGACGGCAACGCTGCTCGGCGCGCCCAACGATGGGACCGTGAGCCTGAATCCTGATGGCTCCTTCACCTACACGCCGAATTCCGGCTTTACTGATGTCGACGCCTTTTTCTACCGACCCAACGACGGTATAGTCGACGGCATCCAGCCAGGACAGGTACGCATTGAGGTTTTGCCAGGGAACAACGCGCCCGTAGCAGTGGATGACGCCTATAGCACCAACGAAGACACAGCACTGACAGTACCTGCCCCCGGTGTGCTGGCCAACGACAACGACGGGGACGGCGACCCATTGACGCGGTCTTGGTCGATGAAACCAACGGTACTGAGTCTCAACCCCGACGGCTCCTTCACCTATACGCCGAACACGAACTTCAACGGTGGCGATAGCTTCACCTATCAGAACGACGGCGGCAGTGATTCCAGCATCACCACGGTGACTATCACGGTCGATCCGGTCAACGATGCACCTGTCGCTACGGATGACGCCTATGCCACCAATGAAGATACGGCCCTGACAGTGCCTGGCCCTGGGGTACTCGAAAATGACAGCGACGTGGAGGGCGATGCCCTAACTGCGGTCCTAGTCAGCAATCCGAACAACGGCAGCGTGACTCTCAACGCCGATGGCTCCTTTACCTACACGCCGAACGCGGACTTCAACGGCAGCGACAGCTTCACCTATAAAGCCAATGACGGCGAAGATAGCGTCAATCCGGCCATCGTCACCATCACGGTTGACCCGATTAACGATGCGCCCGTCGCGGCAGACGACGCCTATACAACCAGCATAGACACACCGCTGACAGTATCGGCCCCCGGCGTCCTGGCCAACGACAGCGACGTTGAAGGTGACCCGCTGACAGCATCCCTTCAGGGTGACGTGACGAACGGTACGCTCACCCTCAACGCCGATGGCTCCTTCAGTTACACGCCGAATCCTGGCTTCGTTGGTGATGATTCCTTCACCTATGTCGCCCTTGATGGGCCAGACGCTTCAAATACAGTAACGGTGACCATTACGGTTGCCTCAGTCAACAGTGCGCCTGTCGCGGTGGATGACACCTACAGCACCGACGAAGGCACGCTGTTGGATGTCCCAGCCCCCGGTGTGTTGACCAACGACAGCGATGCAGACGGCGATACATTGGCGGCAGTCTTGGTCAATGACGTGTCCAACGGCACATTAAGCCTCAACGCCGACGGTTCCTTTACCTACACGCCGAATGCTGGCTTTGTAGGTGACGATACCTTCACCTACAAGGCCAATGATGGTCAAGAAGATTCAAACACGGTCACGGTGACCATTACAGTTGCCTCAGTTAACAATGCGCCAGTGGCAGCAGATGACGCCTACAGCACCGACGAAGGCACGCTGTTGGATGTCCCAGCGCCTGGCGTCTTGACCAACGACAGCGATGCAGATGACGATACGCTGATGGTAAGCCTGGTTAATGACGTGTCCAACGGCACATTAAGCCTCAACACCGACGGTTCCTTTACCTACACGTCGAATGCTGGCTTTGTCGGTGACGATACTTTCACCTACAAGGCTAATGATGGTCTCGAAGATTCGAACACGGTCACGGACCATCACGGTGACGGCAGCTTCGACGCCTTTGACCACCTGTGGCGGCTATGATGTCTTTGAGACGGCACCTGGCGTCTATGATGCACCCGGCTTCTCCAGCAACTTGATTATGGGTACCAATGGCTACGACTGGATTGTGGGCACGAATAGCCCCGATCTGATCGTTGGCCTGGATGGTCCCGACGATATTTGGGGCAAGAAGGGCGATGACGTTATCTGTGGTGGACCCGGCAAAGATATCATCGAGGGCAATGGCGGCAATGACACGCTCTATGGCAACAAGGGCGCAGATTGGCTCATCGGTGGCGGCGACGACACGCTCTATGGTGGCCTGGGGTGGGACGACCTGGAAGGCAATGATGGTCAGGACACGCTCTACGGTGAAGATGGTTATGATGTGCTGCTGGGTGGCAAACAGAATGACATCCTCTCTGGCGGTGAAGGTCCCGATGACCTCTACGGCAACAAGGGCGACGATGATCTGAACGGCGGTAACGGCAACGACTACTGTAGGGGTGGTCCTGGCAACGACACCCTCGCCGAGTGCGAAGGTGCATCGTCGGCCAGCGATATAGTCACCGAGTCGGTTGACGATGAGGAACTTGCTGACGGGGATGCAGCCCGCCGTGGCAACAGCGGTGAGAATGGCGAACATACAATTGTCAAGCGCATTCAGACGGTTTTCCTGCCGTTGGTGACGAATAGTAAGTAAAATCGGTCGAAGTACTTGTTTATCAGCTTGGACAAACCGGCCTCACGCCATGCGTGAGGCCGGTTTGTCTTTCCTCAAATTTTCTTCTCTGTCGGGCCCCATCTCCTGACCATTCCTCACTTGGCGCTGTAAGTGGGGCTATGGGGACGGACACGAGGTTGGTGGAAGAGGGTACAGGCACAATGGCCATCTCACGGGCACCAACCTCATGTCCCTACGATTCATGCGGCCGTAGGGACATGAAGTCGGGCGGGAAGAACTGTGTCTCTACGAAAAGCGCTCAATCCGCCCGACTTCGTGTCCGCCTAGCACCCTAAACTTGCGCGGAGTTTGTTGCGAGACAGGTTGGTTGTCACCCGATCATCTTGTCATCTTCCCCCAAACGTCAAATGAATACGCTCCACCTCCAAATTGAAGACGATAGATCCCCCATTTCACGACGAATTGAATGCGCTCGATCGCTACAATGGATGTAGAGAACGAATTCGCAATCAGGCGACTCGTACATCTTTCAGTAAATAGCACAGCAGGTTAATTCGTAGACTAGCTCTGAAGAACGGCTTGAAAAACCGATTGCGGACTTCTGCTGGCATTTACGAGGATAGCAGTGAATCGAACCCCAAACTCAACCAACAAGGAGGTTTCAACAGATTATGCATGAAACAACTCACACACGGACCGTTTCAATGACTCTAACGCTTTCTTATAGAGCCTACCTCGTGCGTTTATGGCAGGACGAACCAGACAAACCCTGGCGGGCATCGGCCCAGTCTGTACAGAGCGGCGAAGTGGTACGTTTTGCTTCCCTGCAAGCGCTCTTTGCCTTCTTGGAAACGGAGACAGTCAACCAGGCAGAAACCACGTTGCCAGAGAGAGGATGAAGCATTTTTCGCAATTGAAGACGCTTTTTTTCAATTGAAGACGGTAGATCGCCAACTGAAGACGGTGGGTCTCCCATTTCACGACGCTTTGAATGCGCTCCCTCACTACAATGGAGATAAGGAGGCGGACGGGAACGAGTAAACAGTAAACAGTGTTGCAGCACAACCATTTTCTCAACTGGTATCACGCAATACGCAATACGAATCGCCTAAGGAGGCACTTCTCATGATGAACAATATCAATTATCGAACACAAGTGACATTTATCCTGGTGGGTTTGTTGACCCTTCTCTTGCTAGCGGCGTTATTGTGGAGCAACGGCAGCCCCAGCGGTCTCTTTGGCACCGCTGTCAACACCACGGGCATTGTGGTGGAGAGTAGCGAGTGTGGGGCCAGACGCAATGACGTTTGCGTGGAGTTGGATTTCAACCACGAGATCGTCATCGCCGACAGCAACGGCCACCAGGTCGTCCTCGGCAACCGCGTTCAGGCCCAGGTGCAGGATGATCTATCACGGGCAACCATTTTGAGCGTAATTGGGAGTTAGTTGGTTTGTTGGTTGGATGACCAGACATCAAACCAACAAACTATCAAACCAACAAACTATCAAACCAACAAACCAACCACACGTTTTTCACACAATAAGGAAATTCTTATGTCTCACCAAACACAAAAACGAACAAGACAACGGAATCGACAACGAACGAAACGCAGTACGATTTTCTATCTGGCGTTCATGGTGCTGGGGGTGTTGACCCTGGCGGGCGCGTACACCATGCGCACGACGATTGCCTCGGCGCTGCCCCAAACGCCGGAGCAGGCGCTGCGCGCGGTCTGGCAGACGGCCGGCGAGATTGGCCGCTACGACTACAGCAGCAACGTCTTGCAGACAACCAACCCCACCCCCCGACTGGAGAACGTTGGTCGCCGCCCCCGCACTGAGCAGATGTCCATCTCGGGCACAATAGACCGATGGCAAGAAGCTATGCATCTGCAGATGGATCTGCCCAACCAGGCCCCGATGGAGGTTAAGGTAGAAGAGGACATGGCCTATGGGCGACTCCAACACGAAGAGCAGTGGCACGAGTTGGAGAATGGAACCGAGCTCTTTGCACCCGGTGGCGATCCCATGGGCTTTCTGTCGGCCATGGAAAATGTGCGCATATTAACCCCACCCCTCGGCTCTAATGAAGCCGCACCCTCCCCAGATTGGGAAGGGAGCAGTCACGGGGTCGACGAAGCATCAGCCCCTCCCCCTGATAGTTCAGGGGCGGGCACTTTCTATGCGAAGTGGCAAATCAGGCGATTCTGGCGGCAATCCGAGGCTTCGTTCTGGCAAATCACCTGACTTATCGGACGAAACTTGCACATCTAGACATTTCATCGTGAGTGTTTACGGTGTAAATGCGGTTCTAATTGCCAAATTAGCCAAAATTGGCCCAAATACCCGTTTCGTATAGTATCTGTCCGCCCTCAAACCCCTGATAGGGGGCGGGTGCCCTCTGGGCGCGGTGGGGGTACCGACGAACTCTTCCCCACCGGCCTGCTGCCCGACGAGATGGCGGATGCCATCACCCGCTATGCCTTTGACTTGAGCGGCCCCAAGTATGCCGAATATATGCGCCAGAGTATGCAGGACTATCTGCGTGCCCGCGGCGAACTGCCGGCCGGCATGACCTTGGGCCATGTTGAGCAATACAAAAAGATGACGGGGCAAGGCGAAGTCTGGGTCGATGCCAGTGGCTTGCCCTTGCGTCAGATTATCCACATCAGCTTCCCGCCTGAAAAGCGCGCCAAAAATTGGGTGGAGGCCGACATTACCACCGACTTTAGCAATTGGGGACCAGAGAGCAGCGCTTCGCTTTTTAGCTCTGACTTTTGGCAAGACCCCTATCAGTTCCTGAACAACCCAGGTGAATCGGTTGGTCTCTCCCAAGCGGATGCCCAGCACCTGGGCAACATGCTCGGCTTCTTCCTGCTGCTAGTGGGCATGGCCGCTCTGACAATTACCCACCGTCGTTCGCGCCTGGTGCAGGTGCCGCTGGTGGGGGCCATGATCTTCTCCATGATCGTCACACCCCTCTTGCAGACGCAGCAGGTGAGCGCCTTCTATGACCGCATTGAGAGCCGCCAGCCTCAATCTGAGACAGAGCAGGAACTGGGCGACCAAGACTCTAACCCTCACAAGAATCCGCTAAGTCGTGAACCACAGCGGGTGGCGCTGGCGAATGTATTGGCGCCCAACAAATCGACGACCCATGCGCCTTCAGCAGCCACAACGCAGACCTTGACCGACCCCCAAGGGGTTACGATTGTCTGTGTGATTACCGCAACCGACCATTGCGATGAGGATGGAATCGACAACCAAATTGAAATCTTTGAGCTGGGCACTTGGGTCGACAATGTTGATAGTGATAGCGATGGCCTCAGCGACTACGCTGAGATTCAACCAGTTTCTGTAGGAGGTCAGACCTGGTATTTGGATCCGCTGAAGCCGGATACCAATCAAGACGGCCTGCTTGACATCAGCGAGTGTCCTGGGCGTCACGATGTTGTATGGGATTCAAATCAAGGAAAGTACATACTGGACAATAGTGGCACAAATGCCTGCCCTGATACAGACGGCGACAGTGTGCCTGACTTCTATGACCATGACAACGATGGTGATGGTGTACCCGATAGCGTAGACAGCTCGCCAAATGGTGTCAAAGTGCTAGGCTCCAACAGTAGCTTTGAGTTAAAACTCGAAAACGCATCTACTGATCGCGGAGCTTTGGTCGAATTCCAGATTCGGCCGAAAGATCAAGAGCATCTCTGGTGGGTCAATAATGTATTAAACTGGCCAAGCCAGGACGATGACGGTCAGATTCGGCGTATGACTTCTGACACAATGGGCGATGGTGACGGCGATATGATTCTTTCACCGGTGCTCGAGATCGAGATTCCATGGGACGCAAACAACCGAGACCGCCATTTGCCAACGCAGGCCGGTGTGGTCTCCAGCCAGATTGATAAGACCACGCCGCTTACCAACTGGCTTGATATAACAAAACTGGAAGATGACTACGGGATTAGCGCCTCGCTAGATGACAGTGATGGCACAATACGGCTCTACGTTCCTGTGGTCCAAGTACTCGATCCTGTCGGCGGCGCACCTGTGGCCTTTAGCGCACGTATGCTCTATCAGTCATCAAGTGCGCAGTGGAGTACGGCACATACGATCAGATTGCTCTGGCTCGTCAACATGCAGAATGATACGTGCAGTGCAACGACAGCAACCCCCAATCCAGACTGCAGCGACGCCAATAAATGGAGCAGCAGCGAAATGATCGTCCAGACCTACTATGACGATTTTGATGTAACTGGATTAAGCGTGCAAGAAGGTAACGATGCCGAAGTACTGATTGTGGGGAGGACTTCTGGCATTTATAATTCGAATCTGTGGCATTTGGCCGATACAGTCAAGACGGTCTATCTAGGTAGCCAAAGAAAGACCGACGGTGGCTCACGGATTACACTAACAGATATCAAGAACAAGATCAGTGGTGCCAATAATCCATGGGGGCTTGCCTCCTCGCTGTACGCAGATCATCAAACCATTGGAAATGCGAATGCAAACCCTGGTCTTGATGAAGATGTCGAGATGGTGAAGTTGCTGAATGGTAGCTTTATTACCGATACCTTCAGTGCTATTCCCTCTACACCGAGCGAGGGCGAGATTCGCAGTCTGCTCTACGTCAGCGAACAGGCAAATCGCACGGTCAGCATGACCGATACAACGACGTTTACAGGGGATGTCGCCACCTTGACTTTCGATACAGACTCATCATTGATTGACACATACGGCACGCTCCGCTGGAACTCATACGAATACAGCGCTGCGTTGGGGTGGCAGCGACTAAGTCTGGCCGATCAGCTCGACGAGCTGGCCGACGAACTTGACAGCATCTTTACCGCCACGACCTTGAACGGGATAGTCACGGGCAATGAGTCGATTGATGATGTAGAAGTCGCCAAAAGAGGAGCGATCTATGCGGCGCAGAGCTACTTTATGCCCTTTGCCGTTGGCAGCAGCTTGCCGCTTGAGATTGCTGCCACAACGGTGGGGCAGACAACGCTGGTCGACAATGACCATCAGTTAGCAAGCGGTGACCAACCTGTGGTTGAGGCTGTTGCCGGTCTGCTTACAGAAGCCCAGCGCTACTTTGAGTATATTAGTCTGGCAAATCTAGAGATTCCCACAGCAGATGATGAGTGGGGCGTAGTTGCCAACGAAACCTGGGCAAAGATGGCCACATCTTCTGCGCTTATCCTGGCTGGCATGGGCGATGTTGCCCTCGGTAACCGCTCCAATACAGAAAGCAATGCCGTACTTATGCTGCAAGAGTATCCGAAACGCATGATCAGCTCAGAGATTAATGATACCCATGCACTAGGGTATATGGCCACCTCCTTGATTCCGACCATGACTGACTATGTTAGCAACGACAGCTACGGCAGCGGTGGTAATTTGGGTGGTCTCTTTCTATCCGTCGGTTATGGGCATAGTTTTAGTGGTGCGAGCGGCAACATAACAGCGATGATGGATTTCCATCAATCTCTCTCTAAGGCAGCAGGAAGTGGAAAGCAATTCAATTCGTTCCGCGACTTTGTAAAATTTACGAAAGTGGCAGAAGCAGCAAAGAGTTACCAAAGAATAAGTGATTTTTTTGGTGCCAGCGATATCTTTGGGTTTGCCCTTGATGTTGGTACGGTCGGGCTGCATATTAGCTTGGCCCATGCCGCTGGTGATGTGAATGCTGGCTCGCCATATTATCAAGAGTTTCTGGCCCTGCAGGTGGCCACCCTTTACACGAGCGTGATAACGGCCGTCATTGGGGCAACTGGCATAGGTTCTGTGGTGCTGGCCATCATCGGCTTGATCGACCTGTTGATTGTGACGATCTGCGTTGCCGTTCATAGCAATGGGGGCAAGGTTGACAAATATGTGGATAAGTGGGTCTGCGATGGACTGATGGGCACCTTTACGCAAGCGCTCACCTATGTCATTGCCGACTACACTCCCCTGGTCGATCTGGAGAACAAAGAGCGCCTCGCCATGAGTCTCAATACACCAACATTTGCTACGCCTACAGGGGGCACCGGAGCTGAAGGTATCGTCGTAGGCAACGAGGTCACGCTTAGTGCTGTCATCACCTCTACGCTCTATCGAGGTTCTCCCAACTGGATGGGCGAAATCTATGCCTGGCAGCTCTGGGACCAATATTTGGATAACGCATCTTTTGAGTACAGACTGCAAGAGAGCGAAGCAGACTTCTCGCTTGACCGCGGCCAGGGCGGCTGGATAGAGGTAGAGGGACGCAAAAGCACAGCCAATGACACGATGGCCGATGATGCTCGCTTCTACCAGGTCTTTACACCAGCGCTGACCTATGGCCTACCCACCCCAGGCATCAATCAGGGCCAAGATCTCTATCTCTCTGAGGGCTTTGCCATGGAGGCCCAGAACTGCTGGATGATCCCGAATCCAACCTTTGTCCCACCACTCATTCCTGTCTGTTGGTTGAACGAATATGAGGACAGTTTCCATCATTCGCTGGCGGGTGAGTTCGTCTTCGATATTCTACCAGCTACTCTCGACGAATTCCACAGCTTAACAGAAGTGAACAACGACAGCTACCGGTTCGATTGGGACGCTCAATTCCCTATAATAGCGGACGCCGACAACGACGGCTTGCGCGCCAAAGAGGCTGGAGGCATTGATCCCAACGATTCAAAGGCCGATAGCGACGGCGATGGGTTAAGCGATTGGTTCGAAGAGTATAGTCCGCTGGGCTTTGATTCTGAGCATCCTGACGCAGACTGTGATGGGTTGACCGACTATTGGGAAGCCCTCTATGGCACCGATCCAGCACGTCAAGATACAGACAATGACGGTCTGTGGGACAGCGCCGAGATGCTTCATCCCAATAAGATAAATCCCTATGAGAATCGCATCAATGCGCAGGGCAATTCAGTGCCAGACAGTGTGCCCGCTTGCGCACCGACGGATGCTTCCACCGTCGGCAGTTTTATCGGTGGCTGGGAGATTGTCTATGATTATGATCAGAATGATAATCCTATCTACCTCTGGGTGAACGCAAACCCGACCAACCCAGATACAGATAATGATACCATCACAGACAACGCCGAAGAGGTCTATGGTTACCATCCTGGCGTGGCCTCTACGCTCAACGTGCTCTCACTTGATTCAACGATTCAAACCCAAACCGGCTTTGAATCCTATGTCACGACGCAAGAGACCATCACCTATACAGCCACCGTGGGCAACGAACTGAGAAATCGCTACGCACATGGTCTACTGCAGAGTGAATTCCCGGTCGATGTGGTGCAGGAGACCAAAGCGTTCGGCACCTTGGATCCGCTGGCCGAAGTGACCATGAATGGCGCAGTAGATGTCGATGTCACCAGCAGCCTGGCCACGAGCATGACCTTGCGTGCGGGCGCTATCCTTGCTAAGGAATCCGAGGATTTGCTGCTGCATTTGCCTATGAACGAACCAGTTGGCGCTACGACCTTCCATGACTTGTCGTTGCCCAACTACGATTTTGTGTGTAGTACTGCTGGATGCCCCACAGCCAATGGCAGTTACCTGGAAGTCGGCCACCAACAATCCATAGAGAACTGGGATCCCGCATTGCGCGAGTCGAGCAGCTTGACAGTCGCAGCATGGGTTAAAGGGCAACAAGGGCTGCCTACTGATGCCTTTGTTTATAGTTCGGGCAGTGGTCTCAATATTCTCGTTACAGGTGCCAGAATTCGGGTTATTAGTTCGTCTGGTGACGTGATTGAGTCTACACATCCTGGCTATGCAACAAAAGTTGTTGGCGATGATACAGCCGCAAAGGAGGCCTGGCTACCTCCCTTAACCCACATTGCAGTAACTGCTGATCCGCAAAACGGTGACGTAGACCTTTATGTAGATGGCCAATGGATGGGAAATAAAAAGTGGCTTCTTGCACCACAGACGGGTGGGTCGGCAAAGATCGGTGGTGCTGATTCGAATGCGAGCATAGAAATCCACAGCCTACAAGTCTATGGCAGCGTTCTTTCAGCACTAGAGATTCGCACATTGGCCGGTTACGCAGATATGCAGCTAGGTTTGACCGAAACCACGGAAATTGTTACCTGCTCGGGCACCCGTTGTCCCAATTTCAGCAGTAGCGGCGCCACATTCGACCAAAGACAACACGTAAGCGTCGAGCACAACGCACTGGCGTTAACAAAGAATGAATTCACCTTCTTTATTTGGCTCGATCCGAAGATGCGCAACGCACCATTTGAACCAGAATTGGATGACGAAAGTTTGGTTGACTATCGTGATAACGATAAGAATTCGCAAGGGGTCTATCAGGATTGGCAAGGGGTCTTTGGTTATCAAGACAAAAGTAACGACAAGAAGATCTACCCCAGCATGTTTGTCAGCAATCATGGGCGTCTGCGCATGATTATGGGAGACGGCACCAACACCTGTGCATATACGTCAGCCCCTAATCTCATCACCTATGATGAGGAAGACGAAGCACAATATGTCACCGTCACCTATGATGGCACAACATTTGTTCTGTACATCAATGGGCTGGAGGAAGACCGTGGGGCACCAACCGACTGTGCAAGCGTAGACCTGGCGGGTGCGTTCGGCTCGTGGAATGAGCTCTATATTGGCCGCCCAAACAGCTTTGGCTACCTTTGGTTCGATAATGTATGGTTCTATGAAATCATAGACTTTGGCGACAGTGCGGAATACTGTTTGAACCTTGATAGTAAAAACTCGAGTGGCAAGATCTGGTGGGATTTCGATGTGCCGGAAAAGGTGCGATTCAGTGAGGACATTAAGAAATTGCGGATGATCGATGATGACGATTCGTCACATGAATTCTGGTTCTTCGAAGACGATGTTGGTAGCGATGACTGCTTGTTGCATGATTCTAGCGACGACCTCCAGGTCAATGTCGTCGGAATCAACAACGCCAACTTGTCGGGTTCTCACTCTAGTTACTTTGATGATCAGCTCGGAGATGAAGGGAATTTACATTGGTCCGTCTCTAACGATTTCTTCGTCGGTGAGCTAAGCGACTTCCATAAGTTTTCCAGTGCGCTTTCCTCCGATTTGGTATCGAATATCTTTCGAGACAGGAACTTGGGCCTGAAGATGTCCATGGATGAGGCACCGGACCAGAATCAGTTTACCGATATCTCGACCAATCACTTCAGTGCCACGTGCTCAACTAACTCCTGCCCAGACAGCGGTATTCCTGGACGCTTCAACCAGGCTCTGCGCTTCGATGGTGGCAATGCGGATGATGACGGATATGATGGCGTGATGGATTACCTGACCCTCGCACCAAGCGAAGAGGAGCTAGGGCTCGACGGCAATGACTTTACCATCATGGCTTGGGTCAAGCCGGATGCGCTCGACGACTGGCATCGTATCCTCGGCGCAAGCCGGGCCAATAGCGTTAATGGTATCGCCTTTGGTTTTGATGGAAGAGCTACTAGCAAAAAACTCAACTTTGTGACCCATGGCGTGCAGAGCTATGAGGTTGTCATTCCAAATGACATTGTCGGTCGATGGTCTCACGTCGCTGTTGCCTTTGACAGCGGCAACGATGCAACCTTCTATCTCAATGGTCAAAAATGGGGCAACGAGATAGAAGGGTCGAACCCAGCTTCCTCCAACGCCGACGACCCATACCTGATTGGGGCCTCTACAGACCGTAACAGTAGCGCGATCAGGTCGGCCTTCGATGGTCTCATCGACGACCTGCGTATTGTCAAGTATGCGCTGCTAGAGGAAGAAGAGATCCAGGCCATCATGCACGAAGCGCCGATCCTGAACCTCCATCTGGATGAGGACTTACATGCAGGGGTGTTTGTGAGCGATTCTCCCCTTATCGACAACAACGACAATATGATTAACGCCGAATGTTCGGAAGATACTTGTCCAGGCGCTGGGGATAAAGGACAGATCCGTGAGGCGGCGGTCTTCGATGGCCTCAATGACAGGTTGAAGGTAGACAATGTCGATAGCAAACTAGACCTGGAGAAATTCACCATCGCACTCTGGGTGAAGCCAACGCAGATTAAAAATCAGTATCAGGTGCTCATCGCCAAGGGAAATGATTTAGGGCCGGCAAATCGCAACTACAGCCTCCACGTCAACAGAGACGATATGAAGATACACTACGGGTTGTGGATAAACGACTGTTCAACCGCAGTCAACAATGTAAGCGATGGGGCAATGCTCCAAAACCAGTGGAACCATGTCGTAATGACCTATAATGACCTATGATGGCTCTAATGTAGCCCTCTACATAAATGGCGCATTGGACTCTTTGAAAAATGAACCTGGCACGGCCTGCCAAAGCAATACTGTACCGCTCTGGATCGGAGATATGGACAACAGATATACTGCGTTTAGCGGAAGCTTGGATGAGATCACCATTCAGAGTGGTGCTTTGACTGAGGACGAGGTCATTGCACTCTACGAATACCAGAGCAGTTGGTTCGATATAAAAGAGCGGCACGACATTCGGGTGGATGCGGATAAGATTATGGTCGAACTGGATTACCATCGGAATTCTGTAGCGCCAGGACAGATGATGTACATTAAGGCTATCGATCCGGTTATCAATGGTGTGGCGTCGCGCGTTAACACAGTGCGCTATATGATCAACAATCAGGGACCCTTCAATGACGCCGTAAAAGTTACAAATAATGAGGGGAAGATTAGCTGGTTCTTTACGCTCCCATTCGATCTACCAGGCGAGACTGTGGCTATTAGCTTCGATGGCACAGATAATGTGGGCAACGGGGCAAATTCGACCGATATCGTTCTCAATATTGATGTGACTGGACCGACTGTCAGCCTCGATCCGGCATTCAGCAACGGAACGGTTTTGCAAGCAAAAAGCGCTCTGAATTTGAACGGTACAGTCACAGATGCTCAAAGTGATGTCCAGGCCAATGCCATGAGAATCCAGCTCCTTGACTCGTTCGATCATGCAGTGTCCAACAGGATTGCGGCCACCGTCTCTGGCCAGAGTTGGCAGGCAAGTCAACCGTTTGATGCTGCACCGTATGGCGCTTACAGTCTCTATATCGAGGCCGAAGACGTCTTAGGCAATCCATTTATGGGGCCAGTGCCCTCTAATCTGCTTCTCGATGGTCTAGCCCCTTATGCGGATATGCCCATGCAGAGCCATCTGATTACCCAGACCGGAAGCGTCTTTTCGGGTATTGTTAGCGACGTCCCGTACCCGGTAGGCGGCAATCGACTGGTACACCTTCACTTTGAAGAGGCGGCAGGGGCCACGTCCTTTATCAACGGGTCCATCTACGCAGGCAATGGCATTGGGACGGATGGCTCAGTCGCACGACTCACCGCCACCTGTAGCGGGAAGACATGTCCCAAGTCGGACGCAAGCGGCAGGGCTGGCAATGCACTCGCCTTCGATGGGGTAGATGACTACCTGACCATGCCCCATGTCCTGAACCCAGCGGAGACGTCCTTTACTGCTGCCGCCTGGTTCAAGGCGATGACACTGCCCACAAACGAAAACAAGCGCATTCTGCAGCAAAAAGATGGCACGGGCGTTGGGCGTAGTTGGCTCTATTTGACCTCTAGCGGACAGTTGGCGACTTATTTAGGTGGGAGTCAACTAGCAAGCCAGCAGACCGTCAATGCGGGCGAGTGGCATCACGCAGCCGTTAGTTATGATGGGAATCTACTCACCCTCTATTTGAACGGGGAGCAAGCGACGGCACCTGTGGCCAGAAACATGGAATCCAGCGATGGCCAGATGCTGATCGGTGCCCACAAAGCGCTCGATCGACTCTTTGACGGTTCGATCGATGAAGTCGTTATCTATGGCGAAGCCTTGAGCGCCTCTGAGATCTACAACATAGCCAATCCGCTAAGCGGCAGCGTGGCACAGACCCAGATTCGATTCCGCCACGCTGGTGGTGCCGTCTGGTCTGGCGTTGATCCGGACAACGTAGCCCTCTATCTGCCTATGGACGAGCAAGTTGGTTCAACGAGCTTTGAGGATTTCTCTGTTAACCAGCACTACGTCACATGCAGCAACGAAAAACTCAGATGCCCAGTCGCTGGTGAGGTTGGTAAGCATGGCAATGCCCCGACCTTCGACGGTAAAAACGACTATCTGACCGTACCGCATGTCTTGGATCCAGCGGAGACATCCTTTAGCGTCTCGGTCTGGTTCAAGATCGATAACCTTCTGCAGGCCAGTGGCACCATGCGGCACTCACCTATGATGGTACGACCCTCACACTCTATCTAGATGGGCAATCGAAGAGTGCACCAAGACAGATAGCATCCCTTAAAGGCGAGATGTTGGTCGGGAAGAAGGTTAGTCCGTATGCTCCTTACTTCTTCCGCGGTCAGATTGACGAGGTCGTCATATTTGATCGAGTGCTAAGCGAAGATGAAATCGAAGCGCTTGGCAACTCGCCCTGGTCGGATGTGACTCTAGCCTCGACCAGCGATAGCCACACCTCATGGAGCTATGCGTTGACCCACGAGCTGGAAGGTTTGTACAAAGCTGGGCTTTTTACGACCGATGCGCTGGGGAATGGCGGTGTTGTCAACGAAGCATGGACGGGCGTGATCGACACCATGTCACCCCGCTTGAGTCTTACCTATATCGACAATGGCGGCAACAGCTCCCAGGTTAGCTGTATGGCCAAGGATGACTTCCTGAGCGAGACGGGTTGGAGTTGTCCAATAACGGCGGCATCGCTTATCACAAGTACTCAGGATGCCAACTGGTGGACGACGAACATCACTTCTACCGGGCCGTTGGTGCAGATCTCGGCGTACGACGGAGCCGCACCCGTCGTGTCTAACCCAACCATGACAGCTTGTGATCAATTTGGCAATTGCCACACGGATTCGGCAGGCGCACCAGTGCTAGCGACGATTCCGGCACAGTTCGTCCACCAGGGTGAGACGTTAAACTTTACCGCCGTTGCTAATGATGCGAATAATGATAGCTTGACCTTCAGTTTGAGTCATGAGCCAGCAGGTGCCAGCATCGACGGCATCAGTGGTCAGTTCACCTGGACACCAGGGACGAATGTCACAGGAGGTGTCTATACACCGACCGTTATCGTCTCTGATGGTACCTACAGCGACACTCAGATCGTCAACATCACAGTCTATGACCAGAATCCGATCCTCAGACTATCCTTCGATGAGGCAGCAGGCGAAACAACCTTCAGTGATAGCTCTTGGAGCAATTATCCTGTCAGTTGTTACGTTGGCCAGTGTCCGACGGCTGGAGAGCCAGGTGTCTCCGGCAATGCCGTTGAATTTGACGGCATAGACGATGCCTTGGTCATCCCTCATGTGTTGGATCCGTCTACATCTGATCTGACCGCAGCTCTCTGGCTTAAAATAGATCCGGCGGTGTCCGACGCACCTCTTTTTGTGCATGCAAATGGTTCGGGTAAGGGGCTTAAGTGGCTCTACCTGAATTGGCCATCTCATTGGAATAGCGAACTGTACAATGGCAGTAATTGGTCGGGCGTCAGGGTCACTCAGGATGAATGGATCCACATAGCAGTGACTAAAAAGGGCCAGACTGTGAAGTTCTATATAGATGGGCAACTTGATTATATTCCTCTCGACTCGCCGTCAAGCATCCCATCCAATATAGGGGAAATGCTCATTGGTTCCTCCCAGACGAGTAAAGAGAAGTTTCGTGGTCTAATTGACGAGGTTGTCATCTACCCCCGTGTCCTATCGGATACTGAGATTGCTACTCTGGCCACGCAGAGCAACTCAGATGCCGCGGATCGGGTGCCGACGAATCTCCCAATAGATGAGGAACCGGAAGGCGAAGTTATCACAACGCTCTTCCTGCCAGTCTTCAGCAACCAATCTCCATTCAATGCGCGGGCAGCGAATGGCGTGAGCAGCCAATCTACGACAGAGAAATCCGTGGCCGATGATGTGAGCAAAGGAACAACCAACATCTTCCTGCCGATCATCAGCAATCAAGCTGGGTCACAGGTTGGGAGCAGTAGCGCCCAGAACGCACCGGTCGCTATCCCTGTTGAGAAGTTGGTGCATAAAGTTATGTTACCGGTGATGATGAATCAGTAGTGGATAGAGTGGGTAGTGAACAGTCGGTTGTTGAAAGAAGCAGATGTAAGTTGATTCCTGCAGCCTGAATAGCTATCCAACATGAACAGACGGCCTCGCGATCGATGCGGGGTCGTCTGTTCTTTGGATCTTGGATCATAGACGAACCCGACTCGATTCAGATCGCTGGTCACTAGTATCATGCTATTCGGATCAAGTAGCTCGTGAAAGGAATGGATTCAGTGCCGGTTGAGTAGCCCGAAGGGCGTATCGAAACCAAATGGGTCGACCCGCAAACGCTGGTTTCGATACCGCTTCGCGACTCAACCGGCGTTTGCTCACCCATTTTGTCGGGTCGTTACCCGATACCGATGAGAGAATCTCAGGTCGTACACCCTACTAAACCCACCGTCATCTTCACCCGGCCACCCTCTCATCTTCCACCGCCCCCAACGCCTTGAGTGCAACCCGTTGCGCCTCGCTAATGCCCGTAACGCCGGTGATGTTCATGCCGTCATAAGGACCGGGGATCTCTAGAACCTGCAAGCACGCATCTGAGTCTATCTGCCAGAGCCGGATTGTCTCATCTGCACTGCAACTGACCAGAATCCGCTCCCGTGAATTGATGGCAATGCCTGTGACGCGTTGGGTGTGACCTTTTAGCGTATGCCGAAGCTGTCCGCTGGGTAGATTCCAGATGCGCACTGTCTGATCCAGCCCACAGCTAATGAGGGTTGCGCCATCCGTCGTAAAGGCAACCGCCAACACCCATCCATTATGCCCCTCTAAGGTTTGCAGTAGCTGTCTCTTATCCACATCCCATAGTCGAATGCTCTGATCTGCGGCACCACTGGCCAGGAGTCTGCCATCTGGACTGAAGACAACTGAATTGACCCATCCACTATGTCCCTCAACGACGTAACGGAGTTTCCCACTTTGTACATCCCATAGGCGTACAGTTTCGTCCGCAGCACCACTGGCCAGGGTTTCTCCATCTGGGCTGAAGACAACTGAATTGACCCATCCACTATGTCCCTCCAGCGTTTGCAATAGCTGTCCATCGTGTACGCTCCACAAACGCACGGTCTCGTCTGCACTGCAACTGGCCAGGGTTTCTCCATCTGGGCTGAAGGCCAGAGACCAAATCCAACTAGTGTGACCATGCAATATGACGCAAACTTGTCTGCTATCCACGTCCAGCAACTGAATTGTCTGATTCGCACCACCACAGGCTAGCATCTTATTGTCTGGACTGAAGGCGACAACTCTTACGCGACCAACGTGAATCGGACGACCTTCAATGGACGCGCGAACTGAGTTGCTCCCGTCGTATCCGGCGATACGCCAAAAACGCACTGCCTGATCAGAACTACCACTAGCCAGCATCATTCCATCTGGGCTAATGGCCACGGATTCGATGGTCAGTGTATATCCCTGCAAACGATGACTGGCTTGCTTGCGAGTCACGTCCCAAAGATAGAGCGTTCGATCATCGCCGCCACTGGCTAGAATCTTTCCATCTGGACTAAAGGCAACGGCGTTAACCCAACCAGTATGCCCTCGCAGCGTATACTGGAGCTTTCGATTATGCGCGTCCCAGAGGCGAACCGTCTCGTCATCGCCGCCACTGGCTAGAATCTTTCCATCTGGACTGAAGGCGATGGATTGAATCCACCCTTCGTGGACTTCAATTGTGTGCTCGAGTTCTCCGTTGGCGATGTTCCAAAAACGTATTGTGCCATCATTGCTGCCGCTGACCAGCGTCTTCCCATCGAGACTGAAGGCAAGAGAACGCACCCAATCTTTGTGCCCACGTAGCGTTTGTAGAACCTGTCCATTGCTCAAGTCCCAAAGCAGGACAATCTGATCAACACCGCCGCTGGCTAAGAGTCTCCCATCTGGACTAAAGGTCAAAGTGCGCATCGAGTTAGACCGATTTTTGGTCAGGATTGCGCGCAGCTGACCGCTTGGTATCTCCCACAAAAACAGTTTTCGGTCATCACTGACGCTGGCCAAGAGTCTCCCATCTGGGCTGAAAGCTAGGCAGCGTATTGCATTCGTGGGTCCTCGCAGGATTGCGTGTAATTGCCGGCTTTCTACATCCCACAGACAGACAATATGATCTCCGCCACTGCTCGCCAATATTGTGCCGTCGGGACTGAAAGCCACCGAGAGGACAAGCTCTGTATGGTGGTGCAAGATTGTAATCAACTGCGCATCCGCTGTACTCCAGAGAAAAACTTCGCCTGTTTCAGTTGCCGCAGCCAGAAGCTGACCATTCGGGCTCAGCGCAAGGGCGTGAATGTCCCCAAATGTGCCCGCAAAGGCTACGTCGGCAAACTCAGCGTCAGAAAAATTGACAGCAAGTAAGGCTGCTTCTCGTAAATAGGCTTGCCGAATACTGAGCTGAGAAAAATCAAACCCCGCCACGTTAATTGAGGACTGTAACAACAAATTCAGGATATTGCCGCCAGCATAGCTCGGTCTATTGGGGAACCGTATGCGTAGCTGGGTTAGGAGTTCCTGCAGCTTTAGAATGAGGGTTGCTCTGCTGGCCTTGGTGAGCAAACGTTTGCCGATGGGCATCAGAAGCATACGAGCTTGACTTTCGCGCACAGACTCTTTGGCCTCCGCCTTGAGCAGGGCATGTCGATGTAAGAAATCGATTTCGCCTGTCTCGATTTCCCAAGCCAAGGCCTCTATCAGCCGGTCGGTTAAGTATTCTGTCACCACATTTTGCAGAGTGAAACCGTCATCGTGGCGTTCGATGAGCGAGCGGCGTAGCAGGCTGCGCAGCGCTTCCATAAAGGTGCTTTGAGCGGGTCGATGCAATAAATTTTTCCGAAGAAGCTGGGCCGACGTTAGTTCGCGTTCAACTGCCAACCAGAAAAGCAACTCCCTTTCTAGAGGGGAGAGACGCGCAAATTGCTGGTCGAGAACGTCACGTATGTCGTCAAAGACCAGCGATTCCTCCGTCAAAAACTCAATAATGTCCCTGCCAAAAATATCTTCAACAGAGTCCGCCACCAATTTCAGAGCCAAGGGGTTGCCTGAATAACGCTTGATCAGTATCATCTCTTCATCGTCCATTCCTTGCAAACCCCTCTGGGCCAATAGTTCGTGGCCAGCTCTATCGTCAAGACCATCGAGCTGTAGCGACTGAACCAATTGATTGTCACCTTCTAGGCGCTTAAAATCTCGTAACTGCTCGCGGCTGGTCAGTATCAGATGGCTCTGGTGTTCAAGTGTTGCTATTTGTTGAATAAGTTGGTTGTAGGATTCGTAACCAGGAAGATAAGCACCAGCCCGTTCCCCATCCAGAATGCTCTCCATATTGTCCAACACGAGAAGCACTCGCTTATTGCGCAGATAGCCTAACAAGAGACGTAGCTGTTCATCGACATTCTTTGGCACAAGAAGCAGTTGCTGGTCGGAGAGAATCTGCAGTAGTGGTGACAATAGTTGTGTCAACGGCGGTGCATTGACCAATGAGCGCCAAAGGATTGCATCAAAATGGGCACCGTTAGCCCGGTGAACAATTTCACGGACGCATCGGGCAGCCAAGCTCGTTTTTCCCATACCGCCCATCCCAAAAATCATCACCAGACGGCAGCGATCACGTAGCAGCCACTCTGCAATCTTTTGTCGTTCTTGCTGACGACCAAAGAATGGTTCGGGATTCGGGATATTGTCGAGGTCGAGCGGGGCCATGAAGGGAGGATCGGATGAAGGGAGGAATGGATGAAGAGCATTTCTATTCATCCTATCATCTTGTTGCAGTAATCGCAGTGATGTTCTCTTGTCAAAGTCACCCACGGCGATTTGACGTGCCAATGCAAGAGTTTGCTCAGATGGTTCAACACCCAATTCTTCGTGCATGCGTTGGCGCATCTGTTCCAAGTATTGCAGTGCCTGGTCTGGTTGATCCGTCTGCGCCAACAGGCGCATGATCTGACGATATGTCTCCTCGCGATAGGGATCCAGGGTGAGCAAGCGACTGGCAATGTTGTGAGCACGTTCATAGTCGCCTAGGGTTTCATATTCTGTGGTCAACGTATGGAAAGCCAATAGCGCCTGCTGCTGTGTCATCTCACGGCATAGCAGTAGCCATTCCTCAAAGCCAGGTGCTTCAGCCACGCTAAAACCGGCCAATAGCTCGCCCTGATAGAGCGCCACAGCTTCAGCCAGTTGCTCAAGACGAGTAGATGACGGTTCAGAAGAGAGTGTCTGTGGCCGAAGAGTCGATTTGTGACCGTGCTGCGCGGATTCACTGTCCAACAGGCTTTGGAAGCGATGTACGTCGACAAACGCGCTATTTGTGTTGAACCAAACAGCTTGGCGGGTCACCGACAGAAGGTGGTCGGCAGCGCCTGCCGAGGCCCTGTCCAGAGTTTGACGCAGGCGATGGAGCGTGTTGCGTAGGTTAGCCCGTGCATATTGATCACCAATCTCCGGCCAGAGCAGTGCGGCCAATTCTTGACGCATGTGCTTATTGGGTTCGAGTACAAGATAGGCCAAAAGCGCCCGCGCTTTATCTGAATGGAAATCAGTGACCGGTGCAGCATCAACGCTGATCTCAAACTTGCCAAACAAATTGAACGTGAACTGGGTCATACGGATTGTACAAAACTCTGGATTTCTATTCCAGACAAGAGATTTTATGGATAGGAAAAAATTATACTCTGTTCTGGGTACGCAACCAAACACAGGATAGGTGTCGCACCCTCTCTGCCAATTCAGGCCTTCAAGAAAACAGCCTTGATCCAATATAAGCTCCAACAGATCAATCCATCCCCAGCGTTGCGCTATCCCCAGAAATTTTCTGTTCTATCATTTTCTGTGGTTGTCAAAAAGTACGATAACGGATTCGGATAGGAACAGATTTTCTCGTAAGTGGAACGCCCGACTCAATCAAAGAGCACTGGTTGACGATCGGAACAATTGGCCAGGAAATTTTCACTGTTGGATGCGATCTGGATGCGATGTTTTGCCAATTGATGCGATGGGGACCCCTCCCGGCGACGATCTGGATGCAATTCTTTGCTAGAATCGAAGAATCATATAAAAAATCTATCAGCTATCAGCTAGAGTATAGCAATAGTTCGTGGCTGGTTTTTATACTTTCCTATCTTCTTTACTTTCTGGTAAAAGAAAAGAGATGAGGTGAGAAATGTGACAAAAAGCGGTTAGCGTTTCATCCTAAAGGTAGAGAACCCAAAAAGGAGGAAGGAATGCTAACCGCGCCAGAAATAACTATAGCAGTACTGATGAATGTATTGCAAGTAACGCCGGTGGGAACAAACGTAAATGTAATGCGTCTGATGTGGGCGATGATGAATGGGTCGTTTCTGAAAAGTCGAGGAGCAATCCATAGTGGATTGAGTGAAAGCGGGTTTGAAGATGAGGAGCTCCGGCGAAGCTGGTGGAGCTTTCGATATGGATCATGGGATATTGCAAGCCTGCTCTCATCGTGGCAAGAAGAAGTGGAGTGGAAAGGGGAATGGGAGGCAAAAAAGTTAGAAGGATACCGAGTGAAAAGCATAGATATCACAGGGTTCTGGCGACCGAAGCTGCAAGGGAAAGTGAACCGACTCTATAACTCAACGGCTCGTCGGGCATTGCCCGCTCATCTTTGGTGATGATAAGCTCGGGGAGATAGGCGGGAAACAGTGCCACTGCTCAAGGCAATCATGAGATGCGAGGTAGGCACAAAGGAAAGTGAGTTTCGGAAAAAGCTGCTGAAAGAGACGAAAAATCACTGGAGTCAGACGAAGTGGCGGTGGTCGATGCCGGGTTTACAATCAGAGAAATGCTAGAAAGCGACGTCGACCGATTTGTCCTTCGGGAAGCGATTAACTGCACAGCGCGCCGCAATGAGTTACCCGAACGTAAGGAAAAGGCAGACCACCCGAATATGGTGATATTGTGCGTCCGCTCTCTCGATGCTATAGGGAAAGCGACTCGAGGCCACAACTCCAGACTCGTTTGGTCAATTTGTCTATAGTGGTCGCCTGATTCGCTATCAAGCATGGCACAATCTCGTCCCCAGGACAACCAAGGTGGATACAGCCAACCGCACCTATTCGATTTACGTCTTTCAGGATCCTGCTTATCACACACCTTTGGTTCTGGCGACCGTCATGGCTTTACAAGCTGAAACCATTTATCTTTTCTATCTGGAGCGCTGGCCTGTTGAACATCCCCCCCTTGGCTTCCAAGCAGATGATTGGCTTACATCGTCAATTTGTTCATGCCGATGAGGCTTGCTTCCGCTTACCTGAACTGGGGCTGCTGGCTGGCAATCTTCTTTCCCATTTAGCCGCTTCTCTTCCTCCCATACCGACTGGCTACTGGGATCGAGAGCCTCAAGCCACTCCCGGCAGGCTGCGCCGCGTTCTCTCGAGTGCTCTTTTTCCAACTCCCGACCAACTCGACCCTGACTTTCGGAAAAAGGCCTCGGTTTCACACCATTTACCTAAAGGCGTTCTCGCTCATCGCCGCCTCAATGCCGCTGCTTAAACTAGCCGAGCACTATTTTTACATTTTATCCCGTTTTTTCAGGGTGGATTCTTTTTTCCGCCCCTTTCGGTTTGCCCTTTGTCACTCAAGCCTTTACCAGAAAGTAAAGATACTACAAGAAAACAAAAGGACAATCTGATGACAACGACAAGGCGAACCTGTCAAGTAATTAAACCGGGAAGCCCCTGCACAAGCAGGCCGTCACACACTTTGGCGGAATCTCAGCGCAGAATACAGGTGCACAAGGTCTCTGTATGCATTTAACCACCATTCCCCCTGGTCAGCGCGCCAAAGCCCACATGCATGAGGACCAGGAAACCGCCATCTACGTATTGGCTGGTAAAGCGGGGATGTGGTATGGAGATAGCCTGTCTGAACATCTAACGGTAGAAGCTGGTGAGTATCTATATATTCCCGCCGGAGTCCCCCACTTGCCATACAACCCCAGCTCGACCGAACCTACAACTGCACTCGTCGCCCGCACTGACCCCAACGAACAAGAAAGCGTGGTCTTGCTGCCAGAACTGGATGCGTTGCATTGATTTTATCTAGCACAAAAACCTGAAATCATTGTTAGGAGAATCTTATGAAAATCTTACTTTTCGCCTCAGCGTATAACGGTCTCACCCAGCGCGCACATGTCGAACTGGAAGCCGCCAATCACGAAGTCTCCATCGAGTTGGCGCCCAGTACCAAAGGTATGTGTGAAGCTGTGGAGATGTTTCAACCGGACCTAATTCTTTGCCCATTCCTCAAACAGCGCGTGCCGGAAACTATTTGGCAAAACCACATCACAATTATCATCCACCCTGGTATTAAGGGAGACCGTGGCCCTTCTTCACTCGATTGGGCCATTATGCATGGCGAGCCTGAATGGGGCGTTACTGCGCTGCAGGCGGCAGAGGAGATGGATGCAGGCGACATTTGGGCAACAGAGACCCTTTTCCATGCGGACAGCCAGTAAAGCCAGTATCTACCGCAACGAGGTGACCGACGCGGCCATGCGCTGCATTTTCGCCACGATTGCTCGTTTTCAAGATCCAACATTCACGCCCGAACCGCTGAATTACGACAGACCCGATGTGCACGGACGTTTACGACCCGCTATGAAGCAGGCAGATCGCGCCATCGACTGGCAGCGCGATAACACCGACACCATCATCCGCAAAATCAACGCCGCTGATAGCAGTCCGGGTCTGCGTTCAGAACTCTGCGGCATGTCCGTTTTCCTCTATGGAGCACACAAAGAAGGCACCGCTCAACAATCGCCAACAGTACGCTCCTTCAGAGGTAATTGCGCAACGCCACGGTGCCATCTGCGTGGCAACCATTGATGGCGCTCTCTGGATCTCCCATCTTCGCAAGCCCAAGTCGAATGGACAGCAATTCTTTAAGCTGCCGGCTACCCGGCGCGGCCATGCCCGACGTACCCAAACTCACGCGGCCCGTGCTCGACCAAGGCACAGACGAAACTTTCCGCGAAATCTGGTACGAGGAACAAGATCGCATTGGCATCCTACACTTTGACTTTTACAATGGTGCCATGAGCACAGATCAGTGCAAGCGGCTGCATGCGGCCTATCTGGCGGCTACCCAGCAGCCCACCCGCGTGATTGTTCTCATGAATGACGGGGATACGTGGTCCAATGGCATTCACCTGACCATGATCGAAGCCGCCGACAACGCCGGGGAAGAATCATGGCGCAACATTCTGGCGATTGACGATCTGGTTGAGGCCATTATCAAGACACGCACCCATTTGACTGTGTCGGCAGTGCAGGGCAGTGCCGGAGCCGGCGGCGTCATCACCGCGCTGGCCGCCGATCGCGTTTTGGCACGCGAAGGGGTCATCTTCAATCCGCACTACAAGTCGATGGGCCTCTTTGGCTCCGAATATTGGACCTATTTGTTGCCCATGCGCGTCGGTGAGGAGACCGCACTGGCTCTGATGAACAGCTGTCTTCCCATTGGGATGGATCAAACCTACGAGATTGGGTTGATCGATAGCGTACTACCCCGCAAAGCGTTTGCGGATCAAGTGATGGCGTATGCATCAATGCTAGCCGACGACGACACCTATTTCACCAACTGGGAAATCAAGATCGAAAAGCAAGATACAGATGAGGCGTTCAAGAGGCTTCCGCTTTATCGTACTTTTGAACTGCACGAAATGTGGCGCACTTTCCACACGCCTGACAGCCCCTATCATCAAGCGCGCCGTGACTTTGTCTATAAAACGTCCGCCACCGCAACGCCGCTCCATCTGGCGAAGCACCGGCAGGAAAGCGGCAGACCAAGCGCTGACTTTGTCGCTGACAAGGGGATTGTCGTGCGTCTGCCAGAGCATAATATCGAGCGGATGCAAATCCGCGAACAGGCTTCGACTATACCAATAGCGCACTAGCGCATGAATTTAAAATCACTTTGGCTGTTCTACCCGACTCACTATGTTTGCACTTCTCGAAATGACACCGAGATCCACGGAGAAGGCAGAGAGAGGGTTTAGAGATTTCTCTCTGTGTGGCTCTGTGTCTCCTCTGAGTATCTCTGTGTAAAACTTAAAACTGCAGAGGTAGTGCCGTATAAAGGAGACTTCTCATGACATCGAATACATCCCCAAATTATTATCTGCTCAAAATTGGCGGTTGGGGTGGGATTCTTTCGGGTCTCTTCTTCCTGATTGTCACCGCCTATATTTTTGGCTTCCTGACAATTTTTGGCTTCGATTTTGCGATGTTTGACGATCCTGGCCTCCTCCATCCTTGGGTTTCCGAGCACACCAAGCTGTATCAGTTTTCCTGGTTACTCTATTTGCTGACGCAGCTCTTTCTCCTGCCCGTCCCGCTCGCGCTGGGAACCTATTTCGCGAGCAAGGATGATCAACAGATGGCTCTGGCACAGCTGGGGCAAATGCTGGGCGTTGCCGCAATCACGATTGCCATTCTCAGCCCGGCCATTCTGTATGCCGCTGCGCCAATCACAGCCCGATCTTACGTAGAAGCGGCCGGGTCCATTGCCGCACAGTCACAAGTGATCTTCGTCAGTAACTTAACCGCCGATATCGCAAAGTATCTTCGCTTATTTTCCGAGATGATCTTGGGGGGCTGGTTGGTAATCATGGGAGCTCTCTTCATGGTTACGGGCCGCTCGAAAGCGATTGGTCGGCTTGTCCTGAGCATCGGTGTCTGGACACTCGTTGCGATTACCATAAAAATCTTCAACCCATACAGCCCCTTGGAGGATTCTCTCGGCATTGTATTCGCACTGGCCTACATCCCGTTGGGTATGCACATGCTGCGTGCAAATGAAGCAAGCGGCAGTGTGGGCGACATCAACTTGAACAGCGCCCGTCTTTCTGCCAATGCAACATAATGTCGCTGGGATCAAAGGCAATACATTCAATGGGTTGGGCATGCCCATGCAACACGGCGAGACGGTCCCCAGTGGCGACATCCCAGATGCGCACCGTTTTGTCCGCACTTGCGCTGGCCATGCGCTGGCCGTTGGCATTGAAGACGATGGCCGTGACCATTTCCTGATGCCAAGTGAGAACATGGCGACAGTGCGCGACACGCTTGGGGTTGTCAATTTCCCACAAGCGGACCACTCCCTGGCCATCACCAAAGTGGTTGTGAGTCTGACCAGCTTCTCGAACGAGAATCGATCATTATAGAGCTTTTGGGATCAGCACTAAGTAAGCCGCAACGGTATGCTGACCATGAACTCTGTGTGGCAGATACCGGTAGGATTGAAGAGGGCCTCTCGCACTGCGAGGGGCCCTCTTCTACTGTTTGAAAATGATAGAATAGTATTATAAAATTCTGTCGATTATGTCATCAAGCACAACACCTAACCAAAAAATCAGCCAGCACTGGTTCCCGATTGGGGCTTTGTCCACAGCCTTTGCAGTCGATCAAAGCGAACAGATGGCGCTCTCGGTGCTCTGGCCACAGATGTATCGTTCGCTGGGCGTGTCTGTCGGGCAGTTGGGGGTTGTATCGGGTCTCGCCGAACTGGTTTTTACGGTCACGCTGCCGCTTTGGGGATACGCAGCCGATCGCTTCTCGCGTAAATGGCTATTGGTCTTCTTTGCCGGCGTTTGGGGTTTATGGACTGCAGCAATTGGGCTGATTGACACTTTGCCCCAACTGATGATCGTGCGCGTGCTGACCGCACTCGGGTTGGGCGCGTTTGGCCCAACCGTTTTCTCTCTAGTGGGCGATCTGTTTGAGAACAAGACCCGTGGGCGGGTGCTGAGCCTCATGGAGGCATTTGGTATGGTGGGCATACTATTTGCTTTTGGTGCCTTACCCGTCCTGGCAGAAAGCAGTCCAGAGGCCTGGCGGCAAGGCTTTCTGCTGCTGGGTGGTGCCAGCTTCGTCAGTGCGCTTCTCATGCTGCGCTTAAAAGAACCTCCACGGGGGGCAGCCGAACCTGAGCTCCATGATGTCGTGTCCGGCGATATTGTGCATCGCACCACCTTCAAATGGCGCGATCTGCAGGAGCTATTTAAGATACGAAGCTGGTGGTGGCTGCTCATCAAAGAAATTCTGGACGGGATGAGTTTATTGGTTTTCTTTCGCTGGGCGTTTCCCTGGCTAGATGAACTGGGTTTGGGTCCAGCGGCGGTTCCCGTTATTGTCTACATTTTTGTGAGCCTGATCATTGGACAGCTCATCGCTGGTTGGCTCGGTGACTCACTGGAACATCGTTTTCCCAGCAAGGGTCGCTTGATGCTCGTATGGGTTGGCATGATGATACTCGTGCCGGGTGCGTTCTTTGCTTTCAGCGCCAGTGGTGACAGCATCGTATGGCTGCTGATACCAGTTACCTTCTTTAGCATGGGTTTCAGCGCTTCGTCTGTGGGTGTTCGCTGGCCAATTGCGCAAGCAGTCTTGCCACCGGAGTTGCGCGGCAGCGGGCAGGCATTTGCTCTCATGGCGAGCGGGATCGTTGCAGCCGTGATGCTCGTGCTCTCCGGTTGGGTTGTTGATCAGGTTGGGAGCATTGCCAGCATGCTATTATTGCTTTTTCCCGTGCCAGTTTTTGTTGCCTTGTTTGCCTGGCTCCCCTTGTTTCGTACCTACGCCTCTGACCGAGAGGCATTGCACAGGCGACTGACCCAGCAACGAGCCGATCTGCTCGACGCTCCTGTGTAATACTCATATCCAAGGTCGATATTGAACGATTACGCAACGATTATGATATTGCCCTGAGCCAGGATGGGTCAGTATCTATAACGAACAAACTGTCTCACAATCGTACGAGGCCGTTTGTCATCCAGCCTTCAAATCACCTACCCATCCTCCACTGCGCCCAATGACTTGAGTGCGGCCCGCTGCGCCTCGCTGATGCCAGTAACGCCGGTAATGTTCATGCCCTCATAGGGGCCACGTTGGCGCAGCGTCTGTAGACAGGTAACCTCATTGGCGCCTTGACGAAGCGTATCCCCGATCCCCCATAGTTTGATTACTCCATCGTCGCTGCAGCTCGCTAGCACTTCACCATCCGGTCGAAAGACCACGCCCATGACAATCTGGGTGTGACCACGAATGGTGTATAGAAGTTCGATGCGCTCGACATCCCATAGCCGTATCGTCCAATCTTCGCTCGCGCTGGCCAACACTTTGCCATTAGGGCTAAAGGCAATCTGAGGGATCACAGACGAGTGGCCCTCGATCGTTGCCAGAAGAGCGCCACGCGTCTCTGGGCGCATATCCCATAAGGAGATCGTCCCGTTCCGGCCACCACCGGCTAAAAGCGTTTCATCAGGGCTTATGGCAATGGTCCAGAAGACTTGATCGAGACCCTCAATCGTCTAGATCTGGGTTCGGGTGTCTATATCCCAGATCTTGATCGTTTGATCGTTAACACTACAGAGTAAAAGCCCTGCCCGCTCACAAATTGCTAATCCTCGCACAACTCTTTTCTCTTCAAGTTCAATGGCAGCAAAGCGCGTCCCGCCTCCTGACTCATCGAGAGACCAAAACTCGATCCAGCGTCCTGTTCCTGTCGTCACGAGGATTTTTCGACGCGAGTCAAATGCTACATTCCATGTTCGACTGTTTGCATGTGGTAGTTGGGCAGTGCATTGTCTCTTTTCTGTATCCCACACCCAATGTGTGGCATCCTTGCCAACGCTGACCACATAAGGTCCAGGTGGACAGAAGCTGACCGAATTAATCACTGTTTTGTTGCTTGCCAATACGTGATGAGACACTGGTGCTGGGTCACGCATTGGCTCAACCGAAGGAACTGGCTCACCTGAGGACGTGAGGGGCCGAAGTGAATCACTTGTTCGGAAATCCCAGAGATGTAAACCTCCCTGTTCGTCTCCTGCAGCGAGCACTTTGCCATCTGGACCAAATGCAAGTGCATTAATGGGGATATTGTAACCGTGCGAGATTTTGATAACATGAGCGTGAGAATGGTCACTGATATTCCATAATTGGACAGTGCCGTCTAACCCTCCGCTGAGCAATGTATTGCTGTCTGGATGAACCGCTATCGAATACACATTTGCGGAATGGCTGCGTAGGATTGCAAGTGGTTGTGTTGGGATTTCTATACTCTCTCTGCGAAGCTTTATCCCGTCTCCGCTCTGAGAGATGTGGTACGCAACTTCACCGCTCAAGTTTTCACTGGGTAAGTTTAATGAAGAGAGATCCCAAAGTAGGATAGACGTATTGCATGCGGCTACAAGCCGTTGTCCATCGGGCATAAAGCGCATGCAGCGATTTCCGCCCAAGCTATCGAGGGTACTGAGTAGCTCCTTACTATGCACAGAATGGATCGGAATTGCTGGACTGTTACTACCGATGGCCAACAGACTTCCATCGTGGCTAAAGCTGACGGAATAGACCGAACTGGTCTGTGAATCAGCGTCGTGAAAGATATGCAGGAGGCGATTTGCGTGGTGGACATCTGTCTCTGTCTCTATTTCTGTCTTTGCACTCTGTTTGCTCTTTGATTTTTGCAATTGTGCCAGATCTGCAACGTCCCAAAGGCAGGCGGTTGCATCATGGCTGGCACTAGCCAACATAGAACCATCCGGATGGAAGGCCAGTCCATCAATCCAATTTGTGTGATGTCTCTTCCGGCGCTGTGGAGCCAAATTCGCCTGAACTGAATAAATTGATCGCAAGATCCGTCGCTGGCATCGTGGTTCAGGCCACGCTCACGATTTTCGGCATTGTCCTCACTGGCTCTGGTGTCGGCGCAGTGGCACTAGCAGTTTTGGCGCTGATCGACGCACTGATTATTTTAGGCTGTGCGCTGGCTGGCGATGAGGTCAAACCGGGTTCCGAAGTGGATGTCTGGGTCTGCGACGGCATTACGGGTGCCTTGACCGAGGGCCTCTCCTATGTGCTCAACGATTACACGCCGCTGGTAGACCTGGAACATAAAGGCCGGCTCCAAGTTGCGATTGATCGACCCACGGTCACCCAGTTGACCGACAATCCAGGGTTTGTCGTAGGCAACGAACTCAATGCCAATACCACCGTCACGACGACGCTCTACATGGGCGAGCCGAATTGGATGGGCTATATCTACGGCTGGCAGCTCGACGACGACTACCTGGACAACGCCACCTTCAATTATGCGCTGCAAGCAACAAAACAAGATATCACGCCCAATCTGAATGGCTCTACCTGGACGCCTGCACCGGGGCGCAGCGAGGAAAAATGGACCAATGTAGTGCCCGATGACGCCCGCTTCGTCAAGACAGAGACAGTTGGTCTCGACTATATCTTCCCCGCGGCAGGTATCAACCAAGGGCTGGACGCCTACTTTAGCGAAGGCTTTGCCACCGAAGCCCAGAACTGCTGGTTAGTGCCCACCCTGATTGGGGGCGTCAACCCCGTCTGCTGGCTGGAGGAGTTCGACGATACCAACTATGAAAGCCTGGAAGACGATTTCTACTTTGACATACTGCCTAGTACATAGCGGCTCAAATGAGCCAATAGATAAAGGTGGTGGTATCATGAGTGAGAGTCACTAAAAATAGAAAACAAAAGGATAGCAAGAATGCCGGGACCCCAACCTGTAGAAATCAACCTAGATGATGCGAGCCGCAAAGCCCTGGAACAAGTGGTGAATCGCCATGCGACGCCGCAACAGATATCCGAAAGAGCCAAGATCATATTGCTGGCAAGCGAAGGCAAAAATAATAGCGAGATTAGTCGAGAGCTAGGCATATCAATAGACATGGCTCGCTTATGGCGCAAGCGGTGGTTCGGCTTTGAACCGATTCCCCTAAAAGAACTAAGTGTAGTTGAGCGACTAGAAGATGCACCTCGACCCGGCAAACCATCGGGAATCAGTGCCGAACAGATGTGTAAAATCGTGGCATTGGCTTGTGAAGCACCAGAGCAATCGGGACGTCCCATTAGTCAGTGGACGGGGCAAGAAATCGCTGACGAAATCATGAGCCGAGGAATCGTGGAGACGATTTCTCCTAGACATGCGCAAAGATTGTTAAAAAAAGATCTGAAACCGTACCAGATTCGTTATTGGTTGACGCCACCAGAAGATGAGGATCCTGATTTTGATGCCAAGGTAGCCGATATTTGCCAAGTCTATTGGCTGGCACCGGACCGTCATGAACGGGTGAGCGCACGCTCACTACCGATGAATTGAGTGGTGTCCAGGCTCTGGAACGGAAGCATCCAGGATTACCTATGGCTCCAGGTAAAGTAGAACGACGTGAATTTGAGTACATTCGACATGGCACGGCTACCTTCATCCTGACCCGAGATGTCGTCACGGGCAAACTCATTGCGCCACAGGCTGGAACATCTCGCACTGAGATTGATTTTCTCCACCACGTTCAGTCTGTGGTTGCCACTGACTTAACCGCCTTGAAATGGCATTTTGTCGTTGATAATCTCAATATTCATCTTTCTGAATCGCTCGTTCTATGGGTCGCCGCAGAATCTGATCTTGATATCGACCTCGGCATTAAAGGCCAGTCCGGCATCTTGAAAAACAAACAATCCAGGGCTGCTTTTCTCAGCGACCCTTCCCATCGCATTGTTTTTCACTACACACCCAAACATTGCTCTTGGCTCAACCAGATCGAAATCTGGCTCAGTATTCTCGTCCGCAAGCTGCTTCGCAGAGGCTCTTTTTCCTCTCTTGATGATCTACATCAACAGGTTTTAGCTTTCATCGACTACTACAACAACTCCATGGCTAAACCCTTCAAGTGGACTTATCATGGCAAGCCTCTCGAAGCTTAACCATTGGCTTATTTACGCCGCAGTGTACTAGTACCTTGGACCAAATTGGCGGTACACCTGGCTTCCGCACCATGGCACTGACCGAGAACGACAGCTATCGGTTGAGCTGGGATGAGCGATTCCCCATTCTCTATGATGCCGACAATGATGGGCTGGTTAGTAGAGCAAAGGGCGGCATTGACCCCAACGACTACAATGCCGATAGCGACGGCGACGGCCTGAGCGACTACTTTGAAAATCAGCAGGGCTATGAACTGGAGCACGCCGACGCAGACTGTGATGGCCTGATCGACTACTGGGAGCACTTCTATGGTACAGACCCCTTCTTGGCCGACAGCGACAACGATGGTCTGAATGACGGTGCGGAATTCTTCCACGACAACAAGCGCTATCCCTATGAAAATAGCGCCCTCTCCAATATGAATGCGCCGACCTGTGCGGCCGATGCCAAACGCTACACGGGCGGCTGGGAGATTGTCTATGACTTTGCGGCTGATCAACCCCTATACTTCGGCGTCAGCGCCAATGCCAACGACGCGGATAGCGATGATGACGGCATCAGCGATCAGCGCGAGTTGGTCTACGGCTACCATCCCCATGTGGCCTCAACCCTGAACGTGCTGGCCATCGATAGCACAATCCAGAGCCAAACCAACGTGTTGCCCTACGTCAAGCCCAATGAGACTATCTCATACGAGGCCACCGTCAGCAACAACCTGCGGGATCGCTACGCCCGTGGCCTGCTGCAGAGCGAGTTCCCCCTGGACCAGGTGTGGCAGACCCAACAGATGGACGCGATCGGGCCGCTTGACGCCGTCACCATGAACGGGACGATTCCGGTCAACGTTAACAATAGCCTAGCCACCAGCATGACCCTGCGCGCCGGTGCTGTGATTGTCGAGGCATCCGAGCCGGTGCTGGAGTTGCGTATGAGTGAGGATGTCGGGACAAAGGTCTTTGCTGATTCATCGCTTCCTGCGCATAATTTCACCTGCAGCTCCTTCTGCCCCACAGCCAACGGTCGGAACTTGAAATTCGACGGGAGTCGAATCGACGGTCCATCTGATACGCCGATCGTGCCTAGCCAAAGTAGTTTCACAGTGGGGCATGGATTAATCCGACAGGTCGTCTCACCATCTACCCTCTGGGCGATGACTTCTCGTTTGGCGTTATAGGAAGTCTGATTGAAATCCTAAAAGATGAGCTTCTCGTTGCGACCGCCGACCATCCACATACGTCCGCTGGGGACGATCCAGGTTGGACCCATTATGCCATTGCCTATGATGCCACGACCGATAAAGTGACGCTCTATGTAAATGGCTTCCAGATACAGATGAAAGATAGTGCAGGGAAGATGAAGGATTCAGTCACTGTTAGTGGCGCCCCCGCAGTGAACACACCCCTAGTCATAGGGTTCAAGGGCGGACACTTTCTATGCGAAGTGGCCAATCAGGCGATTTTTGCAGCAATTTGAGTTTTCGTTTCGGCAAATCGACTTATGTTCGGGTCGAAACTTGCAAGTTTGAGCATTTTGCCGTGAATATCTGTGATACAAATGCGGTTCTAATTGCCAAATCGACCCAAATTGACCTAAATATCTGTTTCGTATAGTACCTGTCCGCCCCTGAAGTCATAGGGACAGGGGGTCTAGATCACTTGCAAGTTTTTCCGGCAATTCCACCCCAGATCGATATGCGCGAATTAGCCAGCGCAGCTTCTGTCAAGTGGGATCTGACGGCAACCCCAAAGAATGCGTCCTGCCCGAGCGACCGCTGCCCAAGCTATGACAGTACGGGTGCTACCTTTAATCAGCGTGAGGCGATCACCATCAATGACGATGCCCTGGATCTGAGTACCAATGAATTTAGCTTTGCCCTCTGGATGAAGCCAGAAGACCGTTTTGCACCATTTGATCCGAAAGACGTTGATAAGTTTGACGACTCCCATGTGGATCACGATGCCAATGAGGACTGGCAGGGGGTCTTTGGTTATCAAAGATCCAGCAAGGCCAAGCGTATCTATCCCAGCATGTATGTGAGTGATGCCGGGCGCTTGCGCATGGTTATGGGCGATGGGAGCGATATTTGTACCTATGAGACACCCGTTGGCGTATCGGTGATTCAGTATGATATCTGGCAACACGTCGCAGTGATCTATAGTGGCTCGGGATTTATGCTCTACGTCGATGGTGACCTTGTCGATAGCAAGGCTATCAATGACTGTGCCAACGTATCACTGGCGAATATACCGACAAAGCTTGAGATCGGCCGCCCCAACGACTACGGCTATCTCGATTTGAGCGGCGCTACCTTTACCCATATATGGGACGGCTCGTTTAACGATAAAACCGAACTTTGCCTGGAGTACAACGATGAAGTAATCTGGCGTGACTTTAATGGACCGGTAGTGAATGCTGGAGCTAGCTCAAAAAGCGTCGTGTTTGACAAACAATACGTGATTGGTGATGACGCCACGAACTGGTTTAGGCTTTCCGAGGATGATAACTCTGGCGCGGACAACTGCGCATACAGGCCGGGAGGAGAAGACGACGATAATATTCTCCACAGAGACAATATCAGCAACCGCATCAGCCAATTAGGCGATACATACACCACGATCAATAAAAGTAATGGCTCAGACGGTACCGAAGGCCACTTCAGCTGGAGCCTCTCCAATGATTTCTTCGTCGGCTCACTGAATGACTTCCGGTTCTACTCATACGCCCTTTCGCCCAACTTGGTGGACAAGGTCTACGAGAACGCCACCTTTGGGCTTCTGTTGCCCTTGGATGAGCCACCGGGTGAGCAGACCTTCCAGGATATCTCGGCCAGCGGCTTCATTGGCACCTGTAACGACCTGCAAGCCGATAGCTGTCCCGACAGCGGTATCCCTGGTCGCATCAATCAAGCCCTGCGCTTTGATGGCGTGAACGATACGGTGCGCGTCGCCCCACAGACCGTCTTTGAGCTGGAAAATGGCGGTACGCTCATGGCTTGGGTCAAACCCACTTGGAACCCCAGCTCTAACGGCTACAACCCCGCCATTCTGGCCGTACGCGACGACACAGGCGTGAAATACAGCATACACATTCGGGACGATCTGTCAGGGTTGGATGTGTGGACTGGGATCGGCGGTGTTTTGCGGTTCTATCATGCCTTTCCGAAGGATGAGTGGACACACGTGGCCCTCGTCAACTCAAACCAATCACAATGGGATCTCTACCTCAACGGCCAGCATAAGGATACCGCAAGCAGAACCTTAGGTTCTGGTACCAAGCTCCCGCTCTATATTGGTTCTGCTACCGATACGAACAACTTTTTTACAGGCTTGCTCGATGACGTACGCATCTTAAAGGTACCCCTGGATCAGCAGCGAATTCGCGTGATGATGGATGAAGCGCCTGTTGTGAACCTCCATTTAGATGAGGATCTGATCGATGCCAGTCAGGGAAGTGGTCGCTTTGTGAATGAGGGGAACAGGGCGTTCGATGCCCAGTGTGCGGGCACCGCTTGCCCGCAAGCTGGCGACAAAGGCCAAATGCGCGAAGCCCCCGTCTTCGATGGTAACGACCTGCTGACTAGCCCCGATGGTGGTAACTTGCCTACGCTGGATACCTTCACCGTCGGTATGTGGGTCAAACCGACGCAAAAGACCTCGTACCATCAGTGGCTCATTCTAAAGGCCGATGGGAACGGCTATGCGCGCAACTTTGGCCTGCGGCTGAACGCAAACTCCATGAAGTTGCGTCCCATACTCCAGTACGAATGTCGTCCTGATTCGGGCAGTTGGAAGTACCTCAATAGCCAAGGCACACTCTTAGAGAATCAGTGGAATCATGTAGTCATGACCTACGATGGCAGCGACTTACGCCTCTATATTAACGGGACCGAAGACCGGGGTGGTTCATTTTAGGCGGACAATTAGGTTTACATTTTTGCAAAGAGAAAAGATGTTTATATTTTCTAATTTGAGCCATGCTCAGGCAGAAAATGACCTCATATAGATTTTTGTCTATGTATCAAAAGTGTAAACCTAATTCTGAACCACCCCTTCATGGAGGCCAAATATTCGCAAAACCAAGCTGATCTTACATGAGGAGTAGGAATTGTTCAAATAGAGGTCGTGGACCCGTCACGATCTATTGTTGCAAAATACGTTTCATTGATTATCCTCAATTCGGCGGACTTTTTACAATAGACATGACTACTTTACTTTCTGGTAAAGGCTTGAGTGACAAAGGGCAAACCGAAAGGGGCGGAAAAAAGAATCCACCCTGAAAAAACGGGATAAAATGTAAAAATAGTGCTCGGCTAGTTTAAGCAGCGGCATTGAGGCGGCGATGAGCGAGAACGCCTTTAGGGAAATGGTGTGAAACCGAGGCCTTTTTCCGAAAGTCAGGGTCGAGTTGGTCAGGAGTTGGAAAAAGAGCACTCGAGAGAACACGGCGCAGCCTGCCGGGAGTGGATTGAGGCTCTCGATCCCAGTAGCCAGTCGGTATGGGAGGAAGAGAAGCGGCTAAATGGGAAAGAAGATTGCCAGCCAGCAGCCCCAGTTCAGGTAAGCGGAAACAAGCCTCATCGGCATGAACAAATTGACGATGTAAGCCAATCATCTGCTTGGAAGCCAAGGGGGGATGTTCAACAGGCCAGCGTTCCAGGTAGACAAGATAAATGGTTTCAGGCTGCAAAGTCATAACGGTCGCCAAAACCAAAGGTGTGTTGTAGGCCGGATCCTGAATGACGTAAATCGAGTAGGTACGGTTGGCTGTATCCACCTTGGTTGTTCTGGGGACGAGATTGTGCCATGCTTGATAGCAAATCAGGCGACCACTATAGAGAAAGCGACCAGACGAGTCCGGAGTTGTGGCCTCGAGTCGCTTTCCCTTATAGCTGCGAGAGAGCGGTCGCACAATATCACCATATTCAGGTGGTCTGCCTTTTTCTTTGCGTTTGGGTAACTCATTGCGGCGCACTGTGCAGTTAATGGCTTCCCGCAGGACAAATCGGTCTATGCCGCTTTCTAGCATTTCTCTGATTGTAAACCCGGCATCGACCACCGCCACTTCGTCTGACTCCAGTGATTTCTTCGTCTCTGTCAGCAGCTTTTTCCGAAACTCACTTTCCTTTGTTCCAACCGTGCATCTCATGATTGCCTTGAGCAGTGGCACTCGCTTCCCGCCTATCTCCCCCCGAGCTTATCATCACTCCAAAGATGAGCGCGGGCAATGCCCGACGAGCCGTTGAGTTATAGAGTCGGTTCACTTTCCCTTGCAGCTTCGGTCGCCAGAACCCTGTGATATCTATGCTTTTCACTCGGTACCCTTCTAACTTTTTTGCCTCCCATTCCCCTTTCCACTTCTTCTTGCCACGACCCCAGCAGACTTGTGATATCCCATGATCCATATCGAAAGCTCCACCAGCTTCGCCGGAGCTCCTCATCTTCAAACCCGCTTTCTTTCAATGCGCTATGGATTGCTCCTCGACTTTTCAGAAACGACCCATTCAGCATTGCCCACATCAGACGCATTACATTTACGTTTGTTCCCATCGGCGTTACTTGCAATACATTCATCAGTACTGCTATAGTTATTTCTGGCGCGGTTAACATTCCTTCCTCCTTTTTGGGTTCTCTACCTTTAGGATGAACTGCTAACCGCTTTTTGTCACATTTCTCACCTCATCTCTTTTCTTTTACCAGAAAGTAAAGTTGTCCGAAGTTTAAATAATGTGGCGATTAAATTGGAGGGAGAAAATGACGAAAAGAGGGAAGATAACCAGACGCGAATTTACAAAACTGATGGGGATTGCCAGCGGCTCGGCTCTCTTGACCGGATGCGCGGCCGGCTCGGTTCCAGCCGAGGTGGCCGCACCCCAAGATTCAAGCCAGGCACCAGCCGTCCAGACGCTGAAAACTGCGCGCATCGCGATGGATGCCAGCGTCACCTCAGCCGACACGCTGGATCCGGCCTACAGAACCTCTGGAACGGATGGGGTATTGCAGGCGGCCTTTTACGAAGGGCTTGTTAGTCGGGATCCGTCCTTGACACCGATACCTGAGCTGGCTGAGTCTTGGGAGCCAAACGAGGATGGCAGTGAGTGGACATTTAAGCTGCGCGAGGGGGTCACGTTCCATGACGGCAAGCCATTCGTAGCTGCTGACGTTGTTTATACTTACCAGCGTCTGATTGACCCCGACGTCGGCTCGCCCGGTGCCAGCAATTTTAGCGCCTTGACTCCGGATGGTATCGTTGCCGTGGACGACCATACCGTGAGGATTAGGCTCACCCAACCGGATGTAGACTTTCCCAATACCACAGTCTTTTCCCAATCTCTCATCGTGCCGGAAGGGGCCACCAATGACGATCTGGCAACAAGCCCAATGGGCACTGGGCCGTTTAAATTAGAGGGGTTCGTACCCGGTGAAACCACAACCACTGCCAGCAAATACGAAGGTTACTGGCGGCCCGGCGAACCCAAGGTTGATGTGCTTGAGATTCTCTCGATACCTGAAGCAGAGGCGCGCGTGGCCGCGCTACAGGGTGGGCAGGTCGACATCATCATGCGGACGCCTCCCACCAAGTTAGATGCTTTGGAAAGCGATCCGGGAATAGCGCTTGTGGAGAACCTCATTGGCACTTCGATTGTGGCTTACTGTCATGCAGACACGCCCCCGTTCGACGATAACAACATTTGCTGGCGATCAAGTACGCCACCAATCGCCAGCAAATGTTGGATTTGGTCGTTCAGGGTCGTGGTACGCTTATGAACGACACCCCCATCCCCTCGATCATTGAGGGCGGCTTGCCGGGGCCGCCACGCGAACACAACGTCGAGAAGGCGAAAGAGCTGCTAAGCATGGCTGGCTACCCAGACGGGATTGACCTTACATTTGAGTTCGCCGAGTTTGGCGCTTTTGAAAACCCGTGGGCCACGGTGTGGCAGCAGCAACTGGCCGAAGCCGGTATCCGGATAGAGCTTGACAGCCGACCAACAGATACATACTGGGGTGAAGTCTGGTTGCAGGATGGACACCCCTTTGCCATGTCGGGCTGGAATGTCCGTCCAACCCAGGCCGGTCTGGCGCTCTGGTATAAATCGGACGCCGATTGGAATGAGACTCGCTTCAAGAGCGAATCGTGGGATGCCTTATTAGCCCAGGCACGCGCGACCGTGAACAAGGACGAACGCATCAAGATCTTTCATCAACTGCAGCAGCAGGTCGTGGACGAAGGGAGCCAGTTTGTTCCCTTCATGCAGTCCTTCATCGATGCCACGCGCAGCAACGTGAGTGGATGGGTCCCCTCCGCCGGGAAAGCTGTCTACAGTACGATTGACATCGGTTAAGGCTTCGACAATGCGCTTTGCCCTCCGTCTGATTCTGCCGCGCACTGGTCTGGCGATCCTCTCGTTGCTGGCCGTTTCTGCACTCACCTTTACGCTCGTGGAGTTGCTGCCTGGGGACCCAGTCACTCGTGTCCTCGGGCGGGACGCCACGCCCGAGTTGGTCGCCGTATGGCGTGACCGCCTGAATCTCGACCAGCCGCCAGTGGTGCGATACGCTCTCTGGGTAAGCAGTTTCGCGCGCGGTGATTGGGGTGATTCCATTGTGTCCACCAAGCCAGCGACGGAGGGCGAGCCGGGGGGACGACAGATGCGAGCGGTGGCGGATATGGTATTGCCACGCTTGAAGAACACCCTGATCTTAGCTGGCTATACCCTGCTGCTCTACATTCCGCTCAGTCTGTTTCTGGGCATCGTGACCGCAGTTTACCGCGAGCGACGTTTCACGGTCTGGCTGTCGGGGCTTATCCTACTCGGGACGACGACGCCAGATTATGTGATTGGGATCTTTTTACTGCTGATCTTTGCGATCTCCTTAAACTGGTTTCCACCGCTGGCAATGATAGACCAGGCTGCATCCACGTTGGAGGTCGTGAGGATGTTGACCTTGCCAGCGCTAACCCTCACCATCGCCATGACGGGCGTGGCCGTACGCATGATGCAAGGCAGCTTGCTCGCGGTGCTAGATTCGGACTATGTTCGCTTTGCCACACTGAAAGGGCTGTCCCGGCGGCGGGTGATGCTCCTGCACGCGCTGCCTAACGCTCTAGGACCAGCCGTGCGTGCTACAGTTCTATCCATTGTCTGGCTGGTTGGCGGCGTGGTTTATGTGGAGGTTATCTTTACTTTCCCCGGGCTGGGACTGCGTTTGCTCGATTCTCTGCGCTTGCTGGATACACCGGTAATTCTGGCTGGCACCATGATCCTGGCGGCATTGCTTATCTTTTCCAACCTGGCAGCAGATCTCCTGGCGGCCTTCCTCAATCCCCGGCTGAGGGGTGAATGAAACGAAAATTAATTTTTGCAGGGATGTTGTACCTTAGTTTGTTTCTGTTTGCTTGCGGCACGCCAGATGAGAGAGAGGATGGGCTTGTCCCTGTGCGGACGTTCTACGTCGATAGTGAAAGTGGGGACGATGCCAATGATGGCAGTAGTGCCAGAAATGCGTGGCAGTCGCTGGAGAAAGTGTCTAGCATGACGTTTGAGCCGGGCGATCACATTTATTTTAGACGAGGCAGCAGTTATTCTGGTTGTGTCACCATCAACGGCGATGGCACCGAAGACAATCCGATTGTCGTAGGCGCGTACGGAGAGGGAGATGCGCCAAGTTTCACGAATCCTGACCCAGATGATCATAATGGGAATGCGCTACAGGTTCGGGGGGATTATCAGATCGTCGAGAATCTCTTCTTTCACTACACACCCCCTGCCCCAAGAGGCGCCCACTTTATAAAGGTATGGAGGGTCGGTGCATTACACGTAGGTAAGGGTCACGATCACGCCATTATCCGTCACAATGAATTCTCCCACGTGGCGAAGGCCATCCAATCGAATGGTGAACATACTCTGATCACCCACAATTACATCCACGACGGCAATGAGCGCGAACAAGATGGCTTCCTCTCCCATCCGTATTGGGGCCCAATCGGCATTCATCTCGGCATCGGCAATCAGGAGGTCTCCTACAACCGTATCGAGAACATGTTTGTCGAAGGGGGACAGTGGGGTGGTGACGGGGGCGCCATCGAAATCGACAACGGACTCAATCACAAGGACAACATCCATATACACCACAACATCACCCGCCACAATATGGGCTTCCTCGAGATCAGTTGGGAACACGATATTCGCGAGCGTGAAACGAGCAACATTGTCATCGAACACAACGTCAGTCGTGACTTCCAGAGTTTCGTGCTCTGGTGGGCGTTCGGAACAGGCAGTAGGATGAGTCACAACACCATCATCCGCACGGATTCAATCGAAGGAATGGCTCTGGACACTGTCTTCCAAATTGATGGGCAAGACATCGTCATCAACGACAACATTGTCGTTGTCCATGACAATATGTGGGCTCCTGTCTACGTAGGCGATGGAGTCGATTCGTCGATACGGACCAACAACTACTACTGGGATTACGAGGATGGCAATGTTTTTCTCGGCCCAGAGCCAGGGGTGGGTGAATTTATCGCTGATCCGCTCTTTGTCGATTTTGCTAACGAGAACTATGAATTACAGGAAGGTAGTCCTGCCATTGGGTTGGGTGCGCTGAATGATGAAGAGGCTAAGTACAATCCCAGCAACTAGCAGGGGTGGGTGAATGATGAGCTTCTTGTTGATGTCGAGGATAACGTTGGCTTGCAGCAGACGGGCCTTACAGGCCCGCAGCTGAAGCCAACGCTAGGCATCTCGTCCCTTGGATGCGTGTGAAGCTGCGCTCACCTTTTTGTCTTCCTCATATCTCGGGCAGTACAATGACGCCATGAATACTAAGGATCTCCTGAAGGAACTCGAAGAGCTTGGGTCTGAGAAGGCAAGAAGGCAGAACAATAAGCAAGGCGCCCACGAAAACCAGTTCGGGGTGAAACTCGGGGACATTAGAAAGGTCGCCAAGAAAGCAAAGAAGACCAATCCGCTGGCGCTGGAACTCTGGGAGACTGGGAACATAGATGCCAGAATGCTGGCGATTCTGTTGATGGAGCCCAAGAAGCTCTCGAACGAAGACCTGCTGGAACTCGCTGGATCTATCAAGTTCACCCGTGTCTCCGATTGGATCGACTCATACGTTCTGAAAAATCATCCGAATAAAGACGAGATCCGTGAAGAGTGGATGAACTCGCCGAATCCGATGGTCGCACGATCCGGCTGGAATCTCACCTATCAGAAAATTGGAGAGTCGCCCGATGAGCTAGATCTCAAGGGCATTCTCGATCGAATTGAGAACGACCTGGCGAGTTCTCCGCCAGAGGTGCAGTGGACCATGAATTTTGCTCTGACCTACATCGGCGTACATAGTGAGGAACTTCGCGGACGAGCTATTCGAATTGGAGAGAGTGTTGGACTCTACAGGGACTATCCTGTATCGAAAGGCTGTACTTCCCCGTATGCACCCGTGGCGATCGAAGAAATGGTGAGCCGAAAACAGAAGTGAGGTTTCGCCGCCAGCTATTGGGTTGGGCGACCAGTGCCAACGGTCGCTACGACGCTCAGCCGGAGGATGTGCCTTTGCGCAATTGGATTGCCGAACATGTCGGCGAAGAAGCCGTTACGCCTTGGGATCACACGGATGAAGAGCGGCATGGTCGGGTCAAAGTAGCATAGGAGCAATATGAGTAGACACCCTATTCGTAATTATTGACACGGACTGAACCGGGGTGGTTCAGAATTAGGTTTACACTTTTGATACATAGACAAAAATCTATATGAGGTCATTTTCTGCCTGAGCATGGCTCAAATTAGAAAATATAAACATCTTTTCTCTTTGCAAAAATGTAAACCTAATTGTCCGCCTAAAATGAACCACCCCACTGAACCATGACAAAACCACCCAACATCCTCTTCCTCATGAGCGACGAACACCGACCTGATGTGACTGGGTACGAAGGCAATGAAGTCATTCGCACGCCAACCTTGGATCATCTGGCGGAAACAGGCGTTACATTTCGCAACGCCTATACGCCCTCGCCGATTTGTGTACCGGGACGACAATCTATGATGTCGGGCCAACTGCCGAAGACCTGTGGCTGTGATGGCTGGTGGATTGACCTTGAACCCGGCTATTTGACCTTTGCCCGCTATTTATCGCAGCACGCCTATGAAACCGTTGCCTGCGGAAAGCTTCATCACCAAGGCGTTGACCAAATGCAGGGCTGGACACAACGTATCGGCTCGGATATGAAGCTGAGTCCCAAGCACATTGCCGATCTGAATAAGGAAAAGTTGGGCCAATATCAGCGGCCGTTTAGCGCATACAAATGGGACAAGGCCAAGGAAGTCAAACGCGCTGGTATCGGGCGCGGGCCAGTGGTGACGCACGATGAATATACGATGCATGGCGCATTGAATTTCATCGAAGATTATTTCAATAGCCCTTTTTACGATCGTGAACAACACAATCAGCCCCTGCTCTTGAAAGTTAGTCTACTACAGCCACACTACCCCTATTTTACCGAAGCCGACCTATTCAATTATTACTTGAATCGGGTCGAACCATTTCTGGATCAACCCGTTTTTGACCATCCATTTTTGAGTCAGCGACAAGTGCGCCCAGGGGTCGATGCCTCCGAACGCGAGTTGAGACGAGCAACGGCGGCCTATTACGGCATGGTTGAAAAGATCGATCAACACTACCAGACCATTCTAGATGCCCTTGAACACGTCGGCCAAAACCTCGACGACTGGATCATCATCTACACCAGTGATCATGGCGAAATGTTGGGTGAACATGGTATCTGGGAAAAGCAAAAATTCTTTGAAGCCAGTGTCCGGGTTCCACTGCTTATCCGCTGGCCGAAAGGATTCGAGGGTGGAAGAGTCATTCAAGAAAATGTGAATCTGTGCGATCTCTTTGCGACACTCTGCGACTTGACTCATTTACCGATACCGTCTGGGTTGGATAGCCGCTCGCTCAAACCGTTTCTGAATGACGAAAGCCACGATTGGTCAAATGAGTCGATTTCCCAATTTGGCGCGACCAATGTGATGATTAAACAAGAACAGCTCAAATATCATTATTATGGCGAAGACCGACCTGAGTTATTGTTTGATCTGGAGCGGAATCCGGCGGAGACTGAGGATTACTTGAATGATGCGGACTATGCTAATCAGGTTGCCAAGTTCCGGGCCAGGCTGGCCGAACTGGGTCATGGGCCGAATGCGGATACAAATTATACGAATGCTGGATATTAGGTAAAAGGATGGACAATCGTGAAACCCAATATCATTGTGATCTTAACAGACCAACAACGGGCAGACACGCTTGGCTGCTACGGCAACAGCTTTGTCCAGACGCCCCACCTGGACGCTCTGGCTCACAATGGTATCCGTTTCGAGCGCGCCTATTGTGCCACCCCTCTCTGCACCCCAATACGAATCGGAGCCTACGACATCGACGACGACCAACAGAACCTTCATTGTCTTCTCTAGCGACCACGGCGAGATGCTTGGCTCCCACCGCCTCCAGGATAAGGGTGCCTTTATGTATGACGAAGTGATGCGGGTCCCATTTCTGGTCAGTTGGCCCGGCGAGACCAGGCCAGCTGTGTATGAGACATCTGTGAGTCAAGTGTCGCTCTTGCCAACCCTGCTCGAGATCGCTGGCATCCCTCCCCGCAGCGACTTCGATATGCCCTCCCTGGCTGAGAGTTTTCAGGGCCAGCAGTCTCCGGTCGAACAGCCTGTCTATGGCGAATACAATCGTTTCTTTGGCCAGAACTACCCGGTCCGCATGGTGGTGGATGGCCACTGGAAATACGTCCACTACTTTGGCCCAGAACCTGAATTGTTCGACCTCGCTGTCGATCCAGGGGAAACGGTGAATCTGGTGCAATCGGCAACCCATCAAGAGGAATTGCTGCGAATGCAGGGGTTGTTAGAGACTTGGATGGCAGCCAGCGGCGATGTCTATCATATCGACCAGGAGTTAGTCGCCGACTTCGCTTCCTAACTTGGATCAGATCATTGTAGATCCCCTGCCAATTACTTGCCTTTTGTGCGTCATTGACGCATAATATTGGCATGGTCTTCATTGAAACACCGATCTTCACCAAACGCTTACGACAACTGCTACCCGACGATAGTTATTCGGCGCTACAGCAGGTGCTTCTAATTCGCCCAGAGGCAGGCAATAGTATGCCGCGTAGCGGTGGTATAAGAAAATTACGTTGGGGACTACCGGGTGGTGGTAAACGAGGCGGCTTGCGTGTGATCTACTATTGGGATACACCACACGATGTGATTTACATGCTGCTCATTTACAAGAAAAATCGGCAAGAAGACCTAACCCCGGACCAATTACGTATTGTGCGTAGGTTGCTAGAGGACTATCTAAAATGAATGATCAAGATTTCACGGATCTGGTTGAAAGCATCGAACAGGCAGGAAAGATTAAGCGAGGCGAAATGAAGCCAAGTCGTCGTTTCGAGTTCAGCCCACTTGATATTAAAGAAATACGACGCCAGCTAAACAAATCACAAAGCGAGTTTGCATTGATGATAGGTGTAAGTGTGGCTACGTTACAAAACTGGGAGCAAGGACGGCGCAAGCCGGAAGGACCCGCGCGGGCATTGCTTCGAGTGGCGTCAATTCACCCTGAAGTTGTCAGTCAAGCCCTGGCAATTGAGTAGTTGCCTCATGACCACATGACCATCAAAGAGAACAACTGATGCAAGGAGACGCAATATCTCAAGTAAGTAGATCGAAGAAACCTGTAGTTCTCCCAATGCGTCTCCTCCAAGTCTTGCGCCGCCAAACTCCCACCTTTCTCATGGCAACGGCCATACTGGTACTCCACATATTCGTCGCCCTAACTGGTCCATTGTGGGCACCTTACCAGCCTGAAGCGATGCTCGTCGGCGAGACTTTTTCGCCGCCGGCAATCGGGTATTGGTTTGGCACAGACAATTTGGGGCGCGATGTGTTTAGCCGCGTCATGCATGGCGAACGCATTGTCCTCTTCCCCGCGGTTACGGCGGCAGGGCTGGCGGTGATATTTGGGGCCGCGGTAGGCACCATCTTGGCCTATAAGCGTGGTCGTGTCGACATGATTGGCATGCGTGTGGTAGACCTGATTATGTCTATCCCACCGCTGATCCTGACCTTGCTCGTCCTGACCGCTGTGGACTCCAGCACGCCAGTGATTGTTCTAACCATCACCTTTTTTTTCACCTGGCGGGTGGCGCAAACGGTGCGCGCGGCTGCCCTGAGCGTGGTCACAGAGGACTTTGTAACCAAAGCCCGCTTGCGTGGCGAGTCAGCCTGGTCGGTCGCAGTACGAGAGGTGCTGCCGAATGTGGCCTCTACGGTGTTCGTTGAGTTTTCCTTAAGAACAGGCTCAGTAGATCCAAATTTCAGGTTTTGAGAGAGAATTCTGGCTAAACAGTTGACATAAATACAAATTTGCCGGTCGATATCTAGTTTTTGCGTTAGATTTGGGCGATTTTCAGATATGAAATAGGTTGTTTTCTGTAACCGAAATCTGAATAAATGACTCCAAAATCCCTGCAATCTCGACTGAAAATCGCCAAAAACGCCAAATTTGGATCTACTGAGGCTATGCTGTCTTCTTTGTTGGGGCTTTAAGCTTTCTTGGTTTTGCGGCCGTACCACCCACACCAGATTGGGGTTTGATGATCAACGAAGGCCGTCAATTCCTTAGCACTGCGCCCTGGATGGTTCTTGGGCCTGCATTGGCGCTCTCTTCGTTGGTGGTCGCCCTGAGCCTGTTCACAGAAGGGATCAGTGAAATCATGGGACTATCTGCCCAACGAGAGCCTACCCTATGAGGGCATGGTTCAATTGTGAGTGACTGGTCTATACAAATGTCACTAATCATTGGTTACTAGTCATTGGCCCCTGAATGTGTCGTCCTGAATATAATTGATAATAGATAACGAATAGCGATAATCAATTCGGGGTGGTTCAAAATTAGGTTTACACTTTTGATATATAGACAAAAATCTATATGAGACCGTTTTCTCTCTGAGAACCGGCGAAATCAGAGAATATAAACGTTCTTTCTGTTTCTAAAAGTGTAAACCTATCTATCCAGCTAAAATGAACCACCCCATCAATTCAGAAGGATACCCAATGACGAAGGACAAAGGACCAATGACGATCATTCGGGTCGATGATTTGACGGTTGACTATCTAGATCGGAGGGAATGGATCAATGTCGTCAACCGTGTCTCTTTCAGCATTGCGCCTGGCGAGACCCTCGGGTTGGCAGGAGAATCCGGCTGCGGGAAATCAACGACGGGCTTTGCGCTGTTCGGCTACCGCCGGCCCGGTAGTCGTATTCGAGCAGGACATGTGCAATTCGAAGGCTTGGATCTGCTTCGCCTGGATGAGCAGGCGCTACAGCCCATCCGCGGCGCGGAGATCTTTCTGGTGCCGCAGAACCCAGCCAGCACGCTAACTCCTTCGATGCGCGTCGGCAGGCAGGTCGTCGAAACCCTTGAGTCCCATGGCATCAGTTCGGGGCGTCGAGAGGCAGAAGAACGGACGCTGGACCTTTTCGCCCAGGTCGGGCTGCCAAAGCCAAAGGAGATCACTCGACGCTATCCACACCAGTTAAGCGGCGGCCAACTACAGCGAGTGGTCATCGCCATCGCCCTGGCCTGCCAGCCAAAATTGGTCGTGATGGACGAGCCAACCACCGCCCTGGACGTCACCACCCAGGCGCGCATCCTCAGATTGCTGGATCGTCTTAGGCCAATCCAAAAAATAAAATATACGCGAGAAGGTGTTAAACTAGCTCTCCAAAAGGAGCAAAAATGACAATCTCGCCAGAAATGGTTGAAGTCTTGAAAGAGACGAAGGCCATGTTAAGTGGATACGAAAGAAGGCACTTCATGGCCCAAACGGTCAAAACGATATGCGAAGGGAGTCCGACGAAAGCAGAACGAGAGTTGGGCTGGAATCGGGCGACGATAGCCAAAGCCCTGGAAGAACTAGAAGGCGGCTTCTGTTATGTCGACCAAAGCCACCGACGTGGTCGCAAAAAAGCCGAAGACCATATCCCCACTTTACTGGCCGATATGGTTGAAATCGCCGATCAATTCAGCCAGACCGATCCCACCTTTCGACCCCCCCAATTGTACACTCGACTAACCGCCGCCGAAATGCGTACCCAGCTCATCGAGCAGAAAGGATACACAGATGAGGAATTGCCTGGCGAAGAGGCCATCCGCTTGAAGCTCAATGAGTTAGGCTATGGCTCAAACCGGGTCAAAAAAAGTCAACCAGTGAAAAAGATCCCAGAGACCGATGCGATCTTTGATAGAATTCATCAGATCAATCAAGAAGCGGATGCAGACGAGACGGTTCTGCGCCTCTCTTGGGATGCCAAAGCGACGATTTTACTTGACCGTTTCTCGAGAGAAGGGATAAGTCGAGTGGTTGTCAAAGCGCTCGAGCATGACTTTCAAGATAAGAAGACCGAGAAAGTCACTCCTTTTGGCATTTACCTCCCTTCAACCAAGGAACTCTTTCTTTACTTGACTCAGTCGAAAGTGACGAGTGACTGTATTGTCGACTGCCTGATTGATTTTTGGGAAAGCGTACGTGAACACTTTCCTCACGTCAAGACCCTCGTGATCAATCAGGACAATGGTCCCGAAAATCATACCCGTCGGACTCAGTTTATGTATCGTCTCACTCAGTTTGTTGAGCACTATCGTCTCTCTATTCAGCTCGCCTGCTACCCTCCTTATCACAGTAAATACAACCCCATCGAACGGGTTTGGGGCCATCTTGAAAACACTGGAACGGTTCTCTCTCGATTCTCTTGAGACCGTTCTCAATTTTGCCGTTCTTTTCGCTTTAACCAACTACAACCCTTCGTTCACCTGAATTCCACTCTTTATGAGACCGGCGTCAAACTCACTCAGAAAGAGATGGACCGTTTGGCACAACGCTTCCAACGTTTACCTGGTTTAGAAAAATGGTTTGTCCTTATTCCCCCTCTCCATTCTCTCGTTCGCGTATAATTATTTTTTTGGTTTAGCCTTAATACTACTGTGCAGCAATATATTGTGAAACACAAAGGAAATTCGTTATATTTCTGGGCATATTGCTAACAAAACGCAAACAGAATGCAAAGGAAAAATGAGATAGACTCAGTAGATCCAAATTTGGCGTTTTTGGCTATTTTCAGTCGAGATTGCAGGGATTTTGGAGTCATTTATTCAGATTTCGGTTACAGAAAACAACCTATTTCATATCTGAAAATCGCCCAAATCTAACGCAAAAACTAGATATCGACTGGCAAATTTGTATTTATGTCAACTGTTTAGCCAGAATTCTCTCTCAAAACCTGAAATTTGGATCTACTGAGACTGAAGAGCCAATAAAATGAAGCAGTCTTCGATGAAAGGAAATCAAGATGAAACTTGCTCAAGCAGTCAATCAATATGACTACAGCCAACTGGAAAGCCCGCCGCTGCTGGAACTGACAGAAGAGCAACTGGCGGCACTGGCCGACCAACTCCAGGAGTATCATGCCATATATAGTCCATACTTCAGCCATGTGGCTCAGAGAGAGCATGCGTACCACTACATGCGAGGCTTGTTAGACCCCGAAATCAAACGCAAATCGGCCGAGAACATCGCGCTGGCGACAGTAGGAGAATCGGGTGTACGCCCCCCTGCAAAGCTTTGTGGGTCAGAGCCGCTGGAGCGGTGAAGCGATGCTGGCGGAACATACTCGACAGACAGGTGAGTTGTTGGGAGACGCAAATGGCGTCTTACTCCTGGATGGGAGCGACATTCCCAAGCAAGGAGAAGAGTCAGTGGGCGTCAAGCGGCAGCGGTGTGGCGAACTGGGCAAGATCGCCAACTGTCAAGCCGGAGTCTTCCTGGGATATAATAGCTCTCATGGCTATACCTTACTGAACTGTCGGTTGTATATCCCCCAAGAATGGTTTAGTGATGAGTATGCAGAGAAGCGGTACAAAACCGGTCTTCCCACTGACCTGACCTTCCAAACAAAAAATGAATTGGCTTGGTCCATGATTGAGCAGACGCACGCCCTGGGTGCGTTGCCCATCCGCTGGATCACTATGGATGAAGCCTTTGGCAAAGATACTCATCTGCTTGACTGCATTGATGGCCAAACCGCTTACAGCTACTTTGCTGAAGTGCCCAAAGAGACTCGTGTCTGGACCTCCAGCCCCCCCAGACCTATCTGCCCGCATCATCTGGACGCGGGCGCAAAGCTTCCAAGCTCCGCGTCCGGCCTGGTGAACCTACGCCTCTCACCGTTGCTCAACTCGCTGACACCTTCCAGGAGCATGAGTGGCAACAGCATGTTCTCAAAGAGGGCTCCAAGGGCTTCATCGTTGCTTCCATTGCTTGTCGCCGCATTGTCTCTGTCCGCAATGGGCTCCCCGGTTCTGCTCTCTGGCTCATCGTCCGCCGCAATCCCGATTGCTCTCTGCAATACTTTCTCTCCAATGCACCCCTTGAGACTTCCTTGGATGACTTCGCCACTGTTTCTGCTTTGCGTTGGCCCATTGAAACCATTTTTGAACAAGCCAAGCAGTTTCTCGGACTCAACGAATATGAAACTCGCAGTTGGCTCGGTTGGCATCATCATATGACCTTAGTCATTTTGGCCTTTGGTTTCTTGGCTCGTTCTCAGTTTTTCCTCAAATATGATGCCCCCGCTCTCACTTTGCCACAGGTTGTTGAACTTCTCCATGCCGTTCTGCCTAAACCTGTCTTGACACTCGCTGAGACTATCGAGCGCCTTCGCTACAAGCAACGTCGTCTTGTTTCCGCTAAACGCTCGCATTATCTTGTGCAAAAATCGAACATTATCGAGCCTTTACTTGATGCACAGTAGTATTAAAGCCGAGCACGGCATGAGTGTCCTCTACATCACCCACAATCTGGGGGTACTGGCCCAGATTTGTGACCGGATGGCCGTGATGTACGCTGGCGAGCTGGTCGAGGTGGCGCCGACGGCCGAGATTTTCACTACCCCTCGTCATCCTTACACGCGCGGGCTGATCGCGGCCGTGCCGCGGCTCAGTGACCCCAACGAGGGCAGAGAGAAACTGCGCGGCCTGCTGCGGCGAGAAGAGCTGCCCCCAGGCTGCCGCTTTGCGCCCCGGTGTGATTATGCCCAGTCCGAATGCTTTGCCCAACCTCAAGCACTGACTGCGGTTGGCCAGAATCACCAAACGGCTTGCTGGCTGTGGGAACGTGTTGCGGAGGAGGCAAGATGACAAAGCAATGCATGATGAAGAAGGGGATATCTAATAAACTTGTTGCGAAATAAAATCTGGCTGTGGCGGCTTTCGAAAAGGTCTTCCATGACAGTTGGAGATACCGTCAGGAAATTGAAAAGAGTCTTGATAGTGAGACACAAGTATGGTTAAATTGATTCGTAGCAGAACTCGCTCTGATGGGTTGATATCCAGAGTCGCCAATTTTGGCATTCTGAAGATGCACTTCGTTGGGCATCGCTCAGTTGCGTGTTCGCCAACTACGTGGCCTCAGCGGAGTGTAACATTCGTTGCGTTTTATGCAGGTCCGTGACGGTGCATATTGATGATGTACATATAGCTCTATGTTGAACGAATGGGCGATGGGGTTTGCTCGCTTTGATATCCGCTTCTGGACTCTCTTTTTTCACGTTCTTACGGGCCGGTTACTGAAGCGTTAGGCCACATGGAATTCCACTACTTACGGCAATGTGCCAACAGCGGGTGTTGAAAACTAATTTCAAAAATGTCTTATTCAAGCATTCATTTCACTGGAGATTAAGGCATATTTGGATGGTGATTCACGCAAATTTTGACTTCCTCGATGCGCAAAGGCACATACTGTAATTTCATCAGAGAAAAATAATGAAAAGACGTGTTGTTGTAACCGCTGGGGCAGCAGGTATTGGTCGGGCAATTGCCGAAAAATTTTTGGCTGATAGCGATCAAATAGCCATTTGCGATGTTGACAAAAATGCAGTTGAGGGGTTCTCGCTCGCAAATCCACAGGCAATTGCTGTTGTCGCAGATGTTACCTCTGAATCTGAAATGGGTTCCTTTTTGGAAAAATTAGAAAATGAATGGGGTGGTGTTGATGTCGTTTGCGCTAACGCTGGTACAGGTGGGCCAGCAGGTAATATTGAAGACCTAGATTACAAAGAGTGGCAAAGGTGTATAGCTACGAATGTACACGGCTCGTTTCTGACATGTCGTTGGGCGGCTAGATTGATGCGTGCACAAGGTGAGGGTTTGATTGTTCTTACATCGTCGACGGCTGGCATATTAGGCTACCCTCTTCGTAGTCCCTATGCCGCAGCCAAATGGGCGGTTGTTGGAATGACGAAAACTCTGGCAATGGAATTAGGCTCGGCCGGAGTCAGGGTGAATGCAATTTGTCCGGGTGCAGTAGAAGGTCCCCGGATGGATCAAGTTATAGCTAACGAATCAAATGCTCGTGGCATTTCAGAAGAAGAGGTGCGAGCTTCATACGTTACTGGTGTCTCGATGAAGACTTGGGTTACAGCAGAAGACCTTGCAAATACCGTCCACTTTCTTGCCTCGTCCGCAGGCTCAAAGATTTCCGGACAGATACTAGCAGTCGATAGGCATACCGAAACTTTAGCACCATAACAGTTGGCTCAGGAGCGATTTCAGCTGAAGGAAAAGAATATGAAAATATCGCCTAACAAGCGCATGCAGTCGGACGCAGCAAAGCTGCGCCGCTGATGCGGGTCGTTGGGCGGTGCGTGATTTGGGCTCTCAGCCATATAGATTATACTTACGCTGTTATTGACCGGGTCTTCTGAGTATCACCCACAGCCGCGGGCCACCAATCAGCTGCGGTAAACAATAGGGGTATCGTCTCCGATGAGACATATTGCCGTCCTTCCAGTTACAAAATCAACAATGAATGCCAGATGCGTTTCAAATTAAACGGCAACTTTTCCCAATTATCACCGTAGTCAGTGCTGTGCCAGACCTCACCATTGGTCAGCCCGGCGTAAAGGTGACCAGCCGCATCAGGCAGGGTAACAAGTGCAGTGGGCGTAACCGGCAGGGGATGCGGCGCCCAGCCGATAGGCTGCCAATCATCTTCTCCGGTCGTGCGGTAAAGATAGATTTCCGGTTTCTGACCGTAGGCGTTGAAGGGGCTGGGTGCGACACAAACATACCAGATTTCGGGATTGACGGGGTCTACTGCACACACAATCCCATAAGGTTTTGCCAGTCCTTGTTGTTTCCTTTCAAACGTGTGACCCCCATCCCGGCTAAACGATACCCCACCACCCGTGCCACCTGCCTCGTAAACCCACTTTCCGTTGGTGGCATGGAACATAAGCGAATGACAATCACGCAATGCGCCACGACGATAGCGTGACCAGTTTTGCCCACCATCTTCACTGCGCACCACTGCGCCGAATTCTATCCCGGCCAGAAGCACCTCCGCTTCGGTTGGTGATGGCGCAATGGCGTTAACATAGGGACGGAGGTCTGGGCGATCAACGGGAGAAAACCACCACCAACGATTGGGAATGCGGCGAAAACCGTCCAGTTCGACCCACGTGTGCCCGCCGTCATAGGAGGCAAACATCCGGGCGGGCTTGGTCCCGGCGTAGATAATGTTTGGTTTGTGGCGATTAACAGCCAGCGCTTTAACCCATTGGCCGTCCAAACCACTAACCTGCCAGGTCAGACCACAATCCTCAGAGCGCCAGACTCCCTGCTTTCGAGTTCCGGTATAAATGATGTTTGGGTTCAGAGGATCGGCGGCTAAACAGCTTACCCCTTTGCCGGGAAGCAGCAATTCAACTGACCATTCACCATTTGCCGTATATGTGGCCCGTGTCAGGTCTTCTCCTGTTGTGGCGATAAAGGTATTGAAGTTCATCACGATTCCTCCCCGTAAACCATTGATATTGACTCCGCTACAATTCCTCTCAAATCAATAAAATCGGTCATGATTGTATTCAGTAAATGATTGAGGCAGATGAATCCGCTTCAATCATTAAGACAAGTGAGGCGCACAAAACGTGACATCCCTTTTAATCTCTGGCTCAAACTATTCTGGTGAATCTATACTGAGCAAGGCCATAGATGAGAAAAGATAACTGAATTTTACTCGTGTAGAGCATTCTCATCTATGAGCGCTTGCGGTATATGTATGAGAACCTGATGTGAGTTCTTTGTTATGGTATACTTTACATTGTGAATTTTGGCAGTAATTGCCCGTGTCACCGAATGTTGCGCTGCAACATTACATCCGGTAGACCCCAAGGTGAGCGCGCGATCAACGTTAGTCATCCCATGTGAACCCACGTCGTTTTGGAAGTTGGTCTTGTCGCAGTCCTGGGGCCGCTGATGTAAGCGTTGGCCGACAACCCTGGACAAGATCGAAGGCGGTGTTGCGGTCGGGTTCGACACGCAGGACGAACTGCTCAGCGATCTGATTCGGCGCCCTGAGGGAATGGTGGAAAAGGCTGTTCGGCAGTCCGCCTTCTCCTGGTTGAAAATCAAATTCACGCCCGTTTAATCTCTGATCATGCGCGAAATTCACCAGAAGCCGTGGGTCCACTGTTACTATGACAGGTTGCGCTGTAAGTTCATTGAGGAGAAACATTATGACCAGCGAGGATATGAACAATCCACTACGCACAGGAAGCTGTAGCTGCGGCGCGATTCAGTTTGAAGTGCGTGGTCCGGTTGTTGGCATCAGCGAGTGCCACTGCTCTAAGTGCCGCAAGGAGAGCGGTACAAACTCCGGCATGTTTATACCCGTTCGTGCTGAACAATTTCGGTGGATATCCGGTGAGGATCACATCAGCGACTATGATCGCTGCGAAACTTGCGGCTCGCTCGCCCCCTATCCAACTTGGAACGGAAAGATGTACGACGTCCTTGCTGGCCTGCTCGACGACTACACGGGCATTCAGATTGCCCAGCACATCTTTGTCGGCTCCAAGGCCCATTGGGATGTGATCGGTGACCACGCGCCGCAGTATCAAGAGGATGAAGGGCCGCCGCTTGTGCAATTGTAAGGAACCTGGATAAATCTTAGTTGGCCGCTTTCGTGGTATACAGTCCAAAAGATAGACTACTTGATGTATAGAACAGAAAAGGGGAATCCAGATATAAGCTGGACTCCCCTTTTGATTTTTGAAAAGCGATATCACTCTAAGTCGATTTCATCTCGCACCAATTGATCAACAGTTACATCAAATATATCGGCGATCTTGATTGCCATTACGATATTAGGATGTCTTTTCCCGTTCTCCATTCGGGTAATATAAGATTGGTCAACATCAAGGATACTACCAAGTTCGCGCGTCGTTAGCCCTCGTTGCGTTCGTAACGCTCGCAATTTTTCACCAAATTTTTGCATATATTTGTAAAGATCGGCGGACTTGACAGTCATTGAATGCCGTGATAAAATATTGATGACTCATGAGTCATCAATATTGATGAATAGCAAATCCAAAGAAAGGAGGAACAAAATGGCGGCCGTAGCACCCTCTGAACTCTTGCGACAATGGGAACTGGAGCAGATCACGCCAGAAATGGCAATCGGGCAGTTGATCCAAAACCAAGTCAAACAGCAAGAGTTACTTGAGAACAACAGCCGTATACTCTCTATTATTCGTCTTGATGTTGACAGCTTAATCACCCATACAGGGTTGCCGCCGCGCGATAAAGGCAGGCGAAAACCACCCAAACAAAGCTGACGCCCATCTCTGAACAACCAAGCGAATCAACACCAAACCGCCCTGCGCAGTCTCGTCCACTGTGGAGGGCTTTTCTCTATGATACGCGGAAGGGGCGATTTAGGCAAAGTGCAAGTCAGGTGCAATCCATGAGAATCAATGGTATAATGGAACTATAAGATAGTTCGGAATACAAAGGAACATGAAGTTTCACCTTCCCTTCGTGGAGGATGCGGTTTTCGGACGCTCCTTACCTTGAAAATGGAAAAAGAGAAATGGAACAGACAGATAAATCTGGATATACAACTGTAGCTGATACGGTTACGATTACCGAAATCATTGATGATCTACGGGCTGCAGAAGAAATGGTTCGCCAATTTGAACGCCGCTATTGGTTAAGTTCAGCCGATTTCTATGAGCTTTACCAGCAAGGTATGGTAGATGATGGTGAAAACAGTGAGGATCTCGCCTTGTGGGCTGGTTTTTATATGATAAAAATGGACCGTGAAGCCTCTTTGCAATCCTTGTCTCATGCACGCGCCACCAAACTACGGGCCATGGCCCCTGAAGGCACTGTACAGATTCAGCCAGTTGAGCCAGCCTTGCAAATTGCGTAGGAGCGGCGGCATGGCATTCCCAGCCCGCACAGAATATGAATCGCTACTCTATCGAATCCTAGAACATCCGGAAGTCACGTCTTCTACCCTTCACTTGTATAGTACGAGCGCATTAACTGCTATTTACGCGGTGAATTAGTATTACAGAACGGTCTTCGAATTCGTATTGTCGAAGTGCTTGACTTCAAAAAGCGTCAAATTGTCACTTATAGTTACACTGTCTTCCGCGGTGAAACACGTATTCGCTGGTATGATTCACAACCACATCCAGAGAATCCTGCTTTACATGCGACCTTTCCTCACCATTTTCATACTGATCCAGATATTAAACATAATCGCCAACCTGCACCAGGGATTTCCTTCGTGCAGCCGAATCTTTCGCAATTGGTTGCTGACTGTACTCAGTTGGAATAAGGCCATTCCACAAAAACTTTACTTTCTGGTAAAGGCTTGAGTGACAAAGGGCAAACCGAAAGGGGCGGAAAAAAGAATCCACCCTGAAAAAACGGGATAAAATGTAAAAATAGTGCTCGGCTAGTTTAAGCAGCGGCATTGAGGCGGCGATGAGCGAGAACGCCTTTAGGTAAATGGTGTGAAACCGAGGCCTTTTTCCGAAAGTCAGGGTCGAGTTGGTCGGGAGTTGGAAAAAGAGCACTCGAGAGAACGCGGCGCAGCCTGCCGGGAGTGGCTTGAGGCTCTCGATCCCAGTAGCCAGTCGGTATGGGAGGAAGAGAAGCGGCTAAATGGGAAAGAAGATTGCCAGCCAGCAGCCCCAGTTCAGGTAAGCGGAAGCAAGCCTCATCGGCATGAACAAATTGACGATATAAGCCAATCATCTGCTTGGAAGCCAAGGGGGGATGTTCAACAGGCCAGCGCTCCAGAGAGAAAAGATAAATGGTTTCAGCTTGTAAAGCCATGACGGTCGCCAGAACCAAAGGTGTGTGATAAGCAGGATCCTGAAAGACGTAAATCGAATAGGTGCGGTTGGCTGTATCCACCTTGGTTGTCCTGGGGACGAGATTGTGCCATGCTTGATAGCGAATCAGGCGACCACTATAGACAAATTGACCAAACGAGTCTGGAGTTGTGGCCTCGAGTCGCTTTCCCTATAGCATCGAGAGAGCGGACGCACAATATCACCATATTCGGGTGGTCTGCCTTTTCCTTACGTTCGGGTAACTCATTGCGGCGCGCTGTGCAGTTAATCGCTTCCCGAAGGACAAATCGGTCGACGTCGCTTTCTAGCATTTCTCTGATTGTAAACCCGGCATCGACCACCGCCACTTCGTCTGACTCCAGTGATTTCTTCGTCTCTTTCAGCAGCTTTTTCCGAAACTCACTTTCCTTTGTGCCTACCTCGCATCTCATGATTGCCTTGAGCAGTGGCACTCGTTTCCCGCCTATCTCCCCCGAGCTTATCATCACTCCAAAGATGAGCGGGCAATGCCCGACGAGCCGTTGAGTTATAGAGTCGGTTCACTTTCCCAGCTTCGGTCGCCAGAACCCTGTGATATCTATGCTTTTCACTCGGTATCCTTCTAACTTTTTTGCCTCCCATTCCCTTTCCACTCCACTTCTTCTTGCCACGATGAGAGCAGGCTTGCAATATCCCATGATCCATATCGAAAGCTCCACCAGCTTCGCCGGAGCTCCTCATCTTCAAACCCGCTTTCACTCAATCCACTATGGATTGCTCCTCGACTTTTCAGAAACGACCCATTCATCATCGCCCACATCAGACGCATTACATTTACGTTTGTTCCCACCGGCGTTACTTGCAATACATTCATCAGTACTGCTATAGTTATTTCTGGCGCGGTTAGCATTCCTTCCTCCTTTTTGGGTTCTCTACCTTTAGGATGAAACGCTAACCGCTTTTTGTCACATTTCTCACCTCATCTCTTTTCTTTTACCAGAAAGTAAAGATATATGGCTTTTCCTAAAATTTGAGACCAGACAGCGCAATCCCACGGACAAAATAACGCTGAGTAAACATAAAGACAATCACGCTAGGCAGCAGTGTAATGACCGAGCCGGCCATGAGTAAGTGCCACTGCACACCCACTTCGCCACGGAAAAAGGCCAGGCCTATCGTGACAGTAAAGTTTTCGATAGAATGCAGGAAGATCAGCGGCTCCAGAAAATCATTCCAAACTCCGATAAAGGTAAAGGTTGCGAGTACGGCCAAGGCGGGTTTACAGAGCGGCATCATGACGCGCCGGTAGATCAAAAACGGTCCAGCACCATCCATCCGCGCGGCATCCTCAAGATCTTTGGGGATGGTTAACATAAATTGGCGAAAGAGAAAGGTGCCAAAGGTGTTGGCTACAGCACCGGGGACGATCAGTGCCCAGTGGGTATCGAGCCAGCCGATCGGGATGGTTCAGATGCTCCATTGAGTTAGATTGACACTTGTGCCCGCGGAGAAGGCGTCCTCCAACGCCGGTTTTCGTCAGACACGGTCGCATTCTCTAATGCGACCTCCGCAAATTTGTAAACTCAATTTTGGACCATCCCAGCCGATCTGCTTGAAAAGGATAAAGAGCGGCACCAGATTGACGACCGTAGGCACGAGCATGACCGCAATCAGCATGCCAAAAAGCACATTTTTCAGAGGGAAATCGAAGCGTGCAAAGCCATAGCCACCCATAGAGCAGAAAAGCAACCGCCCGACAACCACCAGTAATGCAATTTTGAAGCTGTTGAAGGTAAAAATGTCAAACGGGTAGGCCGTCCACGCTTCAATGTAGTTTTGCCAGACGAGCGGATCCGGAATCCACTGGGGCGGATAAGCAAAGATCTGGCTGCGTGCCTTGAGCGAGCCAGAGATCATCCAGATCAAGGGCAGCAACATGATCACGGACAGGGCAGTCAGAAAGAGATAGTAAATCAATTGCCCAACGAGCCGTCGCCGGATTGTTGGGACTTGCGAATTGACAATGGCGCGCGTGCGCGTTTCATCTAGAGAGCCCACCGTCTCCATCGTCCCCCTCCAATGTGGCTATTCATAATGCACCCATCTCTGTGAAACTCGCCACTGCAAAAGCGTCACCCCGCCGATGATCAGGAAGAGTACCCAGGCCATAGCCGATGCATAGCCCATTCTGAAGAACGAAAAAGCGTTCTGCCACAGGTAGAAGACCCAGACATCCAGCGCACGGATACGGTTTTCGGCAGCACCCGCGGTCGTCAACACGTAGATAATGTTGAAGACCTGGAACGAATTGATGAAGGAGATGATCAGGATAAAGAAGGTTGTAGGTGAAAGCATCGGCAGCGTCACAAAACGCAGACGTGCGCTCCATCCCGCACCATCGATCTTGGCCGCTTCGTAAAGTTCAGCCGGTATGTTTTGCAAGCCAGCCAAAAAGATCATCATACTATAGCCCAACCCCTGCCAGACGCTAATCACAATCACTGAATAGAGCGCAATATCGGGGTCGGTCAGCCAGGATGGACCTTCGACGCCGATGCTGCGCAACCCCAGGTTGACAAGCCCCAGTTTGGCGTTCAGAATCCACTGCCAGACCAGAGCAATCGCCACAGTTGACGTCACCACCGGAATAAAGTAGGCCAGACGGAAAAACTGCACGCCGCGAATCGGCTGGTTGACGATCAGCGCGAGTGCCAGCGATCCAACAATGCCCAGCGCCACGCTGCCCACGGCAAAGATGACGGTGTTGACCATCGTGCGCCGCGCATTGGGGTCGGTGAGCAATTCCTGATAATTAGCCAAACCAGCATACTCTGGTGGTGTGATCAGATCCCAGTCTGTCAAGCTGAGGCCAAGCGAGGCCAGGGTCGGCAGTACGTTGAAAACAAGCGTGCCTAGCACGACCGGTAGAACAAAAAGCAGACCCGCCCTCTGGTAGCGTTGAGCCGGTGTTAGTCGAGAGAGTATCGGGATAGCGGACATGGCCGTCCAGCCCTCCATTGGGAGATATACTGAGCACGGCCATAAATTTAACAGGAATTTGTCGTCTCTACTCGGCTAAAACTGCTCAAATTTGTGCTAAATTTATAAGCTCGTGCGGTATATACTGATTACGCAGCCTCACCCAAACAGCCGCCAACCTCTTGCAACACATCATCGACCTGCGGCTTGACTTCTGTCATTGCATCTGCTGCGCTCTTTTCGCCACGCGCAACCTCTCCGATGGCAGGCCAGGCAATGTCCTGCACGCGGCCAAAACCAACGGCAAAAGGCAGGGTGCGTCCATAGGCCAACGCGTCAACCAACAGGGAACGGCTAGCCGGTACATTCTCTGGTGCAGCCCAGACTTCGGTAGCGGCCTGGCGATTGATGGGGATGATGTTCTTGGTTTCGGCTAGAATGCGCTGTGTCTCTTCATCCATGAGGGAGGCGGCAAAAGCGGTGGCTGCGTCGGGCTTCTCAGTCGCTTTGGGGACGGCATAACATTCGATCGCGGCAAAAATGATCGGATCGTGACCGGAGAAGACAGGCAAGCCCGCCACATCCCATTCAAATTCGACATCCTCAGGGGGCACCTGCCGTGTCGAGGCATAGGTCATCCCCAACTGACCCAGATTAAACATTTCGCCGCGTCCACCAAAGGCTTCCGACGTTTCGGGATCCACTGCACTTTGCGTCACCTGCATCATATCGGCAGCGGCCTGCATAGCGTTGGCCATCGGGGCCTCGTGCATGAGAAATTCCAGACACCCATCATCTAAAATGCGTCCGCCCTGCGAGCGCCCCATGCTGGTGATAAAGTCCGCATTATCGGCCCCACCAAAGCCGAAGATCATTTCGTTAGACTGTGAAAGCTGAGCCGCCGTTTCCATAAAGGTATCCCATGTCCATTCCTCGGACGGATAGGTCGTTGGTGGCGGGGTGACACCGGCCTCCTCAAACATCGTCTTGTTATAGACCAAATTTCCCACGCGCATGGCTGGAATCGATACCCAGAGGTGGCCGCTGATGTTGGTAGACTGGACTGCATCCCAGAAAAGCTCGTCCGGGTTGAGCTTCTCCTGAAGCACCTCTTCCAGCGGCAGCAACACATCACGCTGGGCAAAGAAGGGTATCTCATCATCATCCTGCCGATGAACGTCGGGTGGCGTCCCCGCTGCGTAAGCCGTCTCTAGCTTCTCGAAAAAGTCCCCCCAAGGGAAGTAGGTGAAGGCGACGCTGATACTGGCGTTCTGTTCCTCAAATGCGGCGATGATCGGGTCAAGCTCATCTTCATTGACGTGCCATACGGTCAATTCGACTTGGTCTTCAGCTGGTGCATCTCCTCCACTCTCGGTTGCATCGGGCGCTTGCGTTGCCGGTACACAAGCCACAAGCGTCGTTCCTACACAGGCGACTGCCGAAATTCGCAAAAAATCACGACGGCTCCACTTTGCTTGGTTGCTCATTGTTTTCCCCCTTTGATCGTATAGACATTCAGAAAAAGAATTTGTGAACTTCAAAACCGTCCTGTAACAAGTACATTTAACCGAGACAATGTGAGTACAGAGAAATCTTCAGTACCTCTTTACCTGGCGGTTTCCCCTTCATAATAGACCCAACGCTGGGATGAACGATGAAACAACAACGTGAACGTGATAATGATCCCAAAAAGCACCCACGCAGCAGCTGACGCATAACCAAATCGGATCTGCAGAAACGCTTTGCGATACAAAAAAAGCACCATGCTTAACGTTGCGTTATTTGGCCCGCCTTCCGTCATGATAAACGCCTGGGTAAAGAATTGGAAGGCACCGATCAGGCTGATGGTCACATTAAAGAAGATAGTGGGCGTCAGCATGGGAATGGTGACATGCCAAAACCGACGCCAACCATTTGCACCGTCAATGGTGGCGGCTTCATAGAGATGGGTGGGAATGCCCTGTAGGCCAGCTAAATAGAGGAGCATGTTGGCCCCCACACCCCAAATGCTCATAATAATCAATGCAGGCAGCGCCCAGGTCGATGAATAGAGCCAGGTCGGGCCCTGAATGCCAAAGATCGCCAGGAAGTTGTTGAGCAACCCCGCGCGTGGATTGAAGATCTGTAGCCACAGCAGCGAAACGGCCACACCCGAAATAACCGTTGGCAGATAGTAGATAGTGCGCCAGATACCCAACCCCAGCAGCTTCTGATTCAACACGAGGGCAATCAACAGTGCAATCGTCGTACCGAGCGGGACCGTGGTAAATGCATAGGTGAAGGTGACCCGAAGGCTTTTCCAGAAGAGCTCCTCCTGGAACAGTTCGCGGTAGTTATCCAAACCGACAAAGTATGATCGGGTGAGCAGATCGGATTCGTAAAAGCTCAATCCCAGAGAGAAAAGCATCGGGCCAAACACAAAAGACAAGAAGCCAATCATCCAGGGCAGCAGACAAAGATAGGCGGTAACCAAATCTTGTCGTCTCTGGGAAGACCCCAGCCCCCAACGCTTCGCCGAAAGCAATGCCATCATGAACCTCGTGGAAAGTTGGAAAGTTGCAAGGTTGCAGAGTTGCAGGGTGACAAGATGCTCGGTTCGTTACCTTGACATCTTGTCATCCCCTCATCCTGTCATCTTAATCATCGCAATCATCCTATCATCTTACCCTTGTCCTTCGCGTTCAAGCGCCTCCATCTGCGCCTCCGTGATCTGTTGGGCAACATCCTCCATAATACTCACGGACGCAGCACCTTCTACAAAGATGCTATCCATGGCTGGCTTGAAGAGTTCTTCGGCGACGGACTGGAAACGGAAGAGCTGTGGGCCGCGCGCTTCGTTCGTCTTCAACTGATCCAAAATCACTTCCAGATCGACCGGTTCCAGGCGGCCATCAATCTCGCGTAGGATACCCGGCCACTTTTCGGCAGAGCTAGTCAGCCCTGGTAGGCGCGCCGACCGTTTGGCCACATTGTCCTGGTACCATTCGCCTGCGCCCATCCACTTCAAATATTCCCAAGCCGCGTCTTGATTGCCCCGTTCGGCAACACCTTTGTAGATGCACCATACATCGGGCGAACCGTGGCAGACAGCTTCCTCGGGTCCAGCTGGTGCGTGGTTGATATCCCACGAGCCTTCTGGTAACGAATCAGCCAAATCGAAGAACATATCCGCACTGCGTCCCATAAATGCCACAACGTTGGCTGGCAATGCACCGGTCCAGGTGTTGGGAATGCCTGTGGCGTTGATCTGATTGCGTTGCGCAAAACAATTGATATCCCACATGCCCTCGCGGATCCACTCCAATGCCTGCAGCGCTTGCTCCTCTCCCAAGAGGCAGGTCATTTGTGTATCTTCGTCCCGCACCATACCGCCGAATGCATCGACAAAATGGAAATAGCCCAATTCATAACTTGGGCGGAGTTCGCCACCCCAGCGGGTGATATTTCCATTATCATCGCGCAGAATTAACTGGGTGGCAATTTCGGTACAGTCCTCGACCGTCCAATCCTTGGCAGGATAGGGAACCCCTGCCTCATCAAAAGCATCTTTGCTGTAATAGATGCTATTTACATCGACATTGGTCACCAACGACATGCGAGTCTGCGTGAACGGGTCCCAGCACTGGTCCCAGCCGGTCTTCAGGAAGATATCATCGGCATCTGGAATATCCACGTCGACCAGAGGCTGCAAGTCTAACAACTGACCCTTTTCAGACCACGTGTTGATGATGGGCGGCCAGGTAGACATCACATCCGGAGCGGTGCCAGCAGCCATATTGGTCAGCACTTTGGTCGACCAGCCATCGCCATGAGGCTCCCACAAAATTTCGACGTCCCCCTGTTCCTCATAATATTGGGGAAAAGCCTCCGTTTCGTGGTATTCTGCCCATTGGATGCCCGGGACATTGGCAAACCAATCAAAGCTGGCAAAGCGGATCTCAGTCTTTTTGCCAGGGGATGCATCGGCAGTATCTTGTGTCGAAGATTGTTCTGGTGCAGCAGCCGGCGTGCAGGCCATCAAAGCGGTTGCACCGACTGCACCAGCACTCAGACGTAAAAAATCCCGGCGTGACATGCGATGAAGCATTGTTGTTTCCTCCTTTGGAAAAATCTGAAGTTTATGGAGCCAAAACTCGATACAACAAATCAGTTCCGCAAATCAGTGGAGACCAAACAATTTAGGTTCTCTCTTCACACGATAGGTGTTTTGACACATTTCGTTGCGGAAAGGAGATACAATTTGATTTTTACTTCGTGAAGGGGATTGATCCAGGGCTACTTTTGTATTCGTCCCAATTCTACACTCATTCAGAGTGGATCACAAGTAGTTTAAATTGTTGAGAGCATAATATCGTAATTGGTATAATCGTATCGCAGTCGTATACAAGTTGTGGACTGTCGGCGGAGAGCCAAGCAATGGGACAATCAATTTTGTGGTTCAACCAGATCTCATGTGGCTGACAGTTTTTCGTAGGGGCTTGATAGTTCAAGACCCTGCGAAAAATACCTGACTTCCTAAAGAACCAATATTATTGACTGGAAAACTGGAGCTTAAAGATGACTACATCATGGACTGAAGGCGACGTCACGACGAACGGTGTAAAGCTACATTATTATCGAATGAACGGGAAGGGAGATAGGGCTCAGCTACCCTTGGTTCTCTCTCATGGTATCACCGATAATGGTCTGTGCTGGATACGGGCAGCAGAGATATTACAAAAGAACTACGATGTCATTATGGTCGATGCGCGTGGGCATGGATTATCGGACAAGCCTTCTGCTAACTATTCATCGGACATTCATGCAGCAGATCTGGCTGGTTTCATCCAACAATTTGGCTTGGACAAACCGATACTCATGGGTCACTCCATGGGGGCGGCAACGACAGCAGCGTTGGCGGCGAACTATCCAGATCTGGTTGGACGAATCATTTTGGAAGATCCACCGTGGCGAGCAGATGCAGAAACGCCCACAGCGGCCAAGGAACGTGAAGCTGGGATGAAGCAATGGCGAGACAATTTAGCCGAAAGACAAAACCTATCGCAAGAAGAAATTGCCGATGAAGGGCGTCAGGCCAATCCCAAATGGGACGATGTCGAATTTGCCCCTTGGTCCCTGGCCAAAAAACAGGTGAGTCTGGATGTGTTCACCTATCGGGTACACACTCGAACAAACTGGCGCGATCTCGTTGAACGTATCACATGTCCAACGTTATTGGTCACTGCCGATGCTGAACTGGGCGCAATTGTTAACAAAGAGACATCGCAAGAAGCCAGTTCACTGAATGCCAATATCCAAATTGCTCACATTTCCGACGCAGGTCACAATATCCGTCGTGAGCAGTTTGAAGCATTTATGGAGGCTGTTGAACACTTTCTAACAGAAAGAGACACCACTTAGGAATCAGACGCGCACGGGTCGATAGTCACCTCTATCCTTGTTGGGTTGGGTTTGGGTATTCTGATTCAGTCGAATGAGCAATTTTTCCATCATTGAATGCAATTGATGGCGATGGGCATCGTCTGCTGCCAGATCGTTTAACTCATGCGGATCTTTCCACAGATCATACAGTTTGTAGGGGCTGGGTGGAATATTCACTGGGTTATCCAGGTGCAAACGGCCCAACTGGCGCGGATCGCTTTCGGGTGCGCCCCACATCAGCTTATAGCGCTCGTCGCGCAACATTTTATCGCAGCCCATTTCTGCATAGACCGTTGAACGGTGCGTATCGGTCTGGCCTCGCAGCAGAGATGCCAGACTCTGTCCCTGGTCAAGCGCGTGAGGCGAGACACCACAGAGTTCGCAGATCGTTTTCCCAATGTCCAAGATTTCGACCAGGAGGCCGCTCTCCTGGGCTTGAATACCGGGGCCAGCCACGATCAACGGGACACGCATGCTGGCTTCGTAGAAACAGGTCTTGCCAAATAGTCCATGATCGCCCGCCATCTCGCCGTGGTCGGCCAGGTAAACAAAGATGGTATTGTCCAGGTCGCCCTGCGTCGCGATACAGTCGTAGAGTTTGCCCACATAGTGATCGATTTGGCTGATCATGGCCCGGTAACCGCGCCGTGCGCTGGCCAGCCAGTCGGGAGGATTGTCGTTTCCCCAAGCAGGCGTTTCCGTGCGCTGGCGATAGAGATCCAGATAGGTCGGGAATGGCTCAATGGGCGAATGAGGCCCAGCAAAGCCAAGATGCAAAAAGAATGGCTCTGTTCGGTCGCGTTGTTGTAGCCAGGCGAGGGCACGCTGACCGATGAAAGCTGTTTCCTGATACTCCTCCGACAGAGGCCACTCGTGGCAGAAAAAGCTAGGATCACCGCCCTTGGCCTTCTCCATGAAGTAGTGCCACTTTTCATAAAAGCGTACCACATCGGCAAAGACGCCCTCTGCTTTGAGAAATTGGCTATAGGCGCAGGTAATGCCCGAACGCAACATGCCATTGCCCGAGACCTCGCAGATCTCATCCCAACCCAGCGAATCCATCAGTTGCCGGTGTGACTCCGCCGTCAAGTCTGAATTGTAAGCGTGGATCTCCATATGCGTCTTCCCCACCACGCTCGTGCGATAGCCGCTTTGACGCAATTGTTGGACAAACGTAGGCGTGCCGGGCGGCAGTTCGTGCAGATTGGTGTAGCAGCCCGTGTTCATCCCATAGCGCCCAGCCGCTATGGACGCACGCGAAGGGCAGCAGAGCGGCGAGTTGCAGTAAGCCGTTCTAAAGACCGTGCCCGTACGGGCCAGCCGGTTCAGATGTGGTGTCACGGTCACACCATTATCTTCGTAGCCCATAAAATCCCAACGGTGTTGGTCGGCAATAATAAAAACGACGTTCGGTTGGTTCATATGTTACCTCTGTTAGCCTTTGACTCCTCCCAACGTAATGCCACCCACGAGAAAGCGCTGGGCCAGCACAAAGACGAGAAATGTGGGGATAAAGCCGATGGTGGCGCTGGCCATCTGCATCCCCGCGTTGCCCGTCTCGGTCAACATGCTGGCCAGACCGACGGGCAACGTTTTCATCTCTTCCGACTGCATGAGGATGAGTGGGATCAAGAACGCATTCCATTCGCTGAGAAACGACAGTGTGACCAGGGTGATAATGGCGGGTTTGCAGAGCGGTGAGACGATGCTCCACCAGATGCGAAAGTGCCCAGCACCGTCCATTAGGGCAGCCTCATCGTAGTCGCGAGGGATGCCCAAAATGTATTGACGAATGAGAAATGTGCCAAAGATGCTAACAGCAAAGGGCAAAATCAACGCCAGATAGGTGTCTACCCAATCCAGATACGACAGCAGGATAAAGAGCGGTACAATGGTCACCGTACCCGGAATCATCAACGTGCCCATGAAGAGCCAGAAGATCAGGTCCCTACCAGGGAATTCGCCGCGGGCAAAGGCGTAACCTGCCAACGATGCTGTGAATACCTGGAGAAAGACAGCCGCGATTGTCACAAACATGCTGTTGAAGATCCAACGGTCGATCAGCGAGCGTTGAAAGATGGCGGCGTAATTGTCCAAGGTAGGATTGGGCGGGATGATGGGAAAGGGAAAGTAGAAAAATTTAAAGTCGGCCTGCAAAGACATGGAGACCATGAGAATGAACGGCCCCACGGTAACAATGGCTACGAGCAGCATGAGCAAATAGCTGATCAACGCGCGCACGTTGAATAGTTTGTGCAGACCGTGGCGACGCAGTGCTTGAGTCATGGCCTCCTCTTCCCAGTTGCGATTTTACAAACAACCTAAGTATTTGGAACCAAATTTCCTAACAAACAGAGCAAGTTTTTTGCAGAGTTGCCACGTGGCTGGTCGACTCCTGCAGCTCTGCAACCTTGCACCTACTTGTCGACTTGAGGCGACGCTTCGCTGGATTAATACAACTCATCCCACCCCATGACGCGGCGCTGGACAAGTGCAATGCCCAGAATGATGACAAACAGAATCACCGAGATGGCTGCGCTGCGCCCCATGCGATAGAACTCGAAAGCCTGAACCCACAGATGGTAGACCAGGGTCATGGTCGAGTAGCTTGGGCCGCCGCCGGTCATCAAGTAGGTGGGGCCAAACATTTGGAACGAGCGAATCGTGGCAATAATCAAAATAAACGTGGTTGTGGGGCGCAGCATGGGGACCGTGACAAAGCGGAAGAGCTGAAGGCGCGATGCCCCATCCATGCGCGCCGCTTCGTAGAGATCGGTCGGAATGGCCGTGAGACCGGCAATCCACAAGAGCATATAGTATCCGATCGCGTGCCAGATGGCCAGAGCAGCTAAGGTGGGCAGGGCCAACCAGGTGTTCAACAGAAAACGCTGCGGCGGAATGCCGACCCACCCCAATATGTAGTTAAAAATGCCGTCAGGCGTGGGCTTCACCAGAAAGATCCAGATCATGGCAATAATGGCAACAGTCGTCACCACGGGTAAGTAGTAGCAGGCGCGGAAGAAGAAGACGCCCGGCAACTTCTGATCGACCAGCACGCCCAACATCAGTGATAGAAAGGCCAGAGGAAGGACAAACATCACAACATAGCTGATTGTGTTGAACAGGGATATGCGAAACACAGCATCGGCGAAGATGTCCCAGTAATTGGCCAGTCCAATCCACTGCTTGTCGCCCAGCATGGTCCAGGACGTAAAGCTGATCCAGAAAAGGAACCCCCAGATAAAGACATTGAACAACAAAAAGTTGATCATGCTGGGAAGAATGAAAATATACCACCTTATTTTTGCGCAACGAGAGCGTGATTCTATTCGTTCATGCAACTAGAGGGGGTTTCTAATCGGCCTCTAGATAGGATTTCAAGCAAATCAGAAGGTCACGAGAATAAGGATGTGAACTTAGCAGGTCAATCCGTGAAAGTGAGCCGTTCTGAAAAGAGAGAAAACCAGGTATTTGTAATAGATCTCGAACAATTCGTTTCTGCCGGAAAGGTTCAAATCTAGTATCCACGAGAGCTTGCTGATGGAAATGGCCTATCAAATTATGCGCCAAATCAGCCAAAAGGATAAGAGATTTTTGAGCTAGAAATAGGGTCTTGCGACGAGAAGCTAAGTGTAACCCCATTTTATCATTACGGAATTGTTCGATTTCAGCCGCACCTCGATTGTCATAATATGAAATGAAGTGACGCTTGGATGGCAATTTGATGGTCGAAATGTAGTAACTGACACAAATTTGGGGGTGGTTCAGAATTAGGTTTACACTTTTGATACATAGACAAAAATCTATATGAGGTCATTTTCTGCCTGAGCATGGCTCAAATTAGAAAATATAAACATCTTTTCTCGGGGTGGTTCAAAATTAGGTTTACACTTTTGATATATAGACAAAAATCTATATGAGACCGTTTTCTCTCTGAGAACCGGCGAAATCAGAGAATATAAACGTTCTTTCTGTTTCTAAAAGTGTAAACCTATCTATCCAGCTAAAATGAACCACCCCCTTTTCTCTTTGCAAAAATGTAAACCTAATTGTCCGCCTAAAATGAACCACCCCCAAATTTGCTCGTTTTTCACTCTTTTTTTGAGAAAAATGCGTACAGGGCGATTAAACTTGATAGGTGATGGAATTTCAGCCAGAAAGACGTCACCGCAAGGATCCCATCGAGTCACCTGTTGCGCCCACAAATGGGCACGACGGTTGGAGTTGCCCTTCATCATAAATTGATAGTTGCGGTTGAGCAGCCACCGAATATTTTCTTCACTACCTGCACCGCCATCGGTGCGCCAGACGACTCGCTCGCGTTTTTTCTCGTCTAACTCTAATGAACTTTCCGTGGCAAGCACGGCTGGCTGAAACGATGGAGCTGTATGCTGACTCCCTGGATAGAGGTCTGACCAAACCGTTTCATGGTATTTAACCGAACTTACACGGACCAATTGGCGTCCCGTTGCGTTTTTTTGCCGCTAAAATAGCCTTTTTGACTTTTCTGTGCCTTTTTGCCGCATGGTAATCCGGATAGGTCAAAGTCTAACCACAAGAACCCTCGCCAATCGTGGTTGTGTATTTGGCTTAGAGGCTTGCAGATTTCGCTGACCACACTCTCTAATTGACCGATATTCATTAGAGTTAGGGCGTCTAATGTACGAGACATATTTGATTGCTCACTAAGCTGCTCCATCCCATAAATTTTCGCAAGGAGTCTTTCTGGTCTGACCTTTGTATTGAACTCAGTCAGCGTTGCGCAACCACATAATATGCTAACCAGCACCTGTTCCAACTTACTTGCTGGTGTATATTCATACGTTTTGACCGGTATTTCGATCTTCTTCAACGCAGTTAGCATTTTCTCTTGATGGTAGTGTGCCAGCAACGCAGCTAATGGTGCATACTGAGTATTGCTGATCTCGTTCGTTAGTCCGAATTCTATTGCCATGAATGCCTCCTTGGATCGGGTATCTCTAATGAATTTCTTTGAGGCTATCCTTTTTTCGGCATTTTGACGAATTTGATCGAATAGAATCAGGCTCTTATTGCGTCAACGAATAGAATTCCCTTCCCGTTGCGCAAAAATAAGGTACCAGACGCCGTTCTTGCGCACTTTGTGCCACCGAGATTGGCGGGCGATGTGTGGGTGTGTCTGGGACGTGTTCGTGGCCCAGCTTGTTTCTGTCATGCTATACTTTTTCAGTTCTTTCATTCGACGATCAGCCACCCTGCTGGGTGAGATCTTCCTGGATCAGCGTATCGAGGGCAGTATGGGCCGCCATCAACGCATCTTCAAGTGATTTGTTGCCCAGGATGTAGGCATGTAACTCCGGGTTGACTGTCTGGTAGCCGGGACGGAAGTAGAAATAGCGATCCTTGTTGGCCTCTACATAAGGAGTCAATTCGCCAAAGGAACGGACCAGATCGCCTGGTGGCCAGGCATCTGCGGCGCGCGCCGATTCACGGCTGGGGATGTAGCCACCCAGATTCGACCACTCGGCCAGCACGTCCGCCGACATCACGAAGGAGAGCCATTCGCCACCTGCCGCAAAATCTTTGCAGGTGGAGTACATGGCCACAGAGCCATCGCTGGAATTGGTCACGGGGCGCACTTTGGAGAAGGGTTGAGGCAGAACGGCAATATTGATATCCTCGGCCTGGGACACTGTATCACTGGCCCCCTGTGCGCTGTGACGCTGAGAGATAATCATATCTTTGCTGAGGAAGTAATTGGGCATCTGCGCACTGACCTGCATCGTTACAAACTCGATAGGCGACCAGTTGTTGTCGAAATGTTCCTTGTATAGCATCCACGTCTCGCGGGTCTGCTCGCTGTCCAGCGCTGAGCCAGTGACAGTGCCGCTCTCGTCTTCCTGCAACACCCGGCCATCATTTTGCCAGAGCATGTAATACCAGGTCGCGCCATCAACCCGCAGCAGTGTGGAGAAAAGCCCATTGTCTGCGGACATGGCACCCAACTCTCGCAGGTCATCCCAACTATCGGGGAATCGGCTCATATCCCAGCCCACGCTTTCCAACAAGTCGGGATTATAGAGGCGACCAAATGGGCCAGTGTTGTAGGGAACCATATAGAGCTTGCCTTCCAAATAGCAGAGGTCGGTCAAGCCTTGGGGTGTATCGCTCACGATCTCATCGGCCAGGTAGTCATCCAATGGAGCGAGGGCACCGGCCCCGCCAAAACTCCAGATCATATCCACATTCATACACGACACATCGGCTGCTCGACCACCGGCGTAGGCCGTCATCATCTTTTGCCGCCGATCCGACCACGGCATGATTTCAGTGTCGATCTGAATGCCTTCATGGCCCTCCTCATAGAAACGCTCGGTGAGCGGTGTCCACACCTGTTCGATGTCATCCTGGGTAAATGGATTCACCCACCAACGCAGTTCAACAGACGCCTGGGCAACTGCGCCTTCCTCTCCGCCGCTGGGGGCAACCGGTGCAGCACACGCCGCCAATACCGCGCTGGTGACGCCGATACCGGACACCTGCAAAAAAGTACGCCGGCTAATCTTTGTTCGACGCATAATCTCCTCCTTGTGATCGATTGATATATTTAGGTATAATACGTACAGCAACATGATAGTTTTCCTACCAGAAAGGTAAGGTTTCGATGGTATCCATCAAGGAGCAAATTGTTGAGCAATTAGATTTTTTACCCGAAACCATATTAATTCAGGTAGTGAGAGGTACGGTACCAACTAATGGAGTAACCGGGACGGATAAGCCAACTAGTATCGACAACGATCCATTGGTTGGCTCATTCGCGGGCTCTCCAGATCTGGCATATCCGTCAGAAGAAATTCTAACTGAAGATATCGATCCTCATTCTGGATGGACGTGGAAGACTCAGTCATGACTTAATCTGCCGTAGCCGATACCGGCTTCGTTGTTGCATTGCTGAATCGACAAGATCGACTACATTCAAGTGTTCGTCGGATATACGAGCAACAAACTTCGATCTGGCTTCCCCAAACAGCTTTGACAGAGGTTGCCTATCTGGTTGGTCGGGAAGCGGGTATTCCGACAGTTATCCAATTCATACGGGGACTTAATTCAAGCCGCTTTTCAACTGTGGCATTGAACAGCCAGGACTTAGAAAGGTCTTATCGGCCAACAATTTACGAACGACTTTAAAGCCAGGTCTATTGGTTCTAGCGCCAGTTTCAATCTGTTCCCAAGTCATCTGGCTAAATTCATCCCAATCTGGAGATCTCTTTGGAAGTCTGGTTTGCTTAAAGCTTCCCTTTTTTGCGTCAAAATTTCTGCTACACTTAAACGAGAAAATTTGTGCTCGATATTTCTACCTCCCCTCCATCTATTGTATCAGGTATGTCAACCCTTAATTAATCCTGCCGTCAATTCCTGAATAAACCAGCGCTGCATGATCACATAGAGGATAATCATGGGCTGCCGGCCGCTACTTGATCAATAATTGAAGGGTTTACGAAGCCGCAAAATTCTTTCTGCAAGTGTATACCATCCCTGCGGCGCGTGATCTGAGGTATGCAAATAACACTGCACTCGTACCTGATCGTGCCCTTCTTCAAAAATAAAGAGCCGGCTCATGGGTGTACAAAGATGGGGCTTGCCGTGATAGCGAGTCAGGGCGGCGACGTTGACAAAATTCACGCCCCACTTCTGTTCAATGTGGGACCGCCCTCCAAATCGATCATCGGGATGGGTATGGGTGTGACCACCCAGCCAACAATCGATTGTACCAGGATTTTGAGCCAGGTAGCTTTCAAAGGCTTGGGCGTCGGGCCTGCCATCTACAAAGTAGAGATAGGAGGCGCCTTCCGGTGCGCCATCGGGAAAATAACTGTGGTACTTGCTCTGCCAGTTGTCCGCGGCATCTTTGACAAAACCCTCCCAAGCTCCTGAAGCCACCGTTGTCTCTTTGAGCATGTGGTGATGGGCCGTGATGATGAGACAATCTTGATTGGCTTCCACCATCTGCCGCCACCAGTCAAAGGTCTCGCCCGTGACCGCACCAGCAGGATACCCTCCACGATCGCCGCGCCCAACTGGCGGCCCACCGTCATTGCGGTCGGACATAAGCAGAAAGAGCAGATTGCCGACGCGAAAGGCGTAGCGCTCCCACGTCCCTTTGATGGGGTAGGGGCGGCGAGCCGGGTCAACACCCGAATAGGCACTGGATTCACCAGTCGGATCGATCCACTTACGAAACCACCATTGACACGACTCATCGGGACCGCTGGCATCGTGATTGCCGATGATGTTGTAAAAATGCTCGCGTGGGTGCTTGGTCGAGGCGGCAAATTGACGCAATACCTCCCGTCCCTCGTCATCTTGCGGTGAAGTTTGGCTTCCAGAGAGATCGCCGAGATGGAGGGCAATATCCCATTCAAAGGGTGGACCACCTTCACTCCCTCCCTGCTCTGCCTGACGAATGGCATCGGCCAGACTCTCCCGATTGCCCCGCTCTAGATCTGTACCAACGTGTGAACAGCTCATCGCCCAGACACGAAATTGCTTTGCTGTCATGATATTGCCTCCATGGAAGCCACCTGTACGGCTAACCCGGTTCGAATGGACTCCCAACAAGCCGCCGCAGTGGCAATCACTTTGGCCCCCGCCACTTCATCGATCAACGGTCGCTTGTCTTCCAACAGACATTCCTCAAAATGGCGCATGTAGCGCCATACCTCACGACCATGTCCTTGTTCGTGACCAAAGGAGAGATTCATGGTCGGCTGCCCCTCCAGCTTATCCAGCACAATTTTATCGTTGACCACGCTGCCTTTGTCTCCATAGATGCCCAATCCCAACATGGGCAATGGCGGTTCGACCAAGCCAAAGACAGCCAGCACGCGGGCGATCACGCCGGATCGAAAGCGTAAGTTGATCAGGAAGTTGTCGTGCTTGTCAGCTGGATAGCGAGAATCCATCTGGCTGCACGAAGCATAAACAAAGACTTCCTCTACGTCACCAAAAAACCAGCAGAGCAGATCAATTGGATGACAGGCACCACCGTAGAGAAAATCCTGGGGAGATTCATGCCTCCACGGCGTGCGGTCGAGCACGGGGCGCATGTCATGCACATAGTGCGCTTCGGCCCAAAGGGGACGTCCCAAATCGCCATCGTCATAGAGCTTCTTCGCCGCCATAAATTCCGGCACAAAGCGGCAAGTCTGCCCCACCAGAAATTTGATGCCGTGCTGGCGCACGAGTTCGACCGTGCGTTGTGCTTCTTCCAATGACACCACCATTGGTTTGGTACAGATGATGTGCTTGCCTGCCGTTGCTGCGGCTTCGATGTGCTCCATATGTAGATGGTCGGGAGAGTAGATGCCGACGACTTGAATTTCTGGGCGCGCCAATAGTTCTTGGTAGTCCGAAAAAGCAAAGGGAATATCGTGTTCGGTACGCATCTGCTCCAATAGCGCCATATTTGCGTCACAGATGGCGCGCACCTCCATCTGTGAATCGGTGTCAAAATTGATTGCCACCATATTGCGTCCCATGCCCAGGCCGATGACGCCAACGCCGATCTCTTTCATGGTTTAATTCCTTCAGAGCGGATATCCAATCAGATAGGTGATGTTATACAGGGGTGGTTCAAAATTAGGTTTACACTTTTGATATATAGACAAAAATCTATATGAGACCGTTTTCTCTCTGAGAACCGGCGAAATCAGAGAATATAAACGTTCTTTCTGTTTCTAAAAGTGTAAACCTATCTATCCAGCTAAAATGAACCACCCCGTTATACAAAGTAGATTTCACTGGTACGATTCCAACGGCCCAATGATAGTTGTCGTTGTTTATCTCTGCAACAAATTGTTTGAGCTCTTCAGGCGTATATGTTCGCAAATGGGATACGGTTCCATCCCACCAGTAAATCATGGGCACGATGGGAATCAGATATGTCCAGCAAAAGCGCGACCAGGTCATCGGCTTGATATTTGTGCTGGCAGACAGCACGCTGAGTGGTGAGCGGAGCATCGTACGTGTATTGGCCATTCGGCGTTCTGTAAATTCAAATATCCCAATGGGCGCATTTTGATCCACCGCGTCTTGCAAGATTTTTCTGGCCATCTTTGGCTTAAAATGATGAAAGCTCGTAAAAAATACCCGGAAGCCTACCAAAGAGGGAGGGATGGCTGTTGCATCAATCGGCTCGGCATGATATTTGATGTCCCCACCTGTTTGTTGAGAAATCCGCTCCCAGGCAGCTAAATTGGGATACTTATCGGTCAACACAACCTCTATCGGCGGAAGACCATCCTGCTTTAGCATCTGTAGAACGTAACGCCAAGGACCAGAAGCACCTGAACAGCAGTCAATCACCTGCCTGTGCTCAGATTGCTGAAGAACCTCCTTAATAAAAGGAATGATCGGGCGATATAACCTTGAATTGGTAAGCTGATATTGCAGGACTTCTGTCAGCAAATCCCGAAAAGTTGAGGGCAGCCATCGTTGATCTTCAAATTCGAATAGATGGATGCGCCTCATCTTGGCCACTCTTGTCGAAAATCATAGCGGCCAGGCGCAAGAATATCATTCGGGTCTAGAGCCTTTTTTAGCGCTTTGTAGAGGATCCCAGAGTCATCATTTGGCTGTGGTAGAACCTGCATACCTTGGATACCGAGGCGATAGGGAAAGTAACCATGAGTGTTTAGTTCGTGCATCAATTGATGATAACAGTTTATCGCAGCCTCATCCTCGCCCGGTTGTGTTCGATCGTAGATAATGGCAACTGTAATATAGACGCTCCGTTGCGTAATTGCCAGTATCCCCATACTGGGTTCGAAGCGGTGTGCAAGCATCGTTTGACTGATTCGAGCTAGACATTCCCATATTTGTGAGCCGTCGAACGGTACAACAGGCGATATCCACATGACGCCGCACCCATCTCCATCGGGGTCCATTTCAGCGGGCAAAGGCTTCTGCTTGCGCCAATAAACGCTTGAAAGCACGGAACGTAGACGTCCCATGAAAAATGCTTTGGGCTTATTTTCTTTGCTAAACCGCAGCGAATCGACCGTCCCCTGCAGCTGTTGGGCCACGTAGGCTGCTTTTGCCCGGCCTTCCGGAACGCTTGCCGCCTGAATGCCCGCCTGACCAAACCATTCCCCGCCTAATTTGGCTTGAAACTCCTGCCGCGTGCCTGCCGAAAGTGGTGTTTGACCCTTCTCTGTATCCCAAGGATACTGTTGCAAAAATGACATGATGCGATAATCGTTAAACAAACCGCAGCTTGTTCCAATAACCCCTTCCATGCGTAGACGCTGCAAGGCATCTAGAAGCGCCACGGTCTTGGTCTGTGACTCGATGCGGAAGGAGAAGGTCTGGGTATAGTTGGGCAGAGGAGGCAACCAGAGCGTCACCTCTGTAACAATGCCTAAATTGGATTGCGTAAATAACCCATCCACATACGGGCCAATCGCAGAACGGGAGATCTGAGCGCCTTTCGCCATCGGGAACCGCCCGTATCCAGTGTGGATGCACTCTCCGGTTGGCAAGATCACTTCGAGCGCACAGATAAAGTTCCAACGCTCACCCTCTAGGCCCTGCAGAACACCGCGCTCCAATAAATGACCAATAACGCTGGCATCTGGTGTACTTCCCGGAGAGTTCACCATCAGGTTCGAGTTCCGTTGGCGCAAAAAAGTATGCAATTGACGGAATGTGACGCCTGGCTCTATTACAACATACGCAAGTTTTTCATTGTGGTCGACAATTTGATTCAGCCTGGCTAAACTCATGACCACGCTTTGGGTTGCCACAGGAACCCGAGAACCGTAGCCCCAATTTTTACCAGCGCTGATCGGATAGATAGGAATCTTGAATTGATTGGCAATGCGTATGCAGCCCTGCACTTCAGCACGGGTGCCAGGCTGAATGAAGCCAAGCACTTTTTGTGAAGTGGGAAACGTCGCTGTCTCGAGCGAAGCAAGCGGGTGCTTATTAGTGATGACATGCTCTTCTCCGATTATTTCGCCCCATGCCTCGTGCGCGCGTGTGAGCAGGGATCTACTTCTTTCTGTTCCATCTATTATTACGTGTCTAACGTGCTTCTATCCCAACTGAAGTGTGGAAGCGCGTTTGGAGAATCCTTATAAAAACTGTCTGGGATCTCGACCTGAAGTTCTGCGATGGTAAAGTCAAATCCTGCGTCCTGTCCGACTCTGACCATCGCCTCCCAATCACCCTCTTGCACTTGAGCCGCTTTGCGTGCCAATTTTCGATCCTGTCCGATTTGCAGAACGAATGCCTTTGCATCTTGTTTGCTCATAATGATTTTTCTCCAAAATTCTACGATTTTACACATGATTTTGAATATCGCTATTTTTCCGAAGCACCTGGAGAAAATCTATCTCCCGCATAGAGGTGCTATCTGGTAAAACGGTGAGCCTGTTTCTGAGCCCCAAATAGTGTGCCAGCCCATTGATTGTGCGGATGAAATTGATCGTGTTCAACAGAACGTTCTGTTGATGATTGTCAAGGCTCTTTCCTTCTGACAACTTCAGCAGAGCGGTTCTCGTTCTACTCATCATGTCAGATTTGAGTGGATACAGTGCATCAGCTAAACAATATGACCACTGTCCATTTTTTTGAACAATCACCAAATTATCGGCGCTGGCCAGATCGAGCGTTTCGCCAGTCGCGTGACAATAGCGGATGATCTTTCGCACAAGTTCTTGCATCATGGTCCGTAAAGCTCTATCGGCATCGAGCTGAACGAGTAGCCTCTTGAGTGGCCTGGATGGTTGCACAACGGAAAAAGCGTCCAAATCAAAAGAACCAAGAGGCGCTTCCCCAAAAAGCGTGTTCCAGGTCACTGAACGATAGATTGTTGGTTCAACCATATTCAGTTCAGCGTATCCCGTTGCGAGCGTTAACCGATTCTTGTCGAAAAGTTCGCTCGCTCTCTGTTGAATCATGACACCCGCCCAGACTCTTTCACTCGTAGATCTATCTAGAAACGTTTTGTCTCCCGTTGGTGTGGAGAGATGCGGGACATCACGTTTGTGAGAATCAATCGCCAGTGCAATGCGTTCCACTAGATGATAGAGACTCTTGTCGAACAATGGAATGCTTGCGATGAACTTTCTCTGCTGCAGCGTGTGTTGACGGCCAAAAAAGCGTTTGAGCCGCTGAAACCGGCGGGCCTCCGTTTGAGGATATGCACGGATCATTGGTCCAATTCCGATGGGAAATGCGTCAAGCGGACGCTTATGTCTCATGTTTGAATCGATGATGAGCCGAATAAGATTCACAGCAACCTTTACAACAATATTTTGATGAGTAGGGATTTCATAGACAAGATGTTCGCCCCCTTGGGCTAAAAACTGAGGGTCGTAGCGATTCACCATATCATGATGAAGGTGGCCAAAAGCCGGAGTGCAATCAGACACGAATATCCGCTTTATACTCTTCTAAAAGTGCGTTCCCTTCTGAGAGAACGCGATCCGACCAGCCATAAAATCCAGCTAAAAATTGCTCACCATCCTCATCCGCCTGGATATTCTTTTGAATCTCTACGTATCCCTCTTCCATCCTGGGCAGGTTACGATTTAAGAATATGAGCCACTTTTGGCGTTCGTTTTCATCTTCTTCGGCTTTGATGTTGACGATATCCAATGCAGTTACATGCATAAACGAATATTGGGCGTGCAGAACAGCCGTCATCGGGCGCAACCGATCTTTGATAATAGGACTGACATAGCGTTCGCCAGGATCATTCAGAATGAGCCTCTGTGCAGATCCGACAAAAACCCCCATACCGCGCAGCTTGTTGTGGGCCATCTCGTGAACGAGCGCTTGAGCCAGACCACACGGATCATAAATTGTTGCATACATTGTGCCAAAACGGTGTTCATCAGAGTGGCTCGAAGACCCCAATGCTCCAACACGCATGGAGGGATCGTCCAACGGATGGAGAGTGTGCATGATCATTTGGAACTGTTTGAACACAGCCGGCCAGCGTTGTACATATTCCATACTCCGCTGGATATTCGGGTGATCAAGTGGCGCATTCACATAGCGTGACCACGTTTTGTTGCTTATGTAGTTGACAGATACCTCTCCTTCAAAAATCGTTGGTCCGCTCTGTTGATTGGAGCGAGCTCTATCAACGCCAGGTGGGAACATCTCTGATGTTTTGACCATCTCCAAAATGCATTTGGAATCATACATGTCGAGCTGTGGTTCAGCCATGCGTGCCCAATCTATGGTACTCTCTGTGCGTTGTTTTTTCATGATATTCTGCCGTGAATCGACCCTTGTCAACGCGGGAACTGACCCTGTCTGATCGATTGGATTGTCCAGTCCTTTGCGGAATCCACTCGAATCCGTTATGGTCAAATGACCGGGCCGGCGATAGGGAAACGAGATCGCCTTTGCGCTTTCCGCCGGATAGGATGGGCCCATATAGCGTATCACATGTTTGTGAGCAGTTGCGTCGCTGTTCATCGAGAGCTTAAAGACTGGCGTTCTTACCTCAGCGATACCGTGCAAGGTTGACCACTCAACGGGCCACGACAAAATTTCTAACAACCAATCCATCTCCTCACCATAACCCAGTTGCCACCCCAATCCCATAAAATCATCGGCTTTGGCGATGGTCTCTTGGCAGCAAAAAGAGCAGGGCAAATGATGCACAGCCTGAATCCCAATGCGGTGTAACAACATGTTGCATTTAGATTCTCCATGAATCTCTAAAAGATTCTCCCCTTGAACTGATTCACGTTCTATTGATGGCTTCCTGGATTGACAAACCGCGTGCCAAATCGTGTCGATCAAGCCTTCTTCGCCACAGACCTTCTGATAAAAGTGGCTGCAACATTCTGGATAGCCAAGCAACATGCCGATGGCAACATGATCCTGTTCATTCCAAGCGGCCTGAAACTGAGCCATATGCTCTGGTTTGCCGATGACAACGTAAAATGAATGGTCGGGAGAGGTCGGATCACGATTCGCCATCTGTCTGTATGCAAGCTCTTGCGTTTGGGCAAAATCTTCGATTGCCGTCATTGCATCGGGCCGGGCCCGCAACAAAACGCAGTCACGCAGTCCAGTGACAACAGATGCTTGTTCGACGTGTGACCAGCGACGAGCAAGCAATTGAAGGCGAGGTTCCCACATCTGTCGGGCGGCGTTACTCACCCAAGCATAACGGACAAAGTTGGGGAACTGAAAATCCAGTCGTATCATGCTGATCCTTCCTGAGCAATCGCGCCCAACTCAATGTCAAGCTGTTTCATCACGCTTTCGACAGTTGGATTTCGTCCCTGAATCCAGGCTGCCAACAATGTTTGCTCAATCTGAAGCCGTTGGCTGCACATGGATAAAGGCACATCTCCTTTGCGCATGGAGGCCTCTTCAAAGTAGGTGAACAGTTCTTTCCACAAATCGCAATGCTCTGTCCGATTACGCCAGTCACCATCAATTGCTGTACCCGGGCATTGCCCCTTGCACATCAAGAAAAAGCGACAGCCCTGACACCCATCATACTGTTGTGGCGTCTGATAGAGCGCAATATAGCGTTCATAGCCCGCTCTATCTGTTTTGACAAAATCGATCCCCTCTTTGTTTGTTCGTCCACAATTGGATCGCTGTCCATGCCCCTCAACACCGCGCACAGCGGCAGTGGTATATGGGTCACAAGCGCGCCAGACACAGGCCGTTCGACTGTCCTTCCCCTGAATCAGGTGCTCAATGTCGTGAAATACATCTAGAAATTCGGGTGGGAGCTCTTCGGCCAGTTTTGCAAAACTGAGCAGCGCCGCGGCGTTTTCCTCTGTCGAAAGCGCATATTTGGCTCGAATTGCCGGACTTTCCACTTCCAACACATGAAGTCGTACATGCTGAACTCCGTCACTGGCCAACTTACGCAGGAAATCATGCATGATGGGCAGTTTGTCGGCGGTTGCGTTGTTGCGATGAAGCGTGACGATGACCGATACAGCAATGTTGGCTGCACAAAGCTTTTCTATTGCTCGCTCCGCTTTTGCTGTTGACTCGCGCGTTTTCGCCAGTGTTCCTGCCCACCGCACATCATTCAAACTGCCTGGACCATCCAGCGAAATTCCCACCTGAACGCCATATGCCTTAAACATGCGGACATGATCGTCATTGATCAAAATTCCGTTGGTCTGTATTGTGTTGCGACCATATTCTGCATGACCCCAGGTCAATAATTCCTCCAAGTCATCTTCCGGCAGCAGCAGAGGCTCACCACCAAAGATGGCAAAGGGTTGTCCCTCTTCAGACAGCGCAGCCTTCATGGCCTCCATATCATAGGAAGTCGCCACATTGCCCGCGTCTCTTTGGGGGTTTTGATAGCAGTATTGGCAGGCTATATTACAATTAACGCCAAATGGTCGAAGTTCAACTGTCATCGTGCTACCTTCAGCTCTACTTAATAAGGCGTATCAATATGCGGAATGACGTCCACATAGGGCAAATCCACGTGGTCCACATGAGGCAGGTCCACATGAGGGATCCAACCAAGCACATCTTTCATAAATCGACTGACTTCGTTGGCCGCAAAACCGGCACCTTTTAGCATATCGTTAATCGCCTGTTGCGTATAGCGACCAGTGCTGTCCAAGAACCTGCCTACTTCATCAACTGCATAGCCGGCACCTTTCAAGGCGGTTGCAAGACCTTGTCCGGTGAGTCCATAGACATCTTCCAGGACCCCACCAATTTCGTCAATTGCATAGCCCGCACCCTTCAGAGCAATTGCCACACCTTGGGCAGTGAGTCCATAGACGTCTTTGAGTGCCCCACCAATTTCGTCGATTGCATAGCCCGCACCCTTCAAAATGCGTGCAGCCTCACGATCCGCGAGTCTATAAACATCTTTCAACCCAGTGGCAATCTCGTCAACACCCTTGCCCATCGTATTTTTCATGATGTTGACGGCTTCTTCTGCAGTCTGATTGAAGATCTCTTTCAGCACTTTTGCCGCATCGGCAGCACCCGAGATGAATCCGTTCGCGACTGCTGTGGCCCACTCCATCACATCTGAGAGCAAATTCCTGAGGAAATCCGGGGTGGTTCATTTT
>JAHBNG010000051.1 GCA_019217005.1 Chloroflexi bacterium TSY
CTAAGATAACGTTAACCCAGATGGTAATGCTTCCCCAAACATCCAATCCTGCTCTTCTTGCTCCATTTCACTTTCAGAATCAGCTAGTAAATTTTGGTAACGTGATCCACCTTCGAATGTTGACAACCAATCAGACACGTGTGCGCGTATCTGCTCCGGTATATCACGCGCACGATCACCAGTATAGCGTGCTAATAGAACGAATGCGTGCGCAACGCTAGAAGTAGGTTCTAACTTTAAGGAAAGCACCGATTCAACCCACATTGCCGCTTCCTGGGATGGAATCAGTCGATCCAAAGGACCATAAATCGCCACACGTGAACCGAATCTACTCAGAGCCCATAGCTCTTGTGCCTTCGGCCTATGTTTCTGAAACTGCTCAATGAGTCGCCGTCCCAACTCAACTTTGAACTCCGTCGTTAACCACTCGAGGTTGGCCATCGTCATCCAGATTTCCAATTCCTCGCCAGCGCTTAAGCGAGAGGGAAACATCGGATTTGATTTTTTACTACGCTTTTGTTGGGGTGGTTCATTTTAGGCGGACAATTAGGTTTACATTTTGTTTTATATCTACTTTGAGCCATGCTCAGGCCCTCATATAGATTTTTGTCTAGTAGTGTAAACCTAATTCTGAACCACCCTTTTGTTTCCTTTTTTCCCTGACTGTAGATAGGGCTGAACACGATAATAGATCTCCATCTGTTGACCCGACTTTAATCCACCAGCAACACGCCTCCAAAAAATCCACCATTCAGAGCGACACTGCGCCTGACGCGGAAAACGCAATCCGTCAAAATAGAGCTTCCACACCCGTTTCATGCGCCACTCGTCAACGGGGTCGCCAAAACCAGGACGCAAACAAAATCCCAATAAATTGAGCCAGCGCGCCTCATGTTCATGCGAAAGACCGCGGCCTTCTTCTGTTGCTATCAATGTATCGGCCAAACGGCGTATCAGCGAAACAGGCCATTTCTCTTTGACCAATCCTAGCGTCTCTTCTAATGATTTGCGCAATTGCTCAGGACGAGGCCGCTGCGAAAGATCCTGCCCGGCTTCTGCTTCCTTTTGGAATGTATGCTGAATCAGGTTGATGGCGGCTTCGATCTGTGCCTCATCGATAATGACTTGTACATCCGACAGTGCCCGTTCCGTTCGACCAGAAGCAGCATTTTCTTTCGCATCAGCTTGAGCAGACGGGATTGGGACCGATAATGACTCCGCGATTTGGCGTACATCAAACTGCAGTTGCCAACGGTGTTCACTTTGTTGTGCCTGACACCATAACTCTAATGTCCCGATCTCTGTTAAACGTACTGCGATTTGAACGGTAATTGGGTCGCAAGTCCCTTGCGCCCATAGCGAAGCACAGTCTGAATCGGCGGCAATTCACTAACTTCATCTGGCACCAAGCGCACAATATCGCCCAAGCGATCCCCCAGCCGTGTGCTAGAAGTAAAGAGTTGAAAGGAGACCGGTTGGTTTGTCCGTGCTTCAAATTGTGGTGTATCCAGCCGCACATTGAAACCTTCTTCCGTACCCCGCGGTACGATACAAACTGCGGGCCGCAACCCTTGGGTGGCAGAGGCTTCTTCTGATGCGATCCCAATGTAATAAGCTCTTGGGCTGCCGCTCCCTACACGTACACCCATTCCCAATCGAACAAGACCATAATAAGCAGCCCTGTTGCGACCGCTAAGGCAGGCTGCGGATTGCGCATTCAATCGGCGTCCAATCATCACCTGCTATCGGTTGAAACCAGTTGGTCACAACCATCTGGATGCGTTGACGAATGGAGCGTGAAATCAACGTGCCGCCATTAAACAGAAGAAAATCTGGAAAGACCTCAGTGCGTCCTGTCTCCTTCTCTAAAATGAATGGAAGCGTTGCCAGAATGCAGCAAGATGTCGCGTAATGGCGGGATCCTGAACATACGGTAACCCTAACTCAGTTAATCTGCCGGGGCTTTGTGAGGCTCTTCATCCAGCGAAATCAAGGGGAAAAACCGTCTAACAGCAATTGGTCTGCTTTCTCTTTGACAGGATGCTTTTAAGTGTATCGGCAATCAAACGGCCGGAGGTTCCAACAACAGAAATCGCAACGGTATCCTGTTTTTGGCTTGTATCGAGCAGGATCTCTTTTGCCCGCCGGCATTGATAGACCAATTGATGCCAGCGTTGGGGATCAAGTTTACCCGGCCGCCCCATGAGTTGGGTTTCGATATAGCGCCCCAATGCCAGATCCATATTGTCACCACCGAGCAGTAGGTGCTCTCCAACAGCAAGCCGATCAAAGCGTAGCCCTGTCGCGCTTTCGCGAATACCAACAATTGAAAAATCAGTGGTTCCGCCACCAACATCGCAGACCAAGATGATCTGTCCATTCTGCATCTGCTGTTGCCAATGCGCCTCATTGTCAGCAAGCCAAGCGTAAAATGCTGCCAATGGCTCTTCAAGCAGGATCACACGCGGGATTCCTGCCTCGTGCGCAGCAGCAAGGGTCAGCTCTCGTGCGGTTTCGTCAAACGATGCAGGAACCGTCAACACAATCAACTGATCCTCAAAATAATCGCTACTCTCTACTAAGCTTTCTCTATCTTTTGCCCTCTCCTCAATTTCACCCTTAGCCTCAACGCCACCCTCAACAATCTCCGCATTCCAAGCTTCACGAATATGTTGAAGATAACGCATACTCGCTTCAACTGGTGATACTCGATTCACGTTTTCCGTTTCGTCTTCGCTTATCGTCCGAGGCAAGATCGCCGCGGTCCGGTCAACACGAGTATGACTCAGCCACGATTTGGCAGAAGCCACAAGGCGCGTGGGCACTTGCGATCCCTGCTCACGTGCAAATTCACCCACAATAAAATCCCGCTCAGAATCCCAAGGCAGCGCCATGCTGCCTGCAGGCAAATCATACTCCCCTGGCAAGTAGAGAAAAGAAGGCAAAACAGAGCGCTCTCCTATCTCACCTTGCGCAATAAACTGAGGGACGCTAAAGAATTGAATGGAACGTCGAGCCGATTTGACTTCTGATTGAGCAGATGTCCCTTCAGTATCTGCACATTGCGTTTCAGCATTGGGCCTCAAGTCAACATAGGCAACAGCTGAATTCGTCGTTCCAAGATCAATCCCAATAATATAATGATAATCGTGCTGAGTCAGGTCAAAAAGCGATTCCACTCTCTATCTTCTACCTCTTCATAAGCATGATGATAAAGTGAAACACAGAAAGAAATTAGAGATAGGATACGGATTTTCACGGATGAGCACGGATAAAAATCCTGAAAATCCAGTCAATCCGTGTCCAATGACTTTCTTGGTTTTACTTAAGGCGATTCCAAAAAATTTAACTCCGAATCCTTCACGACTCTTCCTGCTCATGACGAATATTGAACTCTAACTTCCACTGTCGCTCGTCGTCACGCGCAATACACCAAATTTCTAACGTTCCGATTTCAGTCACTCTACTCTGCAATAGAACTGGAATCACAGTGCCGCCCACATCTTCTTCGGTTGACGGCAAAAATGTTTCAAGCGTGGCAACCTCCTGGATTTCTCCACTCCAATCCTCTAGCATTTGACCTGCCTCATCCGTCTTGCGTGTCGTCGAGGCCAGAAGTTGGAAGGCCGCTAGTTCACCGACGATAAGACCGAAGTCACGATTGAGAATGTCAAGCTCACTTCCTTCCTCCATGCCAAAGGGAGCCACACAAAGAGCGTTAACAGGTGTTGGAATGCCCGGAACAGCAGGCATGGAACTCTCGACACCAATATAGTATGTCTGTGCCGTGCCCGCGCGGATGCGGATGCCGCGCCCGCGCCGAGCAAGACCGTAGTATGTAGCCCCCATTGCCACAGCAGTATCCAGGTCAGCAGACTCTAATTCGCGTAGCTCATGACCACTCCATTTTTGCAGAGCCAGGATGACTTGGCCACGCATCGATGCAGCCTTCATCACACCACCATTGAAAAGAACAGCCGCTGGGTAGCGAGTTGAAACATGGGTGGGAGCATCTTCTTCAGCTTGTTCTTGCGAGAGGGGCTGTTCATCTTGCTGGCCCATTTGTTTGCCCAAGAACTCGGCCAGATGACGCGTCACTGCTGGATCTTGCTCATATGGTAAACCCATCTCGCGTACACCCACCTGTGTTTTCTTTTCGGGAAAATCTGTCGCTTCACCAATCGGAAAGAAGCCCTGAAGAAGAATCGTCTCGATTTCATCGCGCGCCAGTTCAGTCCGAATCGTACCGCCAATCAAAGATGATCCACGCCCAAGAACCACAATCGGTTCGGCATCCAAATCTGGGTCGCTCAGCAGACGTTCTTTGGCCTTGCGGCAGCTGTGCCAAAGCCCACGAAATTGCCAATTGTCCAGCTGGGTCCCTTCTTGCGCCAATTTAGCACGCACAGCATAAGCAAGCGTGAGATCCATATTGTCTCCGCCGAGCAAAATATGGTCGCCAACCGCGACGCGGCGTAATTCCAAATTACCCTCTTGCTCGGTCACCTCGATGAGGCTGAGATCTGTCGTACCGCCACCGACATCGCAGACAAGAATCGATTGACCGACCTCAATCTGGTCTCGCCAGCCACCATCTTGACTCTCCAGCCAGGAATAAAACGCAGCCTGTGGCTCCTCGAGCAAAGTAAAGTTGGACAAACCAGCGTTCTGAGCGGCTTGTACCGTCAACTCGCGCGCCACCGCATCAAACGACGCAGGGACAGTCAGATAGATTTCTTGCTGTTCTAGGCTTGCCTCCGGATCGTCGCTTGCCATCTTCTCATTCCACGTGTAGCGGATGTGTTCCAAAAGCCGCGCCGCCGCGTCTACCGGTGATATCTGGCGAGCGTCTTCCGGGGCATCCCAAGGTAAGATTGCTTTGGTCCGGTCAACACCTCGATGGCAAAGCCAGGACTTGGCTGATGAAACCAATCTTGTCGGCAATTCACTCCCTCGTTCACGCGCAAACTCACCGACAGCGTAATCAATTTCAGCATTCCAATGTAAAGCCAATCCCTCTTCGGGAACGTCATGTGGTCCAGGCAAAAGCAAAAAAGATGGCAGCAGTGGTCGAGGCTGTAATTCCCCCGGGGCAACAATTTGAGGGATCTCAAACAGTTCGATCGCAGGCTCATCGTTTTCATCCAGGTCCGCCAGTGTGTAAGCCAAAACGCAGTGGGTTGTGCCAAGATCAATACCAATAATGTAGCGAGGGTTATTCATATCAACCACCAATCTCCACTTCTGCTGGAGCCAACACTTTATCCTTACCTTTGTCAGCAACTTGTTTTGGCAGATTGACATCAGTGACGCGCCAACCCCGGTGCTGCAATGCGCCCGTGAAAGGGGGGGCTCCAGTTACGTTTCCCGTCAACCGCACTGTGTTGGCGTCAAAACCAGATTCGACCGTCACGCGGCTCCCTTCGGTCTCGGAATAAATTGGCTCAATGGTGAGTGATTCCGCCAATGCCTCTTTGCATCCCTCGTGAATGGTCCGTACGGCTGCACCGATCTGAGCGTCTTCATATGCAGTAAGATCCTCTTGCAGAAAACCGATCAAGCGGCCCTTGCGCTGCAAGATCGACAATATTTGGATGGCTGATGCTTCTGGCGGAGCGACTGGCGGCGGTTTTGGCGGCTCAACAGGTTTTTGCGCTTTGGCTACCTCAGCGGCTGCTTGAGCCGCCTTTTCTATCTCAGCTTTTGCTTCAATGGTGGCGGCAGCATGTGCTTCCGTTGCTGCTTCCCCAATCAAGCGGCGACCAACAAACAGATTCAGCAACCATAGCCCCAGCGTGATGACCCCACCAGCGCTCAAAATCGTTACCATTTGGGTCGAGTCTTGGAAAATCGTTGGGGCCAGAAAATAGATAACCCCAAGTAAAACCGTGTTGAAAATGAGGCTGATGATCAAACTTTGAATTGCAAATGAACGTTGTTCTTGCATTGATTGTCTCTTTCTTTTTTAGGTCGTGGCTGCGGGTTAAGTGACGCGATTTGTATAGACTCTGGTCGTAGCCTGAAAATCTTGCATTCGTTGATTATCTATCACTTACCGGACAGCCACTATCATCTTTTGCTCATCTATTGGGTCGTGGCTGCTGTTTAAGCGACACGATTTGTATAGACTCTGGCCGCAGCCTGAGAATCTTGCATTCGTTGACTATCTATGACTTACCGGACAGCCACTATCATCTTTTGATAGATGAGTTCTATTATTGAGAATAAATCAACAGGAATTGACCTATGCTCCGTCGGCATCTTCTTTGCATCAAATTGTAGCATAGAGATGCAGGAAAGGAACATATATCTCACTACATTTCGTTTATGATTAGGACCCGTGAAAGTGGGGTGGTTCATTTTAGGCGGACAATTAGGTTTACATTTTTGCAAAGAGAAAAGGGGGTGGTTCATTTTAGGCGGACAATTAGGTTTACATTTTTGCAAAGAGAAAAGATGTTTATATTTTCTAATTTGAGCCATGCTCAGGCAGAAAATGACCTCATATAGATTTTTGTCTATGTATCAAAAGTGTAAACCTAATTCTGAACCACCCCGAGAAAAGATGTTTATATTTTCTACTTTGAGCCATGCTCAGGCAGAAAATGACCTCATATAGATTTTTATCTATGTATCAAAAGTGTAAACTTTACTTTCTGGTAAAGGCTTGAGTGACAAAGGGCAAACCGAAAGGGAGTTTAAGCAGCGGCATTGAGGCGGCGATGAGCGAGAACGCCTTTAGGGAAATGGTGTGAAACCGAGGCCTTTTTCCGAAAGTCAGGGTCGAGTTGGTCAGGAGTTGGAAAAAGAGCACTCGAGAGAACACGGCGCAGCCTGCCGGGAGTGGATTGAGGCTCTCGATCCCAGTAGCCAGTCGGTATGGGAGGAAGAGAAGCGGCTAAATGGGAAAGAAGATTGCCAGCAAGCAGCCCCAGTTCAGGTAAGCGGAAACAAGCCTCATCGGCATGAACAAATTGACGATGTAAGCCAATCATCTGCTTGGAAGCCAAGGGGGGATGTTCAACAGGCCAGCGTTCCAGGTAGACAAGATAAATGGTTTCAGGCTGCAAAGTCATAACGGTCGCCAAAACCAAAGGTGTGTTGTAGGCCGGATCCTGAATGACGTAAATCGAGTAGGTACGGTTGGCTGTATCCACCTTGGTTGTTCTGGGGACGAGATTGTGCCATGCTTGATAGCAAATCAGGCGACCACTATAGAGAAAGCGACCAGACGAGTCCGGAGTTGTAGCCTCGAGTCGCTTTCCCTTATAGCTGCGAGAGAGCGGACGCACAATATCACCATATTCAGGTGGTCTGCCTTTTTCTTTGCGTTTGGGGAACTCATTGCGGCGCACTGTGCAGTTAATGGCTTCCCGCAGGACAAATCGGTCTATGCCGCTTTCTAGCATTTCTCTGATTGTAAACCCGGCATCGACCACCGCCACTTCGTCTGACTCCAGTGATTTCTTCGTCTCTGTCAGCAGCTTTTTCCGAAACTCACTTTCCTTTGTTCCAACCGTGCATCTCATGATTGCCTTGAGCAGTGGCACTCGCTTCCCGCCTATCTCCCCCGAGCTTATCATCACTCCAAAGATGAGCGCGGGCAATGCCCGACGAGCCGTTGAGTTATAGAGTCGGTTCACTTTCCCTTGCAGCTTCGGTCGCCAGAACCCTGTGATATCTATGCTTTTCACTCGGTATCCTTCTAACTTTTTTGCCTCCCATTCCCCTTTCCACTTCTTCTTGCCACGACCCCAGCAGACTCAGTAGATCCAAATTTGGCGTTTTTGGCTATTTTCAGTCGAGATTGCAGGGATTTTGGAGTCATTTATTCAGATTTCGGTTACAGAAAACAACCTATTTCATATCTGAAAATCGCCCAAATCTAACGCAAAAACTAGATATCGACCGGCAAATTTGTATTTATGTCAACTGTTTAGCCAGAATTCTCTCTCAAAACCTGAAATTTGGATCTACTGAGACTTGTGATATCCCATGATCCATATCGAAAGCTCCACCAGCTTCGCCGGAGCTCCTCATCTTCAAACCCGCTTTCTTTCAATGCGCTATGGATTGCTCCTCGACTTTTCAGAAACGACCCATTCAGCATTGCCTACATCAGACGCATTACATTTACGTTTGTTCCCATCGGCGTTACTTGCAATACATTCATCAGTACTGCTATAGTTATTTCTGGCGCGGTTAGCATTCCTTCCTCCTTTTTGGGTTCTCTACCTTTAGGATGAACTGCTAACCGCTTTTTGTCACATTTCTCACCTCATCTCTTTTCTTTTACCAGAAAGTAAAGTAAACCTAATTCTGAACCACCCCGTGAAAGTATCTTCTTAATAATGTGAGGCAAGATCTTCCCGAAAAAGGGCACGAATTGTTGGGCATTCGAGACGATGGCTGCCCTCTTCGGGGAAGGTCAGTTTTGCCCCGCCAGATGTTATTAAGGAGAACGGATTGTGACTCATTTCGCAGTACAGAGACAACGAGAAAGCAGAACCAATATATGCATAACACTTTGATTCCTCCCGAATTCATGCCGGATCGGTTTCTATCCTCTATAGGTGAGCAAGGCGATGCTCTTGCCCGCATCGGTTTGATCTCCGATACCCATATGCCCGAACGTTGGCCCCAACTACCGCAGGCGGTCTTCGATGTCCTCAATGGAGTTGATCTGATTCTTCACGCTGGCGATGTTGGCGAATTGTGGGTGCTCGACCAACTGAGTCAAATTGCACCCGTCGTTGCTGTACATGGCAATGATGAAACAGAGGAAGCCCAGGAAGAACTCCCTCTTCAACAGGTTCTCTCAATCGCTGGTCAACGAATCCTCCTTTGGCATAACCATTTCCCAGATCGAGTTGACGAATTCTGGTCACGTACCGACCCGCTTGAACCCAAGATGCAGCGGCTGGCAAACCGAAGCAAGCGCGCAGGCGCCAAGATCGTTGTCTTTGGGCACTGGCACATCCCGTTGGTCTATGAGCAAGAGGGGATAACAATGGTCAACCCTGGAGCAATCGCTTCGGGGAACGAGGTAATGCGCCAAACCCGGCAAACTGTGGCTCTACTCTTCCTAACCCAAAACGCAACATGTGAGATCGTGCATGTGGATTTGGCCCAGCCAGAGCGACCATTCGCGCCGCAGATTGATTTGGCAGCTGGCTTTCAACGGGCAGCCGAACAGTTCAGTGAGATGCTCATTTCACCTGAGCTAGAAGCATATCTCCCAATGTTACGCAAACTCTTTTATGAAGAATTGCCGCGGAGCGTACGCGGCCCCATACGAGCGGCCATTATGCGTGCAGCCGAACCCTGTTGGGCAGGCGAAAAAGATCTGCTCACGCCAGACGATTGGTGGCGGGAGATCGAGCAGGCAATTGGTATTCCACCCGAGGTGAAAGAGCGATTGAAGCGGGAATTTGCTCGTGTTGGGTTAACTTAGCGTCTATCCGAAAAGTAAAGAATCAGAATATTTTATCGATTGGGCTATCTTTACGCTCATTGGTTTAACATCGGTAAAAAGACACGCTCTTGGGGGGTAGGCGTGGCTCTTGTCCGTCGTTGCCTCAGGCCGGTGGCAGAAGTTTGCTGATTCGAAATGTATGGCAAGAAGATTCCGTTTTCAGAACCCGCAGGTGGTGGTGTGATGGATGGATCGGGTACATCTGCCGTGTCAACGATTTCGGGACTCACCAACAAATACATACCGGATAAATTTATCACCGCTTACCTCAGAATATTTATTCAATTATTCTATTATAGATTTTCCTGAATATCCTCTGTTGATCTGCTGAACATCCTCTGTTGATCTGCTGAAGATCACTTTATTTTCTAAAAGAAGTGTACTAAAATTCACATAGAGCTTCCATAAACGATGCAAGTCCCCCGAGGTGATCGATATGTCTCCAAACATTGAGAATCCTTCTGGGCTAGAGCTGTCTGCATCGATGCTGCAGATTCTACTCCAGATGTTTTCCAGATACCGCCGCGTGATTGTGCGCCGGGAGTTTGCGCGCGGTTTGAGTGGTGGTCGCGTGATCGAAGTTAGACCCATCAAGGCTGATGGCACACCAGAACTGCCTGTTGTAGTCAAGTTGGCAACGATCAGCCAAATTCAAAAGGAATGGCAAGCCTATCGGGCACATATTCAACACCGCCTTCCGGATATCCCCGATGTACGTGAGCAGCCAATTTTGTTGCCGAAAATTGGCTGGGGTGGCATCTGCTACAGACTGATGGGCGGAGGCGAATTTGAGGTCTTGAGCCTTGAGGATTATTGCCGAATGGAGACAGTTTCAGCGGCCCAGATACGGCAGACGACGGAGCAATTGATTCGTATCATGCGTCCCATCTGGAGCTGGAACCGTGAACAACAAACCTACATTCTGCATAGCGGGTACGATCACCTGCTCCCTGTCAACTTGCTTATCGATCATCAGCCCACAGTAGCGAATGAAAACGACCAGATCATTACACCCTCTGCATTGCCAGCACACGAACTACAGCCCGGTGACCGTGTACAAATCCGCGATTTTGTGGTCCACAAGGTCAATCGTACCACATCGACGATAACGCTACATCGGCCAAACATCGATCCGCTGTCTCCAGCTTATTTTGTTCGCTGTCGTTCGCCTCTTGCAGAAGGCATGGCTGCTTGTCACGCAAACGAGATTCGCTCCGTTCTCGCGGGGACCGTGCTCGATACCCGCCTCAATACGTTGCGACGTGAAGTCTGGCGTGCGTTTGATCAGACCATCGATCCAGATGCCAGGTCGGTACGGCTTCCAGAACCCTCCGGACTCGATTTACCCAATCCGCTTCGACTGTTCCCTGAGGTTTTGAATCACAGATCGAGCATCAAAAGGGCTTCTATTCACGGTGATTTTAATCTGGACAATATCTTGATTGAGCCTGAAACGGGGTCAATCAACATCATCGATTTTTCCGAAGCTCGTGAAGATCATATATTACACGACCTCTTGCGCTTGGAAACCGAGATCACAACCAAGATATTGCCTGACCTACTTTACACCCATCAATTGCCACCAACGTCTACACTCACAGCTCTCTACTGGCATCTCCATCAGCCGTTGTCCAGTCGTTCACCTGCTGAATCACCTGTCTCTCATCCGATATTGCGAAAGCCTGCCGTCGTTTTGGACATTGTGCGCCGGACCGCTCGTGAATACCTTTTCGACCCAGATGATGTGAGCGAATATTACCGAGGATTGTTCCTCTATCTATTGGGTGCTCTCAAGTTCAAGAACCTAAATGATCCCACAAAAAATCAGCTTCCGAAGAAATTGGCGTTCTGGGGAGCTGCCATTTCGGGGTACTATCTCAAGACATTGGAAATGGGTAAAACGTGTCCCCCAGAATCGTTGATGCCAACAATAGACTGGCTGACCTCTGAGAATAGGGTGACAAGTCTGACGACCAAAGTTCACAACAATGGATATGCACAGAACGGGCATCTTGCTTCCGAAGAGAAGATACTCAACGCACTACCCTTGGATCAGGTGCCGCCGCGATCGCTCTTACTGCCCCGCTCACGCATGCCCATTGGTCGCAATCCCCTCTTTGTGGGACGCAATGATGATTTGAGGCAACTGGCGCGCATCCTAAAAGGTGGTGCGACAGTTGCCATTGGTCAGATCGAGACGGCCGCGACAACTGGTACGGGTGGTATGGGCAAGACACAACTAGCCAGCGAATTTGTTCACCGCTATGGCCAGTTTTTTGCCGGTGGCGTTTACTGGCTTAGTTTTGCCGATCCAAAGGCCGTGCCAGCAGAAATTGCGGCCTGTGGTGGAGCCGATATGCTCGGCTTACGTGCGGATTATAGCGAGCTGTCACTGGATGAACAGGTGCGGTTGGTACAAGCAGCATGGCAAGAGGCGATTCCGCGCCTGTTAATCTTCGACAACTGCGAAGACCCAACGCTTGTGGAGCGTTGGCGTCCGACTGCGGGTGGCTGCCGAGTGCTGATCACGGCGCGTCGCGCCAGCTGGGATCCACAATTGGGCATCAAAACGTTGGCGTTGGACGTTTTGGCGCGCAGTGAAAGTCTCGCCTTGCTGCGAAAACATTATCCAGACGCAGCCGACAGCACGTTGGACGCAATCGCTGAAGAGCTAGGCGATCTACCCTTGGCATTACATCTCGCGGGTAGTTATTTGACCCGTTACCGATATACAATTACGCCCGAAAAATATCTCGAACAGTTGCGTAACTCTGCCGTTGTCCAACACAAATCGTTGTGCATGAAGGGGGTCTCGCCAACGGAGCATATGCAAAACGTTGCGCGCACAATTGCGCTGAGCTATGATCAGCTGGATGGGGCCGACTCCGTGGACGCTTGAGCATTGGCACTGCTGGCCCGTGTGGCCTGCCTGGCGCCTGGAGAACCGATACCCTACCATTTACTCGTCCTCACAGCGCACAGAACCGATGATGATATGGACGTTCGGTTGCGCATTGCAGACGCAGTTAATCGACTGATTGAGTTGGGGTTGATACGTGAGGAAGAGAATGCCACGTTTCGCATGCACCGATTGATTGTAGCTTACTTGCAAGACATAGCCGATATAGACCTTGCAATCGCACAAGCAGCAGTAGAGAATGTACTGTTCACCGAGGCCAAGCGAATTAACGAGAGCAGAAACCCAGGTCCGTTGCAGGCATGGCAGGTGCATTTACGGATAGTTGTCGATAGAGCACAAGGGCGAGTGGATACGCACGTAGCCAATCTTTGTCATGTGTTAGGCAATCACCTGTTACAGGTCGGTGATTATGATCAAGCCAAAGTATATATAGATAAAGTGGTAGCAATCCGTCAGAAAATTCTGGGTCAAGAGCATCCTGATACGGCGTCTAGTCTAACCGATTTGGGTATAGTGGCAACAGGTCAAGGAGAATATGATGCTGCACAAATGTATTATGAACAAGCGTTGACAATCCAGAAGAAAATTCTTGGCTTCAATCATCTCGATATCGCAGCAACTATAAACAACTTAGGATACATATTACAACTCTTGGGAAATTTGACCGACTCACTTCGATGCCACGAGCAGGCGCTTGGGATCCGACAGGTATTGTCCGGCCCAGATACAACCTTGACAGCCGAAAGCTTGGGCAATCTTGCCTATGTACATTTTGCCAGAAAACAATATAACATCGCTCGCTCTCTATTGGAACAGGCTCTGGAAATACGTGAACGCACTTTCGGTGATGAACACCCAGATACGATTCGTACGCTTAATAACTCGATAGTTGTATTTTGAGCAGGTGCCAGATTTGACAAAGTCAAATTAAGCAGAGCAGACCTGCCGTTTGGCGAAAAGGGTAGCGAAGACCTCCGCAATCTCCTGTCCGTCATTCAAGGCATCATGAGCCGTCAAGATGAGATCTTGAATCAGTGACTGAGTTTGCTGCCGGGTAGCCTCACCAAGGGATTTGCTGGGCGAGAATTGAGTTTTAGCCAATGATGGTCCCAAACAATCAAGGTGCAAGAGAGAATAAGCCACGAAGACCAGAGACCAATGTTTTTGAAAGGCGTGGGCAGTTCGCATGCAATATTCATCAAGACCAAGCAGTTGTTTACCATCCTGATAAACCGTCTCGATAGGCCAACGAAGCAGGTAAATCGAGAGAATGCGTTTGGCATTACAGTCGGTGCGATTGGTCACTAAAACGGCATAATTGTCTTGCAATTCAGGATTATCAAAACTAATCACGATGCGTACCTTGCCGATAGAAGGGATACGCACAGTCATGGTAAAGGTGTAGTAAGTACGACCATCAATGGTGACAGGCTTGTAGGCATTCTGGGGATGTAGGGACCAACTCTTTGACTTTAATATGTGGCCCCTCGAAAGTTATCGGCTGACCATCTTCATCCCGCAAACGAAAACTATTTGTCTCCAGATTGCGATTGCACTTCAAGATGCTGATCCAATCTTTATTCAGACGATCGAGTACAGCTAGAAAATCTGGAGCGAGATACCAACCATCGAAGAGAGCCCAACCAAAGATAAGGTTTCGTTCAACAGCTTTTTCAACCAGTTCCCTGGCAATGGTTATCTTGGTCTTAAACGCTTCGTCTCGCTCTCGAAAGGCGGGGTCAGTTAATAGGTGGCTATCCACTCGTTTATGAAAAGCGGTTCGTTCTTTCTTTTTCTTGGGAATCTCGGTCACTGGGAAATGTTTTTCCACAAATGCTTCCCAGTCGGTAAACTCTTCGTACCGTCGGTAGATACTTGCATCGACCGGAAAACGGATAGCGCCACTGACATAGTGACTTGTGACTAAGTTATGAGCCAGTGGATGCTGACCATTGCTATGATTGTAGTGGGTGTCGATATACTCGAACAGACTTCCCACATGTTCACATAGTGTATCATCAATCGCTAATACCGATTCTGACTCTGAACGTTGGTATTGTGCTGTCTCTGACTTCATGTAACCTATACGCTCATCATTGAGTTTTTCGGCTCGCCAAGGAGCTTCACTCAGATACCGTGATACATTCGTCTTATCTGCACTATCTAGAATGCAACGGGCAATATTTGCCATGCTTTTGTTGTCCAAGACCATCAGACCCGTCAGATAGTTTTCAAAGTGGCGAAACTGTTTACGATTGGCAAATACTGAACGAAAGGTTTCGCTATGCTCCTTGACCAGTGGCGCTACATTTACTATCGGCAATTGCATCTTGATGGCTCCTTTTCTGCACTTTTTTCTTGATGCAATCTATTGAGATGACTTTTGTCTCTTTTGTCAAAATTGGAAAACCTTCATTTCACAACTATCGAGTTAATAATTTGGGGGAGCTGTTATTGGCTGAAGGAGATCTATCCGTTGCACAAACAATACTTGAGCGTGTTTTAACACTACGCCGTAAAGTATTGGGAAACGAACATCCGCATATCGCCTTCAGCCTGTACAATCTTGGTACGTTAAAACGAGCGCAAAATAAGCTTTCTGAAGCAGAAATGTATTGCCAAGAGGCGTTGTCAATTCAACGTGTGACATTAGGTGAGAAACACCCTGATACGGCAACAACGCTCAACCTGTTGGGCGAAATCTTTCAAGATCAGGGCAATATCACCGTGGCAAAATCACATTTTGAACACGCCTTGAGCGTATTCGAGAATCGCTACGGTGCAGAGCACGATGTAACACGCCGCACGAGAATAAATTTAGGTTCTCTATGTGCTGCTATTCAATCTGATTCTCGGAAATAGCGTTTATCCACTCCCCCATTCTGTCTTTGGTGCCATGTTACAATAAACATTCTCGTCTCCATTTTCAATCAGCGGAATGCGTATTATTTTGTACATCTTACCTAGCACACCACCATCATTATTGGGGTCACGATTGAGAAACTCGGCAAATTTGTCGGGATAGTCCACGACTGCTATCCAACCAAAACCTTCTCCCGTGGTGTCGTTGAAGTCTGGGTATGCGTGACAATATTGGAATCCAACGTCGGATGATCGGGGTGATGAAGGTACGATTGGTGGTGCAGGTTCGTTTGGATCACATGATTGTCCATGCGAACCGAAGAGTTCGATCGCTGTGTTTCGCGCTGATACCAACTGTTTTTCATCTAAACCATGTCCGGAATCATAAGTGGCAATAAATAAAGTCTTCGTGGCTTGCTCGCCAACATTATTATCTTGTATGGCAGTAGATATCGATTGTTTGCTCTGCATCTTGAGTTCTCCTTTAATCGATGATGTGGATTTGACAGGTCATTACTCTTGAAAGTATAGCATGAGCTAAAGTGGAGTTCCTGTAGCTGCGCTGAAGCGATACTGAGCACTGCCATAAATTTTGCCGTTTTCAATCGGGTAGAAGAGCCGAATTTGTTTTAAATTTACGAGCTAGTGCATCATCTAGCGTTATTTTTCGGGTTAAGTAGGCACGCCTCGTGCCGGTCGCCGCACGAGGCGTGCTCGCTGAACAATGGTCTAATAACCCCTATTTTTAGCATGGATGATGCACTAGTGCGTCGTATCCCGTGAGTTCGCTATGGAAGGGGCCGCCAGTCGCCAGCAAGACAATCAGCTATTCCTGTTCGTTGTACAATAGTGGGAGAGGTGCCGATACAGTGTCACCGAAGTTGTGATAGATTAGAGACAGTTCACCATAGGTCACTTCTCTGAAGTGACGAACACCAAGAATCCTAAATCTTCACTTGAAAACAGTCGTTCTCTTGCCGTTAGTCCCGCCAGGGACGGGACCTACGCTATTCCACCCAATCACGTAGTGGATGCTCCCGGTCCTCCAGCGGCAGTTGAGTACGTCCATGACGATGTGCGGCATACACGCCCAAGATCATCTCCAAGGCCCAACGCGCATCGCGGCCGCTGGAGATAGGGTCACGATCTTCCTCAACCGCTGCGATTAGGTCTCGAATCATCAGAGCATTCAGTGTATCAAAACCTGGACTATATGGCTCCAATACAACCTCCCAAGCGGGTTCCGTAGTGGCTGGGGTCCAACTGGGATGAGGATAATGGAGCAAGTAACCATCCCGATGAACCAGAATGCCCTCTGTCCCATAGATTTCCATACCGCCGGGTCTTGGACCCGGTCGTACATCGCGGCGTCTGGAAAGAAAATAGCCCATGATTCCTTGCTCGAATGCATACGTCGCTTGTAAGTGATCGCCTAGGATGGGTCCAATCTCCTCATCACCCTGGCGAGCATCATCGGGACCAGCATCGTGCCCATCCTGTAGAATGTAGGACTGCACCCAGCGTGGCCGGCCAAAGAGAAAGCAGAGAAGATCGAGCGTGTGGGTGCCCAGAACCATCAAATCCTGACCGCCGCCTCGATGATCCTGTTTGCCAGCGCTGTAGACCTCCTTGACTTCCCCGATCACGCCATTGGCAATCAATTCCTTGATCTTGCGGGCAAAGGGCTGGACGCGGCTTTGATGCGAAACCGCTATTTTGGTTCCAGTTCGGTCACAAGCGGCGATCATGGCATCCGCTTCCGCTAATGTCCGGGCAAAAGGCTTTTCACAGAAGATACCGCGCACACCAGCTTCTGCCGATAATCTTGATAACAGTTGTCGGATACTACACCCAAACGTTCGCTTGCGGCAGCCAACCCCGCTGCATCAGCATCGGCAACTGCGACAAGCTCAATCTCCGGCATTTCTAGATAGACCGTGTCCAAGTGATGGCCATAGTTCCCGCGGCCTGTGTGACCGATAACGCCTGCTCGATATGTGGTCATGGGGATCTTCTCACTTTCTATTTGTTGCTCATCTTTCTGGCTCTATGTAATCGAGTTGCACACTATTTCATAGATGAGCCATATTTGTTATGATTTTCTGTAATTCAAGCAATGCTGGACCAGGTTTAAACCCCAACTTCATATTCAGCTGATACATAGGGCCGTTTTCTTCGTTATCTGTCTCGATGGTATGGGCGCCATATTCGATGGCGGATGCAATGACGCGCAGTTTCAAGGCTGTGGCAACCCCTTGGCGGCGGTGCGTACGTAGAACACCGGTCAAGCCCGTGTGCATCAGACCAGGAGCCGCCTCAACTGGTCGGAGCACGCTTAGTCCAACCAATCGGTCTTGTTGAACTGCTACGAACGATGACTTTGAGCTCAATGGAAACGAATCGTCTAAACTTTGTTCAAACTGCGGAAACGGTTGTCGTACAAGCGGCGCAGAGCGAGGTAGATCCTGTTGGATTGACCACATCAGGTCCCAGAGTTTGCGCTTCCACGCGGGAATTCTTGTGTTCAACTTGGCATAGGACACGATCTGAATACCAAGTGCCGCCATACGCGAATCTGTCTGCCCAAGAACGGCCGGTCGAAAGTCGCTGAGAGAAAGGTAGGACATTGTCGAGTGCAGCGTTTCTTTGAAGCCACATCGCTTGAGAAATTGCAGTCGTTCCAACTTGTCGCTGCGGGATTCCGTTACGATCTTGGCGGGTTCAAATTTGGCGAGTACGTCTAACAAGTATTCGTACAAGACTGTCTCTAAGTTCTTGCTGTCGACCTCTACATGGGCAAAATCTGGATGCACATAGAACTCGATGAAGTATCGACCCACCTCACGCGTGCGCAGCCAATATTCGTCATATCCACCAAAGGCCACGATCTGCTGATCTACCTGACTGTTGTCTGATTCATTCATCGTCACAACGTAGCGTTGGAACTGATAGTCGGGATTACGCCATGCGTCACCATTTTTTCGTCTCTCGACCGTTTGTGGACGATCTGGCCAGTACGCATTCCAAATCTCGACGATGGCTTCGTATGCGCTATCTGTTTCCGCAAACGGTTTGATTGTCAACATGACATTCCCATCTTTATCATTCTCTCCATCCAGATTTCTCCATTAGGACTTATGCACAATGTGATTCGCCTTCTCTCGTACGGGCTTGATATATCAAGCCCGTACGAGAGGGTTCTGTGTAAGTCCTATCTATGTGAAAATTCTTAGTGCCCCACTGGCAATGGCAGATCAACTCGCACATTCCCACGCGTATGCGATTGCAGAAAACCGATGAGGATCTCAACCGTCTTCTTGGCTTCCTGTGGTGGACTGAGCACCTCACCGCCATTTTCCATCACCTGTATCAACTCTGCAATGCAGGCGGGGATCCCAGTTAGTTGGTGTCTGGGGAAGGGGAACCGCTCGGTTGTGTGCCGATCTCTGCGGATGACCTGGCTATTGTGGACATCGAGCTGGCCTGTTTCACCCATTATCTGAAAACTGAAACTGGCTTCATACTGCTCTTTCGAGGCGTTGACAAAGGCCCGCACGCCATTGCGGAAATGGATATAGCCAGAGCCAGCTGGATCGGTTGCCGGATCTCTCCCTCCATCACCTTGATAAGTGGAATAGTGGTCATAGCCTGGCTCCAGTTCAGCAAAGACCCATTCGGGATCCGACTCGGCAAAGAAGCAGACGCCATCGATCAAGTGGGTGCCGTTGCGAAAGAGCATGGCGCGCGGACCACCCAGATGGCCCACAATCCGCTGGACCTTGCCAATGGTTCCGCTGCGAATGGCCTCTCTGGCAACATGATAATGGGGCAGCCAGCGATTGGTATGATCAACGGTCATGACGGTGCCGTTGGCCTGGCACGCTTCAATCATTTGGGTGCATTCGTCTACCGTGGTGGCCAACGGCTTTTCGCAAACGATCCCACCGATTTTGGCATTGGCAGCCGCAATGACAATCTCAGTATGGAGGTTGTCTGAGGTACAGACACTGAGAAGATCCAGATTCTCCTGTTCGATCATCTTGCGATAATCGGTGTAGGTCTGCACATCTGCAACTGCCGGTCCCCACGTCTCTTTCATGCGGCCAAAAAGCTCTGACTTCAGCTCACACACGGCGACAAGCTCTGTTTGGGGCAGATAGGTATAGGCACCAATATGCGAACTCGGGCTGGGCGTATTCAAGATACCCATCGGATCGGTTGCAGGTCGGTTTGCCGCAATGCCAGTCAGACCGATGACCCCCGCACGGCAGGTTTTTTGCATGGTTCATCCTCTCCTATAGACAAAGGTTTCTCCTATGTTCAAAGGAATAGTCAATGTCTTCTCATCAAATATTGAGATTCTTCTCTGCTAGTTCAGGTGCACACAACCAACCAACTCATAACCAACTAACCAACTCATCCAAATCAACATCCAGCTTATTGGCCCAGTCTTCAATCTTCTGATAAGTGGCTGTGGGTATCTCAATCCCTTCCGCTAAACGCTCGACCCGAGACTGATGTTCAAAATCACCGGGCACCAATACTTCGTCAAAACCAGATGCGGGTGGCGTGGCTTTCATGACATCTAAAAAGGCGCGGACATTTTGCTGATACTTCGCCAACGGGGTAAGCGCTTCAATATTGATCACCTGCATAAAGGGACCGCCCATAGACCCCTGTTCTGGTTCAAAATGCCCAGAGAGCCCGCCGAGTAGACAGGTCAGTAGGGCCAAGGCATACCCCTTGTGTCCTCCCACGGGTAACAAATAACCATCATCATAAAAATCGGCCGTTTTGACGCTGGGCTGACCATGCTTGTCCACAATTGTGCCCGCTGGTAGATCGGCGTTCTTGCTGCGGGCGACCATGATTTTGCCGCCAGCAATGACGCTCGTGGCAAAGTCGATGATGAATGGTGCATCATCACCAGTTGGTACGCCAACCGCGATTGGGTTGGTGCTCAGCGTCCCGCGTGCGCCGCCAAACGGAACCACTTGTCCCGCATCTTTTGCGCCGCCTCCTGTAGTAATGATGCCAATACATCCAGCTTGCGCGGCCTGTTCTGCGTATTCGCCCACACGGCCAATATGGGTGCCGTTCTGGAAACTCACGCAACAAACTGCAGCCTGTTTCGCTTTGTCGATGGCCCACGACATGGCTTGGCGGCACATATAATGCCCAAAGCCTTGCTGACCATCAACAAACAAGGTATTGGCCGATTCTTGAACGATTTGAGGTTCGGCCGTGGGGTCAATCGCACCGTTCTCGATGCGATCCAAATAGAGGGGGAGGAACTGCACGCCGTGGGAGTCGTGTCCAGCTAGATTGGCCTTGACCAAGATTTCGGCGACAGTCTCAGCAATATGAGCCGGTGTTCCTGCGCCAACGAAGAGTTTCTGTGCAATCTGTTGCAGTTGCTCGGCTTGGAAGCGATGGGAGCTTTTCATGAATGCTTCCTCCTGATGATTGGTGAACGTAAGGGGCGTCCACTTTTCCACTTTTATAAGCCTTGACATCGGCTTTGAGATGTAATATGATAACAGTTGTCCGACATCATGACAACCGTTCATCATGACAATCGTTGTGACTGTCGGCAGACCTCCGCAATTTCCCACAGTGCTATAACTTACAAACTTCAAACCAACCAAAAGACTCAGTAGATCCAAATTTCAGATTTTGAGAGAGAATTCTGGCTAAACAGTTGACATAAATACAAATTTGCCGGTCGATATCTAGTTTTTGCGTTAGATTTGGGCGATTTTCAGATATGAAATAGGTTGTTTTCTGTAAACCGAAATCTGAATAAATGACTCCAAAATCCCTGCAATCTCGACTGAAAATAGCCAAAAACGCCAAATTTGGATCTACTGAGACTGAGAAACCCTAAGGAGGAATCAAACATGTCGAGAAATCGATGGCACGTAACGTTGGGTCTGTTGGTCGTGCTCAGCATGATCTTCACAGCTTGCGCTGCTCCTGCAGCCGATGCTGGCAGCGAAGATGCACCAGCCGCTGCTCGCCCAGCGGATGCAGCCGAAAATCAGGTCTTAAACGTCGTCCACGAAGGCGGCTGTGGAGCTGGCCCCTTCCCAGGCCAGGACTACGGCAGCCCCTGCAACTTCGGTCATCCATTCTATCCACCCTTCCTGGCCGATAATGACAACAATGTTCTGCCCGGCCTCTTCACGACCGATTACGAAGTCAGCGACGATCTGACTGTCTACACCTTTCATATTCAGCTGAATGCGGTCTGGTCTGACGGCCAATCAATCACGGCTCAAGACGCTGTAGATTGGTGGCATTTCATCTTTGCACCGCCGTTTGCAAACCCCGGTGTCCGATCACGCGTGATGGGTGCTGTGAAGGGCATCGATGAGTTTAGCGCAGGTGAGGCTGAGACCATCGAAGGTCTTAAGGTTCTGGATGATAAAACATTGGAGGTCACTCTCTGGCGTCCCGAAGGCGCTTTACCCTTGCTCTGGACCTTCCGCGAGGCTTCTCCAGCCCGAGTTGATCAATACGCAGATTTGGCCGAAAACAAAGCGAATTTTGAGACGCGTCAGGACTGGTTGGGTGCAATGTCCGAGCGTTTCTTTGCAGGTGAGAATGCAGCCGATCTAATCGTGAGCGGGCCGTTCAAGCCTGTCTTTTTGAAGCCAGAGCCAGACGCCGTCTACCGCTTCGAGCGCAATCCCATGTGGTGGGGCGAGCCGACAATTCTGGACGGCATTGAGGCCACCACCATCCGCGACTTCCAGACCATGTTGCTCATGTTCGAGAATCAGGAGATTGATCTCGCTGAAAATCTGGCCGGCCCGCCTGCTGTACTCCTGCGCCAAAATCAGCCCGAGGTCTTCCGAGAACGACCGGCCTTTGCCTACTGGGCAATGTATTTTGATACTGAAAAAGAACCCACCGACGATCTGAATCTGCGCCGGGCACTGATGTCTGCCATCGAATGGGAGACGGTAGCTGAGATCGCGTGGGAGGGCGAGCAGGGCGCCACCAATGCTGGTAGCCCCATGAACCCCGCGTTTCGATGTTACGATCCCAACTTCCAGCCCTATCCCTTCGATCCTGACTTGGCCAAAGATCTCCTTTCTCAATCCTCCTATGGACCGACCGGAGAAACCGTCCCCAAGATCCGGATTTTGACTGCGGGGAGTGATCCGCCACGTATCCGCGCTGCTCAGATCGTGCAAGAGATGTGGCGGGTGAACTTAGGCATCGAAGATGTGGAGATCAAGAACGTTGAATCCGAATTTGTTGATGGTGAAGGGTTGGTCAATATGCAAGTCACGAGTGGTGGCGCACCATTGCCTGTGCCGGGCATGCTGCTAGAACATATGGCCCATACACGATCTGGTCCGTACAACAATTGGCACCATTATACCGAGGAAGGCTGGGACGATGAGATCGATGCCATTCTCTCCATGAGCCCAGATGACTCGGACTATTGTGACCGTGCCCTTTCTATGCTCGAGCAGTTTACGGACGCTGCCCTGGTGATCCCAACGGCATACATCAAGGGTTGGTATCAAGTACAGCCTTGGCTTCAGAATTAGGCTAAACCAAAAAAATAAATAATTATACGCGAACGAGAGAATGGAGAGGGGGAATAAGGACAAACCATTTTTCTAAACCAGGTAAACGTTGGAAGCGTTGTGCCAAACGGTCCATCTCTTTCTGAGTGAGTTTGACGCCGGTCTCATAAAGAGTGGAATTCAGGTGAACGAAGGGTTGTAGTTGGTTAAAGCGAAAAGAACGGGCAAAATTGAGAACGGTCTCAAGAGAATCGAGAAGAGAACCGTTCCAGTGTTTTTCAAGATGGCCCCAAACCCGTTCGATGGGGTTGTATTTACTGTGATAAGGAGGGTAGCAGGCGAGCTGAATAGAGAGACGATAGTGCTCAACAAACTGAGTGAGACGATACATAAACTGAGTCCGACGGGTATGATTTTCGGGACCATTGTCCTGATTGATCACGAGGGTCTTGACGTGAGGAAAGTGTTCACGTACGCTTTCCCAAAAATCAATCAGGCAGTCGACAATACAGTCACTCGTCACTTTCGACTGAGTCAAGTAAAGAAAGAGTTCCTTGGTTGAAGGGAGGTAAATGCCAAAAGGAGTGACTTTCTCGGTCTTCTTATCTTGAAAGTCATGATCGAGCGCTTTGACAACCACTCGACTTATCCCTTCTCTCGAGAAACGGTCAAGTAAAATCGTCGCTTTGGCATCCCAAGAGAGGCGCAGAACCGTCTCGTCTGCATCCGCTTCTTGATTGATCTGATGAATTCTATCAAAGATCGCATCGGTCTCTGGGATCTTTTTCACTGGTTGACTTTTTTGACCCGGTTTGAGCCATAGCCTAACTCATTGAGCTTCAAGCGGATGGCCTCTTCGCCAGGCAATTCCTCATCTGTGTATCCTTTCTGCTCGATGAGCTGGGTACGCATTTCGGCGGCGGTTAGTCGAGTGTACAATTGGGGGGTTCGAAAGGTGGGATCGGTCTGGCTGAATTGATCGGCGATTTCAACCATATCGGCCAGTAAAGTGGGGATATGGTCTTCGGCTTTTGCGACCACGTCGGTGGCTTTGGTCGACATAACAGAAGCCGCCTTCTAGTTCTTCCAGGGCTTTGGCTATCGTCGCCCGATTCCAGCCCAACTCTCGTTCTGCTTTCGTCGGACTCCCTTCGCATATCGTTTTGACCGTTTGGGCCATGAAGTGCCTTCTTTCGTATCCACTTAACATGGCCTTCGTCTCTTTCAAGACTTCAACCATTTCTGGCGAGATTGTCATTTTTGCTCCTTTTGGAGAGCTAGTTTAACACCTTCTCGCGTATATTTTATTTTTTGGATTGGCCTTACGGACGCAGTTCGCCTAGCTTCTGGTACAATATGAGTGAGACATATCTAGTAGAGAAGTAGCGACTCGCTATGCTGAGCACTGCCATAAACTTATCATAAATATGACCAATGCAGTCGGGTAGAAGTGACGAATTTATTTTAAGTTTATGAGCGAGTGCGGGATCGTTAGAACATGGCAAACTGGGGGCGAGACATTCCATCCATCATCGTTTCTTGTCGATTCGAACCCGCGCTACAACATGGAGCGAATCGACAAGTTGGCTCAAGGAATGTCTCGCTTTTCTATATCTTACAGAATCTTACAGAGTATCCGTAGACCCCAACGCGCGGAGCAAGCATCCTCTAATGCGCAGCGTCGGCGTTAGAGATTACACGCAGTAGGATTTCTCAGAGGTAGAGCGTTCAAATGGCGAAAAAAGACGCAGTAGAGAATCTCGGACCATTTGGCACGCTCGAGTCTGTTTTGACTGAGAAGTGCAGGATTATGTCTACTGCGTGTAATAGAGAACGCCTACTCCGCAGAAATTTGGATCTACTGAGCCTGTCTCCTTAACCGATGATTGAATATCGGCTACGGAGCACCGGCTCATCTAGTGATTACTGCGTAAACAAAGTATTTTGGCATTTTGGTCCTCACCACTGGCTCCTCTCCCAGGCTGAGAGAGGAGAATATGGCTCCCTTCCTCCACGAGTGGGGGAAGGGCTGGGGATGGGGGCGAATAGACCGCATAACTTACTTTACGGAGTAGTGATTACAGTGTCAACTAAGTAATTGGGTATTCGTTAGCCCCCTCCCAGCCTCCCCAGCTTGGGGGAGGAGCAGAAATCTCGTCAGCGATGTGACAGTTCCCTTTCCAATTTGGGGAGGGTTAGGGTGGGGCCAGAATACCAGCAAACTTACTTTACGGAGTAGTGATGAATATTAAGAAAATAATCCGGTATAGGGAGAAACCAGGGTTTTGACAAAACCTGGTTTCTAAACACCGAGTTTAATTTTTAACCTCCATAACTAGATGAGCGTCTAGAGATAATTGCATATTTCGGTTCTCGGACGTCTCGTCCGCTCGGTTGTGGACGAGACGTCCGGGGGCTAGGTCAAACGGTAAGTTATTCTTGGCTGCTCGCCATCCACCTCGTTGAGCAGGAAAATCTATGGCTCTTTATATTGTACGGCGCATCATGTATATGATCGTACTGTTGTTCATACTCTCAATCGTATCCTTTGCCATTATCCAACTGCCGCCTGGTGACTATCTGAGCACCTATGTCTCCAACCTGGAGTCGCGCAGGATACCTGTTACCGAGGAGATACTCGAATCACTACGCATCCGCTACGGCCTTGGCGATCCGTTCATCGTTCAGTATTTCAAGTGGATGGGGAATCTGGTGCAGGGTGATATGGGTGAGTCGTTCATGCTCAACCGACCAGTGAACGAGGTCATTGGCGAACGGCTAGCCCTATCTGTGACCTTATCACTCACCACACTTGTGCTGGTCTATGTCATTGCGGTCCCCATTGGTATCTACTCGGCAACCCATCAGCACTCTCTCGGCGACTATGTGGCGACAGTTTTCGGATTCTTGGGATTGGCGACGCCCAACTTTCTTCTCGCTTTGATCCTGATGTATCTTGCTTTCACCTATTTGGGCTGGAGTCCTGGAGGGTTATTCTCACGGGAGTATTTGGTAGAGCCGTGGAGCTTTGGTAGAGTGGTTGATCTCCTCAAACATTTACCTATTCCACTAATTGTGATCGGCACCGCTGGCACTGCCGAGATCATCAGGATTCTGCGCGGATCGTTGCTCGACGAGTTGAGCAAACAATATGTGGTCACTGCGCGAACCAAGGGAGTGGGCGAGCGCCGACTGTTGATTAAGTATCCAGTCCGTATGGCGATCAATCCCATCGTCAGCACCATCGGTGGATTGCTCCCAGCCATCATCTCTGGGGCAACGCTGACCTCCATTGTGTTGAGTCTGCCCACCATCGGTCCGCTCTTGCTGCAGGCATTGCAGGCCCAAGACATGTATCTGGCTGGCAGTGTAATCATGCTCTTGAGCGCGTTGGGCATATTGGGAACGCTCATTTCCGATCTACTCCTTGTGGCCATAGATCCTCGCATTCGCTTTGAAGCCCAATCATAAGGCAGAGGAAATGGACCAGGGGATATGAAGTGAGGGGTATGAAGTGGAGCGCATGAACACAAACCCAACCGATCAGGTTGCTGCGTCAGCTGCGGCAACAAATACGATGACAAATACTCGAGCAAGCGCTGCCGAAGAACGCTATTATATGGCATCCAGTTGGGTGCTTATGCGCCGCCGCTTTTTCAAGCACAAGCTGGCCGTGATTGGAGGCGTGCTGCTCCTTATGATCTATCTGGTGGCGGCCTTTGCGGGGTTTTTCTCCGTGGCCGACTCCTTCGAGCGTTTCCCCGACTATCTCTTCACACCACCTACACGGATACGTCTATTTCATGAGGGAACGTTCCAGAGACCCTTTGTCTACGGGTTGCGACCAGGGCGTGATCCCGTAACTCGTGCCCCAATCTTCGAGACCGATCCGGAACAGATCTATCCAATCAGATTCTTTGTAACGGGCCACGAGTATCAGTTGCTCGGATTTATCCCCAGCCGTGTGCATTTTATGGGCGTGAACGAACCCGGGGTGTTGTTCCCATTTGGGACTGATAGCTTGGGCAGAGATATGTTCTCACGGATTCTCAACGGGGCGCGGGTGTCACTCTCAATTGGCCTTGTGGGTGTTGCGATCAGTTTTGTGCTTGGCTGTCTGCTTGGTGGTGTCTCTGGATATTTTGGCGGATGGGTGGACACGATCGTGCAACGCATGATCGAGTTTCTGCAATCGTTGCCGACCATTCCGCTGTGGATGGGATTGGCCGCGGCTGTTCCGATTGAGTGGCCTGCGTTGCGCGTCTACTTTATGATTACTGTCATCCTCCCTCTGTTGGGATGGACCGGACTTGCCCGGGTGGTGCGTGGAAAGTTGCTTCAGCTTAGGGAAGAGGACTTTGTCATGGCAGCCAAGTTTGCTGGTTCTACCGAGATGAGCATCATCACCCGCCACCTGCTCCCGGGCTTCATGAGCTATCTGATCGTGCATCTCACCCTGGCAATCCCCGGCATGATCCTGGGCGAGACCGCGTTAAGTTTTATTGGTGTCGGATTGCGCCCTCCAGTAGTGAGTTGGGGGGTGATGCTACAGCAGGCACAGAATGTACGGACCGTGTCACTGCATCCTTGGTTGCTTATCCCAGGCTTGTGTGTTGTGGTTGTGGTGTTGTGTTTTAACTTTGTGGGTGATGGGCTGCGCGATGCGGCGGATCCTTATAAGTAGTATCTAGAGGCATGTAAGTGAGTGAAAACGTTCTAGCAGTTGAAAATCTGAAGACTCATTTCTTTACGGATGAAGGTATTCTGCGGGCTTTAGATGGGGTGAGCTTCAGAATTGGAAAACAGGAAACGTTGGGAGTCATCGGCGAAAGTGGGTGCGGCAAGAGCGTCACGGCCCAATCTGTTCTCCGCATTGTGCCATCTCCGGGACGAATTGTGGACGGATCTGCTTGGCTCTATACAAATGGTGGCCAGCCACAAGATCTGCTGCAGATGAATCCCGCAGGCGAAGAGATTCGGGACATCCGGGGCAAGGAGATCTCTATGATCTTCCAAGAACCGATGACGAGCCTGTCTCCTGTGCATACCGTTGGCAACCAGATAGAGGAAGCCATTCTGATGCACAAGACGCAGGAAAAAGCGGAGGCTCGCGAGATTGCGTTTGATATGCTTGATCGAGTGGGGATTCCCAATCCGGTGGAGCGTGCCAAGGCATATCCGTTTCAGCTTTCCGGCGGAATGCGTCAGCGCGTGATGATTGCTATGGCGCTCTCGTGCAATCCAAAGCTTTTGTTTGCCGACGAACCAACGACGGCTCTTGACGTGACCGTCCAGGCACAGATTTTGGAATTGATGAAGGCGCTGCAAGAGCAGTTCGGCATGTCGGTGATGTTCATCACGCATGATCTGGGTGTGATTGCGGAGATCGCTGACCGAGTAGTGGTTATGTACTTGGGACGCGTGGTAGAGTCGGCGCCAGTGAAGGAATTGTTTCGCAACCCTCTGCATCCCTATACAGCCAACCTGCTAAAATCAATCCCCCGTGTCGGCAAGCAGCGAGGAGAGCGACTACAAACGATTCGAGGCACAGTACCGATTCCGTTGGATCTACCACGCGAGTGCCCCTTTTTGCCGCGCTGCGATCAGGCTATACCAGGTGTCTGTGACAAGGAGATACCGGCGCTGGAGGCTGTTGCAGAGAAGCACGCGGTGCGATGCTATTTGCACCATCAGAAAGACGAGGTGGTTCAGGGCGTATGAGTGAGCGAGAGACACTGCTTGACGTGAAGGATCTGAAGAAATACTTTCCAATCGAAAAGGGCTTTCTGCGTCGAGTTGTGGGGCATATTAAGGCTGTTGACGGGGTTGATTTCTACATTAAAGAAGGAGAGACATTGGGATTGGTAGGTGAGTCAGGCTGTGGTAAGTCCACGCTTGGCAAGTGTGTTCTGCGTGGCATTGAGCCAACCTCCGGCGAAATCAACATACGGCTCAATGGTGAAATGGTCGACGTCAATGCGCTCAATCGCCAGGAACTACGGATGATTCGGCGCCATATGCAGATGATCTTCCAGGATCCTTTTTCTAGCTTGGATCCTCGAATGACGGTGCTTGACATCGTAGGGGAACCTTTGGTTGCAACCAATCTGATGCGGGGTCAAGAACTCAGAGACCGAGTCGCCTACTTGATGGAGATTGTTGGTCTGGAGGTGACCTATCTGAAGCGGTACCCCCATGCTTTTAGTGGTGGACAGCGACAGCGGCTTGGTATTGCCCGCGCCCTCGCCTCAAATCCAAAACTGGTTGTGGCAGATGAACCAGTCTCGGCTTTGGATGTTTCCGTACAGGCCCAGATTCTCAACTTGCTTCAGGATCTTCAGGCGCAGTTTAATCTCACGTACCTGTTTGTGTCGCACGATTTGAGTGTGGTGGAGCACATCTGTGATCGCGTCTCTGTCATGTATGTTGGAAAGATGGTCGAACTCGCAGAGACGGAAGAGCTTTTTGCCAATCCCAAGCACCCTTATACCGAAGCGCTTCTGTCGGCCATTCCAACCCCGGATCCAGAGGTCTCAATGGAGCGAATCCTATTACCCGGTGAGGTGGCGAACCCAGCCGATCCACCGACTGGATGCTACTTCCACCCGCGCTGCAGCTATGCTGATGAGATCTGCCGAACGACTGAGCCCGTCTGGGATGAGGTCGAACCAGGGCATTTTGCGCTCTGTCATTTCGCCAAAGAGCTTCAGTTACGTGGGGCTGAGACCCAACTTCAGAAAAAGGCAACGCTCGATCAGTGAATCTATTCATCATTTTCCTTATCGTTATCACTTTTTTTCTGCTGCTGATTAAACTCATCGCATCTCTGATTGGCCGGGTCTCCGAACGCTTGTTGACAAATCATTTTCGCAATTTGGAAACGCTGCTAGAGCACGACCAACTCCCAGTTGATTGGGGTGAGAAGCTAGAGAAAATAGCACAAGGTGGTGGCGCTCACATACTGTTTGTCCGCCAATTGCTGTGGGACGAAGAGGCCAAATCATTTCTGATGAAGAAGATCCTCGCCCTCTACAAGTTCTTTGAGAACTCTCCTTTCGTAGAGAGCCAAGAAGCGCGGGAACTTCTGCTAGAGCAGCTCGAAACAGTGATCAACCGATGGGAGGGGTCGGAAGTGCCTGAAATTCTTGCCTACTATGATCGTCCTACATAGACACAACAGGAAGTATCAATGATCCAAGAATTCACCATCAGCCGCGACGATTCCGTCTACGAAGCCTGGCCCGACATCGTCCTAACCCCTTCCAGCAAGCTGATCTGCGTCTTTGCCGAATGTACGCACCACCATGACCGTTCCTACACCCGTATTATGCTCACCGAATCAGATGATCGAGGACGAACCTGGACACCAAAACGCTCCCTGACCGACGGCACCCAGGGCCTACCTTACTATAACTGCGGACGGATCATGCGGTTAAGCGATGGCCGCTACGTGATTATTGTGGACAAAGTGTACGAGCGAGCTGAAGGTGGAGGACGGATTCTGCTCTATTTTAGCGAAGATGAGGGCCAAAGCTGGAGCGAACCCGTCGAAACACCTGCTCGCGGCATTGTACCGGACAAATTACTGGAACTCGACACCGGGCGCTGGATCCTATCCTGCCACGACAAGGAGACCGATTTTGGATATTTGGTTCAGCGCTTGTGGTACTCGAATGATCAAGGGGCAACCTGGTCAGATCCGATAGTTGTGGGCCGCCAGGAAGGGTTAAATTTGTGTGAGGTGTCGATTTTGCCCATCGAGGGTCAAACACTCGTCGCTTTTATGCGCGAAAATTCTTTCCAAGGCTGGGATTGCTACAAAGCCATCTCTCATGATAATGGCGAATCCTGGAGCGACTTGATAAATTTTCCCCTACCTGGTTGTCACCGACCCGTAGCGGGCTGGCTCCAAAATGGTCAAATCATGATCACGCATCGCTTTATCCAAGGCGGCAGGCGCGGCTTCTTTGGTGGGCATCAGAATTTCTTTGCCGCTCTCACGGACAGAGAATCGGTCCTTGCCCCGACTCGTGACGAGGCGTCGACGCGCATTCTGCCTATCGATTTTGACCGATCTACCGTCAGCGATACAGGCTATTCCGGCTGGGTACAATTCGAGGATGGCGAAATCTACATTGCCAACTATATCGTCGATGATGCGCCAAATGGACAGATACGGGGCTATTCGCTGCGGATGGATGACTTCATATTATAGGAACCGCAAAGTGGGCGTAAGACCGATGAAGGGGACAGGAGAGTAACATGTTCGATACACTCACCGACGAACAATGGCAGCAATACGAAACCCAAGGATATTTGCGCCTGGGTAAAGTACTGTCTGACGAGGAGTTGGCTACCTTACAGCAGCGAATGGACGATATTATGTTGGGCCGTGCGCCGCTGGACTATGACCGGATGCTCATGCAGCTAGATCGGGAGCCTGGCACAGGGAAAATGGGACCGCAGACCAAGGGGCACAAGGGCGCCACCCTCAGCTACCGCAAGATTCAGGATCTGGAGTTCGACCCACTTTTCTTGGCCTATATGCGAAAACCGCTCTTTCGTCATATTTGCGATCGCGTCTACGGAGAGAATACCGACATTGCGTGTTTTCGAGCGATGTTCATGAACAAACCGGCTAAAGAAGGTTCCCACCTTCGCTGGCACCAAGACCGCTGGAACTATCTGGATCGGGATCCGCTGATTACTATCTGGACCGCCTTGGATCCGGCAACGATTGAAAATGGCTGTGTACAGATCGCAGCGGGTACACACCATCGATTGTACAACCCATCCAGTCGCTCTGGTCACCTGGAAGACGAACAGGCAGAAGAGCTACTGAAAGAGGCTGAGGTCGTCCATCTGGAACTAGCTGCGGGAGAAGGTGTCTTGCTCCACAACCACTTACCCCATTCTTCCGAAGTCAACACGACAGAGATTCCACGGCGAGCCTTCAGCGCCTGTTATATGGATGCCGCCACCCAGACAACCAGCGGTGAGACTTATTCAATTCTATTTGGCGATGACGCTTTAGAATTAGAAGCCGCTAACATCTGACTCCTCACATGACTTGTGGCACTGTTCACAGTGACTTATTCATGGTTATCCTCTCTGAGGAGAACAACCGAATTTATTTTAAATTTATGGCAGTGCTCAGTATAAATACACTTTTTAGACGAATGGACCTATCCGAAAAGTGATTGTGAGTTCGACCAGCTTCTCGCGTGAGATTGCATCGTTACAGAGCTTTTCGGATTAGCACACAGCGTGTCCCAAAGTGTGTAAATGGAAACTGCTCAGCCAGAGAGCCCGCGTCATTTACACGCTTTGTGGTACATGCCTGATAAGCACTAATGGCCTCGTGAACCCAAAAGCTTCTTCTTCAACACTCCATCAGCCGCTCTTTCTCCGATCCTTGCCGTTCGGCTTATTGGGTTTTCTTCTGCCAATCTTGGGGTGGTTCAAAATTAGGTTTACACTTTTGATATATAGACAAAAATCTATATGAGACCGTTTTCTCTCTGAGAACCGGCGAAATCAGAGAATATAAACGTTCTTTCTGTTTCTAAAAGTGTAAACCTATCTATCCAGCTAAAATGAACCACCCCCCCAATCTTTGGCAGAAACATGGGTGCGGATGCTTTTGTGATTGGTGGCCTTTTTTCGATCACACCTCTCATCCTACTCATCGTGCGCCCCATTGTTGGCTGGGCATTAGATCATTACGGCCGACGCCTCTTTTTTATCATAGCTATTGCCGGTACCTCCGTTGCTATGTTGCTCTTCGCCTTTACTGAAACTGTAGGGATGCTCTATGCAGCGCGTATCGCACAAGGCATTGCCGCAGCGTTTATTGGGATCACGGCCCAGACAATCGTGGCCGATCTTGCAACAGCTGACCGACGCGGTACGGAGATGGGCCGTATCGATGAAGTTCAAGTGCGCGGTGAAATGGTTGGCATTCTCATGGGAATCGTCATCTTTTCAGTTCTTGGGGATCGAGAATTGGGATGGCGTCTCTTGTTTGTAGCATATGCAATCATCTGTGGGTATGCATCGTGGCTCGCATGGCGTACCGTCCCAGAAACCAAACCAACAAATGATTTAGAGAACGACGCGGCTTCCCTCAAAGAACATCCTGAAATCCAATCTGGCCCTGTATTCGCCTCATCATCTATTATCCCATCAAACAGTATCATCCCTCATGCCTTCGAACAGAGTCAGGACAAAACTGTTCTGAGCCGATATACAGAGGTTTTTGCTGGATTAACGAAGCCATTGTTGCTGCTCATGTTGATTGTCGTGATGCGAGCCAGCGTTCTTTCGATGATCGATCCGATTTTCCTGATCTACCTCCAAGATCGCGTCACAACGGAGTTAATGCTTTTAGGTTGGGCCTTCTTTCCAGCCGGGATTGTGTACAGCTTCTTGCCTTCGCGATTGGGTAAATTAAGCGACCGTTTTGGACGCGCTCCGATGATGGCGATTGGAATGATCGTTGCTGGTCTCTTTTATGCGCTCGTGCCGCAACTCTCGAGCTTGGTTCTACTCTCTGTGGCAAACGTACTGGTTGCAGTTGGCTGGGCCTTCGCTGACCCGGCTGAAGCAGCTCTCGTTGCTGATTTAACCGATGCGCAAACGCAACGCCGCACGCAGGGCCAAATCCAGAGTCAGACGCGCGGCCGCGCCTATGCTTGGTATGCGTCTGCGGGAAGTCTTGGTGCAATCATCGGCCCGTTGATAGGTGGTTGGCTCTACGATCAAATAGGGCAAGCAGTTCCGTTTTACTTAAACGGCATTGTCCTCACCATTTGTGCAATAGGCACGATCATCTTGCTAGGACGATCAGATCTGAAAACTTTCTCAAGTTTAAATAGCCGTTTGATCAATTCACTAGAAAACGATAAGATAGACTCAGTAGATCCAAATTTGGCGTTTTTGGCGATTTTCAGTCGAGATTGCAGGGATTTTGGAGTCATTTATTCAGATTTCGGTTACAGAAAACAACCTATTTCATATCTGAAAATCGCCCAAATCTAACGCAAAAACTAGATATCGACCGGCAAATTTGTATTTATGTCAACTGTTTAGCCAGAATTCTCTCTCAAAACCTGAAATTTGGATCTACTGAGACTAATGACCAAGTATATTCAGCCGATTTTATATCCGCTACGCTCATGGATGGATCACATTAGCCTCATGGCATTGTCGATCATGGCTATACTTGCCGTCTATCAGTATTCGGCTGGTGACATTCGTCGTTGGGTGGCTCTCACCATTATGGTCACGTTTGCCTATGGAATATGGTGGTTGAAATGTGGCCCTGTTTTGTGGAAACAAAATGTCCGCATCGCAATTTTAGCACTGATGCCGTTGATGCTTGAGTGGTTAAATGTAGACGGATTTACCGTTGTCATCATGTACTTTATTCTGAGTTCCGGTGTGATGGAGATGCTCCCACCGCGTTTGGGGTACCTTTGGATCTGTTTCTTTGGGCTTCTGACAGTGGGGCTCTATTTTCATTGGATTGGCTTGGATGGTCTCTTGAATGCCGTTGGCACGTTCGCTGGTTATCTATTCTTTGGCTCCACATCAGAAACTGCGAAGAGGGCCGCAGAAGCGAGTAGGGAGAGCCGGCGGTTGTTGGGCGAGCTGCAAGAAGCACATCGTGAGCTGCAAGAACGCGCTTCACAAGCAGAAGAATTGGCTGCTTCCGAAGAGCGTAACCGTCTTGCGCGCGAGGTACATGATACACTTGGACATCGATTGACCGTGGCAGCCGTTCAGTTGGAAGGTGCCCAAAGGCTCGTCAAACGCAACCCCGGCAAAGCAGAGATGATGATTGACACGGTTCGTAAGCAAGTATTAGAAGGATTGAGCGAACTACGCCGCACAGTTGCGACACTGCGCGCCCCTCTCGAGGAAGATTTATCCTTGTCAAATGCGCTCACACGATTGGCCAGCAGTTTTGAAGAAGCAACCGGCGTAACAACCTATCTTTCTCTGGCGGACAATTTGCCACAAATACCCGACAGCAAACGGCACGCTGTTTATCGCGTGGCCCAGGAATCGCTTACAAACATACAACGCCATGCGCAAGCAGAACATGCCTGGTTACGACTGGATCGGCAAAATGGAAGTCTCAGTAGATCCAAATTTCAGGTTTTGAGAGAGAATTCTGGCTAAACAGTTGACATAAATACAAATTTGCCGGTCGATATCTAGTTTTTGCGTTAGATTTGGGCGATTTTCAGATATGAAATAGGTTGTTTTCTGTAACCGAAATCTGAATAAATGACTCCAAAATCCCTGCAATCTCGACTGAAAATAGCCAAAAACGCCAAATTTGGATCTACTGAGACTGGGATACCAAGTTGTGGTAACATAATCTCGTGCATCCGCGACCATTTTGCCCCAGGTTGGCACAAGAGAGGAGATACCAAGTCCCAGGAAGCTCAGGGCTGACTCGGTAAGGATCATCGATCCAAAGGAGAGGGTTGCGGCCACGATGACCGGGGCAACCGCATTGGGCAAGATGTGCCGAAACATGATGCGGATATCGCTAACGCCCAAGGCCCGCGCAGCCTCTACATAATCCCGTTCGCGGATACTCAGCACTTCGCCACGTACAAGCCGAGCAAAGCCAACCCAAGCTCCAATGCCCAGAAAGATAATAATGTTCAAGATCCCGCTACCGACGAAAGCGACTGCTGCGATCAGGAGAACAAGAAAGGGGATGGCCGTCTGCGTGTCGGCAATCCGCATGATAATATCTCCCAATAGTCCGCCACGATATCCCGCAATCAACCCCAGAGAAATCCCCAATACCAACCCGATGATTACGGCAGCGGCTCCCACCAATAGCGAAATTCGCGAGCCAATCAGTACACGGCTGTAGACATCACGGCCCAAGTTATCACGCCCCATCAGTCCTGCTCCATCCACTGGATCGAGCCAAATGGGTTTGGCAAAGGGCTTAGAAAAATCAACGGCAACAGGATCATGGGGGGCCAGCCAAGTCCCAAAAAGAGCCATTAGGGTGAAAACCAGCACGAGTAGTCCGCCAATGATGCCTTGACGGTGTTTCCATAGGTTGATGCGTTGCTGTGTTTTTATTGCATCCGTTGTTAGATGCTTGCTTACGTTGCTCATTTAAGCTGTTCAGCTCATGCAGCCAAAGAGGGGATCGGCTGTTGGCTAACCACTAGATTCGCCAAAGGGAGAGCCGCAATCTCAAGTATCGATAAGTCTAACCGTTGACTTGCATCTTCTATTTCGATACCGATTACACTATTCCCAGCATCGTAATCTAGCGCAATATTGGGAGCCACTTCTTCCGATTCTGTGCTCACTCCATCTTTGAGTTGGATATAGAGCATATCGGTTTCTGGAAAATATTGAAAGACCATTTTATCTCTATTACTCACTCATCAAATCCACGATCTGGGAAAGCATTATGCACAGTTTCACCATCAGGTTCCACAATTACACGTAAATATTGCCCCAACGATTCGATGTGTCCCCAGAAACGAATTAGCCTTTTAGAAAAAGATTTTCTTGTCGTTGATGGCATTTCAGCTGGTCAGCTCGTCAGCTCTCTGGCTGACCGGCTGAAATGCTGACAAGCTACTGTTTCGTGTGGAAAAGCATTATCTGAACATCTATAGGCACATAACTCTGTCAATACATCAATCTCACTTTTTAGCTATGCCGAATCCGCGGATCGACGATCACATAGACCAAATCCAATAACAAAAAAGTGAGAACCGTCAGCACCGAAAAAAGAATCACGTCAAGGAAAACAACCGGATAATCCCGCGCCATCACGGCCTGTGCGAGCAGGTTGCCAACGCCGGGCCAGGCAAAGACAACCTCAACGATGACGACTGTGCCAATTAGATGGGGCAATGCAGAGAGGGTGACTGTAATGATCGACATGCTGCCGTTGCGTAGGGCGTGACCGAAGATCACGCTGCGTTCGGCCAATCCTTTGGCTCGCGCCGTGCGGACGTAATCCTGATTCATCGCCTCCAACATGCCGGAGCGCCCAATGCGGGCCACTGTTGCCATCAACCCAGTGGAGAGCGTCACAGCGGGAAGAATCAAGTGTTTCCAGGTTCCTGTGCCAGAGGTAGGGAGCAAACGCAGCGTCACGGAGAAGATCACAATTAAGATAATGGCCATAAAGAATTGGGGCATCACAATCCCCAATACCGCGCCTGTTGTCGCTGCAGTGTCGATGAAAGATCCCCGCTTGAGAGCTGCAATGATGCCCAGCGGTAAACCGACCAAAATCCCGATCACAGCTGCGGCAGCACCAAGCAGCAAGCTGTTGGGCAATCGTTCAAAGACAACGCGTGTGGCGGGTACCCCATAGCGAAAAGAATAGCCAAAGTCCATTTGAAGCGTACGCTGCCAGAAGACGAAGTACTGAACATAGAGCGGCTTGTCCAGCCCCATTTTGCGCCGGATCTCTTGATACTCAGCCTCGATCTCCTCCCGGTCCCGATTTGGATCCAGATTCACGCCCAAACTGGCTGGATCACCTGACACCCGGATCAGGAAGAAGACCAACGTCACAACCAAAAATATGACGAGAACTGCCTGTAGCAGTCGGCGGACGATAAAGGCTTGCATGGTTCTCCAGAAAATGTATGACAAGATGAGGGGATGACAAGATGACAAGATGACTGTCCTGCAGCCCTCATCTTGTCATCTTGACAAATTTATTCGGATGGAACGTGCATCTCAAAGGACTTATTAAAGCTTAGTTCGGGTAGATTCGGGGCCAATGCATAGAGTGCTGGAATAGTGTAGGCGTAGATAGCCTGGGCGTTTTCACAGGAATAGGCTGCAATTTCTTTGACCACTTCCTCACGTTCGGCCGCATCCACAATTCCTCGCTTTGTAGTAACCCGCTCAACAAAGTCCGCATCGGTCGGTGTCCCATCCTTGACGGAGGTCCACATGGAAGAGTTATTGTCGAGCAGATACCAGTTCAGGCCAATGTTCATGATGGGTGGCAGGGTTTGGTCAATGAGTTGTTGTAGCCAGACTGAGGATTCCATAAACTCCATGTTGACCTCGATGCCAACCGCAGCCCACTGGGCAATCACAGCCTCCATGAAGGGTTGGTCGCGGAAATAGCGTCCAGCCGTTGAGGAGCCATCAACGGTAAAGCCGTCGGGATATCCCGCTTCAACGAGCAACGCCTTGGCCTTTTCTGGATCATAGGGATAGCGCATGACGTCTGGATTGTAACCAAAACCACCTGGGGCCACGATTTGACAGTCCAGCAAGGTGCCGTAGCCGCCGGCGATCGTCTTCCACATGCCTTCCAGATCGATGGCATAGAGCATGGCTTGCCGCACGCGCACATCCTGCATTGGTTCTGATTCGCCCCAAATGTCAAGACCCACATACATGCTCTGCATACTGTCACCAGCGAACAGCTCAAAGCCTTCCGCCAACAAACTATCAACTTGATCTGGCGCTACGTGAGCGGCAACGTGAATTTCGCCGCTTTGTAGAGCAGCCACACGCACTGCGGATTCAGGCATGTGGCGGAAGGTCACTTTGTCGATGACTGGCTTGTCGCCCGGATAATCTTCCCAACGCTCCAGGCTGATGAAGTTGTCTCGCTCCCAAGAAGCAAATTTGTAGGGTCCAGTTCCCACAGGTTCTTCAATGTACCCGTCAAGACCAACGGCTTCTAAGTGGTCCGGTGCGAGAGGCATGTGATTGGCAAAGAGATTGGCCCAGACATCGACTGGCTTGATGAGCTTGAACTCTATGGTATAGTCATCGATCACTTCATAGGATTCATAGTCGTTCAGCTGCCGGAAAGACCAGGTGAACTTCTGCGGTTCAGCATTTTTGAGGAACTCAAACGATCGGGCAAGACCAGGTGCAGTGAGCTGTTCCCCGTTATGAAACTGGATACCCTCCTTGATGACGATACGCACGGATGTATCATCAAGCAATTCCATCGATTCCAGCAAATTTGGTTCGATGGCCCCCGTCTCTTCATTCAAGACAGCCAGGGTTTCGTACATCAGTGTGGAAAAGATACGCGATTGGAGAGAAGGAATTGTATTGCCCACCAGCGTCACGGGTAGGGCCCCCATTCCCACGACCATCTCGTCGGGATAGCCCTCTTCGGCCATGGCTGTGGATTCCTCGCTGGATGTGGACTCTCCGGTTGCTGGTGTCGTGGCAGGAACACAACCTGCCAAAATCATCATCAGCAATATGCTAATGATGCCCAAAGTTCTGACTGTTCGATATGGCTTTTTGACCATTATGGCCTCCTTTGTCGGAAAAATATTTATGGGAGTGTGTACCAAAGTGTGTAAATGCAACCGATTCTCTGACTGAGCGGTCTCCATTTACATACTTTGGTACACACTCAATTACATTGATGTAGAATTGTTAGGCTTTCAATTTTTCGAGGATCGAGTCTTCTATAAAATCCCACGCTTCTTTCAGAAACCACTTTCTGTGAAGTTTCGTCGACATACTTTCTCCTTTTTAGAACAGGGTGATCATTTAATGGAAACATAAGATGCAGACCAATCACTCTTTGTAGCCGACTACGTGTTTATCCAAAAAGTTCTGCCACAAACCATTCCTGTTCGAGAAGACAACCATACTCACAACCCTTTTTCAGGTAAGTTCTAACTCGCAATCACCTGCAACTCTTCCCGAATGACCTTGCGTAGTGTGTTTTCGAGTGTTTGTTCTTGATTCCGAATGTACTCTCGGAGTGCTTCGTTGATCAGGGTTTGGTAGTTCCCACCGCCTGCTTCATGTACTTCATGGCGAAACCAGTTTAGAATATCAGTGTCGATCCGGATCGTAATGCGTGTTTTGCCAGGCGGTGACGCCACGACCGCCCCTTGCACTGAATTGTCAAAGTCATGCTCTTTTTCGCTCATAAGTTCTCCTTTGCCGTTTTGTCGCACGGCGGGCCGAAATCAAACGAATGTCGTCATCTCGATGGGTGTAGACCACGACCAATACTCGTCCCAGGAAATCCATACCGAGAGAAATGAATCGCTGCTCACCATCAATATCTTGCTCCTCGAGAGTTAATGCCCATTCATCCTCTAACGCGCCAACAGCATCCGCGAAATCTATGTCGTGTTTCTCGAGATTAAATTGAGCTTTATCGGGATTCCATTGGTAGCTCATGAGCAAATTGTATGCACAAATTGTGCACGAGTCAAGTGTGAGCAGATCTGTGACCTGACATGAAACAAGGGAGGAGCTAACTCAGCTTTCTGCTCTTAGTTCGTAGATTTCTTTGCAAAGAAGAGCTGGAAGATGCCATAGCTACTCAAAGTTCCCCCAGTTTTTCCAATACCGGCCACAAATCCAACTGCTCAACGGCATGGCTGCGATAAATGCCCAATCCATCCGCTCCGTTATTCATCACAATTTTCCCGGCAGCCAACATAAGTTCGGGATCCTGAAAACTGCCTGGATGATAGGCCGACAACTCGGCAATGACAGGCACGCGGCCATTGGCAACCCCCACTGCATGGCGAATCTGTTGTTCGAGTTTGGTCAGGTCCGAATCGGTACGAAACCAGATATAGAACTCATCCAGAATTCCTTGCTCGATCCAAGCCGGCCAGTCATGGAGTAGCTTGAGATAGTCGTCCGGCTCACCCGTAATCATGGTTGTGGAGAAGACAGCGTTTGGAGACAGTCGCTTGACCTTGGTCCTCAGTTCGGAGAGGAAAAGGGTGACGTAGTCAGCGCGAAATTGCATCCACTCTGGATCGTCATTCGGGAGTGCAAAGGCATCCTTTCCCGTCTTTTCTCGAAACTCAGCGACCACACGATCTTCATAACCATAGGGTACCACACCATTTTCATCTTCATTGCCCAGCACAAACTCGACCTGGATACCGTCTCCTTTGGTTGCTGTTAGGGTGTCTAGAAAGATTTGGGACTGATTCTCCCGTACTTCTGGGAAGGCCGGGCTGAGGTAGACGTCTTCCCCTGGATTGAGGGTATAAGCACAGCTGCGAGTCAGGCTGCGGTATTCGGGGTGTTTGCTGGCAAAGTCGGCCACCGTCGTGGTGACCTTGGGTGCATCGTAGATGGGAATGTGGTCTTTCAAGATTGCGTTGGCTTGCGGATCGTCCACCGGAACACGTATAAAGTCTACGGACCAGCCATAGGTAACCCTAGCGCTGCCGTAGCGGGGAAAGGAGTTGTAGTTGATGTAGGGATCTACCTTAATTCCGACTTCATGAGCGGCTTCAGTCAGGGCAAGCGTACGATCTCCACCAATGATCTTCGAAATGCCAACATCGGCACATTTCTTCACCCAATCTGGCAAGTGTTCAGCGTAATCGGGGCTGTCGGGGGTACTATTCACAGCGGGTGGTCCCCAGAGTATCAATCGTTCAGGCATATCTGCTATGCTACCTTTCTTGGCTTGTTTTGAACACTATGTATACTCCGCAGCAGCACATTATAACATTATCTCTCGACTAAAAAGTGTTATTTTATGGCGCTGCTCAGTATAACGTTTCCTCTCCACCTTTTCTTGATGCGGGTTTACCGACCAAATAGTCTCGAATGGCTATCGTTTCATTGTATTAATTTCTTAGGCCCTCCTCGATGCCTTCCAAAAGCCGTCCCACCTCATCTTGCGTATTATAGGCAGCCACCGAAATACGCATGGCAACCTTCACAGGATCAGGGGGTGCGGTCAACCATTGGGCTTTGACGACCACTTTCTGCCTCTCGTACAAATGCTCAACAAGCGCATCCATGTCGGTTTTGGTAAACCCATCAAACATAAGTGAGGAAATCCCTGCATATTTCCCCTCTTCCAATGATGTAATAATCCGGGCCCGATCTATCTGGAAAACGCCTTCACGGAGCGTTTGAGTTAGGCCTGCCGCTGTGGCTTGAATGGTATCCAAGCCGATGCTTTCTGCAATCTCAACGGCCTTGCCTAAGCCAACCACAAGAGCATGGTTATAAGTACCAATCTCGCTACGAGAACTGGCTGTTGCGACAGGAGTTGGTGCGTCTTCGAGCGTCCACGGATTACGGTCGGGAATGAAGTTGGGGCGATAGTTGGGCAGTCGCTTATTGGAGACCACCACGAATCCTGTTCCCATGGGACCCAGAAGCCACTTGTGACCGGAGCCAACCACATAGTCGCAATTGAGTGCCGCGAGGTCCACAGGCATCTGGCCGACGGTTTGGGCCACATCCAGCACAACAGGAGCCCCCCACTCGTGAGAGATATCAGCTGTCTCTCGCACTGGCAACAGGCAGCCGTCCGGGGAAGAGATGTGGCTGATGCAGACCAACTTGGTGCGCTCGGTTAGAGCAGAAGACAGGTTCTCCAAGAGTACATCATCGCCCTGATCCGCCGGAATCACTTTCACATGAACGCCATACTCGTTCCGCAGTTCATGGGAAACACCATATGTACTGACATGCTCTGACGAAGTCATTATCAATTCATCGCCGGGTTGCCATTTGATGCCGTGAATGACCAGTTGCATCGCGCGGGAAGTATTGATCATAATGGCCAGTTCCTCATTGGGAACGTTGAGCAGCCGCGCCAACTGGCTTCGCGCCACAGCTTCCCGCTCGACATGAGACGCACGACCAGCCGGTGTGGCTGGTCCGTGGTGTGCCTCCGCCTCCATCACCTCTCTTACCGTTTTTAACACAGGGTTGGTGGCTGGACCATAAGTGCCTGTTTGGAAATAGGCTACCTCCCGCGTCATGGGGAGCTCTTGCCGCAGCTCTTCCACCGTCATTTTTGGCATACTCGATTCCTCTCAACGCCATTTGTAATCGATTTCTATTCCAATCAATAATAGGAGGGTATATTGGGTTTTACTTTGAATGTGAGGTCAGTTGATATCTTGTTCGCTCTGTCGGAGGGATGAATTCTATTGTAACAGTTTGTGTCTTATTGTCAAAGCCCAGCGCACATTTGGGTATGTGTCAGATTTCTGGGAAACAGAGTTGTTGTGCTGCTGCGGCGTATATAGTCAAGCTAGCGTCTTTATGAAGAGACAATCTTATATACCCGAAACCCCACTTCTTCAGCATCCTCCATCTCCTGCAAGACATGCCGAATCCGCTCCTTCCCAATTTCAGCAATTGTCTCGAAACCAGCCAGCCAAGCACGCGAATTTTCGGGCGTTGGCTCAGGTTGCTGCACCATGATAAATCGACGCTTGCCGCCATCTGCTTGATTCTGGGTCAACACGGCATGAGCCATGCTGCATGAGCCAGCGAAAAAGTCGAGGACAAGATCACCTTGATCAGAATTGGTGTCTGTTCCAATGGTCAGGAAATAGCGTAGGTAGTCAGTTGGTTTGGGATTGTTGAAGAGAGAGACGCCAAAGAGCCGCTTAATCTCTTGTGTGCCTTTGTTGTAAAGCCCCACCAAGCTCTTGGGCACCAAAGATGCAGGTGCCCCCATGGCATTGCCCAAGTGCTTCTTGATGTAAATATTCCAGCTTGCTTGATGGCCTTCTTCATTAATTAGTGGGCTGGTTTTGGTTGCTTTAAAGACCACTAGATCGTCTTGTAGCGCCCGTTCGAAGCGTTCACGGACAAAGCGAAAGAGATAACCTGGTCGTGGTTGGACAAGCGTTCCATCGGGGCACTCGATTAAATAACGTTGCTTTTCATTGGTCGAAGCCGTTATCCAAGCGAAATCCTTTTCTCGATAGGGACCACGTCCATCTTTCCGTTTATACTGCCTAACTGCCTCCTGTGAAAGTGGTGCAAAGAGTTTGGGAAGCATCTCAATGTCTCGAGCATAGCAAAGGGCATACTCATGATTGCGATTCACATATTTTGCCCGTATCCCCCCTGCCGTGGACGAATGCCAAACAAACTGAGCAACGAAGTTTTCTTCTCCGAAAATTTCATTCATGACCATCTTAAGATGGTGCACTTCGTTGTCATCAATACTGATAAAAATGAGACCATCAGGACGCATCAATTGACGTGCGAGGATCAGACGCGGCGTTATCATCGATAACCACAACGCATGCTGCATTGTCCGCTGATTCAATCCAGATGCTGGAACGTCTGGGAGTTGGTCATCTATCGAGTCTGATTGTGATGAACTATGTAGAGCCTGTTTTCCATTTTCCTGAACTTTCTCTCGATAGAATCGATCCTTATAGGCTAAACCAAAAAAATAAATAATTATACGCGAACGAGAGAATGGAGAGGGGGAATAAGGACAAACCATTTTTCTAAACCAGGTAAACGTTGGAAGCGTTGTTCCAAACGGTCCATCTCTTTCTGAGTGAGTTTGACGCCGGTCTCATAAAGAGTGGAATTCAGGTGAACGAAGGGTTGTAGTTGGTTAAAGCGAAAAGAACGGGCAAAATTGAGAACGGTCTCAAGAGAATCGAGAAGAGAACCGTTCCAGTGTTTTTCAAGATGGCCCCAAACCCGTTCGATGGGGTTGTATTTACTGTGATAAGGAGGGTAGCAGGCGAGCTGAATAGAGAGACGATAGTGCTCAACAAACTGAGTGAGACGATACATAAACTGAGTCCGACGGGTATGATTTTCGGGACCATTGTCCTGATTGATCACGAGGGTCTTGACGTGAGGAAAGTGTTCACGTACGCTTTCCCAAAAAATCAATCAGGCAGTCGACAATACAGTCACTCGTCACTTTCGACTGAGTCAAGTAAAGAAAGAGTTCCTTGGTTGAAGGGAGGTAAATGCCAAAAGGAGTGACTTTCTCGGTCTTCTTATCTTGAAAGTCATGATCGAGCGCTTTGACAACCACTCGACTTATCCCTTCTCTCGAGAAACGGTCAAGTAAAATCGTCGCTTTGGCATCCCAAGAGAGGCGCAGAACCGTCTCGTCTGCATCCGCTTCTTGATTGATCTGATGAATTCTATCAAAGATCGCATCGGTCTCTGGGATCTTTTTCACTGGTTGACTTTTTTTGACCCGGTTTGAGCCATAGCCTAACTCATTGAGCTTCAAGCGGATGGCCTCTTCGCCAGGCAATTCCTCATCTGTGTATCCTTTCTGCTCGATGAGCTGGGTACGCATTTCGGCGGCGGTTAGTCGAGTGTACAATTGGGGTCGAAAGGTGGGATCGGTCTGGCTGAATTGATCGGCGATTTCAACCATATCGGCCAGTAAAGTGGGGATATGGTCTTCGGCTTTTGCGACCACGTCGGTGGCTTTGGTCGACATAACAGAAGCCGCCTTCTAGTTCTTCCAGGGCTTTGGCTATCGTCGCCCGATTCCAGCCCAACTCTCGTTCTGCTTTCGTCGGACTCCCTTCGCATATCGTTTTGACCGTTTGGGCCATGAAGTGCCTTCTTTCGTATCCACTTAACATGGCCTTCGTCTCTTTCAAGACTTCAACCATTTCTGGCGAGATTGTCATTTTTGCTCCTTTTGGAGAGCTAGTTTAACACCTTCTCGCGTATATTTTATTTTTTGGATTGGCCATAAACAAAATCTTTTCCCGTGTTATAGGGTGGATCGATATAGATCATCTTCACTTGACCCAAATACTGCTCTTGTAGCAGCTTGAGGGCTTCGAGATTATCGCCTTCAATGAAGAGATTTTCTGTTTGATTCCAGAAGAGAGACTCCTCTGGCATAGGAATCAATCTCCCCAACGTTGGCGTCTGCGCGAGACGAAGGGCCTCTCGCTTGCCAGGCCAAGTAAATGAAAAGGATTCATACACGAGATTTTCCTTGCCTCAGCCTTGATGAAATTTAGTGAATACAGTTACCCAATTGTTCTGTGCTACCTTTATACAGCAGAACAAGAGACAGTGTGTCCCAATGTGTATAAATGAAGACCACTCAGTCAGGGAACATGCTCCATTGACACCCTTTGTGGCATACACCCAGACAAGATGAGCCAGAATAAGCCGTTTGTTCTACAATATTTCTACAAGAATCCCAATTCACGACCGCGTAATGCAGCTTGTGTTCTATCACGCACACCGATTTTTTGTAAGAGGGATGTTACATAGTTCTTGACGGTTCCTTCGGCGAGGAAGAGGCGTTGGGCAATCTCGCGATTGGTTAAACCCTGAGCGAGCAAGCGCAAGATCTCCAGCTCACGTTCTGCCAATGGCTCTGCTAGACCAGCATCAGGTGTGCGCGCTGGCTTGGCAAGACGTGCAAACTCAGCCACTACTTTGCGCGTAACAGAGGGATCAATCAGTGCGTTGCCTGCAGCCACAGTGCGGATGGCGTGGGCCAATTCATCACCTGATACTGCTTTGAGCAGATACCCTTGAGCACCGGCCCGCAATCCTTCGAAGACAAATTCATCCTCATCAAACGTCGTGAGGATGATGACTTTGGCGTCGGGCCAGCGTTCGCAGATCCGACGCGTCGCTTCGACACCATCCATACCCGGCATACGGATATCCATCAGAACGACTTGGGGGTGAAGCAACGCATACTGATCAAGAGCGACCTGACCATTCTCAGCCTCACCCGCGACATTGAGATCTGGCTCAAGTTCCAGCAGCGTTCGCAACCCATCGCGCATTAAGCGCTGATCATCGACGAGCAATATGCTAATTTCTTCAGTTGAACCAGCCTTGAATGAATGGGTCACAAGATAACCTCGATCAGGCGCGGTCCTCGATTCTTTACGGCAGACTCAAACTGGCTGGCGAATTCTTCGGCTGTTGTGGCCTGCGATGCCTCAACACCCATCCCATTGGCAATTTGACACCAGTCGAGATCGGGATTTCCCAAATCTAACATCTGTTGCGCTTTGGGACCACTGCCGTCTGCACCAACCTTTTGCAATTCCACTTGCAAGATAGCGTAAGCTCTATTTGAAAAGAGCACAGTTACAATGTCCAGATTTTCGCGGGCCATGGTCCAGAGCGATTGAACTGTGTACATAGCCGAACCATCGGCCTGCATGTTGAGAATTTTGCGATCAGGGCAGGCAACAGCCGCGCCAACTGCCATGGGCAATCCATTTCCGATCGCGCCACCCGTGACGCGGATCTCATCGTAGGGTGGAGCTCCGGCCATCCACTTTTGCGCACCACGGCCAGAAGTCACCGCCTCCTCGGCAATCACAGAGTGCTCTGGCATAAACGCGGAAACAGTGGCCCAAACTTTCGGTGGATCAATGGGACCGGTCGGCAATGGTGGGCGGTTTCGCTCGTGAATCCGGCCTGGTTCATCGGGTACGTGTAGCTCTTCAATCAGTGCTCCTAGGGCTGCAATTGGGTCATCTTGAGGCGTTGCAAGGGTATGAATCTGGCAATCGGGTGGCACAGGCGTACTTGGTGTATCGGGGAATGCAAAGAAATTTACGGGCTGTCCTGTACCAACCAGGATGATGTGGGCAGTGCCTTTAAAAGCCTTTAGTGCCTGTTCAACAGGGTAAGGTTGGGTTTCAATCATCGCGCGTCCGGCACCACGCTGGATCCGCCCATTGGCCATCTTGCACATCAGTCGACTGTTTGTTGCGTGCCCGATCCGGCTAGCAAGATGCAATCCATGCTCCATCAGCACTGTTCCTGACATAAAAAACATCGTTGGTTCGTCATTACGCAGGATGCTGGCAATTTCGGAAATCCGTTGGCTATCGACACTGGTTGGCTGAGGAAGCCGTGGCGCAGGTGCAGGATCTACGCTTTTTTCCCAGGTGCAGTCACCGGGTAAGATCAGCGTCGCGATCTGTCCTGGCGGCTGCATGGCCGCAGCGATCGCTGCAGCACCATCAGCCGGGACGCTCACAGCGTCTTTGGATGAATGTACCCAGGCAGAAACAGGGCGCGCCACAGATTCGATGTCAGATGTCAAAGGCGCGTCGTATCGTAGATGATAAGTTGCATGGTCACCCACAATGTTGACAATTGGGCTTCCAGCACGTTTGGCGTTGTGTAGGTTCGCAAAGCCATTGCCTAGACCTGGGCCGAGGTGAAGCAAAGTTGCGGCCAGCTTGCCCGCCATCCGTCCATAGCCATCCGCTGCGCCGGTGCAAACACCTTCGAACAGGCCAAGAACTGTACACATGCCAGGGACTTTGTCGACGGCAGCCACAAAATGCATTTCGGACGTGCCAGGATTGGTAAAACAGACGTCAACCCCACCATTAACCAGGGTTTGGATTAAGCTTTGGGCACCATTCATAAAATTCTCGCTGTGTTGGTTTTTTGATTCAGGACTTGTAAAAGAATAGACATGATAGGGATTGAAATTAGGACACGGATGAACACAGATTTCACGGATTGATTCTGAGATGATCCGTGTTCATCCTGAAAATCCGTGTCCCATATTCTTAATCTTTATAATCTCTAATAACTGCACTTCTACCCGACGGAAAACGGTCAAGTTTATGGCAATGTTCAGTATTATTCAGTTTTTGACGATTTTTCCTGGATCGGCACAGAAAATGATAGCCGAACACCCTGACCTGGTTGGGATTCTAAATGTAAGGAGCCGCCTACCTGAATTGAACGTTCTTCAAGACCACGCAAGCCAAAGCCTTTTCCGTTCTTTGATTGTTCAATGCCGATACCATCATCGCGGACCGAAAGAACGATACTCAGTAGATCCAAATTTGGCGTTTTTGGCTATTTTCAGTCGAGATTGCAGGGATTTTGGAGTCATTTATTCAGATTTCGGTTACAGAAAACAACCTATTTCATATCTGAAAATCGCCCAAATCTAACGCAAAAACTAGATATCGACCAGCAAATTTGTATTTATGTCAACTGTTTAGCCAGAATTCTCTCTCAAAACCTGAAATTTGGATCTACTGAGACTAGTGAACGCTTAATCCACACACTCATGCAACTGAAAGCAGCTTCAACCATTGTCCTCGTGAGCCATCGACCTCAAGTAATCCGTGCAGCTGACCATATCTTGGTTTTGGACGACGCACAGATCGCAGGTGAAGGGACTCATAACGAGTTGCTGGCCCAAAACGCAACATATCAGGAGCTATTCAGCGCGGGTTTTGGGGAAACATTGTCACCGTCTTTGATCACAGACCGCGACGTAGCACCTGGCCTACCAGAGAGCAATGAAAACCCACTACAAGTAACTAATGCGCCAGAGCCTAGTACAATTGGGCGTAAATACCACGACAGAAATATGGCAGCTTTTTCTTTGGTAGAATCTGCCCAATTATTTCTGTCGGGATTTACTAGTGAACCTCATGATAGGACAAATGTTCGGCGAATTGGGTTTTCTGAGGAGGGACGTCCACTCTTGGCGGAATTCGTCGGATCCCGTCATGCACGGCTGCGCGTCCTTTTGATGGGCGGACAGCATGGTGATGAACCTCTGAGCTCAGCGGCAATTGAACAATTTGCCCGGGAATGGAAGAATGATGAAGAGAGGAAATTCGATGTGCAGTTGGCCATAATACCCTGTCTAAACCCAGACGGCGCGGTTTCCAATCAACGCCACAATGCTCGAGGTGTGGATCTCAACCGAGATCATCAACGTTTGCAGAGCGCAGAAGTATTGGCACTTCATCGCTTTGTGCGTTCTTGGCGACCCCATCTCGTCATTGATACCCACACCTATCCAGCACGCCGAAAACATCTCTTACAGCATGGGTTGCTCTATTATCATGATGTCTTTCTGGATGTTGCGACTCATCCCGCAATTGTGGGTGTAGGTGCTGACCAGCTAACGAATAACGCATTTATTGATCAGTTTCTGCGGCCAGTCCTAGCAAAGCTGAGTACCTATGGCATATCGGCTGAACGTTACACAATCATAAATCGTAGAAAGAAGATACAGGACGAGATGAAGAAAACTCTGCAAAAACAGCCGAATATTTCGGAGCCACAGTTTCAAAGTATGGGCCGAGTGCGCCATAGTACCCCAGACATCATTGACGCTCGAAATGGTCTTGCATTGCGCTACGGCTGTATGACTGTCCTCATTGAAGGACGTCAGCCATATGAAAAAAATGCACCGTCTAGCCAGGAGCAAGCCTTACACAGCATGGTGACAGCGCTTCGTGAGACTGTTTTATGGGCTCTTGAAAATCGGGAACAACTTCAAAACGAAGACCTGGTCGGGGCAACAAGCTCGTTCCCATCGAGCTATCAATATGTATCTGAAGGCTCATACACAATGATCTTCTTAGATTACCATAAACGCAGCCCGAAAAAAGTAACGATCCCCAGTAAATACACACCACGAATCAAGCCCACCACTTGGGTTGATCTACCTAGCGCATACGCAATCCCCATCGAAAATCAAGAGTTATTGTATTTGCTGATACGGCATGGATTTGAGTTCAAGATACCGGGTCGCGAAACCGTGTGGGTGGAGTCCTATACAACGGAGTCCTACGTCCCGTCCCATCGAACGAACCGCGTCGTACGCAAAAGCCAGTTCAAAAAAGATGTTGTACTGCAACAGCTCAGTGGGCACTGGCTCTTTCCCACCAATCAACCGGGTGCAAGAGCACTGGCTGCGCTGCTGGAGCCTGGGTCAAAAACAGGTCTAAGCCGCTATCCAGAATTTGGACTAACCCTCGCCATCGGTCAACCATATCCAATCCTACGCGTCATTCACGTACCCACACCTGACGTTGCAGATGCTCACAGGGCAAAAGACCTAAATCAGATTGGCATTGTTACCTCATCAACAGTAAGTGCCGCCTCAGGCAGCTCCCAACGGACTTGTTCAGCTTGTGTGTCCAGCCAATCGTCTTGAATTGCGACAGACATTTGCAGAAGATGAGGTTTTCGCTTCAAAAAGTGGTCAAGTGATTAGAGCGATCCTCATGCGGCCAGTGCAACAGCACTATCATTGATCTCTTCGAGAATACAAACTATCTGGTTAGCCTGCTCATCGTCAAATACCCCGTCCAGGCCATTGTCACTGAAATCGGTGAAGGGTCTATCATAGAGTAGATTGGGGTCCATCACGCCATTTCTGGTGAGATAGTTGATGATATAGTTGACGAGGTGTATCTGGTCAGCGGTGCAAGTCTTGTCGTCCAGATAGCGATTGAATAGTTCTTTGGCTGCTCGTCGATCCAGTCCGACCAAGCGACGAATGAAATCCCCAAGATTTTCTTGTGGACCATAGGCTTGTTCAAATTCCTCACGGGAGCCGGTCTCGTCGGCTTCAAAAAAGAATCGTTCCAACTCACTGAGATCTAGAGGGGTTAGTTGGCGCGCACGACGAATCTTCTGAATGACAATGTGGTTGTTATGGCTACGCAAGAACTGTTCAACCTTCTTGCGATATTGGGCCACGTTCACGCCACCAGTCACGTAAGGGATATCTGTTTCTTGAATAACGCCCAATTCATCGACGAAGTCCGTGACAATTATCCTCTGGCTCTCACGTTCAATGAAGCGGGTTATTTCGCGTAGGCTGATGCGCAGCTCTTCGAGCCTGGGCAGGGTAACGGCCTGCCAGTAGATGTCCGTTTGAACTTCATGGATGAGGTCCATCCGCTCTCGCACAGCAGGGATGGTATGCTTGTCTTGAAGGCGATTCGCTGTCTCGATAACCTTGTTGCGCCAGGTTTCAACAAGACGTTCTTGATTTTCATGATGCGCACGCTGTAGCTGAAGAATAAGCAAGTCGAAGCGCTTGGCTGTTTCTGGATCGCCAGATAACTGGCTGGGTAGACCTGAAACGTGATTTGTGAGGTCCGAAACGTCTGCTTGACTCAGGTTATTCCAACGTTCTCGATCCAAGAAGGGATCCAGATATTTGCGCTGGGGACGCACCAGGAAATTGTCCAACGGCATGGCTACAACATATGCGTGCAGTGCATCGACCATGTTTTTGATGAGTTCGTTCTGCTCTGGATTATCGACCTGATACTTTGTTAGCGCGGCAACCAGGTCGAGACGTGTGTTAAAGATTCGCTGACTGAGTGGCTGTTGCGCACGAGTCACGATCCCTCTGGGATTGTAGTTGAAAAATTCAAAATTCTGGCATACGTCAAAGATATTGAAACTTTCTTTGTCCTGACCGACACCAAAGAGATCAGGGCAAAGTCGAGTTCCTCGCCCCAACATCTGAAAGAACTTGGTTTTGGAGCGCACCAGCTTGAAGAAGACCAAATTGACTACTTCGGGTACATCTACACCAGTATCAAGCATGTCTACAGAAATGGCAATGTAAGGGTCTGCGTCCTTTTTGCTGAAGTCGTCAATGAGTGACTCGGCATAGGTCTGATAGTTGTCGATCACCCTGGCAAAGTGGCCAGCAAGATGGGGATAGTTGGCGTCGAAGCGCTCTTGGATAAACTCCGCGTGACGGTGATTCTTGGCAAAGATGATGGTCTTGCCCAACCTGTCGCCGCCAGCTACTTTTTGCCCATGCTCCATCAGCGTTGCAAGAACTTTGTCGACCGTGTCCTCATTGAAGAGCCAGCGGTTGATGGCCGCAGAATCCACAGAGTCAGGGACGTTGCCCGACTCATCCCACTCGATTAGATCCCACTCTTCCTGCTCTTCATCGCTCAGATCGTCATAATGAATGCCGCGCTCAATAAACTTGAGAGGCACGGTGACAGGGTTGGGCGGCACCAGGTATTCATCGGCTACGGCAACATCCAGATCATAATTGTAGGTCGGCACGCCATCTTCCAAGCCGAAAAGATGATATGTATTGTGATCGACATCATCTTTCGGGGTGGCGGTCAGCCCAAAAAGATAGCCGTCGAAATAGTCAAAGATCGCCTTGAATTTGCGGTAGACTGAGCGGTGGGCCTCATCAATGACAATCAGATCGAAGTGGCCGACGCCGAAACGTCTCGTAGGGGTTTGATATATCAAACCCCTACTATCGACATCGTCAATCTGGTTCATGATGGTGTGGTAAGTAGAGACCACGACCCGATTCTCCTGAACCTCTTTCTCTTCCAGTAAATTGACAGCATTGGCATCAGGCAGGTGAGCCTTGAAGGCTTTGACAGCCTGACGCACGAGAGTCGTGCGGTCGGCCAGGAACAAGACCCGCTTGACCCAGTTGGCCCGCATCAGCAGGTCGATGAGGGCAACCACGGTACGCGTCTTGCCAGTGCCAGTGGCCATGACCATGAGCGCGCGCCGATAGGACAAATTTAGTCGTTCAGTGACGCGGCGAATGGACTCCTCCTGATAGTAGCGGTCCACAATCTCTTTCTTGATGGGTACCGTTGAAAGATCAAGCTGAGTGGTGCGGCGCTGCACCAGTAACTGGAGTTCGTCTTTGGTATAGAAGCCCTGAACATCGCGCGGTGGGTAATTTAGATCGTCCCAAATCGGGGGTGGTTCAAAATTAGGTTTACACTTTTGATATATAGACAAAAATCTATATGAGACCGTTTTCTCTCTGAGAACCGGCGAAATCAGAGAATATAAACGTTCTTTCTGTTTCTAAAAGTGTAAACCTATCTATCCAGCTAAAATGAACCACCCCCCAAATCGCTATGTCATACCCATTGGTGTAGAAGATGACGGGGCGTTGGCCCGTCATCTTCTCAAGGGCATCAGCATAGAGCTTGGCCTGCTGTTTGCCCTGTTCTTTGTCCTTGCTGGCTCGTTTGGCTTCTACTACCGCCAAAGGCAGCCCATCATCTCCCCAGAGCACATAATCAGCATAGCCGAAGCCCCGATTGTTGGGCATCGGTCGAACTTCGTACTCAGCTACGTTCTCTCCAGTGGGATCCCAACCTGCCTCTCGTAGGTAAACATCAATAAGCAGGTCTCGTGTCTCTGATTCTGAGTAGTCGTGGGTATCGGGTACCTGTTGGTTAACAGCCTTTTGCCGGCCTACTTGAGCCTGAAGTTGAGCAAGTCGGGCCTGGAGTTGTGCGTTCTGCTCTTGCTGCTGACGTAGTTCTTCATCTGTCGTTTTGAGTTGAGAGTCTAGCGCTTTGAGTTGTTTAATTGTGTGACGCGCAATCTGGCGGTCTGACGGAGGAACTTGCTTTTCATCAAACTTGTTGGGGATGTCGCTGGTGCTGCCCTTCGTGTAGGTGCGGGCAAACCAGTAGGCGATGTGAAACAGTTCTCGAACCGTCCTCATTGCTTCTTCTGGCTTAACTACCTGCTTGCTGTGAACCGCCATGTTCCCCTGTTTACGAATGAGATGCATCTTGTCTCGCACACCTTGGGGAACTTGTCGGATAAATGAGATATCTGATAGGAGTGCGCTGAGTCTGTTATCGTAGGGACGTATAAAGGCAGTGTCGTAGTCATAGAGCCAGTGGACGACGACCTCCACAGCACGGCGGCTATAGAATAGCGCCGTGCGTGGATCGCCACGGGTGTATCGTTCCGCCAGACGAATCGTTTCATGTACGTCTGGCCATTCGGTTTGGAGGAAAGAAAAGTTGCTCATGGTCATACATTCGAGGGTCAAAATTTCATGCAAAAGCGCCGTTCGTAGGGGTTTGATATATCAAACCCCTACGAACGTGTGTTGGCGATCATAGTTCTCCTCTGAAGGCGCGTTGTTGGAGAGAATGGAAGAGGTTGTCTAGATGTTGCCGTCCTGTGTAGAAATGTTGTTTATACTTTTTTAGTTGGGCGACACGGCCAGTGAACTCATGTTGGATATCCAACGGCGGGACAATAACCAGTGTGTTTCGCACCTGCTTCGAACTAATTGTGTTTAGCCCTGATGTTGTTTTACTTTACTTTCTGGTAAAAGAAAAGAGATGAGGTGAGAAATGTGACAAAAAGCGGTTAGCAGTTCATCCTAAAGGTAGAGAACCCAAAAAGGAGGAAGGAATGCTAACCGCGCCAGAAATAACTATAGCAGTACTGATGAATGTATTGCAAGTAACGCCGATGGGAACAAACGTAAATGTAATGCGTCTGATGTGGGCAATGCTGAATGGGTCGTTTCTGAAAAGTCGAGGAGCAATCCATAGCGCATTGAAAGAAAGCGGGTTTGAAGATGAGGAGCTCCGGCGAAGCTGGTGGAGCTTTCGATATGGATCATGGGATATCACAAGTCTGCTGGGGTCGTGGCAAGAAGAAGTGGAGTGGAAAGGGAATGGGAGGCAAAAAAGTTAGAAGGGTACCGAGTGAAAAGCATAGATATCACAGGGTTCTGGCGACCGAAGCTGCAAGGGAAAGTGAACCGACTCTATAACTCAACGGCTCGTCGGGCATTGCCCGCCTCATCTTTGGAGTGATGATAAGCTCGGGGAGATAGGCGGGAAGCGAGTGCCACTGCTCAAGGCAATCATGAGATGCACGGTTGGAACAAAGGAAAGTGAGTTTCGGAAAAGCTGCTGACAGAGACGAAGAAATCACTGGAGTCAGACGAAGTGGCGGTGGTCGATGCCGGGTTTACAATCAGAGAAATGCTAGAAAGCGGCATAGACCGATTTGTCCTGCGGGAAGCCATTAACTGCACAGTGCGCCGCAATGAGTTCCCCAAACGCAAAGAAAAGGCAGACCACCTGAATATGGTGATATTGTGCGTCCGCTCTCGCAGCTATAAGGGAAAGCGACTCGAGGCTACAACTCCGGACTCGTCTGGTCGCTTTTCTATAGTGGTCGCCTGATTTGCTATCAAGCATGGCACAATCTCGTCCCCAGAACAACCAAGGTGGATACAGCCAACCGTACCTACTCGATTTACGTCATTCAGGATCCGGCCTACAACACACCTTTGGTTTTGGCGACCGTTATGACTTTGCAGCCTGAAACCATTTATCTTGTCTACCTGGAACGCTGGCCTGTTGAACATCCCCCCTTGGCTTCCAAGCAGATGATTGGCTTACATCGTCAATTTGTTCATGCCGATGAGGCTTGTTTCCGCTTACCTGAACTGGGGCTGCTGGCTGGCAATCTTCTTTCCCATTTAGCCGCTTCTCTTCCTCCCATACCGACTGGCTACTGGGATCGAGAGCCTCAATCCACTCCCGGCAGGCTGCGCCGTGTTCTCTCGAGTGCTCTTTTTCCAACTCCTGACCAACTCGACCCTGACTTTCGGAAAAAGGCCTCGGTTTCACACCATTTCCCTAAAGGCGTTCTCGCTCATCGCCGCCTCAATGCCGCTGCTTAAACTAGCCGAGCACTATTTTTACATTTTATCCCGTTTTTTCAGGGTGGATTCTTTTTTCCGCCCCTTTCGGTTTGCCCTTTGTCACTCAAGCCTTTACCAGAAAGTAAAGTTACTATGAAATGGAATAATGACGCGAAACAAAAACCCCGGCAAGGCTCTATGTGAGCAGCTTACCAAGCCGAAAGAAAATAAGTTGATTCAATCGGAACTCAGGGGATCCGGTGTTCATAGGGGCAAGATATATCTTGCCCCTATGAACACCTCCCGAGACCCTAAAGAGCCAATAAGTTATGGTATAATTAAGGTCAAGCACCTGCTGCTGAACTGGTAAGCATCCTCGGCGGTAGGTTGGAGAGCGGCTGCAACCGCTCTCATTTCTTTGAGATGAAATTCAAAAGATTGTGGTGAGTGTAAGCCACTCGTTATGTTTTGTCAACAGGTTTACTATTCCCACGGTTTTCTTGATAACTTCAGCGATTCACCATAAATTATGACGCAATACTCTCAATAAGTATAACGCAAAGGGACGATAGAGAGTTGCATTTGATGAGGTAAGAGTGAGGAATTAGTGAGTGCATGGTGAAGATGAAGGCAAAACGTTTATATTATTCTTAGGACTTACGCACAATATGGTGTGCGTAAGTCCTGATACTAACATCCACCACAATCATATCTGAGCACCTGTTGAGTGGCGAAGCTATATTGAAACCAGATCGGGTCTACCCCCTGTGATCCGGTTGAACCAGAAAATCTAACAGGGAGTCAAACTGTTTTCGCTATATCCTCGGTTGACGTTGTGTCCAATTATCAGTAAACTTGGTTTAATCGAATAATCATAAGAGGGACGGTGCTGGCGGGACCATCTCTCTTCCCCATCTACTGATCCACCCAGCAGTGAGCGTGCATTCAATTTTACACAACTCTCACAACTTTGCACACCCCCAGCAGGTATCTGTTGAGGGTGTTTTAGTTTAGACAGTGTGATGATCAAAATCTTATTTCTAGCTGCGAATCCACTAGATACGAACAGGCTGCGTCTCGATGAAGAGATGCGTGCCATTGATGCTGCTGTGAGACAAGAAGAGCAATGTGACCAGATTGACATTCGCTCACATTGGGCCGTGCATATCGAAGACTTACAGAAACTACTCCTACGTCACCAGCCTGACATCGTTCATTTCAGTGGGCTTGGCAAAGCAGCGGATCGTTCAATTATCTTGCAGAGCGATACAAATATTGGCCAGAGTGTCTCCGCAAGTGCTCTAAGCGACCTGTTCAGTATCCTACACAATAACTTACGCTGTGTGGTGCTCAACGCTTGCTATTCAGAATCCCAGGCTCAGGTCATCTCTCAGCATGTGGATTGTGTCGTTGGCATGAATGATACCATCAGCGATGAAGCAGCACGCAACTTTGGTGCTGCCCTCTATGGTGCACTAGCCTACGGACGCAGTATGTTCACTGCTTTCGCCCTGGCTTGCAACCGTATCGACCTAGTCAACCTTCCCGAACAGGATGTCCCCCGTCTGTTGGCTCCCAATATGGATCCAAAAGAAATATATCTACTGGATGAACTAGAGACAAAAATGGGCCAACCATCTGTGTTTAGGGATGTCATAAAGGGCGACAAAGTCGGAGGCGACAAAGTTGGCAAGGATAAAATAGCGGTCGGTAAGATAGAAGGACTGGCCGCAATAGGGAATGGTGTAGTAGAAATTGGTGGCAACGTCTACATTGGTGTACCCGTGCCTATGCTAGAAGCCACCGTCGAAGAGGAACCAACAGATGGTGTACAGCCTTATAAAGGGCTGCACTTCTTTGATGTTGACGACTCAGTACTCTTCTTTGGTCGTGAACAGTTGACAGCCAAACTCATTGCCCGCCTGTGGGACAAGCGCTTCCTGGCTGTAATTGGCGCGTCGGGCAGCGGAAAATCGTCCGTTGTGCGAGCAGGCGTTGTACCTGCGCTGAAGCGTGGTCTCAAACTGGCCAACGGCAGGCATCCGCCCAAAAGCAGCCCAGACTGGCAATACCATATTATTAAACCCACCGCCCGCCCACTGAAGGCAGTGTCGGCCAGCTTGACCCGAGGGAGTGAATCGGTTACGGCCCAAGCGACGCTGATGGACGACATGATGCAAGACGCCCGCAGTCTGGATCTCTTTGCCTCCCGTCTGTTGGCTGACTTGGCTGCCGATCACCTGTTGCTGGTAGTAGATCAGTTCGAGGAACTGTTCACGCTCTGCAAGACACCCACTGAACGCAAGGCTTTCGTTGACAACCTGCTGATGGCAGCACAACCCGATGGCGTAATGACGGTTATCATTGCCCTACGCGCCGACTTCTATCATCGCTGTGCTGAGTTCGACGATCTGCGCACAGCCTTGACGAATTCTCAAGAATATATGGGTGCTATGATAGAGCAGGAATTGCGCACCGCTATCGAAAAGCCAGCTAACGCCAACAATTGGGTCTTCGAGGCAGGACTGGTAGACGTAATGCTCGACGATGTAGGCGATGAACCAGGCGCACTTCCGCTGCTCTCCCTTGCGCTGTTAGAGACATGGAAGAACCGCCACGGGCGTACGCTGACGTTTAGCGGGTACTATAAAGCGGGAGGCGTCAAGGGAGCCATCGCCACGCAAGCCGATATGGTATTCAACGCACTGTCACCGAACGAGCAAGCTGTGGCGCGTAACATTTTCGTGCGCTTAACAGAATTGGGTGAAGGCAGCGAAGACACCCGACGTCGCGTGGCGCGGGAAGAACTGCTGAGCAAGAATCAAGATGCCGAAACCGTCAACAAGGTACTAACGACGCTGAGCGATGCACGTCTAATCACCGTGGATCAGGGCGAAGTAGAAGTGGCCCATGAAGCGTTGATTCGTGAATGGCCCACCTTGCGTCTTTGGCTGGAAGATGATCGAGAAGGGCTGCGCATCCATCGTCGGTTGACAGAGGCCGCTACGGAGTGGCACCGATCTGGCCGCAAACAGGGCGACCTCTCACGAGGCACTCGATTGAACCAGGCATTGGATTGGGCAAGAACGCACGGCAATGATATGAATTCCTTGGAGCAAGCGTTTCTGGATGCCAGTAGGGAACAGATCGAGGCGGAGCAGCGGGAGTTTGAACAAGCCCGTCAGCGAGAGATCGACGATGCGCGCAAATTGGCAGAAGAATCTGAAGCAAGGCGTAAGGTGGAAGCGGCGCGTGCACAGGAAGCAGAGCGCAATACACAGGAGCAAATGCTCTTAACGCGACGTTTAGGTCGCTATGCGTCTTATTTGGCGGTTGCTTTGGTGCTCGCAATTGCAGCCGTAATCACGACCGGCATTTTCTTTGTTGACGCTAATGAGCAGCGAAAACTAGCGGTACAAAATGCAAACTCCGCAAGAGCGAATGAAAAAAGAGCGAATGATCAAGGAGCTCTTGCTAAAAAGATGGCCGATGAGGCGGAAGACCAACGAAATCTTGCGGAAGGTCGCATTAACCAGCTTGGTTTATCGCTAGGAATATTTGGAATCGAACGATTATTGCAGACTGCTAGTGAACTAGATGCAGCAGGAGATTCTGACGGCGCTACCACAATGCTTGCAATTGCAATTGAATCGAATATTTCTCTATTAGACGAATCCTATATGGATGAACTAAATGTTACAGAGCAGAAAATACTCGGATCTGCGTTGATTGAAGCTGGACTGCAGCTTTGGGGTATTGGTAACAAGTCGGCAGCAGAGATCATTCTGGCAAAGACCATGGAAATTAATCTATACGCGCCGAGTTATGTCTTGATTCCACCTGGCGAGTTTACTATGGGGTCTTCTCACGAAGATGGGTTAGCCAGCAGAGACGAAATGCCTTCGCGTTCTGTATTTCTAGATGAATTTGAGATAATGCGCACCGAAGTGACCAATGCACAATTTGCATATTGCGTCGTTGCTGGAGTATGCACTGCACCAAAGAACGAAACATGGAATCAACCTAGATTCGCAAATCATCCGGTTAAAAACGTTTCATGGATTCAGGCGACGGCGTATGCCGAGTGGGTAGGCGGACGATTGCCCACGGAAGCAGAGTGGGAAAAAGCGTGTCGGGGGCAAGATGGACAGATATATCCTTGGGGAGACGAGCCGCCAACTGATCAACTGGCAAATTTCAACCTTAGCGTAGGGAATACCACGGACGTAGGCCAATATCCAGAAGGGATGAGTCCCTATGGATTGTCTGATATGTCCGGCAACGTGTGGGAGTGGACTTCAGATTGGTACGTTGAATTCTCCTCAAGAGAGCAAAATCTTGACGGTCTAGAATCAGGAACATATCGAACATTGCGTGGGGGATCTTGGTTTGATGATGCTCGGTATGTGCGTTGTGCACGGCGAGACATGAACTCCCCGTTAATTGGGACCGAGTTCGATGGCTTTCGGGTCGTTCGCCGTGCAACAGACGAGGACAATTGACTACTTCAGAATTTCACACAGGAAATCTCAGGAGTATGCCGAAGAATGTGTGAACGCTTAGTGAGGGTCCAAAAACTACTTTCCGTTTTGCCCGATCCCGAGAATATGCAAGTTATTTCTAGACGCTTACTTGGCTAGCACAGCAAGAGGAGAAAATAGGCCGAATGCAAGACCAACGACGTCCCCAGGTACGAGATCATGAGACAAAGGCTGAGTCAACTTTACGAGACACACTGACCGCCCAAAATGAAGAATTAAATGGTAAAGACGAGATTGGGCACGGATCAGATTCCGAGATCAAGGGCGAATGCAATGAGGAAGCCAATGATGTGAAGCACAATAATCGCCTGACAAGCTTCGCTCGTAGCACCATCTTCAAATTTGCAGTTCCGTTCGCTTGGAAGACCTTTTTCTACAATTTTCGGCGGGCCCTAGTTGCCACCTTGTTATTCGAAATTGTCCTGGGCTTGCTCTTCTACCGATTTGAGCATCGCTATTTGCTGCCTCGATTTGTGTATTACTTGCTTGCGGTACTTCTTCCAGTCACTGTGATCGGTTGGCACAGTGCATTGAGCGGTCGAGAGGCCAGTTTGGCAATTAAGTGGAAAGTCGTGCTAGCCAGCACAGCAACGTGTGTCTGGATAGGTGTATTGGGCTGGCAGGTATGGACGGTGCTAAACCCAGTAAATTGCAGTCCAGGCGCGTATTGCATCGCTATTGCTCTACTAGGGCAAGAAGACTTGAACTACCGTTCGAGCGAATCTGGACGGAACGTCTCGAATTTGTTGCTGCGAGCGCTAGAAAGACAATATGCAAATGAAGATGGCTCGAGTGATACGATAGAAATACGCTTATTCGGCGTAATCAGCAGTAGTACACAAGCAGAGTATATGAGGAAACACATAGGTGCACATTTGGTTATTTGGGGACGGTTGCAAAGAGAACAACTAGACATTTGCATCAACACATCCCCACAGTTAAATCAGATCGACAATCCAGACATTCCACAACCAGTTCCGATTATGGGGCGCACGTTAGTGTCTGTCGTGTCAATGAGGTATGATGATGTTGACACAATAGAAAGAATCCTAGAGCAGATTCAGGGCATCAGTCAATTCGAGTTGGGATTAGCCTACTTTTTTTCCCAAGACTCAGTAGATCCAAATTTCAGGTTTTGAGAGAGAATTCTGGCTAAACAGTTGACATAAATACAAATTTGCCGGTCGATATCTAGTTTTTGCGTTAGATTTGGGCGATTTTCAGATATGAAATAGGTTGTTTTCTGTAACCGAAATCTGAATAAATGACTCCAAAATCCCTGCAATCTCGACTGAAAATCGCCAAAAACGCCAAATTTGGATCTACTGAGACTATATTCGAGCCGTCTCGCAATTCGAGAAAGCAGTGCAGAGGCTGGATAACAATTCGAATGCACTCCAACAAACCGTTGCTGTAGGCGAGAACGACCTTGGCTTGATCTATTACTATCTGGGCCGGAGTTTGCAGATGCGTGGAGAATATATAGAATCACAACACATGCTTAAAAATGTAGGAAAAGTCAATCCTGATGATCCGGCCACTCTCATCGCGCAAATGCACAATTATCGCGTGATAGGTGAAGAGGAACTTTATAGGGAGACATATCAAAGAGTTATCAGTATAAGCTATGCTCCGCCCACGTCGGTCGAAAACCATGCCGCTTACAATCGGGCTTTGGCCCATCAGATGAGTGGAAATTATGAAAGCGCCTTAGTCGATTATCAAGCCATTCTCCAGGATTATCCCACCTATTTCGTTGCTTACCTAGGTGCAGCAAATGCACTGATTCAGCTAAAACGTTATGGTGAAGCCGGGGAAGTCTATCAAGAAGCTGCACCCCTGGCCGCCGAAAATCCCATTCGTGAGACCTGGCTCCACATTGATTGGGGCCGGCTCTACGAGCAGCGCGGCGAATGGGATGCCGCTCTGAATTCCTACAAACAGGCCCTAGAACTCGACACAGGAGGTCACTCTTCGATGCTGGTATTGTTTCGTTTGGCCAAATTTCATGCGGCACGTGGCGATCAGGAACAGGCCATCGCCTATTACCACGAACTTACTGAAGCTCGTAGACATGAAGACTGGGCACATGGTCTATATAGTGATTTTTCGTTTGAATTTCGGTAGAAACTGATCGAAAGGATTTAGATAATTCGTGTCAATTGCCGACGAGTGATATAGTCATTGACTGAATGTAAATCGCAAAATCAAGGTGTTTTCTAGCTCCAATTCTTTGTCTAGCCAATAACTATCAAAGGCTGATGTAAGTTTCAAGGTTATGCGGTTTTTGACTGCTTCTGAGAGGATTATGGAGGAACAAAAAAAGCCCCTACAGGCAATTCACCAGTAAGAGCTTTCCAGAACAAAAACAACTTCCGTTGCCTAATCCAGGTCGGGGCGAGAGGATTTGAACCTCCGACCTCTTCAACCCCATTGAAGTGCGCTACCGGGCTGCGCTACGCCCCGACAAAGTACATTCGGAAGTATACCACACTCCCGTTCGAGCTTCAAATCAATGCACCCTTCGGTCATCCTCATTCGCAATAGTCAATCGATCGCGAAGTGGGTCGTGGGTCATTGATGACAATTGGCAATGATCTAATTGTTTCTTTACCAATCGTCAGTCATCCCTTTTTTCCTAATTGACCCCCAACAAACCTGGGTGCTCCATTGAGAAAACTCTGAATGTCCATGGCGCGTTTGCCGGCTGGCTGGACGGTTTTGAGGATGAGTAACCCATTCCCCGTTCCAATCGCGATTTGTCCACCAATCTCCACAACCATCGATGGCTCCGCTTCCCCCTCTATGACAGTTGCCTGAATGATTTTGAATGGTTGATTGTTCCAGGTCGTAAAGGCACTCGGCCAAGGTGTATACGCACGCGTCATGCGTTCAATTTGGCTGGCTGCATGGGTCCAGTCGATCTGACCAGCGCTTTTTTTAATGATGCGGCAGAGTGAAGGCGCGCCAGGGAGTTCGCTTTGAGGAATTGGCGGAAGCGTTCCAGCCAGCCACTTTGGCAACGTTTCAACCAGTAAATTGGCACCCTGTGTTGCCAATCGTTCGCTCAAAACAGGCGTTGTGTCGTCGGGTAAGATGGGCTGTTGGATCTTTGCCAATACAGGACCTGTATCAAGCCCTTCATCCATCAACATGATCGAAACACCAGTCTCGGCGACGCCGCTTAGAATGGCCGCATGGATGGGCGAAGCACCTCGGTAGATCGGCAATAAGCTGGCGTGGACATTGATACAACCAAAGGCGGGAATGTCAAGCACAGATGTGGGCAGGATCAGACCATAGGCAGCAACAACAATGAGATCGGGTTGTAAATCCTGTAATGTTTCAACAACAGCCGGCTCTTTTCGGAGGCTGGTGGGCTGCAAAAGCGATAGACCAAATGACTCTGCTTGCTGTTTGACAGGGCTCGCGATCATTTTCTTGCCCCGTCCCGCCCGCCGATCTGGTTGCGTCATCACAGAGACTATCTCCCAGTGATGAATGGTCGACTGTTCATACAATGCTGTCAATGAAGGGACAGCGAATTCGGGTGTCCCCATAAAGACGATGCGTGTTGGAGCAATTGTCATTTTGATCCGGTCACTCTTTAGATAGTCATATCATTTTAACTTTGGACGATGGTCCCTCGACAGAAAAGGGATCTATTCTCCGAAATTCAAGTGGCATCTCGATTAGGCTTCAGCTTGTTGAACGGCATTGAGCATCTGGTCAACAGAGGTAAATTTGACCCTGGGTTTGTTCTCCTTGCTACCAGCCTCAACTTCTAGTGCATCGAGGCGGTTCCAATCGCCGAATGTGACAATTGCGACGTCTCGTTTGCGCAATAACTGTTCGACCGCCGCCGGATCGGGCTCTTTGGCAGGAGATAGATCGGACAAATCAGCTAACAGCGCCTTGACCGATTCGACAGCGTCCGGTTTGTTTGTTCCAATGATACCAGTTGGGCCACGCTTTATCCAACCGACTACATACTCTCCAGGCGAAGCTTGTCTGGTCTCCGGATCCAAGACACGCCCCTTCTCATTTGGGATGATGCCGCGACGTTGATCAAAAGGAACACCGGGCAGTGGGATGCCTCGATACCCAACAGAGCGCAAGACCAATCCAGCCGATAGGGTTTCGTATTCACCAGTACCAATCGAAGCGATATAACCACTATCATCTTCTTCAAGGCGGTTTTTCTCGATTCGTACTTTAGCAACTTTGTGGTTCGATTCTTGTTCATCACCAGCCAAAAGCTCTACCGGGGAACAGAGGAATTTGAAGAGAACGCGCCGCTCGTTGCTCGCTTTTCGTTCAGCGAATGCAGCAAGATGCTCTAGATTTTTCTTTGCTGTACGATTTTTCTCTAGCGCCAGTGTGCTAGCCGGATCCAGGATCAGATCATTCGGCTCAACAATTACATCCACTTCGTCAAGTTCACCAAATTCCTTGACCTCGGCTGGCGTAAATTTGGCCTGGACAGGTCCGCGGCGAGACAGAATGTAGATATCCTTGATTTTGCTCTGAGAAAGTGCAGCGAGTGCATAATCTGTGATATCCGTTTCGGCCAGTTCTTCGGGCGATTTCGCTAGAATACGCGCCACGTCCATTGCCACATTTCCGACACCAACGACCACGGCTGCATGACTGCTTAGATCTGGGCTTAAGTTGACATAATCAGGGTGTCCATTGTACCAAGCGACAAATTCGGTCGCGGAGAGACTGCCCGGCAGATCTTCACCGGGTATATTGAGCGAACGATCCGATTGCGCACCAACAGCATAGATGATGGCGTCATAGTACGTTCGCAATTCGGCATGAGTGATATCCGTACCAAACGATACATTCCCAAAAAAACGAAAGTTGGGGCGCATAGCAATACGCTCGAATAGCTTGACAACGGCTTTAATTTTTTGATGATCTGGAGCGACACCATAACGAACCAAACCATATGGGGGTGGTAGGCGGTCATACATATCGACTGTTAAGGTTCGATTGGCATCATTAAAATTATCAAACAATGCACCTGCTGCATAAAATCCTGATGGGCCTGCACCGATAATGGCGACTCGTGTTAGACCTACATTTGTTCCTCTTGTTGTCACGCGAAAATTTCTCCTTGGGTATCAGGAAGATATTCTGCCCGTCTATCTCGAATGGGCGCATTGAACGCTGACAGAAAATAAAGAGCTTTCAGCTAATCAGCCGTCAGCTAGGTCGAAGCGACCACTTCGTGTTTGGTTACAGATGCGTAGCATCCACAGCCAGAATCTGCCCATGTTTCGTGGCTGATTTTTATACTTTCCTATACGATAAAAAAACAGGTTTGTTACCCATTCGAGAGACAAGTAGACCTTTTTACTTACTCGATAGTTGTGAAATGAATATTTTCCAAATTTGACAAAAGAGACAAAAGTCATCTCAATAGATTGCATCAAGAAAAAAGTGCGAAAAAGGAGCCATCAAGATGCAATTGCCGATAGTGAATGTAGCGCCACTGGTCAGGGAGCATAGCGAAACCTTTCGTTCAGTATTTGCCAATCGTAAACAGTTTCGCCACTTTGAAAACTATCTGACGGGTCTGATGGTCTTGGACAACAAAAGCATGGCAAATATTGCCCGCTGCATTCTAGATAGTGCAGATAAGACGAATATATCACGGTATTTGAGTGAAGCTCCTTGGCGAGCCGAAAAACTCAATGATGAGCGTATAGGTTACATGAAGTCAGAGACAGCACAATACCAACGTTCAGAGTCAGAATCGGTATTAGCGATTGACGATACACTATGTGAACACGTGGGAAGTCTGTTCGAGTATATCGATACACACTACAATCATAGCAATGGTCAGCATCCACTGGCTCATAACTTAGTCACAAGTCACTATGTCAGTGGCGCTGTTCGTTTTCCGGTCGATGCAAGTATCTACCGACGGTACGAAGAGTTTACCGACTGGGAAGCATTTGTGGAAAACCATTTCCCAGTGACTGAGATTCCCAAGAAAAAGAAAGAACGAACCGCTTTTCATAAACGAGTGGATAGCCACCTATTAACTGACCCCGCCTTTCGAGGGCTAGACGAAGCGTTTAAGACCAAGATAACCATTGCCAGTGAACTGGTTGAAAAGCTGTTGAACGAACCCTTATCTTTGGTTGGGCTCTCTTCGATGGTTGGTATCTCGCTCCAGATCTTCTAGCTGTACTCGATCGTCTGAATAAAGATTGGATCAGCATCTTGAAGTGCAATCGCAATCTGGAGACAAATAGCTTTCGTTTGCGAGATGAAGACGGTCAGCCGATAACTTTCGAGGGCCACATATTAAAGTCAAAGAGTTGGTCCCCTACATCCCCCAGAATGCCTACAAACCTGTCACCATTGATGGTCGTACTTACTATACCTTTACCATGACTGTGCGTATCCCTTCTATCGGCAAGGTACGCATCGTGATTAGTTTTGATAATCCTGAATTGCAAGGCAATTAGGCCGTTTTAGTGACCAATCGCACTGATTGTAATGCCAAACGCATTCTCTCGATTTACCTGCTTCGTTGGCCTATCGAGACGGTTTATCAGGATCAGTAGATCCAAATTTGGCGTTTTTGGCGATTTTCAGTCGAGATTGCAGGGATTTTGGAGTCATTTATTCAGATTTCGGTGGGGTGGTTCATTTTAGCTGGATAGATAGGTTTACACTTTTAGAAACAGAAAGAACGTTTATATTCTCTGATTTCGCCGGTTCTCAGAGAGAAAACGGTCTCATATAGATTTTTGTCTATATATCAAAAGTGTAAACCTAATTTTGAACCACCCCATTTCGGTTACAGAAAACAACCTATTTCATATCTGAAAATCGCCCAAATCTAACGCAAAAACTAGATATCGACCGGCAAATTTGTATTTATGTCAACTGTTTAGCCAGAATTCTCTCTCAAAACCTGAAATTTGGATCTACTGAGGATGGTAAACAACTGCTTGGCCTTGATGAATATTGCATGCGAACTGCCCACGCCTTTCAAAAACATTGGTCTCTGGTCTTCGTGGCTTATTCTCTCTTGCACCTTGATTGTTTGGGACCATCATTGGCTAAAACTCAATTCTCGCCCAGCAAATCCCTTGGTGAGGCTACTCGGCAGCAAGCTCAGTCACTAATTCAAGATCTCATCTTGACTGCACATCATGCCTTGAATGACGGACAGGAGATTGCAGAGGTCTTCGCTACCCTTTTCGTCAAACAGCAGGCCTGCTCTGCTTAATTTTGACTTTGTCAAATCCGGCACCTGCTCAAAATACAACTATCGAGTTACTTAAACATATCTCCAAATTGGCGGGCCAGGGTTAAAACGCTCATACCAATGGAAAAGTAATCCGTTGGTCCAAGCTTGGACAGGCCACGCTGGTTTCCCTCTTCATCTTCACCATCAGTGGCGATCCAGGCAAATGCAGCACCTAAAAAAGCGCCAATCACTAAACCCATAAATATCGCTCTATTTCTATCGTTCATTGTGACTCCGTAAATCCCTATAAACTCTAAAATGATCAAATATACGTCTGTTTGAGTGCTTATCCGAATAGTGCTGCGAGGGTGCATTCTCACCTGCAAAGCCGCTCGGATTCACAACCACTTTTCAAATAGATTCTTACTCTGGACTATCAGCGTCTATATATGATCTCTGTAACCGCAACTGGTTTAAAATACTTTGTAAGTAAAACCAAGAAAGATTCTAGCAATCGATGTGCTCAGATTTCACCGATTCGTTCAGATAAATTCTGGAAATCTGAGGCATCTGAGTATAAAGACTTCTTCGGGTTTACTCGCATAGATAAATTATGTACCAAGAAATGCAAAGAGCGCAAAGTGACCTACCCCCTTCGCGCTCCTTCGTCAATAGATATGACTCTTTTAGAATTCAGAGGGACGTTTACCACATGAGTTCCGATTGAGCCACAGATATTCTTAACTATTGCGGGATTTCTGCATCAGGGACAATGCCTTCTGCCAACCATCCCATGCAAATCGTGCATCCTTCCCGACCGAGAATGGCCCCTAATCCTTCGTCAATTCCTTCCAAATCGGATTGAGTGAGGCTGACACCGTCTGGAACGATTACTTCACCTTTATTGTTGTTGATCGGTCCTGTAAAAATATCAAAACGATCGAGTTCACCCGTGAGCATTTGGTCAAGAATCTCTTGCACCATGGGAGCTACCTCTTCTGGTACGCCTGCCATTGGCGATTGATCATCCATAAAGCCCAACAGTCCTAGACCACCGCTATCTACATCAAAATAATAGTCATCAGCCGTAAATGAACCATCGATCATGGCTTCAACGAGATCGACATAAGCCAAACCCCACTCCCAATAAGGAGTTGTCAGACAATGCTCGGGATCAACATCACACGCATTTCGGCTATCATAACCGACCCCATACTGGCCCCGTTCACCTGCAACTTGCACTGGTCCAGGCGTATCCGCACCTGTAATGACAACACCAGCTCCCGCTTCGAGTAATGATTCTGCTGCCTGTCGCTCGATCTCAGGATCAAACCATGTAAAGATCCAACGAATGTCTAATTCGCAATCAGGGCAGGTCTCGCGCATACCGAGAGCTGTTGCATTGATGTGACGAATCACCTCCGGGATTGGAAACGGCGCAACATAACCCAGACGATTGGTTCCATCAGCACTTGCACGCGCGCCGGCAATTAAGCCAACCAGATACTTCATGCTTTCCATTGCCCCAAAGAGATTCACAAAATTTGAATTGTTCTTTTTAAAACCAGATATATGAACGAAATAGGTATCGGGGAATTCTTCAGCCACAGTCTCTGTGGGGTCCATATAGCCAAAAGAAGTTGTGAAAATTGCGTCAAATCCCTTACGCGCCAGTCCGCGAATCACCCGTTCTGCATCAGCACCCTCGGGCACACTCTCGATATAAGCAGTATGTACCTGATCGCTCAATGTTTCTTCAAGGTAAAGTTGTCCCTCATTGTGGGCATAGGTCCATCCGCCATCGCCAATCGGTCCAACATAGACAAATGCCACATTAAACATGCCGTCTTCGATCTCTGGAATCTGGATGCCGCCAGAACCAGAAGCTCCAGAATCAGAAGGTGTCGTGGACGACTCTTCGCTGCTAGACGTCTCTGCTGTCGGTGCAGGACAGGCTGCAAGGACCAAAGCAAAAATGAGCAATAGACTCCAGACCAGTGGAACACGATTCATTCGCATTAAAATTCTCCTTATAGTCACATTATTTAACTTCGTGCTTTCGTCCGCAATTCTGCCAGAGCAAAAAATGATGCGAAAGTACGGAGTTTAAGTGACTTCTCTATTAGGCCCATCGGAAAAGTTCTGTGACGATGTATGCTGACTCGAAAACTAGCTGGACTCACAACCACTTTTCGGATAGGTTCTTATTCAGGGGTATTGATGGGGTATGGCTCATCATGATGATCGATTTTGGGACTATACACTAGCTCTACTTAAATGTCAATGACATGTTGTATAATTCTAGGGCAATCGCGTACTTGTACAAGAAAGAAAAGAAGGGATAATCTATTTTGGAACCCAAAAAGGAGAAACCAAAATGGAAAAGCCCGAAATAGCAAGCATAGAAAAGCACTTTGGAAGCATAGAAGAGCCAAGAAGCCCGATAAATCGACGCCACAATCTAATCGATATAATCGTGATAGCAATCTGTGCAGTCATATGCGGAGCAGACGATTGGGAAGGGGGCGAAAAATTCGGCAAAGCCAAAAAGGAGTGGCTAGAAAGCATACTGGAGTTGCCAAATGGAATCCCATCGCACGATACATTCTGGCGCGTATTTGGATTGCTAGATGGAGAGGTCTTTGCCGAATGTTTCAGCAAATGGATGAGCGCAGTCTGCCAGGTGACGAATGGAGAAGTGGTGGCAATAGACGGCAAGCAGTTGAGACGTTCCCATGATAAAACAGTGGGCAAAGGAGCCATATACATGGTGAGTGCTTGGGCTTCTCTGAACAAAGTAGTCCTTGGTCAGTGGAAAGTGGATGAAAAGTCGAATGAAATCACAGCTATTCCAGAGTTACTGCGCTTGTTGGAGATCAAAGGGGCACTCGTGACCATCGATGCTATGGGTGCTCAGACTGAAATTGCACAGCTCATCATTGACAATGAGGCTGATTATCTCCTCTCTCTCAAGGGCAATCAAGGAAACTTACATGCAGATGTCGCCTTGCTCTTTGAGGATCTCGAGGAAAGTGACTTTACTGCCTTTGACCACGATTATGCCAAAACGACCGATAAGGGACACGGTCGGCTTGAAACCCGAGAAGCCTGGACCATTTCTGCCCCCGACATCATCCAGAATCTGCGCAATTCTGAGCAATGGCCTGAACTCTCTACCGTCATGATGGTTCAAGCCCAACGCACCTTGATTTGTGGTGATTCTCAGCAAAAAGACAATCCCGACAGGCGCTATTACCTCTCGAGTTCCGAGTCCGATGCTCGCTCTTTACTCAATGCCTCTCGCACTCATTGGCATGTCGAAAATCGCCTACACTGGACCCTCGATATTGCCTTCCGAGAGGATGAATCCCGTTTGCGCAAAGGCCACTCAGCTCAGAATTTCGCTGCCCTTCGTCATATTGCTCTCAATCTGCTCAAGAAGGAGACTTCTCTCAACGTTGGCATCAAAAACAAGCGCCTTCCCGCTGGCTGGGACCACCACTATCTCTTGACAGTCCTTTCTGGCTTATTTTTTTAAGGTACGCGATTGCCCTAAGTATAATTCTGATTCCTGATGCCTGTTTAGGCAAATCCGCACGTCAGGGATATAATACTGTTTTCCACTGTGGATATAGATCTCCCTTCCGACGCGGGGCCAAACAGCGTCAACATTCTGCCTACGCTATTGGGGACAGAGGATTCAGTACTTGTGCGGGAAGATTTGATTCATCCCTCTGTGACGGAGGTCTTTTCTCTGCGACGAGGAGCCTGGACGTGTATTTTTGAGACGCAGGATTCTGGCGGGTGGCCGCCAGAGCCTGATGCGCCAGGGCAGCTTTACAATTAGGATGACACCCCCGCGAAGCGAATAACCTATGGGACGAAGATGCCGAGATCGTGGCAGAGCTATCCGCTTTATTGATCCGGTATCAACAGACAGGACGCAGCGTCTAATGCTCAGGTATCTCGTACAACGTTTGGTCTATATGTTGATCGTCATTTTTGTGACAAGCATTGTGACGTTTTTGATTATTCAGCTACCCGCAGGTGACTTTGTTGACAATCTGGCCGTTCAGCTTGCACGCTCTGGGCAGGAGGTTGATGAAGCCCAATTAGAGAATTTACGTATGCAGTTTGGTTTGGATCAGCCGATTTATGGACAATATCTGCGTTGGGCAAGCAATGTGTTGCAAGGCAGGCTTGGTTGGTCTTTTCAATACAGACAACGTGTTGAGGATCTGATTGGAGACCGCATTGGTTTGACCGTTGCAATCTCCCTTTCCACGCTGCTCTTCACCTATGCAATGGCCATTCCCATCGGGATCTATTCAGCCACCAATCAATACTCGATCGGGGATTATCTCTCTATGTTGATCGGTTTTCTGGGATTGGCAACACCAAACTTTCTGCTCGCTCTCATTCTCATTGTTATTTTTTTGAACGCTGGGATGAGCGTCGGCGGACTCTTTTCGCCCGAATATATGCGTGCGCCTTGGAGTTTGGGCAAGGTCATCGATCTTCTCAAACATCTGCCTTTGCCCATCATCATCATTGGAACAGCCGGGACAGCGGGTCTGATTCGGGTCATGCGGGCATCGTTGTTGGATGAGTTGGGGAAGCAGTATGTGGTCACGGCACGGGCCAAAGGCGTCGGAGAGCCCAAACTGCTCTTCAAGTATCCGGTCCGTGTTGCCCTGAACCCCATTGTCAGCACCATCGGCTGGACGCTGCCCTTTATTGTTTCTGGCGGCTTTATTGTCGAATTGGTACTCAATCTACCAACGACAGGTCCCATGCTATACAGCGCACTGATTACAGAAGATATGTTTCTGGCATCCAGCCTGCTGCTGGTCCTGACTGTGCTCACAGTCATTGGAACCTTTATTTCGGATGTACTGCTCGTTCTTGTTGATCCCCGCATTCGATTTAGTGAACAGGAAGTATAAGCATGGCAACAGTATCTGCGCCGACTGCAAACGCAGCCCTTACGGCTGAAGAAAAGTATTATTTGGCATCCCAATGGCAGTTGATGTGGCAGAAGTTCCGCCATCATCATTTAGCCATCTTGGGTGGGACAGTGCTGGTCATTTTATATTTAACAGCCATTTTTGCCGACTTTATCTCGCCCTATTCCCCAGAAATACGCTTCGAAGAATATTCTTTCCGTCCCCCCACGGTGGTTCACTTTTTTAACGAGCAAGGGCAGTTTATCGGACCATTTGTCTATGGGACGAGTTCGACGCGCGATCCAGAGACGCTCGAAAAGATTTACGTGGAGGACAAGTCTCTGATCTTTCCCATCAGTTTTTTGATATCGGGTGAACCTCATAAGATCTTGGGGCTTTTTGAGACGGATGTACGTTTATTTGGTGTAGCCGAGCCGGGAGGCATCTTTCTCTTTGGCACAGACTCGATTGGGCGTGATATCTTCTCTCGTACGATTTACGCGGCACGTCTCTCTCTTTCGATTGGGTTGGTGGGCGTGGCACTCTCCTTTATCATTGGTGTGGTGTTGGGTGGGATTTCCGGTTTCTTTGGCGGCGCGATCGATAATGTGATTCAGCGCGTCATCGAGTTTATGATCTCAATTCCCACAATTCCGCTTTGGGTGGCATTGAGCGCTGCGCTACCGCGGGATTGGTCAGTGGTGCGCGTCTACTTTGGCATTGTCATTATCCTCTCGCTGGTTAGCTGGGGTGGATTGGCCCGGGTGGTACGTGGCAAGTTCCTCGAACTACGTGAAGCAGACTACGTGTTGGCTGCTCGAGTAGCCAACGTGAGTGAATGGAGCATCATTCGCACGCACCTCATTCCCAATTTCGCCTCTTACCTGATCGTCCATCTTACCCTAGCCGTTCCTGACGTCATTCTGGCGGAGACAGCGCTCAGCTTTCTGGGATTGGGGCTACGCTCACCCGCTGTGAGTTGGGGTGTTCTTCTTGAAAAAGCGCAAAACATCCACAGCGTTGCGATCTATTGGTGGACGATTATCCCAGCGCTCTTTGTTGTCGTGACGGTATTGGCGTTTAATTTTTTGGGAGATGGGCTGCGGGATGCGGCGGATCCGTATAAGCAATAAATCGCTAGATTCTTCATCTCGTTGGTGCTTCGCACACACTACGTGAGCGGAATGACACGATTGCGATCGACTGAAAAATTATGGTTGTCTGAGGAATTGTGTGGTTTTCAGCTGGTTTGTTGGTTAGATAGTTGGTGAACAAACCAACAAACTAACCAACTATCCAACATCTACCCCACAAAGCCTCACAGAACCAAATTTATTAAGAGGAACCAACTGTATGAGTAAATCTGACTTTCTGCCTTATCGACAAATCCATCTCGATTTCCATACAAGCGAGGCAATAACAGGGATTGGCGCTGATTTTGATCCAGACGAGTTTGCGGACACTCTGGTCAAAGCGCACGTCAATTCGATCACGGTTTTTGGACGTTGCCATCACGGGTGGATCTATTATCCGTCCGAACGGCATCCCGAGCGTGTGCATCCCCACCTGGCGCGTAACTTAGTAAAGGAACAGATTGAAGCTTGCCACTCCCGGGGTATTCGCTGTCCCATCTACACAACAATTCAGTGGGATCACTACACCGCGCGGATGCACCCTGAGTGGTTGCTCACCGACGCACATGGGACAATTCTTGGAACCCCTCCCTTTGAAGCAGGATTCTATCGCTGGATGAACGTCAACTCACCCTACATGGACTTTCTGAAGGAACATGTGGCCGAGATGCTTGATCTTTTTGATGTGGACGGCTTTTTCTTTGATATTGTCCAGCCGATTCCATCTACAGATCGATATACGCAGGAACAGATGCGTGCGGCCAATCTCGATCCAGCTGACGAGCAGGCGCGCAATGCCTTTGCCGTGGAGTCGCTCCATGAGTTTAAGCGTGAACTGAGTGCATTTGTGCGCAACATCAAGGCCGATTGCAGCATCTTTTACAATGCTGGCCACGTGGGTACGCGCCAGCGGTCTGTGGCAGATGCCTATACTCATTGGGAGTTGGAAACGCTACCTTCTGGTGGTTGGGGCTATCAGCATTTCCCAGTGACCATGCGCTATGCGCGCAATGTGGGCGATGTAGATATTCTGGCCCAGACAGGTAAGTTCCACACCTCTTGGGGCGATTTCCACTCGTTCAAAAACTTGGCTGCCCTATAATACGAATGCTTTCGGATCATTGCGATGGGGGCAAAATGCATGATTGGTGATCAGTTGCCGCCACGGGGTCGGATCGAGAAGCATGTCTATGAGTTGATTGGTCAGGTATATGCTGAGGTGGAAGAGAAAGAGCCCTGGTGTCGAGGCGCCAAATCAGTGAGCGAAATCGCTGTCTTCACGCCTGAAGAGTGGCAAGGTGCTCGTTCTGGAAGCCTTCCTGGCGCAATCAAGGGTGTCACTCGTATGTTGGAAGAGAGTTCACATCAGTTTGATATTGTGGATTCAGAGAGCGATCTCTCGAGCTATTGCGTGGTTATTTTGCCTGATGAAATCCCGTTTTCTACCATGTTGGCGAGCAAGTTGAACGCATATGTTGAGAACGGTGGCGGATTGATTGCGACCTTTGAATCTGGCTTAGATCCTACGAAAAGGGACTTTGCACTGAGCTGTTTGGGAGTTGCTAAAGTGGGCGATGGGCCGTCCGTTCAACAGGGGAAACTCGTACGTGGTCAGTACTATCCACGCGGCGACTATCTCAACTATCTTCTGCCAAACGGCCCAGTGGGGGCTGGTTTGCCGCCCACGGAACATGCGATGTACATGCGTGGCATGGATGTACGGGCAAATGATCATGCTGAGATCCTGGCACCGTTGATCTCTCCTTATTTCGACCGCACCTGGGAACACTTCTGCTCTCATCGCCAAACCCCCTCATCCGGTCAAATGAGCACGCCCGGCATAGTGCGCAATGGCAACGCCATTTACTTTGCCAATCCTATCTTTCGTCAGTATCATCAGAATGCGCCTCTCTGGTGCAAGAAGCTATTCCTCAATGCTTTGGATCTGCTGCTGCCTGAACCATTGGTTCGCCACGCTGGCCCAAGTACCATCTTCACCACACTCAATGAGCAGCAGTCGGAAAATCGTTGGGTGTTGCATCTGCTTCACTACATCCCTGAACGTCGCGGCGTAGATTTTGATGTGATTGAAGATGTGATTCCGCTCTACCATGTTGATGTGTCGGTCCGTATTCCAACGGCTGTAACGGACGTGGTGACGGCACCAGAGGGTGCGGCTGTCGATTTTAGCCAAAATGGCGAGCGGATTGAATTTACGGTTCCTGAAATCAACGGTCACCAAATGATCGTAATACAGTTTTAAAAGCGGGTGACGAGTTGCGCATCACCCGCTATACGTTGCATCGCTCCTTCCCGATCCGCTAACATGCAGAGACTCAGTTACAAGAACCAAGATATTGTCAGTAGACCGCAACGCGGAGTGAGCATTCTCTAATGCGAACGGGACCGGCGTTAGAGAACGCTGCGCCATGCATGGCGACTCCACTGCGGTCTACTGATTGTGAAAGGGAACGTTAAATGAGTAAAGCACCGACCTATCAGTTCGCTGAGATCAACGGCACAAAATTTCACTATGACCTGCGCGGGAGTGGACCGACCATCGTCTTGATTCATTCAGGTGTCTCTGATCTGCGTTTTTGGGATGCGCAAGCCGACGTTTTTGCGGAGCGGTACCAAGTCTTGCGCTACGACTTACGCGGTTCGGGCCAGACACCGGGTCTTGCGGGTGGCACTTCTGCTCATGACGATTTGCGAGCGCTGCTTGACCATCTTAATATAGATGAGGTTGTTGTCGTGGGGTGTTCTGTCGGTGGTGGGGCGGCTATCGATTTTTCGCTGAACAATCCGGCCCGCGTTCGGGCGTTGATCTCAGTTGCTGCGGCTGTGGGCGGCTACGAACCAGACAAGATTGATGAAGATGCGCTGGCGGAGCGTAAAGCCATTGGAGAAGCCGTAGAAAAAGCCTACGAGGCGGGTGATCTTGAGAAAGCAGCCACTCTTTATGCTCGAGTTTGGATGGATGGCCCCAAACGCAGCCCGGAACAGGTTGATCCGGCTATACGGACCAAGGCTGTCCAGATGCTGGTTACCATGTTCGAGTTACCAGAGGACGAAGATGAAGAGTATCTTGAGCTCGAACCAAACTCCGCTTCGCGACTCTCGGAAATCGGTATACCGACGCTTGTGATCATTGGTGACTATGATGTGGCTCGACTGATTTTTCATGCTGATTTTATCTCAGAGAATATTCCAAATGCTGAGAAAGTCATCATGCATGGTGTGGCGCATTATCCCAATATGGAGAAGCCAGAAGAATTCAACAAAATTGTGCTAGATTTCTTGGACTTTACTTTCTGGTAAAGGCTTGAGTGACAAAGGGCAAACCGAAAGGGGCGGAAAAAAGAATCCACCCTGAAAAAACGGGATAAAATGTAAAAATAGTGCTCGGCTAGTTTAAGCAGCGGCATTGAGGCGGCGATGAGCGAGAACGCCTTTAGGGAAATGGTGTGAAACCGAGGCCTTTTTCCGAAAGTCAGGGTCGAGTTGGTCAGGAGTTGGAAAAAGAGCACTCGAGAGAACACGGCGCAGCCTGCCGGGAGTGGATTGAGGCTCTCGATCCCAGTAGCCAGTCGGTATGGGAGGAAGAGAAGCGGCTAAATGGGAAAGAAGATTGCCAGCAAGCAGCCCCAGTTCAGGTAAGCGGAAACAAGCCTCATCGGCATGAACAAATTGACGATGTAAGCCAATCATCTGCTTGGAAGCCAAGGGGGGGATGTTCAACAGGCCAGCGTTCCAGGTAGACAAGATAAATGGTTTCAGGCTGCAAAGTCATAACGGTCGCCAAAACCAAAGGTGTGTTGTAGGCCGGATCCTGAATGACGTAAATCGAGTAGGTACGGTTGGCTGTATCCACCTTGGTTGTTCTGGGGACGAGATTGTGCCATGCTTGATAGCAAATCAGGCGACCACTATAGAGAAAGCGACCAGACGAGTCCGGAGTTGTAGCCTCGAGTCGCTTTCCCTTATAGCTGCGAGAGAGCGGACGCACAATATCACCATATTCAGGTGGTCTGCCTTTTTTTCTTTGCGTTTGGGGAACTCATTGCGGCGCACTGTGCAGTTAATGGCTTCCCGCAGGACAAATCGGTCTATGCCGCTTTCTAGCATTTCTCTGATTGTAAACCCGGCATCGACCACCGCCACTTCGTCTGACTCCAGTGATTTCTTCGTCTCTGTCAGCAGCTTTTTCCGAAACTCACTTTCCTTTGTTCCAACCGTGCATCTCATGATTGCCTTGAGCAGTGGCACTCGCTTCCCGCCTATCTCCCCCGAGCTTATCATCACTCCAAAGATGAGCGCGGGCAATGCCCGACGAGCCGTTGAGTTATAGAGTCGGTTCACTTTCCCTTGCAGCTTCGGTCGCCAGAACCCTGTGATATCTATGCTTTTCACTCGGTACCCTTCTAACTTTTTTGCCTCCCATTCCCCTTTCCACTCCACTTCTTCTTGCCACGACCCCAGCAGACTTGTGATATCCCATGATCCATATCGAAAGCTCCACCAGCTTCGCCGGAGCTCCTCATCTTCAAACCCGCTTTCTTTCAATGCGCTATGGATTGCTCCTCGACTTTTCAGAAACGACCCATTCAGCATTGCCCACATCAGACGCATTACATTTACGTTTGTTCCCATCGGCGTTACTTGCAATACATTCATCAGTACTGCTATAGTTATTTCTGGCGCGGTTAGCATTCCTTCCTCCTTTTTGGGTTCTCTACCTTTAGGATGAACTGCTAACCGCTTTTTGTCACATTTCTCACCTCATCTCTTTTCTTTTACCAGAAAGTAAAGTTGGATAACGTTTACCATTCAGGGTGTATCCCACAAAGCGTGTGAATGGCGCGGCTTCTCTGACTAGGCGGTTTCCATTCATGCATTTTGGGACACACTGTCACCACTCAGGAATTACGTGAGATTGAACATGGCCTCGACGAATTATGCTCCACCAAGTCATTGGGATGAACATTTCGCCGGGCGGTATCGAAATGGGAAAGATTTGGATTGGGGAACCCAATGGACTGGTGAATTTTTGGAGCCGTTGACAAAAGCAGATGCAAACATCGTGCTGGACCTGGGATGCGGAAGCGGCAACGATATGATGAGATTAGCAGACGCAGGATTTCGGGTGGTTGGTCTGGATTACTCACGCGTGGCAATCGCCCACGCTGCGAAGAAGGCGAGATCGCGTTGCCAATTCGTTGTCGGAGATATGGCGCAAGGGTTGCCTTTCTCAGATTTTGCATTCGATGCGATCATGTCGAATGTAGCAGCGCACATGTTTCCAGATACAGTGACGCGTTCCTTATTTCATGAGATTCACCGGATCTTGAGCGTGGATGGATTGTTCTTGTTTCATGTGAATGCCGTTGAGGATCGACCCCTTCGTCCCTTGAGATGGCCTCCCCTGCGTGAACTCGAGCCAAATTACGTTCTGGAACAACATGGGCAGACAATGCATTTCTTTTCGGAAGAATATTTGCAAGAGCTTTTGGCCAGCTGGTCCAATATAGAGCTTGAGCTTGTTGAGATAACAAGCTATGAAACAGGTGAACCCTTTAAGCGCGTGTGGCGTGGAATCGCAAAGAAGTAAAGGACAAATAGACCATCACGGCAACTCCAACAGGTTGCGAATGGCCATCATGCGCTTTTTGTGCGCTTGTTGAACAACCTTGACTGCCTCTTCAACTTGTTGCCGTGCCAGATCATACTCCTGATGAATCTGGAGCAAAGTTTGGCTAACCACCCTGGGATCAACATCGTAGAGAGCAAAGAGCCAGTTATTTAGTCCAATATCGCGCAGCGCATTCGATTTGCGGCCGGCTTGGGGTTGATGGGGATGGACGCAAGGGGTTCCGGCTGCCAGTGCCATCAGAACACCGTGGTGGTCCACGTTGAGGTAGGCGCGGGCACGAGACAACACGGAGAGTGCTTGATCCGGCGTCCAAAAACTCTCTTCCGGCATCCACAAGCTGTTGTCGAGAATGATATGAGAGCGTAAATGTGGAGGGGAAGCCTCGAGAATATATTCCCGATTGAGTTGAATACTGCCGACAGTCTCGGGAATCAAAAGGACAGGCAGACCAGTCTGCTCAATCCAATCCGTTAGAACTTGGGCAAAGAAGGTTGTCTGCTTCGCTTTATCGAATTCTGTGTCCACGCCTGCTGGTGCATTGCGTGTGGTTGCAACCAGAAATTCCCTCTCATTCAATCCCAACGAATCCAACCAAGGCACAACCCTCTCGTCATCTTTCAGATCAAAGGCCCATGCGGCATCCGGCGTGAAATCCATATCGGGAGCATGAACACCGAGCTGTTGCAAATAGGTAAGCGAATCTGTTTCACGCGTGGTCAGAAAAGTGGCTTGGGACAATATCTCGGGAATAAAAATGTCCGCGGGCGGTGCAAAGTAGATAAAGCTTTGGGCAAAAATACCAAAGGGAACGTGCATATGTTTGGCGTAGTAGAGCTTGGCCGCTGGCTCCATGGTTGCATTCCAATCAAAGCCACGCCAACCCTCTGTTTTGATCTGCTCACTGACAATTTCATGACCATAATTAAAGATTGGACCCGAATTGTAGATGAACAGATCTGCACGTTCGTAGGCTTCTGTGATTGTTTGATCAATGGCTCCATGTATACCGCCAAACTGCCCATGAAAAACATGCGTATTGGGAAAACGCTCCAGAATGTACCCTGCAAGCCATTCCGGATAGCGAGCCATCCAGAGCCACACCTCTGCCTCAGGAATATATTTCTCTAAAAGATGGAGCAGACCAGGTGTATGCGCGACGTCGCCAAAGTTGTAACGATTCCAGCCAGAATGAACGAGTATTGTGGGTCTTTTGTTGGTCATGAGTTTTTCATTGGTTTTCGGTCGTGGCGGCGAGTCAACTTGATGCGATTTGTATAGACTCTGGTTCTAGTTTGGGAATCTTGCGCTCGTTGACTCTCTATCACTTACCGGACAGCCACATCCAGTTTTCTATTCTCGTGCTGGCGTGTATACTACCACAGAGCGATAGAAAACGATGGGTTTCATCTCTTCCACAGGATAACAAAACTAAATCCGTTTCTCGCAAGGGTGTAAGCGAATGAAGAATTGTCATCAGCGTGCAGACGTGCACGCCCTCATCCAACGAAAATTGAAAATGCCTGTGACGCTGGTTGCTATTGATGGCCATAGTGCAGCGGGGAAAACAACTTGGGCCACCATAATTCAAGAATCCAACTCTCATGTGACAGTGCTTCATATAGATGACTTTTATCGTCCGATGAATGCAGCGGATCGGGAATTGCTCGATGCAATTGGTGGATATGAACGATACTATGATTGGGAGCGTCTTGAAGCACAAGTGCTCATGCCTTTACACAATAGACGAATAGGACGCTATCAGGCTTACAACTGGCAGACAAATCGTTTAGATCAGGTATGGCAAAACGTCAAACCCAAAGGCATTATTGTGGTTGAGGGTTGCTACGCGATGCGCCCAGAGTTGCGCAAATACTATAATGTGATGATATTGGTCGAATCCTCTGCAAAGATGCGGTGGCAGCGGCAACTCGAGCGTGCTGATGCATCGGAGGAGTGGTTCAGACGCTGGGATGCTGCTGAGCGACATTATATGGAGACATATCGCCCCAGAGAAGCTGCTGATTTAGTAATTGGTGGAGATTCAAAGAGGTAAGCCTCCTCAGAATGACTTTTCAGACAGCTTCTTATTGCGAAGAGACTATCTGATGATATACTAATGGGTGCCCCAAGATCTAGAAATGTAGGAAGCTCCATTCATGAATCGTCAAATTGATCGACTAGAAGAGATCGCTAATGAGTGGTTTGTCAACTGCAAAGATGATTGAGACTATTTCTGGCCGTCTGCGCCGTAAAGTTCTTGGCTCCTGCAACAAAAACATGATATTGCGGCTGGAGGAATCTGAAGGCATTGAAACTACCGAAGAATTCGCATTAGCTATTTGGGCATTAGCACAAGACTATCCATATGCGATTGAAAGCCTATTGCAAACTAGCTGTCCGGCCAAGAAAAAATATCCCGATCTTGATGCACTATACTGCGGTTGTGATGAAAACCGGAATAGTGACATTTGTCACCCTAATTGACAATTTCAAGGGTTTGTAGAGGGTTCGCACCTCAAATTTGTCATGTTGTAACCTTTTTGACGCTAACAGACCCTCAGAGGTGTTCTAAGGACTCGCTTGTATAGGGTTTGAACACCCAAAATCAGGGACCAAGGTGACAAATGTCACCATACGTAGTTTTCGAAAGCTCTAGCAGAGAGACCAAACTACGGTTTTCATACAGAGCACAGTATAGATGAGGTACTTCGCTGTAACCGGTATGTCCGATAGACAACTCCTACTCGAAATCAAAGAACTTCAGGGGTGGTTCATTTTAGCTGGATAGATAGGTTTACACTTTTAGAAACAGAAAGAACGTTTATATTCTCTGATTTCGCCGGTTCTCAGAGAGAAAACGGTCTCATATAGATTTTTGTCTATATATCAAAAGTGTAAACCTAATTTTGAACCACCCCGAACTTCACACTCAATTCAAGCTACGTCAAGGAACCGTTCAGGCCGTAGCTGGTGTAAACTTAACCATCTATCGCGGCCAAACATTGGGCATTGTGGGCGAAAGCGGCTGCGGCAAAAGCGTAACGGCCCAGTCGATACTACGGATCGTGCCGCCACCAGGAAGAATTGTTAGCGGTGAGATTCTGCTACATGACATCGGACAGCATCATGAGGTGATCGATCTCGCCCAGCTTGATCCCAAAGGCACAAAAATCCGTGCTGTGCGGGGTGGTGAGATCGGTATGATCTTCCAGGAACCGATGGCGACCCTTAGCCCTGTCTATTCAGTCGGGAATCAAATTCTGGAAGCGGCGCTGCTGCATCTTCACACCAACAACCAACCTATCAGCAAGCCAGAGGCCCGTGAGATGGTCTTAGACATGTTGGCACGCGTCGGCTTTTCTGATCCGGCCCGTACCTTTCAGGCATATCCCCATGAATTGAGTGGAGGAATGCGCCAACGAGCCGTCATTGCAATGGCCTTGATCGGTCGCCCCAAGCTGCTGATTGCCGATGAACCGACCACGGCCCTAGATGTCACCACCGAAGCTCAAATTCTACGTCTTTTGAAAGAACTGCAGGTTGAATTTGGCATGGCAATTCTCTTCATTACCCACGATCTGGGCGTCATTGCCAAGATGGCCAATGACGTCGCAGTGATGTACTTGGGCAAAGTGGTTGAGCAGACCGATGTCAATTCTGTCTTCTACAATCCACAGCATCCCTATTTGCGTGCGCTGCTGGATTCTGTGCCGCGCTTTGGCGGCGCACAGAGTCAACGGCTCAGACCCATTGAAGGGATTGTACCCGACCCGGCGAATCTGCCCTCGGGATGCTCGTTTCATCCGCGCTGTCGGGAGTTTGTGCCGGGGACTTGTGATGTTGTGAGTCCGACATACATCACGACTGGATCGAATCCGGCAATTGGGACAAATCAGCGTGAGTGGAATCCGAACTATGGTGTTGCTTGTCATCTTTACACAAGCATATCTTGAGAAAATCAGTTCGGAACTCTGAATGAACCAACCACACCGGAACACATAGTAAACCTAATCTTCCGCAAAGCAACTGAGGCGGATCTGCCGTTGCTTGTCGAAATGCTAGCTAATGGTATTCATGGATACATCACAAGAAGCAACTTCTCTTCTCCAAGTCAAAGGCTTAAAAAAATATTTCCCAATCGAGGCAGGTATTTTTCGTCGGACGGTTGGGCATATCAAGGCTGTTGACGGCGTCGATCTCTCGATCCAAAGAGGTGCAACGCTGGGATTGGTCGGCGAGAGCGGCTGCGGCAAGACGACAACGGGACGCTGTATATTGCGTGGCTACGACTTGACTGCTGGCGAGATCCGGTTTAACGACAAGGAGATGGGATGGATCGATGTCACGACGCTCAACCGAGAGCAACTTCAGGTCTTTCGCCGTCACGCTCAAATCATTTTACAAGATCCATTTGGCTCTCTGAATCCACGGATGACGATTCTCGATATTGTGGGCGAGCCATTGACCATTAACCGCGTCAGAGGGACAGAGCGCACCAATCGGGTCGCCGAACTGCTTCAACTTGTGGGTCTGCGACCAGAGTACATGAGTCGCTATCCCCACGCTTTTTCCGGAGGACAACGACAACGGATTGGCATCGCACGAGCATTGGCACTCAACCCACAATTCGTTGTCTGTGATGAGCCCGTTTCGGCGCTCGACGTCTCGATCCAGGCCCAAATTCTGAATCTCCTACAAGATCTTCAGAAGCAGTTGGGGCTGACTTATCTCTTTGTTGCCCATCAGCTCAATGTTGTTGAACACATTTGCGATCAGGTAGCGGTGATGTATGTGGGCAAAATTGTGGAAATGGCACCAACACAGTCGCTTTTTCAGGCGCCCAAGCATCCCTATACAGAAGCCCTACTCTCTTCGGTGCCGCGTCCAGATCCGCGCAATCAAGTTGAGGAGATCATCTTAGAAGGCGAGGTGGCCAATCCGGCAAATCCACCCACAGGCTGCTATTTTCATCCACGTTGTCGATACGCCGTTGAGCAGTGTCGGGTAGAGGAGCCTGAAATGTATGAAGTTGAGTCAGGGCATTTCGCCAAGTGTCATCTCGTCCATGAATTGACGCTTATGGGGATCGAGCCAGCCGTCGGTAATCAAAATGGGCAAATCTTTCACGCGCAAAACTGATCGGCTGATCGAACGTGGTGCGTATGGCGTGATGCCAGCCGAGGCGTTCGTTGTACAGCAAGAATCTGTCCTGACGATATACGACGGTGTGCACCAAAGTGTGTAAATGGAGACCTCTCAGTCAGAGAACCTTCATTTACACACTTTGTGGTACACACCCGATATATACTGATTCGTGCAAACCGAGAACTGAAGAGTTGAGTAATGATAGCTTACATGATTCGCAGAGTATTGCTTTTATCCCGATGATGGCCGTCATCAGCGTGTTGATATTCATGCTCATTCAACTGCCGCCCGGTGACTATTTGACGAGCGAGATCATGCGCATGGCGTCGAGTGGTGAAGAGATCGATCAGGCGTTGATCGCGAACCTCAAGCTGCGATACGGGTTGGATCGTCCAATGCACGAACAATATTTTCGCTGGATTACGAATATTGTATTGCGAGGAGATTTTGGGCGTTCCTTTCAGTGGAAGCAACCTGTATCCGAATTGATTTGGGAACGGCTGGCATGGACCTTTGTGATTTCGTTGGGAAGCTTGCTCTTTACCTGGATTGTGGCCTTTCCCATCGGTGTCTATTCTGCCACCCATCAGTATTCACTCGCAGATTATCTCGTCACCTTCTTGGGATTCTTGGGTAAAGCAACCCCCAACTTTTTGTTGGCCCTGATTCTCATGTGGATCGGTTTTTCATACTTTGGCGTTAGTATGGGGGGACTGTTTTCCCAAGATTTTCAACGTGCACCCTGGAGCTTGGCAAAGTTTTGGGATCTATTAAAGCACCTCTGGGTGCCAATGATCGTGTTAGGCACTGCCGGCACCGCCGATTTGATTCGTACGTTGCGCGCCAATTTGCTCGATGAGTTGCGCAAGCCCTACGTTACGGCCGCACGCGCCAAAGGCGTATCCGAGACCAAGCTGATCTGGAAATACCCTGTGCGCATTGCCATCAATCCCTTTATCAGCAGCGTTGGTGGTGTGTTGCCTGAATTAATCTCTGGTGCGGCAATTGTCTCCGTGGTGTTAAGTTTGCCAACCACTGGTCCCCTAATGCTTACGGCGCTGCTGAGCCAGGATATGTATTTGGCGGGGAGTTTTCTATTGGTACTGACGTTTCTTTCGCTGATTGGGACACTGATATCTGATATTTTGTTGGCAGTGTTGGATCCAAGGATACGACAGACGGTTTGATATTCAATTAAGGGGCTTGGTATATAATATAAATTGCAGTTGTGGAGACTGTGAAGATGCACCCATTTCTCCGACTCATAAAGCGTCAATCAGGCCTTGTGAAGACTGATAGATTTGATAGGCTTGAGATCGCACAAACCTCCCCAATAGGTTTCACATGTCAACAGCGACACTTCAAGCACCCATGGCAACCGACACAGTCATCACAAAAATAGATACAGCATCCCAGTGGCAGCTTATGCGCTGGCGCTTCTTTCGACACAAGGCCGCTGTAGTCAGCGTCATTGTCTTGGGATTGCTGTATTTGATTGCCTTAACCAGTGAATTCATTGCACCCTATGATCCTGGGAAACCGAATGTAAGCTATCTGCTAGCCCCTCCACAACGCCTCCGCGTCTGGGGCGAAGATGGCTTTCAATGGCGACCCTTTGTCTATGGCTACACCTTTGGTCGCGATCCAAAGAGTCTGCGCATGGTCTTTGAAGTGGATGAAACTCAGAAATACCCACTTCAATTTTTCGTGGAGGGGGATGAGTATCGTTTTTGGGGCATCTGGCGCACCAATCTCCATCTCTTTGGTGCCGATGATCAGGGGCGCGATGTCTTTTCCAGGGTGATGTCTGGTGCCCGCATCTCGCTCTCTATCGGTTTCATCGGTGTCCTCTTAAGCTTGACGTTGGGTGTGATTTTGGGTGGCATTTCAGGCTATTTTGGCGGCGCAGTCGATCTATTGATACAACGTTTGATCGAGTTGCTTCAGGCGCTGCCACGGATCCCTCTTTGGTTGACTCTATCTGCCGCACTGCCCCGTGATTGGTCGGCATTGCAAATCTACTTTGGCATCACGATCGTTATCTCCGTACTCGCCTGGACGGAAGTGGCCCGCACAGTGCGCGGCAAATTTTTGTCATTGCGGGAAGAAGAGTTTGTGGTTGCCGCCAAATTCCTTGGAGCCAGCGAAGGACGCATCATCTTTCGCCATATGGTGCCATCCTTTGCTAGCCATCTGATTGCCGTGCTCACTCTACGCATCCCGGAAATGATTCTGGCCGAAACGAGCTTGAGCTTTCTCGGATTGGGATTACAACCTCCGGTGGTAAGTTGGGGTGTGCTATTGGCGACAGCGCAGAATATACGGACGGTGGCCCTCGCACCCTGGCTCTTTGCACCGGGCGTTGCCATTATCATTACAGTCTTGGCCTTCAATTTCGTTGGTGACGGGTTGCGCGATGCGGCCGACCCGTATGCACAATAGGGAAATCAATGGTAAGATTACGTAATGGCAATCGCCGGTATATACAGGAGATGCAAGCTGATGAGCGTTTCAGAAAATCCTAACCAAGAGAAAGTGAATGTGACACCAACTGAACGTCCGGATACTGATACCTCGCCCACACAAGACGATCCTTCCTCCCAGAACACATCTCCCCAGGAAGAAATAGGGCAGCAAGTAAATGGACCGGCTAAACTCAGCGCTGCGCAATCCAGTACTCTTAACGACCACGCGACAAAACGTATGCTCACGGACAATGGAGCAGACATCAATGGTGCAAATCATATTGACGAGGTTGCAGAGCGTCCTACACTATTTCACGATGAAGAATATCAGAGACCCGAAAAGGAGGAAGACGATCCCTTCCGCTATGGATGGCGTACTATCCAAATAGTAAATGATGATGGAACGATTGGTTATGACCAAATCCCACTCACTTTGGAGGATCTACTCCATCCCGAAGAAGAGGATTTTCGGATGCAGAATCCAGAACATAAAGATACTTGTGTCTATTTAGAAACCGTATTAACCAATCAAGTAGCGGATATCCCGAACGCCGTTATTTTATATGACACAAGAGTCGATTGGAATATTCCTGGTATCAAGCCTTTTGGACCAGATATCACCGTTATCTTGGAAGCCAATATACAGCCACCCGATAAGGGTACATTTGTGGCTGATATAGACGGGATCCCACCGATTATGGTGATTGAAGTCACATCGCAAACGACCCGCAAGCAGGATTTTGATGAAAAGCCCAAGCTGATGCAACAAGCTAGGTTGCCCTACTATTTTGTGGTAGATATGTTCTGTGCGCCAGAGAAACGACGGGTATTTGGCTACGAACTTACCTCTGAGGGATACTATATTGCTATTCGGCCCAATGAGCAAGGCTGGATCTGGATGGAACCTGTGTGTTTATGGGTGGGGCTGCGAGATGGTGTAGTTGAGTGTTATGATGTCGACGGCAACCTGATGCTCAATTACGTGAAACTTGCTGAAAATTTAGAATCAGAAACCCAACGCGCAGATCAAGAAGCCCAACGCGCAAAGGCTGCAAACGAAGAAAATCAGCGGCTTGTTGACTATCTTCGCTCCATTGGCATCGATCCGGAGACAATCCCCAAAGCATAAAGCTTTGACTCTATCATCTATTAACCGAACCAAGGAGGAATCCCATGAACCATTTAGAACCTATCCGAAAAATGGTTGTGAGTCCGACCAGCTTCTCGAGTGAGAACAGATCGTCACAGAACTTTTCGGATAAGCACTTAGGGTGGCGCAACCACCGCTCATTTCTGGCCATTGCGCTCATTTTGAGCCTGCTGTTTGCTGCATGTGGAGGAGGTACGCCTGCTGATGCACCCGTTGTGGAGGAGAGTGCCGCAGAGTCGGCAGACGAATCAATGGCCAATGTGCCTGACACACAGCATAGCGAATCGCCCATGCTGGCCCAACGCGTTGCAGCCGGCGAACTCCCCAATGTCGATGAACGATTGCCCACAGACCCTGTAGTTATCGAACCCATTGAAGCAGCCGGTGAAACCATTGGTCAATATGGTGGCACGCTATCCGTCATGGGAATTGATCCCAACGGCGATGCATTTGGTGCTGAGTGGGGCGATGGCGGTGGCTTGGGACAAGAATCAGCAGCCACATGGGACATTGCCCTGCGCAAGGCTGTGCCCAACATTGCCGATAGCTGGGAACTGTCCGAGGATCTCATGACGCTCACCATTCATATCCGGGAGGGGTTACGCTGGTCCGATGGAGAGTTACTTACCACCAAAGATGTGCAGTTCTGGTGGGAAGACATTATGCTCCATGACAAGCTAACGCCCAAGATTCCTAGCTACTTTGCACCAAATGATCAGGTGATGACGGTCAACATTATCGATGACTATACCTTCGCCTTCGAATATGTGGAACCCTACGTTGCAGCAGCGGATCGGATCTCTTCTCTGCGGCCCTGGGCACCCGAACATTACCTATCACAGTGGCACATTGACCACAATGAGAATGCCAACGATCTGGCTGCAGAAGAGGGATTTGGCGAGTGGTGGGAAGCGTTTTTAGCCCGGTATGGAGGCTCCGGCATTCCAGGGCCACACATTGTCTATGGCGGTCAACTGCCCGTATTGGCGCCCTACATTGTTGGTGAAGCTGACTCGGCTGGCAACCGCATCGCCGAACGCAATCCTTACTATTGGAAAGTGGATTCTGCGGGCAACCAGCTTCCTTACATTGATTTCTACGAACGTGTGCTGGTAGGTAGCCGCGAGATTTTAGAGGCCAAGGCCGTTTCTGGTGAATACAACTTTGGCGGTGCATGGGCGGATCTTGCCAATTTCCCACTTTTGGTCGAAAGCTCGGAGCAAGCAGGGTACACTGTACGCATGTACCCAGGATTGCTCTGGGGGGGGAGCGTCAGTTGGGCCTTCAACTACACGAGCAAGGATCCGCTCAAACGCGAAATTTTCAATGATCTCCGCTTCCGCAAAGCGATGGCTTACGCAATCAATCGAGATGAGTACAGCCAGGTCTTTAACCTTGGGTTGACTGAACTGCGCAATGCTGCACCGCCCTCTGACTGGAGCTTCTACGAAGACAGCCAAGGGCGGCTCTATGTGGAATACGATGTCGATTTGGCAAACGAGCTGCTGGACGAATTGGGGCTGGCTTGGGATGCGAATCAGGAGTGGCGTCTGCGGCCTGATAATGGCGAACAGTTCATTATTACGACCGAAATTGGTCAAGAAGGACATCGGCCCGGCGAGTGGGAATTCATTACCCGCTATTGGGCTGAAGTTGGCATTGAGGTCAAGTTTAAACAGGTCGATCAGCAGCTCTATGCTCAACATTTACTGGCCAACGATCTGGACATTGGTACCTGGGGTGCAGGTGGTCCGCCCGAAACCGTTAGCCATGCTGTCTATCCCATCCGCTTGGTTCCACCCTGGCACTGGCGTGATTGCTGTGCCCTGGCCGGTATCCCCTGGTATGATTGGTATGACAGCAATGGTGAAAAAGGCGAAGAACCGCCCGAGATCATCAAAGAGCTATATACAATTCTTGATGAGTGGAAAGCTGAACCAATTGGTTCTGACCGTTATGTAGAGCTCGGCAAAGAGATGGTGCGCATCAACAATGAAAATATCTGGTACAACGTTGCAACTGGTTCGACGCCCAGCATTAGCCATGCTGTTGTAGTCAGTGCAGTCGATAATAGCGTGAAAAATGTGCGTGATCCCGAGTCCGGCACTGGCTGGTGGTTGATTGAGATGTTGTGGATTGACGAGTAATCTAATGAATAATCGGGGTGGTTCATTTTAGCTGGATAGATAGGTTTACACTTTTAGAAACAGAAAGAACGTTTATATTCTCTGATTTCGCCGATTCTCAGAGAGAAAACGGTCTCATATAGATTTTTGTCTATATATCAAAAGTGTAAACCTAATTTTGAACCACCCCAAGATGATCGTGCTAAACATGTACTTGACTCCTATCAATTATGAAACTGTTTATATTCTTGCCGTAGGGTAAGCGTCGATTTATGAATTTGTTGACGAAGTTTGCCTTTTTTTGTACGGTAACTATACGGGATCCGTACGACAAGAGTGCGACACAATGCGTGTCATACTGCGACAAGAGTGCGACACAATCATGAATTTATCTTATATATCACACTGTTTAAGGGGTGGTTCATTTTAGGCGGACAATTAGGTTTACATTTTTGGGGGTGGTTCATTTTAGCTGGATAGATAGGTTTACACTTTTAGAAACAGAAAGAACGTTTATATTCTCTGATTTCGCCGGTTCTCAGAGAGAAAACGGTCTCATATAGATTTTTGTCTATATATCAAAAGTGTAAACCTAATTTTGAACCACCCCCATTTTTGCAAAGAGAAAAGATGTTTATATTTTCTACTTTGAGCCATGCTCAGGCAGAAAACGGTCTCATATAGATTTTTATCTATGTATCAAAAGTGTAAACCTATCTATCCAGCTAAAATGAACCACCCCGAAATATTATAAAGATGTAACAGAATAGTAGCATGAAAAGGTATACGGTTGGCGATAAAGTAGAAGAATTCAATATAAAGCACTTAGAGTATTAGAATCCATTGACGTATTGTAGAGCCAATAGAGAGTATTGAATATGTATCAAGAAGCACAAACATATCGAGCAGATATCAGCAATGACCATCTCCATCGCGGCCTCGGTGCATCGATGCAGAGAGCAACATCAGTTCAGACAATTCAACAGACCCAGTCACAATTGGTTCAAGAGACGGGCGCCGAATCTGACCTGCGACTATATCTCTTGGGTGGATTTCGCGCCGAATTCTGCTCTCAACCACTTAGAAAATTTAAGACCGCTAAAGTACGCGCATTGCTGGTTTATCTAGCCATTGAATCGGAGTGGCCCCATGAACGTTCAGCTCTGGCTGGCTTATTGTGGCCAGAGATGCAAGAGCAAGCTGCATTGCGAAATTTGACGCAGACGCTTGTCCGTGTACGTAAGGCTATATGCGACGAGCAGGCAACACCGCCTTTTCTCCTTATGTCGCGACAAACAATACAGATGAATCAGGCAAGTCATTTCTGGGTGGATGTGCATGATCTTCTGCAGGGAACAGCATTGGTTCAAGTCAACCATCATAGCCTTCTGGAAGCACGCGAAGTTGCACAGCTTGAAGCACTCGTTGGCCTCTATGATGGCGAATTTCTCGCTGGATTTTCTCTTCCCGAGTGCGAGGCCTTTGAGGAATGGTTGCTTTTCAAGCGAGAACAAATTCAACAGCAGGTTTTGGACATCCTTGATATCCTGACGGAATCACACATTGGACTAGGTAATTATTCAGACGCGCAGCAGTTCGCACAACAGCAATTGGGAATCGCGCCATGGCGCGAAAATGCATACCGACAGTTGATGACATCTCTTGCATACGATGGTCAACGTGCAGCTGCCATGGCCCAATATGAAAAGTGCCGCCAGGTTCTTGAGATTGAGCTTGATATAGAACCTGAAGAGTCCACAACAGTTCTCTATCGTCAGATTAAGTCGGGTGAATTCCAGACCGCAGAATCAACGAAAATCGAAACCGCTGAGGAAACACCCATAGTTCTTGACTCACCAACGCTCCCTTCTGTTTCAGAATCGATTCAAACACAATCTTCCCAAGAGGCAGAGGCACAAATATCCGTAGTATATCCTTCAACGTTTCCTATCCGTCATAATTTACCTGCACAATCTAAAGAAATGGTTGGTCGTACCAATGAGCGCTCACTCATCATCCGACACTTACTTGATCCCCTTCAGCGGCTGGTGACACTGTTTGGTATGGGGGGAGCCGGGAAAACACGGCTTGCGGTATCTGTCGCGGAAATGATTGTGGGAATCTCGTTAGAGAGCGATGTGTCGTTCCCCCTAGATTATACACAAAACTTCGTGGATGGTATTTGGTTTGTCCCCCTTGTTGACGTCTTCCAACATCATGAGCCAGAGAGAAGCACCACTGCATCTAGTCCGCTTGTCCAGGCAATTGCAAGCACCCTAAATCTCAAACTTTCTGGCTCCGACGATCTCTGTACCGAGTTGATCAGCTACTTGCAGAATAAAAAGCTAATGCTGATACTAGATAATTTCGAACACCTCATGAGTGAGACATCAACGATTATCTCTCTGTTGCAAGAGACACATGGGGTGACCATTTTAGTCACTTCACGCGAACGTCTGAATATTAGTTATGAAAAAGTGGTTCGTGTTGATGGATTGCCATATGTTGTGGACCCAAATGCACCCGACGCAGCGGATTCACCAAGCGTGAAGCTCTTTGTCAACAACGCTCGTCGTACTTCGCCGAATTTCCACCTACATCAAGAAAACGTTTCAAGCATTGCCCGGATCTGTCGTCTTTTGGAAGGCTTTCCATTGGGGATTGAGCTGGCATCCAACTGGGTTGAGCACTACCAGGTTGCTGAAATTGTCGAAGCAATTCAACAAGATATCGATTTTCTGTCCACTACGCATCGAGACATCCCTGAACGACACCGTAGTCTTAGAGCGGTCTTTGACTATTCTTGGCGTCTTTTATCACGTGATGAACAAAAGACTCTTGCTCAATTATCAATCTTCCGTGGTTCATTCAGCCGCGAAGCAATCATTGAAGTAACGGGAGCAAACTTAGCCGTCGTGGCAATACTTGTGGATAAGTCACTGTTGCGACAAACGGCTGCTGGACGTTACGATATTCATGAACGTTTGCGTAGCTTTGCTGCTGAGAAACTTTCTGACTTTACCGACGAAAAACAGGCGAGTCGGTTGCAAGATGTTCAGAGTTTGCATATTAATGATACTGAATTAGATCGACAGTCATTCACGCAGGGGGTTTTTCAAAGATATCTTGAATATTATTTTCGTTTCTCTAATGATCGGGTAAGAGAGTTACGCGGACCTCAGCCACGGCAAGCGTTAGTTGAATTTCGGAAGGAGATGGGTAATATTCGGCGGCTCGCTGTTTGGGCGGTTGAACATTTGCCATTGCCGATTGTTAAAGAATTTCTCCTTGGTTTTGCTCAAATCTATGGACTTCAGGGACTTTGGCAGGAAGGAGAGGAGTTTCTAAATCGCCTTTTAATCCGCACAGAGGCAGAGATCGAATTGACTGTGAGTCAAGATGATTCTTCAGAGGCGCATAGCGCGTCACACCGTAACCTTCTCAAACAACTGCATTGTAACCTCCTCTATGAGCGATCATACTTTTTGCGTTTTCAAATGAAGCTAGAAGAGGCTGTTGCAAGTGGGGAGCTGGCGATTGCGAAAGCTCACGAGATCCAAGACGATCTCTGTGTGGCGAAAGGTCACATGATTATTGGCGGAACAAATTATACCCTGACTAGATATGATGAATCCCAGAAGCATTTGGAGAAGAGTCTTCAAATTCTTCAAAGTTTACCGGATGATGACTCTAATCCGTCCCTCTCTCATACAGCGAAGACAAAGTCTGTGACCTTATTTTTGCGCAACGAGAGCGTGATTCTATTCGTTCATGCAACTAGA
>JAHBNG010000050.1 GCA_019217005.1 Chloroflexi bacterium TSY
GTTGCCTGAGATAGCGTATGAGGCGGCTCTCGCAGCACTGAAAGATGAAAGCAAGCCGCCGCCTGCGCGAAGCGTCGTGGCTAAAGATATCAGCGGCAACATTGCCACTGGCGATCAGTCACGCCAGATTCAGACAGACACCTACATCGAAACCCAGCAAGTGATTGCCGCCCCCGCAAGCCGATCCAGTCCGTTTACGTCAAGCCTACCTGCGCGCCTCTATGAGCAAGCCAGTTATCTTTCCTTAAGGGGTGTGGATCCCAAAGTGGCCAGCGGTGACACTGACACGCGTCTCCATTTAGAGGCGATCTATACAACGTTGTTAACAAATACGCCGTATCTACCGATACGGAATCTTGGCAAAACGGATACAGAAGAGCTGGATCATGCCTTGCTGATCGAAACAGCAGATTGGATGCAACAAGAGCAGCGCGACCGCCTCTATTGACGGCTGTAGAGCAGCTGAACAAACACGCACACCTGGTTTTGCTCGGCGATCCGGGAAGCGGCAGAGCACCTTTGTGAACTTCACAGCCCTGTGTCTGGCAGGAGAAGCGCTCCAGCAGGCAACGGATCAGCCCTACCGAGCCAACCTGACGCTCTTCACCGCCCCATCACCACCGGACAAAGAGCGCAGTGAGAACGAAGATGCTGAGCAGGAGCGCCAACCGTGGGATCATGGTGTCTTGCTGCCTGTGCTGGTCATTCTGCGTGATTTGGCCGTACATAGCTTGCCACCTGTCAGTCAGCAGGGAAGGGCAGAGCATTTATGGCGCTACATCTGTCATGAACTGGAAAAGACGGAATTGGCCGATTATGCACCCTACCTGCGCAGAGAACTGTTAGAGAAAGGTGGCCTGATTCTGCTGGATGGATTGGACGAGGTGCCAGAAGCCGAAGAACGCCGCGTTCAAATCAAGGAAATTGTGGAGGTTTGCCGCTACCTTTCACCGTTGCCGCATCCTGATTACCAGCCGCATCTATGCCTATCAGCAGCAGGCGTGGCAGTTGACCCGATTTGAAGATGCGACGTTGATGCCCTTTCGTGACAGCCAGATCCGTCACTTTGTGGATCGTTGGTATGTGCATTGTGCCGATCAGGGGCGTTTCGTCATTGACGACGCCCGAGGGCGCGCCGCAACGCTGAAACATGCGATCTTTGCCAGTGACCGACTCCAGGGATTGGCCCAACGACCGTTGCTGCTGACATTGATGGCCAGCCTGCACGCGTGGCGTGGTGGTAATCTCCCTGAACGGCGCGAGGAACTCTATGCAGATGCCGTGGATCTGTTGCTCGACCGCTGGGAGCGGCAGCGTGTTGTGCAGGATAAGACGGGTACTTACCAAATCATTCAACCAAGTCTAGCAGAGTATCTGAAAATTGATCGAGAAGAATTACAGACCGTGCTGAATCGATTGGCATTTCAGATTCATGCCACACAGTTGGAACTAGTCGATGCGGCAGATATTTCTGAAGATGAATTGGTCCGCGTTGCTGGAGATCAGTCGAAATGCCCAGACCAACCCACTGCTCCTGATTGAATATCTCAGCCAGCGGGCCGGTCTGATCTTGCCGCGTGGTGTCGGCGTTTACAGCTTTCCCCATCGCTCTTTCCAGACATATCTGGCGGCCTGGCATCTGACCGACGAAGACTATCCAGACCAACTGGCAGCGTTGGCCTGCAATGTCCCAGACCGTTGGCGTGAGGTCGCTTTGTTGGCTGGTGCCAAGGCGGCTCGCGGGACTGCATCTGCCATCTGGTCGCTGGTGGATGCGCTCTGTCATGAAGAGCCGTCGGAATGGGGAGAGGCTCAATGTTGGGGGGCGCATCTGGCTGGTCAAGCCCTGGTAGAAACCGCCAATCTGCATCGGGTCAGCGAGCGTAACCAAAAGAAACTTGCTCTTGTCCGTAAGGGGCTTTTGTACGTGATGCGTAAGAGTGCACTAAATGCCCTGGAACGCGCCCATGCCGGTCGCAACCTCGCCGAGATCAGACCCGAAGTCATGACGGTTGAGCGGATGCCCTTCTGCTATGTACCAGCGGGACCGTTCGAGATGGGGGACGGCGATGAACGGCACACCAACTGCCATCTGGACTATGATTACTGGATTGCCCGCTATCCAGTGACCAACGCCCAGTTTCAGCAGTTCATAGACGCGGGTGGTTACGCCAATCCCGACTACTGGTCAGAGGCAATTGAGGCTAATTTCTGGCGAGAGGGAGGGTTTAAAGGCCCTTGGAATAGTGAATTTCGAAATGGTCCCAATAGGTATAGAGAGCCATTCAATCTAACCAACCATCCTGTCGTGGGCGTTAGTTGGTATGAGGCACTGGCTTTCACGCGGTGGCTTACCGATCATCTCCAGAGCATCCACCTACTTCTCCGTGATTGGCGCATCGTTCTGCCCAGTGAAGCAGAATGGGAGAAAGCAGCCAGAGGTGGTCATCATGTTCCGGTGGAGATACGACAGGCAGCGCCAACAAACAAGGTGTGGGTTCCATTATCGCCACTGGCGACCCGGCCTAATTCCCATTCGATTCGTGTTTATCCCTGGGAAGATGATGCAGCTGATTCCGACCGAGCCAACTGACAAAACCGACATTAGTAAGACGAGTGCAGTCGGTTGTTTCCCAACGGGTGCCAGCCCCTATGGTGTGGAAGAACTAAGTGGTAACGTTTGGGAGTGGACGCGTAGCTTGAGAGACTTTAGATACCCGTATGATCCTGGCGACGGGCGCGAGAAACTGAATGCCTATGCAAATACCAGCCGTGTTATACGAGGTGGCGCCTACTGGAATGAAGTAGATGCCGTGGGTTGCGGTTTGCGCTACTGGGACTTCCCGAACTTCAGGTACGACCGCTACGGTTTTCGAATAGTAGCGTCCCCATCCACCTCTGTTTTCTGATTACCAAATAGAGTCACTTAAACTCCGTACTTTCGCAGCATTTTTTACTCTTGCAGAGTTACGGACGAAAGTACGGAGTTTAAATAATGTGACTATAAGCTCTGGAATTCTGGACACAAAGTGGGCGCATTGCGTCCATTTCTGAACTCTGCTCGAATATTTCAAACCGTAGAACAGACAGCCTGTTTGTTCATACACCACAAACAGAACAACCGCGCTACCTCCCCTCACCACACACCACCCAAGCATCACCAACAAATCGCCACACCCATCGACACCTCTTCTGCTCTACGTTCTGCGCTCTACATTCAAGCGTTAACCTCACTACGTGTCGTCGACGGCATGAGTTTGATCGGCGATCAGCTCTACACGATAACAAATAATTTCCAAGATGACATGTCGATCGACATTGGCAAATCAGCATTCATAATTGTCTGAGAGTTAGAAATGTCAGCAAATTGTAATATGTCTTTTTTTAGAACAGTCTTATACTAAATATCTACTGCCATCATACTATTAATCTATCCTTCTCCGAAACAGTAGATACAGCAGATTCCTTTCTCGAAATAGTAGATTTTTTTGACATTTATAGAGGTTCTTGTAGCGATTTAAGCCTTAAATATTGATCCTGTAAAGAAGGCAGTCAAATGTTGACATATACCACACTCACTCATATCTGAGAATAAATTCGACTGTTCTATCCGACCGAAAGCGGTCAATTTATTCTCAGATATTGCAGGACTTAGAACCTATCCAAAAAGTGGTTGTGAGTTCGATCAGCTTCCCGAGTGAGAATACATCGCCACAGAACTTTTCGGATAAGCACTTAGTATAGTTTCGTTCTTGAAACCACTTCAAGAACCGACCATCGATTCCCAAAATATAGAACATCAATAAAGTATCGTTGGTTAGCGGCGAGTTTGCCCTTGTATAAAAAATTGAGATTCTTTGAGTTTTCGTGAAGTCTCCGTTGGAGAGTTTGTTAGTTTGCAGTTTTTGTTGACCGACTCGTAAACCAACTGAATGCCACACAATTTTTCTGACAACTAAACTTGATTATTTGCGATTGATCATTTTCGTGATGTGACGAATCCGACAGGGGAGTGAATGCCATGCAAGAACATTTTGGTGATGTATTCAATGAATATATGAAAGCTCAACGGCGTAATCCAGGGCAATTGGCAAAGCTCACTGGTATTCCCAGACAGACCATTATTAGCTGGAAGAACGGTACAGTGAAGCGACCACAGCGCATTCTCGATATCCTGCGGTTAGCACAGCCTTACACCTAGACCGAAGCCAAGTTAACCGGCTTCTGCGCGCAGCGAACCATGAACCGGTGGAACAACTGGCCGAGCAGGATCATAGCGGACAACAAGGCAATAGCAGAAGCGCTTGACATATGGCTAACGAATTCAACGTCAGTACAGTCCAGCACAGTTGATGCACCCTCCGCTCCATTTTCAGCACCACGACCCATCCACAATTTTGTAGGACATTATGGGCTAATTCATGAAGTGAGCACAGCTTTACGCCAAGGAGGAATCTGTGCGCTGTGGGGCATGGGCGGTATCGGGAAGAGTGAACTGGCCAAGATCTTGGCCGATTTATTGCGCAATGATTTCCCACATGGCGTCCTTTGGGCCGACATGAGTCGAGATCCAACGAGTGATACAGTAGATGAGATCCGATTACGCGAAATTCTTGGAAATTGGCTAGAACTCTGTGGTCGGCGCGTTGGCGGTGATGGTGATGAGACGCAGAGCATGGCAGGCCGTAGTAGCATTCTGCGCACGATTCTCAGTCAGCGCAGAATGTTGTTGATACTAGATGATGTTCGCTTTTCGGAAGAGATCGAACCATTTTTGCCCCCCGAGGGCAGTTCCTCTGCATTACTCATCACGACTCGCAATCGACAATCAGGAAGACGATATGGTCAGCTTTTTGAAGTTCCACCGCTGAAGGAAGACGAAAGCCAGCAGCTAATCCAGAGTTATTTAGGACACAGACGGGGGTGGTTCATTTTAGGCGGACAATTAGGTTTACATTTTTGCAAAGAGAAAAGATGTTTATATTTTCTAATTTGAGCCATGCTCAGGCAGAAAATGACCTCATATAGATTTTTGTCTATGTATCAAAAGTGTAAACCTAATTCTGAACCACCCCCACAGACGCATCCATAAAGAACAGGGGAATGTGGCGACTTTGGTTCGGTTGCTGGAAGGACATCCGTTAGCTTTAAGTATAGTGAGCAGCGATTTTGAAGCAAGTCATGAGCTAACAATTCGAGTATGTTGAACTGTTGCAGAACGAAGATCAACGTCTTTCGCATCTTGATGACTGGGCAGATAGTTCGCGCCGAGCGCGGGCCACCATTGAGATAAGCTATCGTCATCTGCCCGCTGATCTGCAAAAATTTTTTCTGCTTCTTCCTCTTTTTGAAGAATCCGATTTCGATAGCGCCGCTGTCGCAGCAGCGGCCGACAAGCCACCACTACAGATCAAGAAGAATCTGGGACGTCTCTGTGCACTGACTCTGGTTGAAGAGGTACGCTATGCACATGATAGCCATTTGCCAGAAGCAAGCGAAAAGATGGGACAAGCAAGTGATCAACACATTCGTTACCGACTGCATTCTCTCATCCGGCTCTTTGCTATCGAAAAGGCGAAAGAGGGCGACCAGAGCATAAACGGGTCAGAAGAGCGACTAGCGAACCATTATATCCAGCTTGTGGAAAAACAGAGCGCTTATCCATTCAGCAGTCTCCAGCAGGACATTGAACATATCTTGCGTTCCTTAACATGGCTAGCCCAACAGGGAAAGTGGACGCTCTATCGCAAAACCGTCAATAACCTAACCAACATCCAATTGGGTTTAGCTGGATTTCTGGACAGTCGTGGCCACTGGTCAATGGCCATTGAGTTACTTCATCGCTGCCTACAAGATGAAACCCTAACGACCAATCCTCAAGGGGTGGCCGAGATTTATCTGAAGCTGGCACTCTTTTATGAGCGTCAAGGCAAACAGGTAGAGGCATCAGCTCACCTTGGACTAGCAGAGAAAGCCATGCTCTCCTCACCCGTAAGTCCAACAGAGCATCGGTTTTGGGCTTACTTTTATCAATTGCGCGGTCGCCTCAATCCATCCGATGTATTGATGTGGAGCCGAAGAACTCTAGAGCAGATTCAGCAGGATGAAACAGCTAGGGCCAGTTACGAGAAAGGCTACTTTCTGATTTGGCATGGTTCAGTTTTAGGACGACAAGGAATGCGGGATCCGGCCAGAGGACACTCAACAGGGGCTTACGCTCTTACCTCCAGAAGCAAACGCCGCTCGCATCAATGGTCTCAACGCACTGGGTATTTTGCAGGAAATATCAGGTGACTCTCAAGCTGCCATCACAAGCTGGCAACAAGCCATGACCTCAGCCAAAGCCGTTGGCGACCTGCGGCGGGAAGGAATGCTCTGGGCGAATATCGGTGCAACAGAAAGTCGTTGTGGTCGATTGCAGGATGCGATTGTGAACAAGCAGGCGGCTTTGGAACGCTACCGTGCCGTGGGTTTCCTCAGTGGACAGATCTTGACATTAAGCAATCTGGCGGCAGATTAGTACTACTGTGCAGCAATATATTGTGAAACACAAAGGAAATTCGTTATATTTCTGGGCATATTGCTAACAAAACGCAAACAGAATGCAAAGGAAAAATGAGATAGACTGAAGAGCCAATAAAATGAAGCAGTCTTCGATGAAAGGAAATCAAGATGAAACTTGCTCAAGCAGTCAATCAATATGACTACAGCCAACTGGAAAGCCCGCCGCTGCTGGAACTGACAGAAGAGCAACTGGCGGCACTGGCCGACCAACTCCAGGAGTATCATGCCATATATAGTCCATACTTCAGCCATGTGGCTCAGAGAGAGCATGCGTACCACTACATGCGAGGCTTGTTAGACCCCGAAATCAAACGCAAATCGGCCGAGAACATCGCGCTGGCGACAGTAGGAGAATCGGGTGTACGCCCCCCTGCAAAGCTTTGTGGGTCAGAGCCGCTGGAGCGGTGAAGCGATGCTGGCGGAACATACTCGACAGACAGGTGAGTTGTTGGGAGACGCAAATGGCGTCTTACTCCTGGATGGGAGCGACATTCCCAAGCAAGGAGAAGAGTCAGTGGGCGTCAAGCGGCAGCGGTGTGGCGAACTGGGCAAGATCGCCAACTGTCAAGCCGGAGTCTTCCTGGGATATAATAGCTCTCATGGCTATACCTTACTGAACTGTCGGTTGTATATCCCCCAAGAATGGTTTAGTGATGAGTATGCAGAGAAGCGGTACAAAACCGGTCTTCCCACTGACCTGACCTTCCAAACAAAAAATGAATTGGCTTGGTCCATGATTGAGCAGACGCACGCCCTGGGTGCGTTGCCCATCCGCTGGATCACTATGGATGAAGCCTTTGGCAAAGATACTCATCTGCTTGACTGCATTGATGGCCAAACCGCTTACAGCTACTTTGCTGAAGTGCCCAAAGAGACTCGTGTCTGGACCTCCAGCCCCCAGACCTATCTGCCCGCATCATCTGGACGCGGGCGCAAAGCTCAAGCTCCGCGTCCGGCCTGGTGAACCTACGCCTCTCACCGTTGCTCAACTCGCTGACACCTTCCAGGAGCATGAGTGGCAACAGCATGTTCTCAAAGAGGGCTCCAAGGGCTTCATCGTTGCTTCCATTGCTTGTCGCCGCATTGTCTCTGTCCGCAATGGGCTCCCCGGTTCTGCTCTCTGGCTCATCGTCCGCCGCAATCCCGATTGCTCTCTGCAATACTTTCTCTCAATGCACCCTTGAGACTTCCTTGGATGACTTCGCCACTGTTTCTGCTTTGCGTTGGCCCATTGAAACCATTTTTGAACAAGCCAAGCAGTTTCTCGGACTCAACGAATATGAAACTCGCAGTTGGCTCGGTTGGCATCATCATATGACCTTAGTCATTTTGGCCTTTGGTTTCTTGGCTCGTTCTCAGTTTTTCCTCAAATATGATGCCCCCGCTCTCACTTTGCCACAGGTTGTTGAACTTCTCCATGCCGTTCTGCCTAAACCTGTCTTGACACTCGCTGAGACTATCGAGCGCCTTCGCTACAAGCAACGTCGTCTTGCTTCCGCTAAACGCTCGCATTATCTTGTGCAAAAATCGAACATTATCGAGCCTTTACTTGATGCACAGTAGTACTAAGCTACTCCTTTTATAAAAAACACCTCAGAACTGACCCATCTCCAGTCAGCTACTAGCACACACGAAAGAGGGGAATATAAAAGCAAGGATGCTGCCACACACCCCTATCAGCACGCTCTTATAATTACCCTAATTTTCAAGTTTAGCATAAACTTTTGAGTTACCCAATTGTTAAAACTCTAGGACAATAGCGCACTTCGTAATAGCATCGAATTTTGGTTGCGGAAAAATGGGGGGTATTTAGTTGGATCGCCGGCCAGCGATCCAACTTGTTTGAGGGTTGTTTAACAAACGCCCGAGGAGTGGCCACGAGAATGCACTATGCTACTCGGGTAATTAAGAAGTAGTCAGAAAAACCCTCGTTTTTCTTGCTGTTCATGCAAGGGCTAATTTCCGGCCTAAATCGACAAGAAAACCCGTTCGGAAATCAAAACCAGGAAAACCATAGGCGTTTTATCTTTTCGGACAGCTATTTTTCCCTTATCGTGGCCGTTCGTCGCACGTTTGTTAAACAACCCCCGTTATGCGGATGACGGCCATTTCCCACCTTCTGCACTATTCCTTATAATCCCTGGGGTGGTTCAGAATTAGGTTTACACTTTTGATACATAGATAAAAATCTATATGAGGTCATTTTCTGCCTGAGCATGGCTCAAAGTAGAAAATATAAACATCTTTTCTCTTTGCAAAAATGTAAACCTAATTGTCCGCCTAAAATGAACCACCCCTAATCCCTGTATGGAAACCACGCTCCTGCAAACCAAGTTCTACATCCCTTCGCCCCGAGCCAGCCTCGTTCCCCGCCCACGCCTGCTCGAAAAACTCAACGCAGGACTGCGCGGCAAACTAACCCTCATCGCCGCGCCAGCCGGCTTTGGCAAGACTACCTTAGTTGGCGACTGGCTCAGGCAATTGGACTTATCCGCGGCCTGGCTTTCATTAGACAAAGGCGACGATGACCCCATCCGCTTTCTGACCTACTTTATCGCTGCGCTCCAGCGGGTTGACCCTGAAATCGGGCTAACGGTACAGGCTGTGCTCCAATCGCCTCAACCACCGCTGACTGAAGCCCTGATCACCACGCTCATCAACGAAATTGCTGCCTCTTCCACCAACCTCACCCTCGTCCTTGATGATTACCATCTTATCAATGCCCAACCCATCCATGATGCTCTTATCTTCTTGCTGGACAACCTGCCGCCGCAGATGCACCTCACTATCACCAGTCGCGCCGACCCCCCGCTGCCGCTATCGCGCCTGCGCGCGCGTGGTCAAATGAGTGAACTTCGGGAGAATGACTTGCGCCTTACATTCGAGGAAGCCGCGACGTTTTTGAGCAACGTCATGGGGTTGCCTGTTACGGCAAAGGAGGTACAAGCCTTGACAGATCGCACCGAGGGCTGGATCACCGGGCTGCAACTGGCCGGGTTGTCTATGCAAGGGCGAGATGACATCACGAGTTTCATCAATAGCTTCACCGGCCGCCATCGCTATATCCTCGACTATCTAACGAATGAAGTTTTGAGCCAACGACCTGAAGGAACTCGGCACTTCTTACTGAAGACATCTATCCTCAATCGCCTATGTGGCTCCCTGTGCGATGCCGTTACCCAACAAGATAATAGTCAGGCCATATTGGAAACCCTGGACGCCGCCAATCTCTTTCTTATTGCGCTGGACGACGAGCGGCGCTGGTATCGGTATCACCATCTTTTTGGCAACCTGTTGCAGCACTATTTGGAACGAGAGATTGGCCAAGAAGAGTCAGTCACGCTACATCAACGCGCGTACGACTGGTATAGTCAGAACGGATTTCCCGAAGAATCCTTGGAGCACGCTTTGGCCGCGGCAGATTTCGACCGCGTCGTGGTTTTGCTGGAGCAATTCGCCTGGACAATCATGAAGCGCAGTGAGATCAGCACTCTGCTGCGTTGGCTCAAGAAGCTGCCGGATGAACTGATCCGTAACCGGCCACGACTTAGCCTCTATTACGCCTGGATGCTTTTGATGAGTCTGCGCCTGAACGAAATCGAGCCTTATGTGCAGAGCGCCGAACAGATCCTGCTTGCAAAGTCTGACAGTGGAAAAAAACCGAGACAGGCTGAGATGAATCTTTTGGGCGAGATCGATGCACTCAGAGCCTTCTTGGTTCGCATACGCGGCAATGCATCCGAGGCACTAAAGCTGCATCATCAAGCCCTTGCGCGAATGTCCAAGGACCACGTGGTGATACGCGGGATGATTATGGTCGACTTGGGGCGAGCTTACATGATGATTGATGAGTTGGACACAGCCAAGAAAATACTAGCTGACGCCCTTGAGTTAAACCGGGCTATCGACAATATACATACGTTCCTGTATGCCGTATCGATTCTGGCCGAGGTCGCAGTCAATCAAGGTTATCTTCACCAAGCTGCCGAGCGCTACCAGCAGACGTTGCAAGACGTAACGGCAAGAGACGAGCTATTACCACCAATTACAGGTATCATCTACGCTGGTTTGGCCGAACTATACCGAGAATGGAATGACCTAGATCAGGCCAGCCAATACGCCCAGAAGGCCATTGAATTGGGGGAGCAACGTAACTTCCCCGATGCTTTGTTCCAAGGGTATCTTGCCCTGGGCCGCATCGAACAAGGAGAAGGCGAATTTGAGGCTGCTCGGCGGAGCTTCAAAGAAGCAGAACGGATCGTTCGTCAGTCGCAAACGCCTCAATGGATTATCTGTACAACCGCCTATCAGTCCAGGCTGTGGTTGATGCAGGTTCAAGTTGATGGTGATGATGAAAAGCTGCTGGCTGGTTTGGGCTGGGCACAAACCTCTGGCCTGGATCAAGATTGGCATCAACACGTCGCCACCGCTTTCCTCCCCAGCCATCCGCCCGATTTCACCCACCTGACCCTCGCTCGCATATTGATAATGCGGGGCGAATTTGATGAAGCACTGGCGTTGTTGACCTGGCTAACTCTATCTGCCGAAGCCAGCGGTCGTACCCGAAGCATCATCGAGATTTTGATACTACAAGCCATAGCCCTGCATCAAAAAGACCAACAGAGCCAGGCATTCACAGCCCTGGAAGGGGCACTGACCCTGGCTGAATCCCAAGGCTACGTCCGCCTCTTTGCTGATGAAGGTGCGCCGATAGTTGTGTTGTTGTCAGCGTTAAGCAATCAGCAATCAACCGTCAGTCAATCTTATCTTGATAAACTCCTCATTGCTTGTGGAGAGACCGATACGCAACAGGCAACCACAAAGCGTAAACCAGTCTTGGGCGAAGCCAAAGGGGCTAATAACCAAAAGCTCATCGAGCCGCTCAGCGACCGTGAACTTGAGGTATTGGGGCGCATTGCCAAAGGACTATCAAACCGGGAGATTGCCGAGACATTGTTTGTTTATCTCGATCGGTACGGTCAAACGACACGTGAGCAACATCCACGGCAAACTGGGTGTCCGCAGTCGCACACAGGCCGTTGCCACTGGCAGAGAGCTGGGTCTGTTTTCTTGACCTTCGCGCCCAATCAACTCAAGCCCAGATTCCGAACCGAGGTCGTAGCCTCGGTTTTGTTTTTTACAACCCTCACGATTACAACCCCTGATGTTGCCTTTGGTACATGATACTACAACCCTTTAGTTGCTAGACTGACGCTGTCGCTGAACAGTATATGAGTCTCCTGAAATGCAAACGAAGGTCAACACACGTCAATTTAAATCTAAACAGACGGAGGGTGCGAGATGAATAAGCAAAAAATGATTAGCCGTAGAACCTTTTTGAAAGGAACCGGTATTGTCACTGTCTTGGTTGCCGGTGGTGGTGTTTGGCGAGCCTCTACGCAAGGTGTATTTAGTACAGGTCAGGGCGCAGCATATGAACCGTGGCAGACCTGGCAAACCGATACTCTTGAAGGACCGTTGGCGCTGGTGCGCGCTGGTATCCTGGCCGCCAATCCCCACAATACCCAACCTTGGTTATTTGAGGTTACCGATACGAACATCAACCTCTACGCGGATACGAGCCGTCACCTGGGTTCGATGGATGTTTATATGCGCGAAATGCACATCGGGTTGGGGTGTGCCGTAGAGAACATGCTTCTGGCCGCTAAAGCGAACGGATACGAGGGGCAATTGACGCTCTCCCCCGGAGACTTATCAGAACTGCACGCAAACTCGGAACCGGTACTTGCCGCCCGGCTTGAACTGTCGTCGGGCGAAGAGGCTGTCTCAGAGTTGTACAAAGCCATCCCGAATCGGCATACCGACCGCGGCCCTTATGACCCGATGCGTCCAGTCTCGCCAACTGCATTAGAAACGCTCGAAGCGTTCGCAGATGACGATGTTGAGGTCAAGATATTCCTATTTACCACAGAAGGGGATCGAAAACAGTTTGCGGAAGGATCTGTACAGGCCACCAAAGATATCATCACCGATGCCACTATGTCGCAGGACAGTGCGAAAGGGTTCCGCCATAAGTGGCAGGATGTCCAAACCTATAAGGATGGTCCCTATATAGATACCGCCGGTGTCTCCCCAACAATGCGAGCTTTGGTCAAGATGTTACCCCCCGCTTCAGAAGAGGTGGCAAACAATGCCTGGTTAGATGCGACAGAAACGACCTTAACCACAACACCTGTGATGGGGTTCATTGCGGTACGTGAACTATATAATCGTTCACAAGCGATGCAAGCCGGACAAGTGTGGCAGAGAATGCACCTTTGGGCCACGACCCAAGGTTTGTCAATGCAACCGGTGAACCAATTGTTGGAAGTCGTGGATAGAGAGCGGGAGTTAAATAAGGAACCGCGTACGAGTAAGTTCTTGGCAGATCTGATCGGCGATTCAAGCTGGCAGCCAACCTTTGCCTTTCGGGCTGGCTACCCAACTATGGCCGTGTTAGCCAGCCCTCGTCGCGCTGTTGAAGAGGTGCTTATCTGATGGCGGAAGCGGAACAGACCTTCGTCATCATCCCCGTGGACATCTGCAGGTTCCGTTTCTACCCTCAATAAAATGAGTCTACTATGGCTGACATCTATCAAATTCGACTCGAAGGGCATCTTGACACGAGCTGGTCTACGTGGTTCAACGGTTTGAGTATGACGTGTTATGAAGATGGGACGATGGATTTGACAGGCCCTATAGCCGACCAGGCGGCGCTACACGGTCTACTCGCCAAAATACGCGATTTAGGTCTGCCCCTCGTCGCGGTCCATCGAATCGAGCCCAATCAGATCGAACCGAAATCGACCGTTTCCCGTCACTTTAGAGTATATCCTTAAACTCACTGTGTCGACCCCACCAGCAAGCGGTGAATCGGGAAGCACAATCGAACTTACAGGTAGGTTCTTGATCCGCTAAATAGCAATAGCAAACGGTTAAAAGAGTCGCCGTAATGATAACAGAAAGGGAGATCCAACTTTACTTTCTGGTAAAAGAAAAGAGATGAGGTGAGAAATGTGACAAAAAGCGGTTAGCAGTTCATCCTAAAGGTAGAGAACCCAAAAAGGAGGAAGGAATGCTAACCGCGCCAGAAATAACTATAGCAGTACTGATGAATGTATTGCAAGTAACGCCGATGGGAACAAACGTAAATGTAATGCGTCTGATGTGGGCAATGCTGAATGGGTCGTTTCTGAAAAGTCGAGGAGCAATCCATAGCGCATTGAAAGAAAGCGGGTTTGAAGATGAGGAGCTCCGGCGAAGCTGGTGGAGCTTTCGATATGGATCATGGGATATCACAAGTCTGCTGGGGTCGTGGCAAGAAGAAGTGGAAAGGGGGAATGGGAGGCAAAAAAGTTAGAAGGGTACCGAGTGAAAAGCATAGATATCACAGGGTTCTGGCGACCGAAGCTGCAAGGGAAAGTGAACCGACTCTATAACTCAACGGCTCGTCGGGCATTGCCCGCGCTCATCTTTGGAGTGATGATAAGCTCGGGGGAGATAGGCGGGAAGCGAGTGCCACTGCTCAAGGCAATCATGAGATGCACGGTTGGAACAAAGGAAAGTGAGTTTCGGAAAAAGCTGCTGACAGAGACGAAGAAATCACTGGAGTCAGACGAAGTGGCGGTGGTCGATGCCGGGTTTACAATCAGAGAAATGCTAGAAAGCGGCATCGACCGATTTGTCCTGCGGGAAGCCATTAACTGCACAGTGCGCCGCAATGAGTTCCCCAAACGCAAAGAAAAAAAGGCAGACCACCTGAATATGGTGATATTGTGCGTCCGCTCTCTCGCAGCTATAAGGGAAAGCGACTCGAGGCTACAACTCCGGACTCGTCTGGTCGCTTTCTCTATAGTGGTCGCCTGATTTGCTATCAAGCATGGCACAATCTCGTCCCCAGAACAACCAAGGTGGATACAGCCAACCGTACCTACTCGATTTACGTCATTCAGGATCCGGCCTACAACACACCTTTGGTTTTGGCGACCGTTATGACTTTGCAGCCTGAAACCATTTATCTTGTCTACCTGGAACGCTGGCCTGTTGAACATCCCCCCCTTGGCTTCCAAGCAGATGATTGGCTTACATCGTCAATTTGTTCATGCCGATGAGGCTTGTTTCCGCTTACCTGAACTGGGGCTGCTTGCTGGCAATCTTCTTTCCCATTTAGCCGCTTCTCTTCCTCCCATACCGACTGGCTACTGGGATCGAGAGCCTCAATCCACTCCCGGCAGGCTGCGCCGTGTTCTCTCGAGTGCTCTTTTTCCAACTCCTGACCAACTCGACCCTGACTTTCGGAAAAAGGCCTCGGTTTCACACCATTTCCCTAAAGGCGTTCTCGCTCATCGCCGCCTCAATGCCGCTGCTTAAACTAGCCGAGCACTATTTTTACATTTTATCCCGTTTTTTCAGGGTGGATTCTTTTTTCCGCCCCTTTCGGTTTGCCCTTTGTCACTCAAGCCTTTACCAGAAAGTAAAGATTTCGGCGGTTTCCAGTTTGCGTTCCAGGATCCCAGATCGGGTCTCTTCCAAAATGGTCTGATGTTCTTCGGTGTAGGCTGCATCGAGCAAGGCGACACCCACTTCGCCGATGAGGGGAATGCCAAAGCCGAGTAGGCCGGCAATGTACCACTCGGCGCCATCTTGCAGGTAGATATAGGTTTGGAAGACTGCGCTCATGAGGCCGGACAGGATGGCCACGATCATGGCACGGTTGAAGAGTCGTTTGGTGCGTGCTGTGGCGGCAATGAAGGATGAGACAACTAATGTGAAGCCGAGGGAACTGCCCAGGGTCCAAGCCACCCACCCCTCATGGACAGTTTCAACCAGGCGGATGATGTTGCCTGATGATGTGATGCCATAGAGGGCGATGAGGGATAGGAGTACGGTTGAGATGATGTTTTTGATAGTTAGAGCGTTTTTCATGATGAGCTCCTTATTGATTGTTCATTGCGACTTGACAGGCGCTCCAGAGACCGATACCAGCAGACCGGGCGCTTTGCTCGGCGGCGGCGATGCGCTGGGTGTACTGGTTTTTGTCGCCGTAGTCGTTGTGTCGGGCCAGGCCGCTCAGGATTAGTTCTTCGTTGTAGAGGGTCCCGTCGTTGGTCCAGATGTAGGCGAGTAGCCGACCGTATTTGCCACGGCCGGCTGTTTCTAGGTAGATGATGGTGCCGATAGCCAAGCGCTCTTTGGTGTGGTTGCTGGCTTCCGGGCCAAAACATTCGATTGGCTTGGATGGATGAACGGTTTCGGGCGTGTCCACATCGAGTAGCCGGATTCGTTCTTCAGCGCCGTCCATGAAGCGGACGTCGATAGTGTCGCCATCGGAGACGTGGATGACGGTGGCCATCTGGGCTGTGGCGGGAATGCCACTGTTAGACGCCAGTGATGCTGATTCCGCGGGCGTCACGGGGCCAGCCACGGGTGAGGTTTGGATACGGATTTCGACTTTGGCTGTGTTGCCCACTACGCCAACAATTTGCACGTCGACCACAGTACCGGATAGCAGGCTATAGATGCGCGTGGGGTCAATGCTGTTGTCGGCGGGTGGAGCTTGGGGTACTGCGGTCGGTATGATGTAGGCAGGGGTCGGAGTGGCCACCCGCTTTTGGAACTGTACGTAGGCCAGTTGTAGTTTGGCGGCAGCGGCGTCGATCTTTTGATGGTCAACTTGGGCGACAACTGTGGCTTGCGCGACGGCGATGTTGTATTGGTTGGTGGCTTGTTCGAGAGCGAGAGATTCGGACAACATGCCGATATTTGTTTTCCAGCTCACCTTGTCGTAGTTCGTCTGAGCCTGCTGGAGCGCTCGTGAACGGATATTGAGTTCGGCGGCAGCTATTTGCATTCGTTGAGCGTCTGGCTGCGCGGAGAGGGCTGCAGCGGTGGCTTGGGCAATGGCGATTTGCAGTCGGGCGCTGGCTTCGGCCTGGATCAAGGGATTGATTACAGCAGTGGGTATTGGTGGAACTGTGGTTGGCGTTGGTATGGGCGGTATTGTGAGTTGTTTGCGGTAGGTCGCTAGATCCGCCAACAGATCGCCCTGTTCTACGACATCACCGACTGTAACAACGATTTCGGTGTTGGGATCGGCAACGTGGTCCACGCGTACGGGAATGATGACGGGTGTCGGTGTCGGCGTAGGCGTGGGGCCTGGTGCAGCGGCTTGGCGGATGGGGCCTCGTTCTACGACAACGTGGCGGATGTAGATGGGTTGTTGGGCCTGGCCGGCTTCGACGAGTTGGTCATTGATGCGCAGGTGGAAAGTATGGCCGACAACGCGTTCCACTTCAAAGCGCCCTTCAATTGCTTGGCGTGTGTCTTGCCAGGTTCCGCGAATGTCCGCGTAGATGGTGGAAGTCGCTTCCCAGTTGCGATAATCGGTGATGGCATAGTCCAGGTTACCGGTTGCTTGGCGGACCCATCCGCTTGGTGATGGAACGCCCCAGATTGCAGGCCAGGTTACGCCGATGACGAGGAGGAATGTGGCGATTCTCTCTGGTAGGCCACCGGTGGGCAAGTCAAGTATGTAGAACTGGGTCGGCGATGGCCAAAGCAGAGTCACGCCAGCACGACCACCGATAATCATGTCTAGAACCAAGTGTGAACCATACCAGACCGGGAACCACCACCAGGACCAGGGTTCAACGCCAAAGATGGCAGCAACATAGGCAAGTAGAGCGATCATTCCAACGGCGAAAAGAGAATGAGTGATCGTGCGGTGTCCATAATGCTGATAGATATAATGAGAGAGAGATTTAACAAATCGCCCAATATGAGACTGTCCGGTGTCGATATCTGGCAGATTGCCGATTAAAAATGCACAAAGAATGAACTCGACCGATAATTGCAGATCACCAAAAGAAGCCAACCAAACAGCAGGAAGCAAGGCGGCCAAACCATGAGAAAGAGGCGGTAACCAATTGTTGATGTAAGTCTGGAGTCTTCTAAGGTCAGTGGTGTTAGTGGTCATGGTGGGAGAAAAATTTTTTACTATACAAGTGCCGAATATAGAAAATCCTAAATTTGTCTAGTTATCACCGCATTATTTTGTAGATTAGGGGTCTGAGAAGCACACTTGCCAGCACAGAGCCTACACCCGCAAGCAAAATGAGCGAGTTGTCATCGAATCCTCTGAATACATACCGTGAGGCCATTAAGAAGATAATGGCAGCAAAGAGCAGCGGGATGCCAAGGTTGATGCGTCGTACTTGCACATTTGAATGCTCAAGTTCTCGAATGGCGGCTAAGTTGCCGCCGCTGCCCCGCAGTTGTTCGCACATGTCAAAGATAATGCCAGGCATTCCCTGAGCTGTGCGTAGAATCTTCTTTTCAATTGTGTTGGCATGTTTTGCCTCCTCACGATCCAACAGGCTCCAAATCATGGTGCGGGCCTCGTCTTCATCTAGCTGTGGCATCTCAATTTGTTTGAAGCGATCCAGAATAGACTGCACGCGCCTGCGCTTGGCCAGTGTATTTATGTCCGCCGCGGCCAGCACTATGCCATCGAGAAGTGGTTTGACGATTTCAAGCACCGTCTTCTCGGTGGCTTTGTCTAAATCGTCTAGGATGAGCGTCAGTCCATTCATATGCTCAGCGATGAGAGCAATCAGCTTGGGAATTGTGTGTGACTTGAGCTTCTTGGTGGCAGCCTCCCAATCGTCGGCGTCATCGATGAGCAACAGGCCATCATCAAAGAGCCGCTCACAGATGGTTAGAATCACTTCTCGTTTACTTTGCGATAGCGTGAGATGAAGCGCACCAGGAAACTCTGCGCGCATCCGTTCCAACATCCATGTGCGACCACTGCCATACTCGCCGGTGAGCAAGACATGTTGACCGCGCTTGATGTGGCGTCGGATCGTCACAACCAGCTTTTCACGGCTGCCTGTTGTGATGGGCTGAACGTTTTCGGTTTGGATCTGCGATAATGAATATAGCTGAGGTGTCGGTCGGCGGGCGTGTAGTGGGCGTCGGGTGAGCGGGTGGACTTTCATGGTTGTAACGGTCATTGGATATCCTCCGTAAACTTACCAGTTTCTTACGTCTCACTTCTTACCCAATATATCGTCGCCGCTCTTGCAATTCTTATGACAAAGATATTACAAAACCCAAACAGTGTGTTCGTGTATACAGAGAGTTGCTATATGTAAACATTATGTGTACACTATGAAACACAATAAAACAGAGTCACACACTTTGATACACTGTGAATCAGAATGAAACAGGGTGTCGAATCATATCAACAGGAGTAGACATAGTGACACGCACTGTAGCCATATGTAGCCAAAAGGGGGGTGTCGGCAAAACCAGCCTGACCCAGAATCTTGGGGCCGAACTCGCACGAACTGGGGAGCGGGTCTTGGTCGTTGATTTTGATCCCCAATCGAATCTCACCAGCGGTTGGGGATTTGACCCGGTTGAGGAGCGACCCACCGTTTATACAGCCATGCTTGACCCGACCCAAGCGCAGGCCTGCGTGATCCAACACCGTCCCAATATGGACCTGCTCCCCGCCGACCTGGATCTATCGGGGGCGGAACTTCAATTCCTGGCTGCGGTAGACCGCAACACCAAGCTCAAGAAGGCTCTCGCACCGCTCAAGGATGGGTATGACTTCATTTTGATCGATGGTCCGCCTAGCTTGGGGTTCTACACTGTGAACGCGCTCACGGCTGCCACAGAGCTCATCATCCCGCTGCAGGCGCAGGTCTATGCATACAAAGCGCTCGATCAGTTGCTCAACATTGTGGGGCAGGTGCAAGAGATCAATCCGAGCCTACAACTCTCTGCCGTGGTGTTGACCATGTACGACATACGCAACTCTCTCACTTCATCGGTGGAAGAACAGGCGCGTAAGAAGTTTGGTGACTTGGTGATGCAGACGGTGATACCGGTCAATGTGCGCATTGCCGAAGCACCATTGGATGGTGTATCTGTGCGGGAATATGCAGCAGAGAGCAAAGGGGCAGAAGCCTATACCAATTTGGCAAAGGAGATATTGGACCGTGGCTAGGAAGAATCAACTGAGTGGGAAATTGGAGAACAATCAACCTCAAGGCTGGCAGGATCAGATCAAGACTCGTCAAGCCGAAGCGGAAACAGAACCCAAGAAAGCGCCAACAAAGACCAGCACCTACAAACGCAAAACTTTCCTCATGACCCAAGAGCTGATTGATCGGATCCAAGCCGTCTCGGAACGGGAGAATGTGGGACAAAATGAACTCGTGCGCTATTTGATCGATCGGGCATTACAGCAAGTAGAGCAGGGAGAACATGCACTGCCGACGCGTCCAGGGCGAAATACGCTGGGCATTTAGGCACTGTAGGGAAACGCAACTCGTTGCACCTTTTTTGGCAGATCGTCCGTTGTGTTGACCATGCGGTGGTCAGGTTTGTGCAAGATCCGGTGCTGGTCCTGGTTGGTAGGTTCGGAAGAAGAGGCATCACCTTGGAACAACGTCTTGATCATACCAAATGTTGCTTCGACAAGCTTAAACGCCGCAACGGAAAAGAGAATCGTTGGTTCGAGCGATAGGGCAGTCGTGAGCACTGTCGCATTGACGGCCGTGGAAGCCTTCGCGAGTGCAGGGTCATTGGTCCCAGCCTCATCGTGCAAATGTTCCATTACAAATTTGCCTACGCTTAAAGCATCGAAAACCGCATCCAGGCCACATCGATTTACCTCATTCAAAACCGTGTTAAATGCGACATTGTTTTTCGGTGGATCGCTTTCCTCAAAGGACTTTAGCAGTTCAGCTACGGCTTGCCTGTCTGCCACTACTGACTGCTGCGACTCCTCTGCGATGGCGCATGGGATAGAGTCAGCGACTTGGCTAGCAGAAGAGGGAGCTGGCTTCATTTCTAAGGAAGATGTAGAATTTAGGGAAGTATTATTGAGGAGATAGTCTAAAATCGGCTCTAGAGTCTCATCAGCAAGGGTGTAGCGGTTGGGCTTATCCTTTATTTTGGTTACTTCCAGGGTGTTCTTAGTACGAGCGTCGTCGGGCTCATCCTCTAATTTGGAAGAGTCTATATAAAGCTCTAGGGTCTTCGAAGAACTCTCCGTATACGTTCTTCTCAAATCATCCTGCGGAGATTGCTCAGTCGATGTCTCACGTTCGGCGGGAGATTCACCATATTTCACTTGCCTCGTCCGATCATCCTGAGCCGCACGTTGCCTCTCAACCATCACCATTTCTCCTTTTCCGATAATATGCATCTCTGACTACGGCTAGATTATACACGATCTGAGCCATTCTTGCTCTGCACTTCTGATCTGTCTAAGCTAGACTTTGTAAGTTTTAAGCACTATAAAAAGTTAATAACAGGGGGTGGTTCATTTTAGGCGGACAATTAGGTTTACATTTTTGCAAAGAGAAAAGATGTTTATATTTTCTACTTTGAGCCATGCTCAGGCAGAAAATGACCTCATATAGATTTTTATCTATGTATCAAAAGTGTAAACCTAATTCTGAACCACCCCAATAACAGACAGCAGAAAGTAAGGTGTTCACCTGAGAGGGAGAGAATAAACGAAGATCAGGTGAAAAGTGAGATGTCTGGAAAAGGAAATGGCACCATAAGCGGCGGCGAACCAGAGAGAGGAGGTCATGGAAGGTGGCGTGAGTCTTGTGATACCAAGCAGCTTGAGGCAAAGGGATAGAGCCATCAGGAGAGAAGGCATGAGCCATCAAGATGACAAGGCTCAGTAGATCCAAATTTGGCGTTTTTGGCTATTTTCAGTCGAGATTGCAGGGATTTTGGAGTCATTTATTCAGATTTCGGTTACAGAAAACAACCTATTTCATATCTGAAAATCGCCCAAATCTAACGCAAAAACTAGATATCGACCGGCAAATTTGTATTTATGTCAACTGTTTAGCCAGAATTCTCTCTCAAAACCTGAAATTTGGATCTACTGAGGCTGAAAAGACCAAAGAGAGCAGGAGTAGTCCTCTCAATGGCCAAGTCACTCCACTGGCGCTGAGTTTCGACACCGAGGTGAGCTCTGGCTTCCTCGAAAGAGACTTCAATGGACCAACGTTTGACGAAATCAGCGATGATGTGGGGGGCAGCCTGATGAATATCGGTGGAGAAGTAAGCGACGGTCTCAGCTTGGCCTTTGGGATCGCGGACTAAAACCCAGCGCAGAAGGAGCGGAGTTGTGCCGGTAGAGTACCAAAAGGCAATACCAGTGGCCCAGTCGACGACTTCAGATTCTCCCCCATACCAGTCAATGCGGCAGCGGTGCCAACAGGTGGTTTTGAAGAGGGCAACATCTTCCAGCTTGGGCAGTCGCTGCCCAACGACAGGAGGACGACCAGGTCGTTTTGTGCCGTCAGGTTTCAAACGGGAGGGTGGATAGTCAAAGAGACGCGCATCCAGGCGCAGAGGCCCAATCAAGGTGACTCCTTGGGATTGACAGCGCAACCCCAACTCGATCACACTGTAAGCCCCATCGCCGATGAGCTTGATTTCTCGACCTGGCAAAGCTCGACGCAGCCAGGCCACCACCTGCATGGTTCGTTTCGCCACTGTTCGGTGGCGCTGGTTGAGCGTTTCGCTGACTTTCGGTGTTGTGAGTAAGACGCTCAGAAAGGGCATTGACCAGTAGAGGTCACTCCACGGCAACTTGACCACCACACAGAAGAGCAGCCACCGCAATCCGCTCGTGCTTACGCTCATCTTCCGGCCTGACGCCAGGCTATCTCGCCAGTGTCCTCGTTTGCTGATCTTGGGACCCCAGCGCCTTTCTAGCGTCTCGTCTACCGTTATCTCGACTGGCGCTCCCATGACCACAAACGTATCCACAATCAAGTGCAGTAAGATATAGCTCAACATCAATCCATCCCACTTTGCTCGATTCAGCACATGGTGATACTTGGACCAGTCTCCCTCTTGCTCCAATCCCATCACTCTCAACGCCGCTGTCACCGTTCGTCTTCCCTTCGTTAACACCGTCCCTATCACCAAGACCAGTGCCTTTTGGTACGTCGGTTCTGTGAAGACTGGGCGAAAGCTCTCGAACAACGGGATTATTTCTGCTGGAAGGAACATTGGGCTCTCCTCTCTTTGATAGTTGTTTTCTCACTCCTATCTTACATCAGCTTCCCTTTTGTTCCTTCTTTATTAACTTTTTAATGTGCCCAAATTGTACAAAGTCGAGCTCAGAACTTATCCGAAAAGTGGTTGTGAGTCCGACCAGCTTCTCGAGCGAGAAGGCATCGTGGCGTAAACGCCCACTTCGTGTTTGGTTATCAGGTGCATCGCACCCACACAGAACTTTTCGGATCAGCACTAAGGTGAAATATGCTTATCACATCATGTATGCGAGTGTAAACCAGTGTACACATATGTTTACACTCGCATACATGATGTATCATAAAGGCGGATTTTTATCTCTACGCGAAAGTGTTTATTGATACCAACAGACACTTTCACTCATTAGACATCTCTTCATCACCCAGAATTAGTTGACCAAACCTTGCTGGGCTCATTCTGCTTGGTCATGGATACCAGTTGAGGAGTAAAGCCTCGATGCTTCATAAGGGCAAAGCAGCAACGAAACGAACTGTTGCATCTAGAACATTTGAGTATGAACGAATTAATGTTGGTTTTACTTCTGATTCTGATGGTGTTTACTCTCTGGTACTGGCTGTGGAGGCTGGCTCAGTATCTGTGGCGGCCAGTGTCGGAGTGGACAAATTCTTACCGGATTCCGATATGGCAACCCAGGCACCCGAGGGTAGTAATCATTGCGGCTCTGGTGGGTTTAGCAGGCGTCATTGTAGGGCTTCAAGACTCAAACGCCTTTGCAAGTCCCGTATGGAGATTTCTGGTTGACCTAGCTCCCGAAATGGTGGGGTTGGCTTTTACGGTGGTGGTGATTGATGAGCTGGTTCAGCGTGCCGTCAAACAGGAAGAACTACAGGTTGAGAAAGAGCGCATTTTTGAGCAATTGCATAGTCCAGTACGAGATGTGGCGGTGGAAGCGTTACGGTTGGTGCGTAAAAATGGCTGGTTTGGTGAAATAGAAAAGATTAGGCTAGCCGGAGTCCACTGGTCGGGGGCAGACCTTGAAGGGGAAAATTTGGCGGGGGCTAACCTTCGAGATGCGCAATTGGAGGGGGCCAAACTAATAGGTGCAAATTTGGAGGGAGCTGACATTTGGGGTGCAAGGTTGGCGGGGGCTGACCTTATGGGTGCGAATCTAAAGGGGACTCAATTAATGGGTGCGAATTTGGAGAGAACTAACCTTGCTTATGCGAATTTGGAAACGGCAGATCTTAACAATGCAAATTTGGAGAGAACTGTCCTTGAATGTGCGACTCTACAGGAGGCTAATCTTCGAGAGGCGCGGTTGGGACCTGATCTTTGGGGTGTAAAGCTGGAGGGGGCTGACCTTAGCAAGGCAAATTTGGAGAGGGCTGACTTTGAGTATGTGAATCTGACAGGGGCCATGTATACCGCCGAGACAACATGGCCCGATGGCTTCGACCCCAAAGCTGCGGGAGGCATCGAAGTAGACCCAGCAACAGGTGAACTCCTAGATACACAAGAAGAGAAATGAAATACCGAGACCGACAAGTGATGACTGGGGGTGATCGGTTCCGGTTCCTCAACTCCCAACAAAGTGAAGCCCTATTTTTCCGGCTGTGACCAAGCCACGAGAGACACAAAAATCCTGTTTGCGACGACTATATTAATGTATCACTTCATGTACGAAGACGATTTAGGCACGGAAACCAAAGATGTCTGGCAAGCCAAAATCAAGGCCCATTTGGATTTCCGTAGCAGCGGGTTATCCGAGCAACATTACGGCACTCGCAACTATCGACTACTGATGCGGCACTTAAAACAGTGGACCGAAGAAGTTGGCGGTATGCGCTTTCCCTGGTTTACTACTGGGGAACGGCTGAATATTTGGCAACCCACCACGTTTTTGGACCCGATTTGGCAGATGGCGGGTGAGAGTGGGGAGTTTGAGTTGGGGATGACAGGCTCAAGGAAATAACATGAAATGACGGGCGAATCTCAATCAACTGGAAAAAACCAGGGTGAGAGCAAAGTAGACATCAGTGATGTTGAGGGTGGGATTCTTTTTGCTATCTGGCGATTCATCAGACGCCCCAAATCACATACCCTAGACTCATCTAGTAATAGCGTGAGCACCGATGACATTGATGGCGGTATCCACAGTTCAAATATTGCGGGACGGGATATCCACATCCACAACAATATGGATGGAAACATCCCTAACTTGGTCACCCTTGGGGATGATGAGATAGAAGATTTGTTGAGTAAAGCTAGACAGCTAGAAATTATGGGGAACTTAGGAGGGGCACTTGATATTTACCACCAAATTCAAAATATTGACCCGATATATCCTGGCCTAAAAATAGCTATACGGAGAGTTGAAGCCGATTTATCGAAAACTTATGTAGATATATATGGCAAGATTATAGAGAGTGAACTTGTTCGACTGGTAGCAATAATAATAGTGTTTATAGCTATTTCCCTCGCATTCATTCTATCTCCCTGGGGGGCAAAAATTATAGAAACAGTGAGAGCCTTTCTGTTTTCCACGCCTACCCCAGTAGAGTTGCCTTTACCCAAAAAAACAGAAACGCCTGTGGTATTTATGACACCGCAACCTACTCCCGTGCCCTCACTTACTGCCACATTTACGCCGATGCCAACGTCATCTCCAACATCCATCAGCACACCAAGCCCTGATAACACATCAACTCAATTTGATACTGAAACCTACTTCAATCTAGGTGTCGATGCTTTGAATCGAGGAAAATACGAATTAGCTATTAGTAATTTTAATGAAGCGATTCGTATTAATCCTAATTACATACTCGCCTCGGCTGTTGTAGGCGAGTATGAGTTAGCTATCGCTGATTACGCCAAAGTCATCACCCTGGACCCGGAGCTTGCACTTGCCTACTACAACAGAGGGAATGCTTATCAGGCCCAAGGTGAGTACGAACTGGCTATCGCTGACTATAACAGAGCCATCGAGCTTGACCCAGAGCCTACACTTACCTACTACAATAGAGGGAATGCTTATCAGGCCCAAGGTGAGTTTGAGAAAGCCATCGCTGATTACACGAAAGCTATTAGGGATAAAGACAACTTAGTGCGTGAGTCTGCTGCCGAAGCGTTGGGACAGATAGGATCAGAGGCAGTCCCGGCGTTGATTACAGCCCTGGCGGATGGAGACTACTTCCTGCGTAGGGCCGCCGCACGGGTGTTGGGACAGATAGGACCAGAGGCAGTCCCGGCGTTGATTACAGCCCTGGCGGATAAAAACGACTTCGTGCGTGAGTCCGCTGCACGGGTGTTGGGACAGATAGGACCAGAGGCAATCCCGGCGTTGATTGCAGCCCTGGCGGATGGAGACTACTTCCTGCGTAGGGCCGCCGCACGGGTGTTGGGTCGGATAGGACCAGAGGCAATCCCGGCGTTGATTACAGCCCTGGCGGATAAAAACGACTTCGTGCGTGAGTCCGCTGCTGAGGCGTTAGGCCGAATAGGACCAGAGGCAAAGGATGCAGTCCCGACGTTGATTGTAATCCTGACAGATAAAAACGACTTCGTGCGTAGGGCCGCCGCACGGACATTGGGCCGGATAGAGCCAGAGGCAAAGGATGTAGTCCCGGCATTGATTGTAGCCCTGACGGATAAAAACGATTTCGTGCGTAGGGCTGTTGCCTAAGCGTTGGGCCAAATAGGACCAGAGGCAAAGGATGCAGTCCCGGCATTGATTGTAGCCCTGACGGATAAAAACGACTTCGTGCGTAGGGCAGCTGCACGGACGTTGGGCCAAATAGGGTCAGAGGCGAAGCGGTCAGTCCCAGCTTTGATTGTAGCCCTGACGGATGAAGACCACTTCGTGCGTAGGGCAGCTGCACGGACGTTGGGCCAAATAGGGCCAGAAGCGAAGTGGTCAGTCCCAGCTTTGATTGCAGCCCTGACGGATGAAGACTACTTCATGCGTAGGGCCGTTGCCGAAGCGTTGGGACAGATAGGACCAGAGGCAGTCCCGGCGTTGATTACAGCCCTGGCGGATGAAGACGCCGACGTGCGTGAGTCTGCTGCCGAGGCGTTGTTGAATATTACTGACTTAGAGTACGGTACGGATATTGACCGATGGCAAAAATGGTGGGAGAAGCAAAAGTAAATCTTTTGGATTACTAGTGTAATACTGAGATGTGGATGCTATCGTGTCGCCTGCGGAGACCCAAATGATAAAAATCCTATTCCTAGCAGCCAACCCAACGAATACCACCAGACTCCGAGTTGATGAGGAAAGCCGAGCCATGGATGAGATCCTGTGCAAGTTGCTGGCGACCAAAGGTAATCCTTCGAAGGTGGTGTTGGTTCGGGGTGAAAACCTGCTGCTTCTTCTCAAGAATTACATACGAAATGGCCGGATGAGTTTGACCCGGCAGCCGCGGGAGCGATCAAAGTGAGAAAACGAGATAGCACTTATCAAAGGTGGCAGCCGATTGATGGGTTATGGGGGGAAAAGACACATGTTTTGCGTTAATTGTGGAACGGAATTACCGGATGATGCTAATTTTTGTTTGAAGTGTGGCAAGTCACAAAAGGAAAAGGTTGACCAAGGTACGAGCTCTGTTACCATCGGCACCGTTGATGGCGGTATTCATGACTCCACCATTGCTGGACGGGATGTTGAACAAATGCAGGTGACAGGCAATGTCGAGACCAGTGGTGACTTTTTTACGGGTGATAAGGTAGATGGAGATAAGGTTGGTAGAGACCAAGTTGAGGGCGACCAGACGACGATTCGTGAAATCAGTGACAGTACGGTGGGAGTGGGTCGAGGTGCCCAAGTGGCAAGTGTAAGTGAAGGTGGGACAGCGTATCAAGCCCAAGGGGATATCGTCCTAGGCAAAGCCAAACGTGATGAGCAATATCAGATTGTCTTGAACTGGGATGGGAAAACTCGGTTGCGAGGATTTGATTTGTCGGGTCGAGATTTATCTGGACTCAAGTTAGACAATGCTGACTTGCAGGGTTCAAACCTACAAGGAGTTAACCTGCGGGAAACGAGCTTGGTTAAAGCAGATTTGAGGAATACAAATCTGCAGTGGGTAGATTTATCTGAACTCAGTTTAATCAACGTTGACTTGCGAGATTCAAATCTCCAAGGGGCTAACTTATGGGAAACGAGTTTGGTTAAGGCGGATTTGAGGAATGCAAATCTGAAAGGGGCGAGATTCTGGAAAACCGACTTGTATGGGGCTGATTTAAGGGACACCGACCTGCAAGAGGCGAAGCTGTCGGGAGCCAACCTGCAAGCAGCGACATATGACGAATATACAATATGGCCCGATGGGTTTGACCCCGAAAAAGCAGGGGCGGTTTTGGTGGATGGGTAAAACGCAACGTTGCGGTTTGGAGCAGGTGAGCAAAATGCTGGATTCGTTTTTATTTTTTTCTGGTTTGGTGCTAGACTGCTTGTGGTGATTTGTTTGCGAAGTTATCTGCAGATGAGGGAATGGTATGGCGACCCCAATTGTTCTTGACCAGTATACTGTTCCGGATAAAGGAACATTTGACCTGCATATCAACCGCTCGGTTGAGATTCAGACCACGGCGGAAGAGGCTCGACGCAAGGTGAAGAGATGGCTGATTGATGAGATCAGCTATATGATGACGGCTGAGCTACCAGCTTTTGTGTTTGGAGAGCAGGTTGTTTGGCGCGTCCCCGCAATCTTTACAGCATCGCACATTGGACATGTGGGGGCTGCTGGTGAAGTGGATGTAGATGTAGAAACTGGGGAGATGTACATCACGCCGGAGATCAAAGCGGCTATTCTCAAGGGGGTTGACCATTTGGCTGCGAATATGGCCCCTTACAAACCAGCTGAAGCGATCTCTGATGAATGGTTGGCGAAAGATAGAGAGTTTACGCATGAACCGGGCAGACCTGAAGGCAATCCGCTCACGCTGCTTCCAGCGGACTAAAATTTTCTCTCCATCATGCACTTCCAACCGCCATCCTCTCTCCAGATCCCCGTGCCTCATCGGCGACAAAAGAATACCGGTGAATGTTTGGCGGTCTGTGTCGAGATGGTGCTGACATATTTGAACGCTCCGCGAGATTACAGTCAGCTCGTTAAAACACTTGGTATCAGATCTGATGTCGGTACGCCATTTCCGAACATTCAAGAACTGGAGAAACTGAATGTCCTTGTTGGCTATCGTCGATATGGAACGCTTGAGAATCTGTATACTTTGCTCCAACATGGATGGCCTGTCATCGCATCTGTGAATACAGGGCCGTTGCCTTACTGGCGTTACAGTACAGGGCACGCAGTGGTTGTGGTTGGTATGGATAACGAGTATATCTACCTCAACGATCCCGAAATGTCGGACGGTCCCACAAAGGTGCTGCTCGGTGACTTTGATCTCGCCTGGCTTGAGCAAGATGAACTCTATGCTGTTTTGGTGCCTCAGTAAGAGTGTTAGACCAATCTAATTTCTAAACGATCCACAGATTGACGGGATTGACTTGGTTTACAGCAGCGCTTGCTTTTACGATGTTCAGGACATGATTCGGTCCTTTTTAGATAAATCGTATAATCGGCGAGATCAGCAGCCAAAAAAGACCGGAGAATATCATGATCAGAGGCGGCCACCACAAAATCCCCAGGCCTAACGTTCCTTCCTCATCCGGTTCTCTCCCTCATCATAAATCCCCGTCTCATCAGTTTTCCGCGCACCCATATTTCACCAGCCTTTCCATGAGCCAGTACAATAAGTGCTTATCCGAAAAGTTCTGTGACGATCTATTCTCGCTCGAGAAACCGGTCGAACTCACAACCACTTTTCGGATAGGTTCTAAGCAGAACCAACCCATCACAGAAAAGGACCACTTCATTGAAGGGCATTCAAGTTATATTTTTCGTGGCGGCTTTGTGGCTGTTGAGCGGTGCGCTCATGGGCTTTGCGTTGCGCGTCAGTCTCGATATTGCTGGGGTTGTACCATGCGGGTTGCTCAATACGATGGTGGGATTACTGTGGTTTCTTTGGTTAACCCGTGATCCGCGTGAGGCAGCGGTGCTGTACGGGGAGAGGGAGCGCGGAGATGACGAACCGTCGTCAGCCTGTTTGCTTATCGCTATTCCGATTGCCCTGATAGTTGGTGCGTTGTTCTTGCTGCTGGGTGCGCCCTTCACGCAATAGCTTAATGATAAAGGGAACCATATACGCTGACCCGCAGGCATACGTAACGAATGCCATGCCAACAAAAAAGAGTGATCGATGCCACAGTGGGCCTGTTAGAAAATAACCAGTCATCGGTATACTCTTGAACTCTGCCCCCGTAAAGGCCCACAGAAAGCAAAGAAGCAAACCAGGCACACCCAGCACAATCGGCGGAAACAAGAGGATAAACGCGTGTTCACGCGGCGTCCGTTCTTCGAGAGAACGGATTTTGTTGGAGCCGAGTTTGTAAGAGCAAGGCTTACCCAATATCCGATAGGCCAGGGCGTACAGCAAGATCTGTGGCGTAAAGAAGTAACCCTCAAGTTTGGCAAACATGTCAACCAGTATAGCATGATTTGGCTAGAGAGGACAACCATATCACTGAATCGCAAACGGGCCCGACGAAGAACCAACCCATCACAGAAAAGGACCACTTCATTGAAGGGCATTCAAGTTATATTTTTCGTGGCGGCTTTGTGGCTGTTGAGCGGTGCGTTCATGGGCTTTGCGTTGCGCGTCAGTCTCGGTATTGCTGGGGTCGTACCATGCGGGTCGCTTACTATGATGGTGGGGTTACTGTGGTTTCTTTGGTTAACCCGTGATCCACGTGAAGCAGAGGTGCTGTATGGAGAAAGAGAGCGCGGAGATGATGAACCGTCGTCAGCCGCTGGATTGCTGGCTATCCCGGTTGCCCTGATAATTGGAGCGTTGAGCTTGCTGTTGTTTGCGCCCTTCACGCAATAGCTTGATGATAAAAGGAACCATATAGGTTGACAGAGTTGCATACCCGACCAACCCCATGCCCACGACGTAAAGCGCCTGATGCCAGAGCGGAGCGATAAAAGGGTAAACGGACAGATCCCCGCCAAAGTCAGTGCCTCTCGCTGTGTAGATCCAGAGAAAGCAAAGAATTAGCCCGGGCACGCCCAACACAATCGGCGGGAACATGAGAATAAACGCGTGTTCATGCGGCGTCCGTTCTTCGAGAGAACGGATTTTGTTGGAGCCGAGTTTATAGGAGCAAGGCTTACCCAGTATCCGATAGGCCAGGGCGTACAACAAGATCTGTGGCGTAAAGAAGTAACCCTCGAGTTTGGCAAACATACCAACCAGTATAGCATGATTTGGCTAGAGGGGACAACCATATCACTGAATCACAAAAGATGATCGCCGCTGATTCAGACGTAGCCTCGACGATGCGCGTCACTTCGACTTCTCGGACTTCGCCCGAGGTACAGGCCATCAATCGAAAAAATAGAGTAGAGGACATACAGGCTGATTCAAAGGATTGACTTTTGTGGTTGAACATGGTAGCATTTACATTACATTAAACGCTACTCACAGGAGGAGTCAGTATATGCGAAAAACGATGCCGACAATGCCAGTTAGTGAATTGAGAAAACGTCAATCTGAAGTGATTGCAGCGATTGAGACAGAGCCTTATCTGCTGACCCACAAGGGGCACGGTGCCGGTGTTCTGGTATCTGTCAAGGAGTGGGACGCTATCGCGCAAGAGATGGACGAGTTGCGAAAAGCGGTCGCAATGCTCAGGAACGCCTTGGCGGTCGAACGCAAAGGGCAGAAGGTCCATAAGCTAACCGACATGATAGAGGCTGCGAGAATGCCAGCATGATCTACTGGGAATGGGAAATTCCAGATGTCTATAAGGAGTACATTGACGAATTGATCAAGCAGGAAGGTCTTACGCTTGTAGATAATCTTCTGGAGATTACTGAGCTAGAAGACGGCGTTCCACGCGAAGGGGCGACACAGACGATATTGGATGTTTATATCTGGGAGACAGCGGGGCACAAAGTATTATATGAGCGGATCGTTGATGCGAGAATTTTGTATTTAGTCTCAATAGAACGAATAAGGTGATGCTTAAATAGATTGACCTGAAAATTGATATTTGAACGAAGAATAAGGTTCGTGGTTCTTTTGGATCTCCAATGGTTAACACAACCGTCACTTGACAGCCTCGCTGTAACTACGATAGAGTTGTAAGAAATGACAGGTTCGAACCGTTCGTAAAAAAGGAGCGTAAATGAACATCATATCGCTGAATAGCAATGAGGCCCGCACCAATTGGCGTGAGATAATCGACAGGGCCCAATATCAGGACCAAATTTACAGCGTGGAGAAGTATGGCAAATCAGCTGTGTTTGTGATCTCTGCGGACCGTTGGAACGCCATGCAGCAAGCGCTGGCCAATTATCAGTGGGCTTTGGAGCGAGAGCGTAGTGGCAAGAAGGGCAAAGACATAGACGAACTCGTGGCAACGGAAGAGGTAGGCACAGGTGAAATATTGGAAGCTGTTCATCCCTCATAGTGCCGATCAGGACACGGTTGTCTTTTTCATCACACGCAAACATCCTTTGGCTGCCAAAATCCTGGGCCTGCAAGAGATTGAGTCTGGCATTGCACCGGGCGCACTGGAAGTCTATCCCAATCTCTATCACTGGGATGAAGACGGTTACCACATCGAATATCAGCTGATCCACGAACATAACGAGATTCTGATCGACGTGATCAGAAAAATCGAGGACTAAGGTCCGTTTGCCTAAAACCGAAAAATGTGTTTGAATAGAAACAATTGCATATAGATCAACGCCCCTGGCCGGTGGTGGAACACCAACCAGAGGCTGACCAACCGGTGCGACAACCACCGGCAGGCTAAGAGGATTTTATCACGCGCGTTGTACCTTTTGTGATATTTTTCCTCCTACGAACTGCACAGATGCCGCACACGGTTGAACCGTTGGGCGGCTTTTTTGATCCACGGAGGGGCACGAAGAAGAAAAAGCACAAGCAAAGAAAAACGTGGCTCTTTTGGAATTCAGGTGGTAGACAGACAATGTCCCCGGCATGAGATCCGGTTGAACCAAAAACGTTTCTTTGTATGATTTTAGAGTTGGCCTTGAAAGGGGGTGGGGCCTATCGAATAGCACGACAACTGAATCGTTCATCTTCCCGATGTGACAATCGAGGTCAGATTGTTCAACCATCGATTGTCCATCTCTGGTCGATGAGTTTAGAACTTATCCAAAAAGTGGTTGTGAGTCCAACGAGCTTCTTGAGCAAGAAGAGAGCGTCACAGAACTTTTCGGGTAAACATTGAGTCGATTTTCTCGATATCCAGTGGCTCTGGCCGGTGTTGCAACCACCGACCAGAGCAAAAACCTGCGCCGTGAACGCTTTGAACCAAGCACGGCACAGGCGGTGCTATTCTACTCTGTTTGCGCCGCTCTGTGCCACTTTGCACGGGCGGCGCTTTCTATTTCCAGCCGCAATCCCCTTCGCTCCTCTGCGTTGAGTCTGATTCGCGGTGGTCGATTTGACGTCCAACTGTCGCTGAAACCATTCGTTCGTTTCCGTCGAGGAGCGGGGATTGCTCGATTCAAGGAGAAGACCATGTTGAATAACAGAGAAGAACGCATCCAGGAACTTGTGGAATTTGCCCAGGAGGAGGGGATTGAGCTTGCCCTCTCACCGGGCCAGATCGTTGACCGAGAGGTCGCGGGATTTGTTGTCGATCTGGAAACGGGTGCAGTCGTTGGGCGTGACACCGACCCGGCGCCGTTCCCCACAGTCCAGGGTCTGGCCCATGCTGCGGCCAATCATCTGCAAGAAGTACCGCATGAGAGTGTCTCGCATGAGAGTAGAGAGATTGGCGTGATCACCTTCTTCGGCGATGGCGATCCGGAAGAATTGTTGCACGTGCCGGCACTGAAGATCACGAGGGGCAGTGGCCAGGGAGCAGAATCATTTCTCTTGGTCGCAGATGGGTCATAACCATGTCTATGGATTGGCCTCAGTTGGATCTGCCAAAGAAAGCTCAGTCCCAGACGGCCAAGTCTGGGACTAGGGCTGGCTATGTATCTTCCAAACCAGAGTCCAATGCGCTCGCCACCCGATCTGTACCCAAAGTAGAGATCATCGAGCCACAGCCTTCTGAGCCGCCAAAGACGGTAGACACCAGCAAGGTGCTGCCCAACCTCTATGACGGCACGCATAGCCAACGCGTGATCCACAGCGAGGAGTATAGCCGGCGCACCCAGGCGTTTGTGATTCGCTTCTGGCATCTGCTGGCCGTGTTAGCGCTCTTGGCCACAGCGCTGAGCAAGGTGGCAGGGTGGAATGCAGCCCAGGGCGTGGCCATCTTTGGCACGTTGGCCGTTGGCGGGTGGCTGGTTCTGCACTGGCTGGAACATCTGCACAGCGCCGAAGGCATCGAGCGCCACCGCATCAGCCAAGGCTCCCGCGTCATGCGCGAACAGATCCGCACTGACCGGGCCGTGCGCCTGGCCCAGATCGCCGCTGAGCAGCAACAGAGAAGCGCTCAAGCTCATTTCAACGCGGTTATGCGGCAAGAGCACCAGCGAGCGATTGTGGAGCAGGTCGAGCGTCACAGCAGGCCCCAGAGCGATCGCAACCGATTGGCCAACCATGTGTCAGCGGAACTGAGTCGGCCAATCTCCCAACCACCAATGCAGCCTCTTGCGCAAGCAACGTCAGCAGCTGCACCAACCAGCTCACAGCCACCAACGACAGACAACGTACGTCAATGGTCGCCGGAGGATCTAGAGATTCCAGACTTTCTCCTGGCCCCCGACAGCGAGCAACAGGCATATTTGGACACGGTTCGGGCGCAGATGCTGGAATTTATCGCCTCGCTCTATGAGAAAGACGACAAAGCCAGCTATCTGCGCATCAAGGAGAATGGCTTGCTCAAGAAAGGCGTGCGAGCACCATGGACGGACAAGGGCAGCATGTCCAATGGCGAGAAACGCCAGGCCAAAGAACTGCTCGACAAGATCGCCCAATACCGTTGGCTCATGCGCTATCGCACGCAGAACAAGACCTGGCAGCTCAACATCAAAGGCTATCCAACCGTACAAGCGGCAATCGAAATTCTGGACCAGTATGACACACTTGCCACTGATTAAGAAGGTGTATTAAAAGATCTGAAAAGGAATGAGACTTCCAGACAGGCTAAGTAAAATAAACTCCTCAAACGAAAAAAAACAGCTACGGCAAAAGTCGGGTACAAAAAATGACCATAAGGGGTGAAATCCTAGAGCAGCCCTCTGTTTGCATGAAAAATTTGTACCCGACTTTTGCTGCTACTGAAAAAAAGAAGAATGAGGAGAGAAAATGAGTCGAGAAGCCTACAGTACAGATATGAACGAGATAGAGTGGCAGATAATAGAGCCACTGATTCCACCAGCCAAGACGGGTGGACGTCCCCGAGACGTCGATATGCGAGAGGTGATTAATGGCATCTTCTATGTGCTGCGAGGGGGCAACGCCTGGCGCATGATACCACACGACCTGCCGCCCTGGTCGACGGTCTATGGCTACTTCAACCGCTGGAGCAAGGCAGGCATCTGGGAAAAGATGAATGATGCCTTGCGGGAAGCGGTCCGCATCCTGGCTGGACGAGAAACCGAACCGAGTGCTGCCATCCTGGATAGCCAAAGTGTCAAAACGACTTCGGTTGCGGGTGAACGAGGCTATGACAGCGCCAAGAAGGTCACCGGACGCAAGCGTCACATTCTGGTTGACGTCATGGGCTTGCTCCTCCTTGTTCATGTCCACAAAGCTAGCATTCAAGAGCGAGATGGAGCCAAATCTCTCCTGAAGCGTCTCAAGCAGAAGGGCTTCCAACAACTCGCTCTCATCTGGGCCGATGGCGGTTACTCCGGTCAACCCATGATCGACTGGGTCTTCAACCTTGCTGGTTGGCTTTTCCAAGTCGTCACGCGTTCTGATGACGCTCAAGGCTTTGTCCTCTTGCCCCGTCGATGGGTCGTTGAGCGCACCTTTGCTTGGCTCGGCAACTATCGGCGGCTTAGCAAGGACTATGAAGTCTTGCCTCGCAACAGCGAAGCCATGATTTATGCCGCTATGGTCCATATCATGCTCCGTCGCCTCAGCAACGACCCGGCTCTCGCTCTTTAATTCTCTTGCCCAATACTTTTAAAACACCTTCTTAGCTCGACTTTGTACAATTTGGGCACATTAAAAAGTTAATAAAGAAGGAACAAAAGGGAAGCTGATGTAAGATAGGAGTGAGAAAACAACTATCAAAGAGAGGAGAGCCCAATGTTCCTTCCAGCAGAAATAATCCCGTTGTTCGAGAGCTTTCGCCCAGTCTTCACAGAACCGACGTACCAAAAGGCACTGGTCTTGGTGATAGGGACGGTGTTAACGAAGGGAAGACGAACGGTGACAGCGGCGTTGAGAGTGATGGGATTGGAGCAAGAGGGAGACTGGTCCAAGTATCACCATGTGCTGAATCGAGCGAAGTGGGATGGATTGATGTTGAGCTATATCTTACTGCACTTGATTGTGGATACGTTTGTGGTCATGGGAGCGCCAGTCGAGATAACGGTAGACGAGACGCTAGAAAGGCGCTGGGGTCCCAAGATCAGCAAACGAGGACACTGGCGAGATAGCCTGGCGTCAGGCCGGAAGATGAGCGTAAGCACGAGCGGATTGCGGTGGCTGGTCTTCTGTGTGGTGGTCAAGTTGCCGTGGAGTGACCTCTACTGGTCAATGCCCTTTCTGAGCGTCTTACTCACAACACCGAAAGTCAGCGAAACGCTCAACCAGCGCCACCGAACAGTGGCGAAACGAACCATGCAGGTGGTGGCCTGGCTGCGTCGAGCTTTGCCAGGTCGAGAAATCAAGCTCATCGGCGATGGGGCTTACAGTGTGATCGAGTTGGGCTTGTGCTGTCAATCCCAAGGAGTCACCTTGATTGCGCCTCTGCGCCTGGATGCGCGTCTCTTTGACTATCCACCCTCCCGTTTGAAACCTGACGGCACAAAACGACCTGGTCGTCCTCCTGTCGTTGGGCAGCGACTGCCCAAGCTGGAAGATGTTGCCCTCTTCAAAACCACCTGTTGGCACCGCTGCCGCATTGACTGGTATGGGGGAGAATCTGAAGTCGTCGACTGGGCCACTGGTATTGCCTTTTGGTACTCTACCGGCACAACTCCGCTCCTTCTGCGCTGGGTTTTAGTCCGCGATCCCAAAGGCCAAGCTGAGACCGTCGCTTACTTCTCCACCGATATTCATCAGGCTGCCCCCCACATCATCGCTGATTTCGTCAAACGTTGGTCCATTGAAGTCTCTTTCGAGGAAGCCAGAGCTCACCTCGGTGTCGAAACTCAGCGCCAGTGGAGTGACTTGGCCATTGAGAGGACTACTCCTGCTCTCTTTGGTCTTTTCAGCCTTGTCATCTTGATGGCTCATGCCTTCTCTCCTGATGGCTCTATCCCTTTGCCTCAAGCTGCTTGGTATCACAAGACTCACGCCACCTTCCATGACCTCCTCTCTCTGGTTCGCCGCCGCTTATGGTGCCATTTCCTTTTCCAGACATCTCACTTTTCACCTGATCTTCGTTTATTCTCTCCCTCTCAGGTGAACACCTTACTTTCTGCTGTCTGTTATTAACTTTTTATGGTGCTTAAAACTTACAAAGTCTAGCTAAGGAACGGATTGAGCGGATTAGGCAACAGATTAAGCGGATGGGTCAGCGGATGCAAGGCGGATGTTGCTGCACACGCGACTGATTTGCGCGGATAAAATCTTGCGACCCAATCGGTTCGTCTACTGGTACCACGCAACACGCATGACGCACGCCATCGCGACGTACATACTGACGTCCCATCTGACGTCCCTGACGTACGTACGTTCAGAGAGAACAGAGCAAAATTCAGGTCAATGGCTCAAAGAGTCCAGTAGGGGGAAGATGAACCAAAAACGGTGGGGCATCCACATCAAAACACGTTCTGTGCGCATGTTTCGGCAATTTACGGATGAAGAGATGTGCGTTCACATAGAAGAGTTGCCAGCGCTCATTCAAGAACTGGCGTCGGCCTATGCTGCAGCCAGCGGTGATCACTTGATCATACTAGCGTCGCAAGGATGCAGGATGGATCACGATTTGGAATGGGTACCCAAGTCGGAGAAAGACTCATAAACAACATCATTGAGCGATTGTGAATGGACACGGATTGACGCAGATAAACGCGGATTTTTTTGTCGAGGGAAGCAGCTTGCCCCAGGATAACGATGTTTGGTGCTTAAAATCCGTTTGTGAAACGGTCGCTGTTGGCATGCGTGTTTCACAAACATTTGATCGATTCGCGCGCACAACTCAATGATTCTGTCCATTGGGCGTACCACAGGATTGGCATTACAGGTTAACTGTGCTACAATCCAGTTGACCAATAACAAAAGCGCCCTGGATGGCCTGGTAACCTAAAGAGCGCTTCTGTCAAAATAACTGTTGTGTTCATTACTTGACACCAGCATCATTCTGGTGTCAAGTAATGAACACAACAGTTATTTAACGACAAAGCACACGGGCGACTAGATTGGTTGCCGTGCGCTTTTATTATAACAAATACCCAATCAACAAACGAACCCATGAAAAGAAAGCCCGCCTGCTGCCAACAGGCGGGAATGGGTCACCATTTGCCGAAAGGATATACCCGTGCTTAGTATACCACACATCACCCAAAATAGCACCTTCCCAAATGTTAACAATTTGATCGAACCCTTTACATATGTCCGGAACCAGGCAGCGACCAGCCAAATTATGGCTGCGCAGTTGCCTCCATCCACCGAACGGGTGGCCCATCGCCTGCTCAGTCGCGCCCATCCAGACAATGGCCACATCACCTTTACGTGGGATGAACTCACCGACCTCCTTGAGTTGAGCCAAGGGCGCATCCGCTACCATCTGGGCGTTCTCAAACAGCGCGGCATCATCCACTACTCAGCCAATGGCCATGTTTATATCACCTTCCGCATCTGGTTGGAGAGCAAGACTGCTGTCGAAACGCCAGCCATGACGCCACCGAGCGTTCTGGCCATGGTCGAGCAAAGCCCGAGGATAGAGAGCGATCATGGACGCGCGACTATCGATCATCCACGCGCGACAGTTCTCCGTCCAGCGCTTGGGGAAGGAAAGGAAATCTCTCCGGAAACCGATTGTCAGCCCGAAATCGATCATGGACGATCGGAACCCGCGCGTTCACGCGCGACTATCGATCATCCACGCGCGGCGGAGCCTACATATGTTTGTTTGTTTGATCCTACTCCTTCTATAGAAGAAATGAACAAACATGTAGAAGAACCAAAAAGCAAACCAAACAACGGACTGAGTAGCGGATTTGTGGAAAAAGAGCATGAGTTAAGAGAAAGTGAGTTCGCAAATCAATGTATGGGCAGTGACTTGGACGTTGAAGAATCGGTTGTTGATTTGAAGCAAGAGGCTGCGGATGATCCAGAGGCAAGTTGTTTGGCGTTATTGATTGATTCGGATGTGGCGATTGGGGAGCAAGTGGCTGCGCAGTGGGTGGTTGAACATAGCCCCGAGTGGCTTGAGCGTCAGGTTTTTGCCTATTTGAAGGATCTGGAAGTGGGCAAAGTCAGCGGACCCGGCGCACTCTTTAACCGAGTCGCCCAGCGTTGGAACGCACCCTCTCTGAGCGAGCAAGATAAGCAATCCGACCTCTACCTGCGCACGCATCCGGTCTATGCAGAGAAACTGGCTCGATGGAAAGCAGAACTCGCCGAACAAGAGCGTCAATGGCAGGCAGAAGCCACACGTCAACAGCAAACGAAACTTGACTATCAGAAACAAGCAGAAGCCGACCTCACGGAACGAGTCGGTGCACCCGGCAGCGAACGCCGGCGGGCGCACAACGCTATCTGCCGGCACCTACGCATCGACCCGGCCCTGGTTGACTGGTCGATTGAGGTCAACGAGGACCAGGTGATTGTCAACGAAGCAGGGCGCTATGCGACGCATCTGGAAAGAGCGAATCAGATGATTGAACGGTATGCGCTGGGTTTGGAGTTGGGGCGGGGTATGGCGTTGGTGGTTCAAAATATTTCTGAATAAAGCAAGACTGAAACGTTGCTTGTGTCCGTATACAGTGGGTATCTCGTTGTAGTAAAAAGACAACTAGAGAATTAGAGAATCGGTCGCCAAGATGAATATAGGCCAGAAAAAGGTACCGGTACTGGGATATATATTCTTTCACTATTCCGATAGCGATACATTTGTTCCCGCGCCTTCCGATAACCAGCCCAATAGGCACGGTACTCTTCTTCAGAGATATCACCATGCAGGTCAAATTGATCTTCAGGATGTAGGTCAATTGCATTCTGGTCATTGGAGTTAGGGCTCGCGTGGCCAATTTTGCCCAACAAGGGTGGCTGTTCATGCGCAGTTTTATCATCTGTTGTTGGTGCTGAAGCTTTGGTTTTGATGCGTTGTGAGACAGGGAGACTCGTAACAATATCTGTCTGATTCGCGCTTTTATCTTCAAAGGGTACAATCGATCGTTTTGTTGTCTTTTCAGACATGATTTGCTCCTTGAGCGATCGGTTCGTGAAACGCTCAGTTTTTTTGTTATAAATTGATAAGGAGTGGTTGAGATATTCACTCGTGAAGCAGGAGGTCTACTCCTGCTTCACGGATCAAGATAGACCGAATAGTTTATTGACTCAGAGTATTTCATAAATGGAGATTAGAAACATCTATCAATTTGTATAGTATTTGTATGAAATCGAAGGAGATAGTTGTTTTAAGCAGTTCTTTGTATGTTTAAGAGGCAGATTTCGATTGATGGATGTTGGTTTGCAGCTGCTCGACCAATGTGACATGATTTGAACAGTTCAGTTCAAGAAAGGTCTTATGAGCGCTTGCGAGAGTGCTCTCAGCTTGGTCGAATAGTTGCTCATGGAACAGGCATTTTCCCAGAGCATATTGTGTACGAGCTGCTTCGAAAGAATTTGTCTCGGCAAAGCGTGATTCACTTTGCCGGTAGGCATCTTGGGCGGCATCAGGGTTTCCCAGGTAGTTCTGTATCTTGCCTAAGAGTCGGTAAGCCAGACCATCCTCTACCTGTTCGTTCTCGGCGATTTTGATCAAATCCGCAGCCAGAGTGAAAGCTTCATCCGATTGCTGGCGTTGTAGAGCCAACTCAGCCGCCAGTCGTTTGTAGATAATTTCCTGGTGTTTCTCTTGGAGTTGCTCTTGAAGCTGAGCGGCTTCGTTGTATACGGATTCAATCAGCTGCACTGGGTCGCTCCGCTCAAGCATGAGTTGGGTTTTATTGAATAACACCCATTGCAGTTCTGACAACAGTCCATTCTGTCGAGCCAATGATTCCGCCTCCGTCAAGTGAATCCGGGCTTTATCAAAGTCCAACAGCTGGGTGTAATCTGCCGCCAGATTGCTTAATGTCAAGATCTGTCCACTGAGGAAACCCACGGCACGGTAGCGTTCCAAAGCCGCCTGCTTGTTCACAATCGCATCCTGCAATCGACCACAACGACTTTCTGTTGCACCGATTATTCGCCCAGAGCATCCCTTCCCACCGCAGGTCGCCAACGGCTTTGGCTGAGGTCATGGCTTGTTGCCAGCTTGTGATGGCAGAGTGAGAATCGCCTGACAGTTCATGTAAATTACCCAATACATTCAGGCCATTGATGCGAGCGGCGTTTGCTTCTGATGGCAATAGCTCTAGTCCCTGTTGAGTGGTCTCTTTGGCTGGATCCCGCATTCCTTGTCGTCCTAAAACTGAACCATGCCAAATCAGAAAGTAGCCTTTCTCATCGCTGGCTCCAGCTGTTTCGTCCTGCTGAATCTGCTCTAGTACTACTGTGCATCAAGTAAAGGCTCGATAATGTTCGATTTTTGCACAAGATAATGCGAGCGTTTAGCGGAAGCAAGACGACGTTGCTTGTAGCGAAGGCGCTCGATAGTCTCAGCGAGTGTCAAGACAGGTTTAGGCAGAACGGCATGGAGAAGTTCAACAACCTGTGGCAAAGTGAGAGCGGGGGCATCATATTTGAGGAAAAACTGAGAACGAGCCAAGAAACCAAAGGCCAAAATGACTAAGGTCATATGATGATGCCAACCGAGCCAACTGCGAGTTTCATATTCGTTGAGTCCGAGAAACTGCTTGGCTTGTTCAAAAATGGTTTCAATGGGCCAACGCAAAGCAGAAACAGTGGCGAAGTCATCCAAGGAAGTCTCAAGGGGTGCATTGGAGAGAAAGTATTGCAGAGAGCAATCGGGATTGCGGCGGACGATGAGCCAGAGAGCAGAACCGGGGAGCCCATTGCGGACAGAGACAATGCGGCGACAAGCAATGGAAGCAACGATGAAGCCCTTGGAGCCCTCTTTGAGAACATGCTGTTGCCACTCATGCTCCTGGAAGGTGTCAGCGAGTTGAGCAACGGTGAGAGGCGTAGGTTCACCAGGCCGGACGCGGAGCTTGAGCTTGCGCCCGCATCCAGATGATGCGGGCAGATAGGTCTGGGGGCTGGAGGTCCAGACACGAGTCTCTTTGGGCACTTCAGCAAAGTAGCTGTAAGCGGTTTGGCCATCAATGCAGTCAAGCAGATGAGTATCTTTGCCAAAGGCTTCATCCATAGTGATCCAGCGGATGGGCAACGCACCCAGGGCGTGCGTCTGCTCAATCATGGACCAAGCCAATTCATTTTTTGTTTGGAAGGTCAGGTCAGTGGGAAGACCGGTTTTGTACCGCTTCTCTGCATACTCATCACTAAACCATTCTTGGGGGATATACAACCGACAGTTCAGTAAGGTATAGCCATGAGAGCTATTATATCCCAGGAAGACTCCGGCTTGACAGTTGGCGATCTTGCCCAGTTCGCCACACCGCTGCCGCTTGACGCCCACTGACTCTTCTCCTTGCTTGGGAATGTCGCTCCCATCCAGGAGTAAGACGCCATTTGCGTCTCCCAACAACTCACCTGTCTGTCGAGTATGTTCCGCCAGCATCGCTTCACCGCTCCAGCGGCTCTGACCCACAAAGCTTTGCAGGGGGCGTACACCCGATTCTCCTACTGTCGCCAGCGCGATGTTCTCGGCCGATTTGCGTTTGATTTCGGGGTCTAACAAGCCTCGCATGTAGTGGTACGCATGCTCTCTGAGCCACATGGCTGAAGTATGGACTATATATGGCATGATACTCCTGGAGTTGGTCGGCCAGTGCCGCCAGTTGCTCTTCTGTCAGTTCCAGCAGCGGCGGGCTTTCCAGTTGGCTGTAGTCATATTGATTGACTGCTTGAGCAAGTTTCATCTTGATTTCCTTTCATCGAAGACTGCTTCATTTTATTGGCTCTTCAGTCTATCTCATTTTTCCTTTGCATTCTGTTTGCGTTTTGTTAGCAATATGCCCAGAAATATAACGAATTTCCTTTGTGTTTCACAATATATTGCTGCACAGTAGTACTAGAGCTTTCTGGCTCCACATCAATGCGTCAATTGGATTGAGGCGAGAGCGCAATTGATAACAATAGGCCCAAAACCGATGCTCTGTTGGATTTGTGGGGGAAGAGGGTATGGCTTTCTCTGCTAGTCCAAGGTGAGCTGATGCCTCTACCTGTTTGCCCTGACGCTCATAAAAGAGCGCCAGCTTCAGATAAATCTCGGCCACCTTTTGTGGATTGGCAGTGAGTGCTTCATCTTGCAAGCAGTGATGAAGCAACTCAATGGCCATTGACCAGTGACCACGACTATCCAGAAATCCAGCTAAACCCAATTGGATGTTGGTTAGGTTATTGACGGTTTTGCGATAGAGCGTCCACTTTCCCTGTTGGGCTAGCCATGTTAAGGAACGCAAGATATGTCCAAAATCCTGCTGAAGACCACGAAATGGATAGGTACTCTGTTCCTCCACGAGCTGAATATAATGGTCAGCTAACCGTTGTCTTGGTTCATCCATACCCCCCCTTTCATACTCCGCATGTGCTGTAGCAAAAAGTTGAACGAGTGAATGAAGCCGATTACAAATGTGCTACCGTTTCACCATGAAAGGTAGCCACATTCGCTTCTGTATGGAGGGGTTGATCAAATCTGGAGTTGTGGCAATCGGGGTTGGTGTTGATGGTACCATCTGTATAGAAGTCGGGGTTGGCGTTGGTGTCGAGGGGATGAGAGGAATAGAAGAAGATATAGACAATGAGTGGAACCATGCCTGGCGGTTGTCCCAAGTGCGATTGTGGCTCATAACCCAAGGGCCAACGCGAAAGATTATCTGATGGTTGCTAGTGCCACACTGGTGGATGAATTCGGGCTTGACCATTAATACGTAGGCTAGCTTGCCCTCTAATTCCACAATAGTTGTTGTGGCATAGACAGTACCATTCATTTCAGCAGTGACCTGCATACCGACCGTTGGGGTAAAATATGCTGTAGGCGTAATCCAACCATAGTAGGTAGCAGGGGGTACAATGACATGGTCCTGCATCTGGAGACTGCCCGCCTGGATGGTAATGTCACCCTCTGAATCGATGGGTAGATAGGGGATAATCGGTTCGGTGGCGAAGATGCGATAGGCATCTCCCAAGCGCGTCGATGTGAGGGTGTTGACTATCTGTGTAAAAGCTGATCTTACTGTCGTATCATAAAGCCGCCAACCACTCGGTGCCGTTGGGTCTTCCAAGTAAACAGAGGTGTAGGCCCCATCCAGTGAGGCCAGGGCCTCGCCGATGGGGCGATTGGTTTGCATAGGATATCCCATCGGCAAGTTGCAACCGGGTTGGAGTGGTGACATGGGTTGACTAGTGGTTAGCACATAGATGCCGGTGCCACCCATGCGCGTTAGTGCCAAATTCCACACCTTGGCTACCTTGGTCGATAGCCGCTGCCAGGTGAGACCATTGTCGGGTGAGAAATAGATGGCCAGCTCGTCCTCGGAGCGAGGTGGCACATCACTCTCCAGGTAGCGGAAAAGGATCGAGGCATTGGTTGGTGGCATATCGGCATCAATGCGATAGGCATGACCAACTGGGGTGAGCCAATGAGGAAGTGTCGATAAGAAATCGATCCTCTGTAGAAGATAATGTGTATTGATGTCAAAGGTGTTTTCGAGTGGAATCACCTGAACTTGTCCATCAGACGACATAACCGGTACGCCCCAGGCAAAGCCCTGAGCACCCCAGCCAAGAGCGGGTGCCGCCCAGTCAAAAGCTTGATTAGTGCGATCAAAAGCCTTTTCTTCCCAGTTAAACATTGGGCTATTCCAATCAAAGGCTTGCCCATCCCAATCAAATTTGTTGGCGAACTCGACGATAAATTCTCGAACCTCACCACCATCTGACCTCATGAGACAAGCCGGAGCACAGATGCGGACGTGACCGTAGTAGGCTCCTTGGCTGGCTATAACAGTAGCGCTGAAGGTGCCGTCTGTCTTGGTCATGTCTACTGGTGTCGACGCCGTACCTACTGCGGGATAGAGTTGTATCTGAAGTTGCTCTTCTGCGATTCCTGTCACAACAACTTCGACAGTTCTTGTGTTGACGCTCGTTACCTGTACATTGGGATGCCAGTCTTGAACCCCAGTCAGTTCAAGCGTTCTAGTTTGTTCATCCACAGTCGTACAGCCACTGCGCAGCGTCTTCCTACTGGTATCGAAGACACAGAGCCGATCTCCGACGGAAGCACCTTGGGCCAGAAGATTATCCCCCTGAGGGCGCCCTAAATCGACTAAATATTCAATCTCGCGTTCATCCTGGGACCGATCTGTTGCGTCCGGTGCTGAACGTTTGGTGAGCAGGTAAGCTTGTCCGGTACTCACCGGCAGGCGAAGAAGGGTGCCATCTGCGTCTTTGAGGAGGAACTGCATCTCTTTGACCGTGTTCGGTGCCCATGTTGGGTTCCAGAAGCGGATCTTTGTGACAGGCAAGACCAGGTGTTGCGGACCTGGATTCTCTCCTCTGTTGCGCAAAATCGGCACCGCCGCCTCAATCCCTTCCCAATCTGAGCGGCTGAGCTTAAGCGCGGCCAGGCTGTTTTGACACCCGACCTCTTGTGTCCACTGCTCACTACTGAGAAACTCACTGTATTCTGGCAGGAAAGGATTGGTCATCATGCTACCTGGACAGTCGATGATCGTCACTGCATCATTTTTTATGCCCAGGTAGTTGTCAAGCAGACGGAACAGATAATGACCCAACTCGCGAGCCAACACCTGTGCCCAGTCATCATTGTCAGCCGACTGTGACTTGTCCCCATACTTTGTATAGCGCGGCGGCATCCGTATCTGTCCTGGCAGATAGACTATCGGCCGGCCATCCACATCTACTTCTTGGGTGGGAGTTTGGACCCACCCCCCTAAAACGGCACTGGGACGCTGGGTGTTGCGAGCCGTGACGGCGACGTCAACCTGGTTCCAAAATCCTTTGTCGTGAAATATGTCGATAGACCCCAATGCTGCTTGCCCGTTGGTCAGATCATAAAGAATCTCCGATGTACGTTGTAGATCGCGTCTTAGTTGGTCCTGGAAAACAGTATCATGGCGTGCATCCCACTCCAATCCGACTCGCAGATTGAAGAGCAGCAGTTGATTGTTGGCAGAGACCGTCAAGGTTTGGTCTTGGAAGAAGCGGATTTCTTGCGAGTCTAGCTGTCCCTCATTCGTGATGGGCGCACTGGTATGATAATAGTGGGTGTAGACGTTTGTCTGGCTAATCGATGGGGAAGTGGTGAGTTCGTCCCGTTTCTTAACGGATAACAAGGCAACCAATCGATCGCCAGTAAAAATCTGTGGATGGCCGATCAGATAGCCGGCGCGATTAGTGCGCAGCGGTTCTCCAGAATCGTTGATCAATGGAGCGAATTGGTCTGTGCCTGCTGGTGCCCGATGGATGATGGCGTTTGCACCTGGCACAAGACCAGAGTCAGTCTGCTGCATAACCCGCACCGTCATGCCCCGTACGCGCAATGGCGCTGTATATGCTACATCTTTGGCATATTGGCAGCTATTCAGACAGGCAGGATAGGCCGTAAAGCGCACAATCACCTGGTCCAAGTTTCCAACCAGACCCGTTCGTGCCAGATCCCAATCATATTCATGCTCTCCCACAGTTGGGTTGACTCTCAATCGGTTCACTGCTCTGGTCAGACTGGATGCAGATGCATCCGTTCCAGAGGTCTTGATGAATGGAAGAAAGAACTGTTCTTTCAGTGATGGAGAAGAGTGAGCGATGGCTGCCGTTTGTACTCGATTCATCAACGGGATGGTCCCGGATAGGATGCCTGTAGAAACCATAGTCGTAATCGTATCTGTGGTAGCAATGGCTGCTTGCCAATCTGTATATCCATCGATCGTATACGCAACATTCAATCTGCGCAGAGGTAACCCCATGCGGCTTTTGACGGTGTAGGGAAAACGAATACGGCGATTGTCTTCTTGATGAGGAGGTTTCAGTTGGATGGACAGATTTGTACTGTTCTGGTTGCGCCAGTAGCGATTCAGATAGAGCTTGTTGACGCCGCTAGAGATACCGACAGCGAGGTCAAGATCGCCATCATTGTCTACATCCCCCCACGCCATGCTCGTTGTGTTCTCCCACACTGGCTGCCATGAGATGTCGGACTGAAGTTCGCCTCCTTCATTTAGATAGAGCTTATTGGCACCAGTGTTCCCGACAGCGAGGTCGAGGTCACCATCGTTGTCCACATCTCCCCACGCCACGAGCGTTGTAGCGTCTGATTCTGGCTCCCACGCTCTGTTGAGTGTGAGTGTCCCTCCTTGGTTCAAATAAAGCTTGTTTATACCACCCCAATTACCAACAGCGAGGTCGAGGTCGCCATCATTATCCACATCTCCCCACGCTACACTTCTTGTATAGCCTGGTGTTGGTCGCCACGAGGTGTCGAGTGTAAGCGTCCCTCCCTGGTTCAGATAAAGCTTGTTGACGTCGCGACCGTTACCAACGACAAGGTCGAGGTCGCCGTCGTCGTCCACATCTCCCCACGCTACGCTTATCGTATAGTCAGACTTCGGTTGCCATGAGGTGTCGTGCGTGAGCCTTCCCTCCTGATTCAGGTAGAGCTTGTTGATGCCATCGTTGCCAACAGCAAGGTCGAGGTCGCCATCGTTGTCCACATCTCCCCACGCTACACTCCATGTATCATCCGATTCTGGCTGCCATGAGGTGTCGAGTATAAGCGTTCCGCTTCGATTTAGGTAGAGCTTGTTGGCGTCGCCATGGTTGCCGACAGCGAGATCAAGATCGCCATCGTTGTCCACATCGCCCCACGCCACGCTCTCGGTTGTATCTGATATTGGCCGCCATGAGGTATCGAGTGTAAGCGTTCCGCTTCGGTTTAGGTAGAGCTTGTTGGCGTCGCCATAGTTGCCGACAGCAAGATCAAGATCGCCATCGTTGTCCACATCGCCCCACGCCACGCTCATTGTATTTTCTGTTTCTGGCTGCCATGAGGTATCGAGTGTAAGTGTTTTCCCTTTATTTAGATAGAGCTTGTTGACGTCGCGACCGTTGCCAACGGCAAGATCGAGGTCGCCATCGTTGTCCACATCGCCCCACGCCACACTCATTGTACTCTCTGATTCTGACTGCCAAGTTGTGTCGGGTGTGAGCGTCCCCTCTTGGTTCAAATAGAGTTTATTGACACCATTAGAAATGCCGACAGCAAGATCAAGATCGCCATCGTTGTCCACATCGCCCCACGCCACGCTCATTGTCCTGTCCACCCCTGGCTGCCATCTGGTATTCAGTATGAGCGTTCCTCTCTGGTTCAGATAGAGCTTGTTGACATCATCATCATTGCCAACAGCGAGGTCGAGGTCACCATCGTTGTCCACATCTCCCCATGCCACACTCTCTGTATAGTCAGATTCTGGTTGCCATGAAGTGTCGAGTGTGAGTTTTCCCTCCTGATTCAGATAGAGTTTGTTAACGCCATTGTTGCCGACGATTAGGTCGAGATCGGCATCAGTATCTACATCTCCCCACGCTATACTCCATGTATCGTCCAATTCTGGCTGCCATCTGGTATCAAGTACGAGTGTTCCTCCCTGGTTCAGATAGAGCTTGTTGACATCATCGTCGTTCCCGACGGCGAGATCGAGATCACCATCGTTGTCCACATCTCCCCACGCTAGACTTTTTGTACGGTTCGACTCTGGTTGCCAAGCTGGATCGAGCATCAGTGTTCCTGCTTGGTTCAGATAGAGCTTGTTGACACCATAGTTCCCAACGGCGAGATCGAGGTCACCATCATTATCCATATCTCCCCACGCCACGCTCTTTGTATAGTCCGACTCTGGTTGCCATGTCGTGTCGAGATAGAGCGTCCCTTCTTCGTTCAGATAGAGCTCGTTTATCTCGTTCCAATTCCCGACGGCGAGATCGAGATCACCATCATTGTCCACATCTCCCCACGCTATGCTACTTGTGGTTCTATTGTCGGGATCGTAACCGATAGGAATTGGTGGAAAAAATGAAGATGTATCACCTACTTGAGCCTGAGTTCTCGGAGACGTGACGATCAACAAGCAGATAATGGAGGAGAGAATAACAAACTGTCCAACCCTCATTAGCAGATGATGCGATCTGAAGAGTTGTTGACAAATCGTGTAATGATTCATGATGGATTCCTTAATCACGAACAGGCGATTATAAAAGTCAAAAACACAAAATTCGCTTTGAGCTACGCGAATCTTGTTGTCCAAACGGTTCTTTTCAATGCGATGAGGGGTGACTTCAAAATACTCTTGACTCATCTCCCAAATGTGTACAGGGCGCCTTGTAGCTCAGAGAATAATTGTTGTCAGCACACAATTGGGAGATGAGCGAATATTCTTTTTGACCTGTGTTCGAGTTAGAACCTATCTGAAAAATGGTTGTGAGTCCGACCGACCTCTCGAGCAAGAATGTATCGCCACAGAACTTTTCGGATAAGCACTTAGACCGAACACTATGAACGGTGTAGAGTATCTCAGAGTTGGGGCGCGGAAACACCTACTGATTTGTACAGATTTTGTATGAAATCATATGGACAAATTGGATTGGCTTCCTTCTGGCATTGGGGAGTGCGTGGGCAATGATACTGGGACGAACACAGGATCCTATTTTTTTGGCGATTGGATGTGCGGCAGTTTGATTCTCACCATTGCCTTTATCGTCCTAACCAACCAGAAGGACAACTAGCTCATAGACAAACGTGGAGTCGCCATGCATGGCGCAGCATTCTCTCATGCGAACGGGTGTTAGAGAATGCCTTCTCCCCATCGTATGACTTCTTATTTGTTTTGTCCATCAGTTGTGGAAACAGTAACATCCCTGTAAGCCCCTGTTCCATTGTCCAAAGTGTAAGTAGCGTTACTCTTAGTGTCTATGACCAATTATTTTCTTAGCATTCATAAGCACCCACCCGTGGGTTGAACCACGGGTAGGAAAGCTAAGGGACTGGAAGTCCATAGTTTTTTACTATCCATACGCTTCAAGCGCCCTGAAAGTCCTTTGAGACAATAAAGCCAGTGACAACTCTGACTACCGGTTTGCCACAAAAGGTAGCCAAATTTGTTTTTGTATAGGGGGCTCTATTGTCATAGTAGGCTCTATCGTACCCACTGGATTGACTCCATCTGACAAAGTCGGTGTTGGCGTTGGGGTTGAAGTTGGCTCCGGCTCCAAAGTCGGTGTTGGCGTTGAAGTCGGCGTAGGTGTCGGTGTGAATGTAGATGTCGGCGTTGGGGTTGAAGTTGGCTTCGGTTCCAAAGTCGGTGCTGGTGTTGGGGTTGAAGTTGGCGTAGGTGTTGGCGTAAATGGGGGCGGTGTAGCAGGCACTGACAATGAGTGGAGCCATGCTTGACTATTGTCCCAGACGTGGTCATGGTCCATGATCTGAGAGCCAACACGGAAGGTTATCCGATGGCTGCTGGTACCACACTGATGGATCAATTCGTGCTTGACCATTAGTACATAGGCCAGCTTACCCTCTAACTCTACAATCGTTGTTGTCCCATAGACGGCGCCATTGATTTCAGCAGTAACCGGCGTACTGACCGTTGGAGTAAAGCCTACTGTAGGCGTGATCCAACCGTAGTAGGTAGCCGGTGGTACAACGACACGGCCCTGCATTCGTATGCTGCTAGCCTGTATGGTATTGCTACCTTCTAAGTCGACGGGTAGATAGGGAGTGATTGGTTTGGTAGCGAAGATACGATAAGCATCGCCTAAGTGTGTTGATTTGAGTGTATTGACTATTTGTGTAAAGGGTGGCTTTACGGTTGCATCGTAAAGCTGCCACCCGCTCGGTGCAGTCGGGTCTTCCAGATGAATAGAAGAGTAGGCTTCGTTCAGCGAAGCCAGGGCTTCGGCGATAGGGCGGACGGTTTGCATAGGGTATCCCATCGGCGAATTGCAGCCTAATTGGAGTGGTGACATAGGACGACTGGCTGTTAGGACATAAATACCGGTATCAATCATGCGTGCTGACGCCAGATTCCATGCCTCTGCAATCTCGGTTGATAGTCGCTGCCAGGTGAGACCATTGTCAGGTGAGAAATAGATGGCCAGTTCGTCCTCGGCGAGAGGCGGCACATCAGTCCCTAGGTAGCGGAAGAGGATCGAGGCATTGGTTGGCGGCGTATCGGCATCAAAGCGGTAGGCATAGCCGACAGGGGTGAGCCAGCTCGGAAGTGTCGCTAAGAAGTCGACCTTCTGAAGCAGATAATCGGCATTGATATCAAAGGTGTTTTCGAGTGGAATCACCTGAACCTGCCCATCAGACGACATAACCGGTGCGCCCCAGTCAAAGGCTTGACCACCCCAGTCAAAGGCTTGATTACCCCAGTCAAAGGCTTGATTACCCCAATCAAAGGCTTGATTGCCCCAATCAAATTTGTTGGCGAACTGGACGATAAATTCTCGAACCTCATCACCGTCTGACCCCGTGAGGCAGGTCGGAGCACAGATGCGGATGTGACCATAGTAGGCTCCCTGGCTGGCTATAACGGTAGCGCGAAAGGTGCCGTCTGTCTTGGTCATGGCTACTGGTGCTGACGCCGTCCCTACTGCAGGATAGAGTTGTACCTGGAGTTGCTCTTCCGCGATACCTGTCACAACAACTTCCACAGTTCTCGTACTGACGCCGGTTACCTGCACATTGGGGCGCCAGTCTTGAGCCGTGGTCAGTTTAAGTGTTCTGGAATGTTCATTTACAGTCACACAACCGGTGCGTAGTCTCTTCCCGCTGGTATCGAAAACACAGAGCCGGTCTCCAACAGAAGCACCGCGGGCCAACAGATCATCCCCCTTGGGGCGTCCCAGATCGACCAAATATTCAATCTCGCGTTCATCCTGGGACCGATCTGTTGCGTTCGGTGCTGTACGTTTAGTGAGCAGATAAGCTTGTCCAGCACCCCGTGGCAAATGAAGTGAGTTGCCATCTGCGTCTTTGAGGAAGAACTCCGCCTCCCCCACCGTATTGGATGTCCATGTTGGGTCCCAGAAGCGAACATGAGTGACAGGCAGGACCAAGCTTTGCGGACCTGGATTTTCTCCCCGGTCGCGCAATATCGGTACCGCCGTCTCAATCCCTTCCCAATCCGAGCGGCCGAGTTTAAGCGCGGCCAGGCTGCTTTGACACTCGGCCTCTTGCACCCATCGCTCGGCGCTTAGAAACTCGCTGTATTCTGACGGGAAAGGATTGGTCATCATGCTATTGGGACAGTCGATGATGGTCACCACGCCATTTTCTATGCCCAGGTAGTTGTCAGGTAGACGAAACAGATAGTGACCCAGTTCGTGAGCCAGTACCTGTGCCCAGTCATCGTTTTCAGGCGATTGCTCAGTATCCCCATACTTTGTATAGCGCGGTGGCATCCGTATCTGTCCTGGCAGATAGACTCAGTAGATCCAAATTTGGCGTTTTTGGCTATTTTCAGTCGAGATTGCAGGGATTTTGGAGTCATTTATTCAGATTTCGGTTACAGAAAACAACCTATTTCATATCTGAAAATCGCCCAAATCTAACGCAAAAACTAGATATCGACTGGCAAATTTGTATTTATGTCAACTGTTTAGCCAGAATTCTCTCTCAAAACCTGAAATTTGGATCTACTGAGACTACCTTTTGAGTAGATACAGCCTTTTGAGTTAGAGTTATAATCTCTTGAGTAGGCGTTAACACCCATCCCCCTAGAACCGCGCTAGGACGCTGAGTATTACGTGACGTAACAGCTACATCAACCTGGTTCCAGAAACCTTTGTCATGGAATACATCAATAGTCCCCAATGCTGCTTGCCCGTTGGTCAGATCATAGAGAATTTCTGAGGTGCGTTGTAGATCCTTTTCAATCTGTTCTTGGAAAACGGTGTCACCGCGTGCATCCCACTCCAGACCAATTCGCAGATTAAAGAGCACCAGTTGATTTTCAGCAGAGACTGTCAAGGTCTGGTGTTGGGAGAACTGAACTTCTTGTGGAGCGAGTTCTCCTCCATTCGTGATGGATGCACTGGTATAATAATGTTGAGTGTAGACGTTGGTCGGGCTAATCGATTGAGGGTTGGTGAGTTCGACACGTTCCTTAATAGAGAGCAGGGCAACCAATTTATCGCCGTTAAAAATCTGAGGATGGCCGATCAGATAGCCTGCCCGATTGGTGCGCAGCGGCTCTCCAACATCGTTCGTCAACAGTGCAAACTGATCGGTGCCAGCTGGTGCCCGGTGGATGACAGCATCCATACTCGGTTCAAGACCGGAATCAGTTTGCTCTATGACCCGCACCGCCATGCCCCGTACACGCAACGGCGCTGAATAGATCATCTCTTTTTTGGCATATTGACACGTGTTCACACAAGCTGGATATGCTGTAAAGCGCACCATCACCTGGTCTAGGTGGCCGACCAACCCCGTGCGTTCCAGATCCCAATGATATTCATGTTCGCCCGTGGGTGGATCAACTGTTAATGGGTCAATCACCCTGACCAAGCCGGATGCAGACGCCTGGGTTCCGGATGTCCGCATGAGTGGAAGATAGAACTGTTGTTGCTGAGCGAGAGAAGAATGATCAATTGCCGCCGTTTGTATTCCACCCAGCAGGATGGTGCTGGATAGGATGCCCGTCGATACCATTGTCGTAATCGTATCTGAGGTGGCTATTGCTGGTTGCCAATCTGTATATCCGTCAATTGCATAATCGACGTTCAGTCTCCGCAGAGGGGATCCGACGCGATTTTTGACAGTATACGGAAAACGAAGACGACGGCTGTCTTTTTTGTCGGGGGGATTCAATTGTATGGATAGGTTTGCATTGTTTTGATCCTTCCAGTATTGATTCAGATAGAGCCTGTTTATGTCTCTGTTGCCAATGACGAGATCAAGATCGCCATCATTGTCCACATCTCCCCAGGCCATGCTCTTTGTATTCTCCGACTCTGGTTGCCATGAGGTGTGGAGTTGGAGCGTGCCCTCTTGATTCAGATAGAGTTTGTTGACGCCATCATCGTTGCCGACAGCGAGATCAAGATCGCCATCATTGTCCACATCTCCCCAGGCTACGCTCTCTGTGTTATCCAACTCTGGTTGCCATGAGGTGTGGAGTTGGAGCGTGCCCTCCCGATTTTCATAGAGCTTGTTGATACCTTGGTTTCCATAGTTGCCGACAGCGAGATCGAGGTCGCGATCGTTGTCCACATCTCCCCAGGCTATACTCCAAGTGTTGTCCGACTTTGGTTTCCATGTATCGTCGAATTGGAGCTTGCCCTGCTGGTTCAAATAGAGCTTGTTGATGTCTTTATTGCCGATCATGAGGTCAAGGTCACCATCGTTGTCTACATCAGCCCAAGCCATGCTCCTTGTATTGTCTGAATCCGGCTGCCATGTATCGTCGGGTTGGAGCTTGCCCTCTTGATTCAGATAGAGCTTGTTGACACCGAAATTTCCAACGGCAAGATCAAGATCACCGTCGTTGTCTACATCCCCCCAGGCCACGCTCCTCGTATCGTCTGATTCCAACTGCCATTCGACCAAGTGGAGTGCACCTTCCCGATTTTCATAGAGCTTGTTGACACCATCATTTCCAACCGCGAGGTCGAGATCATCATCATTGTCTACATCTCCCCAAGAGACACTAAATGTACGGTCCGATTCTGGCAACCATTCTGGGTCGAGTTGGAGCTTACCCTCCCGATTTTTATAGAGTTTGTTGACCCCATTCTCGTTGCCAACAATCAGGTCGAGGTCTCCATCATTATCGATGTCCCCCCAGGCCACGCTCCTTGCACGATCTGAATCCGGCTGCCATTCTGGGTCGAGTTGGAACGTTATCTTGTTTTGTATATACAGCTTGACGCCATTAAAGTTCCCAATAATCAGGTCGAGGCCGCCATCGTTGTCCATATCTCCCCAAGCAACACTCCTTGTATCATCTGATTCTGGCTGCCATTCTGAATCGTTTTTGAGTTTGCCCCCTTGGTTTAGATGGAGCTTATTGACACCATCTGCATTCCCTCTTTTTTTCACTGATCAACCAAAACACGGGACGTCGAACAGGCGCCTCGTATTACAGAATTGATTGGACGCAGTTCTTTTATTGTATCGGTTCTATTTACAAGAGTCAAGACGTTTTTCAGACTCCTCTAAGACAAGCAGGAGACGAGGATAGCTTAAGAGTAACTTCCATTAGACAAATATATAGCCGTAGCACGCGATGGTCATGACGCTATTCATTGGGAGACGACCATGAGCAACAAACACGATTACCGCTTAGATTTTTATTCAGAATTTGCCAATGCGATCTTTCTTGTTGTTGGTTTGATCGCTAGTTTGATTACGATCTGCACTGCGATTATGGTTCGGTTACGCGAATGGTCTACCACCAAACTAACCAACATCATGGCTGGTATGACTATAATTATGTTATTTGTGGTGATGATCCTGCTAGTGATGGTATTGAAAATTCAACAAGATATTTCTTCTATAGAACCGCCTGGACAGGTTCTAGTTCCCACTCAAAACACCAGAGCCACTATTCCAACCTTTACCCCTACCTGCACACCAACAAATACACCGCAGCCCTCAGCAACTCCTACATCAACGTTAACTCCTACTCCGACCCACACACCAACTCCAACATTATTAGTCCATAAACTTCGTGGGAGATCGTAACATGTCTTGCGCTTCACTACTATGGGAACGTGATCTACTTCAAGGATTTATGCGATTATAATGGTTATCCGAACGCAACTGGTAGCAACGAGTGGACAGAATGTAGTAATTTAGCAGATGGAACAGAGATCGAAATTCCTAATAGCCTCGCTATTCAGACTGAGGCAGGGACTACAGTGATTCGACTACGTAAATCTTGAACTTCGGCCATCAGACCGACTACCTGAAAGCGCAGGCCTTCGATAGTGGTGCCACGGCTAACCTGTCGATTCTCCCAAGCGGTACGCACTAGGTTCGAGATATACTCTCCCTGCTTACGCGGACCATCGACCAAGTCCAGCAATTTGCCGGGAATATCTTCATCGACATAAACTGAGATTCGTTTGGACATTTGGAGCCTCCACATATTGCGCGCGGTGAAGGGCGCGATCCATCTCCGTATGTGTCAGTGCCTCTAGATCGTAAACCGCGCGGTAAGCCTTTGTAAATGGTCCAATGGTACCAATTAGGCGTGCTCTATTTTGCAGGCCAAAAAAGCTACTGATTATTTATACTAATCAGTATCTATTTGCTATAATCCCAACCATGCTCAAAATCGACCAACCAAACGCAATCATCCAACCCAGCGACATCGAGGCCCTGCAGGTGCTCGCCACCCAAGCCGACCAGGTTGCAGCAGACAATCGCTTCACCATCTATCGCTCCACAAAGAGTGAGGAAACCACCCGGCGCCAGCTTGCCGATCTCAACCTCTTTGCCCAATTCATCCACCAGCAAGCGCCCATTACACTCACTGGCCAAAACTTCCTCGACAATCCGGCTGCCTGGTCCGCGGTCAGTGGAGGCCTGGTCGAATCCTACAAGTATTGGATGATCAACCAAGGCTACAACATACGCAGCATCAACGTGCGCCTCTCCACCATCCGCACCTATGCCCGACTTGCGTTTCAGGCTGGTTACTTGGACGATCTCAAGCATCTGAGCATTCAAGCGGTCAAGGGATTCAGTCAAAAGGAGGCGGGCCGCATCGATGAAAAGCGCGAGAAAGCCCGGGTGGGTGCAAAGAAGATAGAAGCCACGCCCATCAAACGCATCAGCGCCACGGCACTCAAGCACATCTGGATCGCCAAGCGACCGCAAAAGCCCTCTCATCTACGCGACCGTCTGCTCATGTGCCTACTGCTGGATCATGGCCTGCGCGTCGGCGAGGTGGCCATTATGCAAACGTGGAACATCAACCCCGAAGACAACGAGATGCGCTTCTATCGACCCAAGACCCGAGACTGGAGCATCCACAAACTCACCGAAGATACGGCCGACATCATCCATCGGTATCTAGACGACCAAAACATCACTGATACCATCAATGATGAATCACCCCTACTCAAGGCCTCCAACAAATCGGGTCAGCTGCTAGAGGGAGGCATGTCAACCCGAGCCATCAACCAGCGGGTGCGCATCATCGGTCAAGCACTAGAGATCCAGACTCTTTCGCCCCACGACTGCCGGCACGCCTGGGCCACCGAAGCCGCCAAGCATTCAAGCCTCGACGCGCTCATGCAGGCTGGTGGCTGGTCCAGCCCAGCTATGCCGCTGCGCTATATTGAAGGTCGTCAAATTGCAAATGAGGGGATTATTATTACGTACTGAGGTGTCAATTCGGTCTCTTTGGCGAAAAGTACAAAAATTGACCGCACAGAAAGCTCGCAGAGCGACGTTTTTGACCAAAGCCATAGTAGATGACCTCGTAATTCTTGTAGGATCAAGAGGATTTGCATTCAACGGCAATTAAATTTGGTATACCGCAGTAGATGTAGCTGCAAGCCGCACGAAGCCCAAGATTGCACTTCAAGCAGTGCCTACGTTTAGCGATCTATTTTCTGAATGCTCATCAAACTGTTTCCCATGCGATTGCATCCGTAAACTCAAGAAGGTATACTGCACAGAGAGCGCTGCCCAAACTCGGCGTTTCGGCTATTATACGCTCATAACGAATGGCTCTTGATAAAAAGAATACCACCGATTCAATATCCATGACCGATAACGAACGCACCCAATCTATGGTGCGACTAAAACAACTATACGAGATGGGAGAGTTGCCTGAGATAGCGTATGAGGCGGCTCTCGCAGCACTGAAAGATGAAAGCAAGCCGCCGCCTGCGCGAAGCGTCGTGGCTAAAGATATCAGCGGCAACATTGCCACTGGCGATCAGTCACGCCAGATTCAGACAGACACCTACATCGAAACCCAGCAAGTGATTGCCGCCCCCACGCAAGCCGATCCAGTCCGTTTACGTCAAGCCTACCTAGCGCGCCTCTATGAGCAAGCCAGTTATCTTTCCTTAAGGGGTGTGGATCCCAAAGTGGCCAGCGGTGACACTGACACGCGTCTCCATTTAGAGGCGATCTATACAACGTTGTTAACAAATACGCCGTATCTACCGATACGGAATCTTGGCAAAACGGATACAGAAGAGCTGGATCATGCCTTGCTGATCGAAACAGCAGATTGGATGCAACAAGAGCAGGCAGCGCGACCGCCTCTATTGACGGCTGTAGAGCAGCTGAACAAACACGCACACCTGGTTTTGCTCGGCGATCCGGGAAGCGGCAAGAGCACCTTTGTGAACTTCACAGCCCTGTGTCTGGCAGGAGAAGCGCTCCAGCAGGCAACGGATCAGCCCTACCGAGCCAACCTGACGCTCTTCACCGCCCCATCACCACCGGACAAAGAGCGCAGTGAGAACGAAGATGCTGAGCAGGAGCGCCAACCGTGGGATCATGGTGTCTTGCTGCCTGTGCTGGTCATTCTGCGTGATTTGGCCGTACATAGCTTGCCACCTGTCAGTCAGCAGGGAAGGGCAGAGCATTTATGGCGCTACATCTGTCATGAACTGGAAAAGACGGAATTGGCCGATTATGCACCCTACCTGCGCAGAGAACTGTTAGAGAAAGGTGGCCTGATTCTGCTGGATGGATTGGACGAGGTGCCAGAAGCCGAAGAACGCCGCGTTCAAATCAAGGAAATTGTGGAGGAGTTTGCCGCTACCTTTCACCGTTGCCGCATCCTGATTACCAGCCGCATCTATGCCTATCAGCAGCAGGCGTGGCAGTTGACCCGATTTGAAGATGCGACGTTGATGCCCTTTCGTGACAGCCAGATCCGTCACTTTGTGGATCGTTGGTATGTGCATTGTGCCGATCAGGGGCGTTTCGTCATTGACGACGCCCGAGGGCGCGCCGCAACGCTGAAACATGCGATCTTTGCCAGTGACCGACTCCAGGGATTGGCCCAACGACCGTTGCTGCTGACATTGATGGCCAGCCTGCACGCGTGGCGTGGTGGTAATCTCCCTGAACGGCGCGAGGAACTCTATGCAGATGCCGTGGATCTGTTGCTCGACCGCTGGGAGCGGCAGCGTGTTGTGCAGGATAAGACGGGTACTTACCAAATCATTCAACCAAGTCTAGCAGAGTATCTGAAAATTGATCGAGAAGAATTACAGACCGTGCTGAATCGATTGGCATTTCAGATTCATGCCACACAGTTGGAACTAGTCGATGCGGCAGATATTTCTGAAGATGAATTGGTGTCCGCGTTGCTGGAGATCAGTCGAAATGCCCAGACCAACCCACTGCTCCTGATTGAATATCTCAGCCAGCGGGCCGGTCTGATCTTGCCGCGTGGTGTCGGCGTTTACAGCTTTCCCCATCGCTCTTTCCAGACATATCTGGCGGCCTGGCATCTGACCGACGAAGACTATCCAGACCAACTGGCAGCGTTGGCCTGCAATGTCCCAGACCGTTGGCGTGAGGTCGCTTTGTTGGCTGGTGCCAAGGCGGCTCGCGGGACTGCATCTGCCATCTGGTCGCTGGTGGATGCGCTCTGTCATGAAGAGCCGTCGGAATGGGGAGAGGCTCAATGTTGGGGGGCGCATCTGGCTGGTCAAGCCCTGGTAGAAACCGCCAATCTGCATCGGGTCAGCGAGCGTAACCAAAGAAACTTGCTCTTGTCCGTAAGGGGCTTTTGTACGTGATGCGTAAGAGTGCACTAAATGCCCTGGAACGCGCCCATGCCGGTCGCAACCTCGCCGAGATCAGACCCGAAGTCATGACGGTTGAGCGGATGCCCTTCTGCTATGTACCAGCGGGACCGTTCGAGATGGGGGACGGCGATGAACGGCACACCAACTGCCATCTGGACTATGATTACTGGATTGCCCGCTATCCAGTGACCAACGCCCAGTTTCAGCAGTTCATAGACGCGGGTGGTTACGCCAATCCCGACTACTGGTCAGAGGCAATTGAGGCTAATTTCTGGCGAGAGGGAGGGTTTAAAGGCCCTTGGAATAGTGAATTTCGAAATGGTCCCAATAGGTATAGAGAGCCATTCAATCTAACCAACCATCCTGTCGTGGGCGTTAGTTGGTATGAGGCACTGGCTTTCACGCGGTGGCTTACCGATCATCTCCAGAGCATCCACCTACTTCTCCGTGATTGGCGCATCGTTCTGCCCAGTGAAGCAGAATGGGAGAAAGCAGCCAGAGGTGGTCATCATGTTCCGGTGGAGATACGACAGGCAGCGCCAACAAACAAGGTGTGGGTTCCATTATCGCCACTGGCGACCCGGCCTAATTCCCATTCGATTCGTGTTTATCCCTGGGAAGATGATGCAGCTGATTCCGACCGAGCCAACTATGACAAAACCGACATTAGTAAGACGAGTGCAGTCGGTTGTTTCCCAACGGGTGCCAGCCCCTATGGTGTGGAAGAACTAAGTGGTAACGTTTGGGAGTGGACGCGTAGCTTGAGAGACTTTAGATACCCGTATGATCCTGGCGACGGGCGCGAGAAACTGAATGCCTATGCAAATACCAGCCGTGTTATACGAGGTGGCGCCTACTGGAATGAAGTAGATGCCGTGGGTTGCGGTTTGCGCTACTGGGACTTCCCGAACTTCAGGTACGACCGCTACGGTTTTCGAATAGTAGCGTCCCCATCCACCTCTGTTTTCTGATTACCAAATAGAGAAGTCACTTAAACTCCGTACTTTCGCAGCATTTTTTTACTCTTGCAGAGTTACGGACGAAAGTACGGAGTTTAAATAATGTGACTATAAGCTCTGGAATTCTGGACACAAAGTGGGCGCATTGCGTCCATTTCTGAACTCTGCTCGAATATTTCAAACCGTAGAACAGACAGCCTGTTTGTTCATACACCACAAACAGAACAACCGCGCTACCTCCCCTCACCACACACCACCCAAGCATCACCAACAAATCGCCACACCCATCGACACCTCTTCTGCTCTACGTTCTGCGCTCTACATTCAAGCGTTAACCTCACTACGTGTCGTCGACGGCATGAGTTTGATCGGCGATCAGCTCTACACGATAACAAATAATTTCCAAGATGACATGTCGATCGACATTGGCAAATCAGCATTCATAATTGTCTGAGAGTTAGAAATGTCAGCAAATTGTAATATGTCTTTTTTTAGAACAGTCTTATACTAAATATCTACTGCCATCATACTATTAATCTATCCTTCTCCGAAACAGTAGATACAGCAGATTCCTTTCTCGAAATAGTAGATTTTTTTGACATTTATAGAGGTTCTTGTAGCGATTTAAGCCTTAAATATTGATCCTGTAAAGAAGGCAGTCAAATGTTGACATATACCACACTCACTCATATCTGAGAATAAATTCGACTGTTCTATCCGACCGAAAGCGGTCAATTTATTCTCAGATATTGCAGGACTTAGAACCTATCCAAAAAAGTGGTTGTGAGTTCGATCAGCTTCCCGAGTGAGAATACATCGCCACAGAACTTTTCGGATAAGCACTTAGTATAGTTTCGTTCTTGAAACCACTTCAAGAACCGACCATCGATTCCCAAAATATAGAACATCAATAAAGTATCGTTGGTTAGCGGCGAGTTTGCCCTTGTATAAAAAATTGAGATTCTTTGAGTTTTCGTGAAGTCTCCGTTGGAGAGTTTGTTAGTTTGCAGTTTTTGTTGACCGACTCGTAAACCAACTGAATGCCACACAATTTTTCTGACAACTAAACTTGATTATTTGCGATTGATCATTTTCGTGATGTGACGAATCCGACAGGGGGAGTGAATGCCATGCAAGAACATTTTGGTGATGTATTCAATGAATATATGAAAGCTCAACGGCGTAATCCAGGGCAATTGGCAAAGCTCACTGGTATTCCCAGACAGACCATTATTAGCTGGAAGAACGGTACAGTGAAGCGACCACAGCGCATTCTCGATATCCTGCGGTTAGCACGAGCCTTACACCTAGACCGAAGCCAAGTTAACCGGCTTCTGCGCGCAGCGAACCATGAACCGGTGGAACAACTGGCCGAGCAGGATCATAGCGGACAACAAGGCAATAGCAGAAGCGCTTGACATATGGCTAACGAATTCAACGTCAGTACAGTCCAGCACAGTTGATGCACCCTCCGCTCCATTTTCAGCACCACGACCCATCCACAATTTTGTAGGACATTATGGGCTAATTCATGAAGTGAGCACAGCTTTACGCCAAGGAGGAATCTGTGCGCTGTGGGGCATGGGCGGTATCGGGAAGAGTGAACTGGCCAAGATCTTGGCCGATTTATTGCGCAATGATTTCCCACATGGCGTCCTTTGGGCCGACATGAGTCGAGATCCAACGAGTGATACAGTAGATGAGATCCGATTACGCGAAATTCTTGGAAATTGGCTAGAACTCTGTGGTCGGCGCGTTGGCGGTGATGGTGATGAGACGCAGAGCATGGCAGGCCGTAGTAGCATTCTGCGCACGATTCTCAGTCAGCGCAGAATGTTGTTGATACTAGATGATGTTCGCTTTTCGGAAGAGATCGAACCATTTTTGCCCCCCGAGGGCAGTTCCTCTGCATTACTCATCACGACTCGCAATCGACAATCAGGAAGACGATATGGTCAGCTTTTTGAAGTTCCACCGCTGAAGGAAGACGAAAGCCAGCAGCTAATCCAGAGTTATTTAGGACACAGACGGGGGTGGTTCATTTTAGGCGGACAATTAGGTTTACATTTTTGCAAAGAGAAAAGATGTTTATATTTTCTAATTTGAGCCATGCTCAGGCAGAAAATGACCTCATATAGATTTTTGTCTATGTATCAAAAGTGTAAACCTAATTCTGAACCACCCCCACAGACGCATCCATAAAGAACAGGGGAATGTGGCGACTTTGGTTCGGTTGCTGGAAGGACATCCGTTAGCTTTAAGTATAGTGAGCAGCGATTTTGAAGCAAGTCATGAGCTAACAATTCGAGAGTATGTTGAACTGTTGCAGAACGAAGATCAACGTCTTTCGCATCTTGATGACTGGGCAGATAGTTCGCGCCGAGCGCGGGCCACCATTGAGATAAGCTATCGTCATCTGCCCGCTGATCTGCAAAAATTTTTTCTGCTTCTTCCTCTTTTTGAAGAATCCGATTTCGATAGCGCCGCTGTCGCAGCAGCGGCCGACAAGCCACCACTACAGATCAAGAAGAATCTGGGACGTCTCTGTGCACTGACTCTGGTTGAAGAGGTACGCTATGCACATGATAGCCATTTGCCAGAAGCAAGCGAAAAGATGGGACAAGCAAGTGATCAACACATTCGTTACCGACTGCATTCTCTCATCCGGCTCTTTGCTATCGAAAAGGCGAAAGAGGGCGACCAGAGCATAAACGGGTCAGAAGAGCGACTAGCGAACCATTATATCCAGCTTGTGGAAAAACAGAGCGCTTATCCATTCAGCAGTCTCCAGCAGGACATTGAACATATCTTGCGTTCCTTAACATGGCTAGCCCAACAGGGAAAGTGGACGCTCTATCGCAAAACCGTCAATAACCTAACCAACATCCAATTGGGTTTAGCTGGATTTCTGGACAGTCGTGGCCACTGGTCAATGGCCATTGAGTTACTTCATCGCTGCCTACAAGATGAAACCCTAACGACCAATCCTCAAGGGGTGGCCGAGATTTATCTGAAGCTGGCACTCTTTTATGAGCGTCAAGGCAAACAGGTAGAGGCATCAGCTCACCTTGGACTAGCAGAGAAAGCCATGCTCTCCTCACCCGTAAGTCCAACAGAGCATCGGTTTTGGGCTTACTTTTATCAATTGCGCGGTCGCCTCAATCCATCCGATGTATTGATGTGGAGCCGAAGAACTCTAGAGCAGATTCAGCAGGATGAAACAGCTAGGGCCAGTTACGAGAAAGGCTACTTTCTGATTTGGCATGGTTCAGTTTTAGGACGACAAGGAATGCGGGATCCGGCCAGAGAGGACACTCAACAGGGGCTTACGCTCTTACCTCCAGAAGCAAACGCCGCTCGCATCAATGGTCTCAACGCACTGGGTATTTTGCAGGAAATATCAGGTGACTCTCAAGCTGCCATCACAAGCTGGCAACAAGCCATGACCTCAGCCAAAGCCGTTGGCGACCTGCGGCGGGAAGGAATGCTCTGGGCGAATATCGGTGCAACAGAAAGTCGTTGTGGTCGATTGCAGGATGCGATTGTGAACAAGCAGGCGGCTTTGGAACGCTACCGTGCCGTGGGTTTCCTCAGTGGACAGATCTTGACATTAAGCAATCTGGCGGCAGATTAGTACTACTGTGCAGCAATATATTGTGAAACACAAAGGAAATTCGTTATATTTCTGGGCATATTGCTAACAAAACGCAAACAGAATGCAAAGGAAAATGAGATAGACTGAAGAGCCAATAAAATGAAGCAGTCTTCGATGAAAGGAAATCAAGATGAAACTTGCTCAAGCAGTCAATCAATATGACTACAGCCAACTGGAAAGCCCGCCGCTGCTGGAACTGACAGAAGAGCAACTGGCGGCACTGGCCGACCAACTCCAGGAGTATCATGCCATATATAGTCCATACTTCAGCCATGTGGCTCAGAGAGCATGCGTACCACTACATGCGAGGCTTGTTAGACCCCGAAATCAAACGCAAATCGGCCGAGAACATCGCGCTGGCGACAGTAGGAGAATCGGGTGTACGCCCCCTGCAAAGCTTTGTGGGTCAGAGCCGCTGGAGCGGTGAAGCGATGCTGGCGGAACATACTCGACAGACAGGTGAGTTGTTGGGAGACGCAAATGGCGTCTTACTCCTGGATGGGAGCGACATTCCCAAGCAAGGAGAAGAGTCAGTGGGCGTCAAGCGGCAGCGGTGTGGCGAACTGGGCAAGATCGCCAACTGTCAAGCCGGAGTCTTCCTGGGATATAATAGCTCTCATGGCTATACCTTACTGAACTGTCGGTTGTATATCCCCCAAGAATGGTTTAGTGATGAGTATGCAGAGAAGCGGTACAAAACCGGTCTTCCCACTGACCTGACCTTCCAAACAAAAAATGAATTGGCTTGGTCCATGATTGAGCAGACGCACGCCCTGGGTGCGTTGCCCATCCGCTGGATCACTATGGATGAAGCCTTTGGCAAAGATACTCATCTGCTTGACTGCATTGATGGCCAAACCGCTTACAGCTACTTTGCTGAAGTGCCCAAAGAGACTCGTGTCTGGACCTCCAGCCCCCAGACCTATCTGCCCGCATCATCTGGACGCGGGCGCAAAGCTCAAGCTCCGCGTCCGGCCTGGTGAACCTACGCCTCTCACCGTTGCTCAACTCGCTGACACCTTCCAGGAGCATGAGTGGCAACAGCATGTTCTCAAAGAGGGCTCCAAGGGCTTCATCGTTGCTTCCATTGCTTGTCGCCGCATTGTCTCTGTCCGCAATGGGCTCCCCGGTTCTGCTCTCTGGCTCATCGTCCGCCGCAATCCCGATTGCTCTCTGCAATACTTTCTCTCAATGCACCCTTGAGACTTCCTTGGATGACTTCGCCACTGTTTCTGCTTTGCGTTGGCCCATTGAAACCATTTTGAACAAGCCAAGCAGTTTCTCGGACTCAACGAATATGAAACTCGCAGTTGGCTCGGTTGGCATCATCATATGACCTTAGTCATTTTGGCCTTTGGTTTCTTGGCTCGTTCTCAGTTTTCCTCAAATATGATGCCCCGCTCTCACTTTGCCACAGGTTGTTGAACTTCTCCATGCCGTTCTGCCTAAACCTGTCTTGACACTCGCTGAGACTATCGAGCGCCTTCGCTACAAGCAACGTCGTCTTGCTTCCGCTAAACGCTCGCATTATCTTGTGCAAAATCGAACATTATCGAGCCTTTACTTGATGCACAGTAGTACTAAGCTACTCCTTTATAAAAAACACCTCAGAACTGACCCATCTCCAGTCAGCTACTAGCACGAAAGAGGGAATATAAAAGCAAGGATGCTGCCACACACCCTATCAGCACGCTCTTATAATTACCCTAATTTTCAAGTTTAGCATAAACTTTTGAGTTACCAATTGTTAAAACTCTAGGACAATAGCGCACTTCGTAATAGCATCGAATTTTGGTTGCGGAAAATGGGTATTAGTTGGATCGCCGAGCGATCCAACTTGTTTGAGTTGTTTAACAAACGCCCGAGGAGTGGCCACGAGAATGCACTATGCTACTCGGGTAATTAAGTAGTCAGAAAAACCCTCGTTTTTCTTGCTGTTCATAGCTAATTTCCGGCCTAAATCGACAAGAAAACCCGTTCGGAAATCAAAACCAGGAAAACCATAGGCGTTTTATCTTTTCGGACAGCTATTTTTCCCTTATCGTGGCCGTTCGTCGACGTTTGTTAAACAACCCCGTTATGCGGATGACGGCCATTTCCCACCTTCTGCACTATTCCTTATAATCCCTGGGGTGGTTCAGAATTAGGTTTACACTTTTGATACATAGATAAAAATCTATATGTCATTTTCTGCCTGAGCAGGCTCAAATGAAAATATAAACATCTTTCTCTTGAAAGTAAACCTAATTGTCCGCTTGACAACCACCCTTATCCCTTCTGGAAACGGTCCTAAACGTCGTTTACATCCCTTCGAGAGGCGCAGAACCGTCTCGTCTGCATCCGCTTCTTGATTGATCTGATGAATTCTATCAAAGATCGCATCGGTCTCTGGGATCTTTTTCACTGGTTGACTTTTTTTGACCCGGTTTGAGCCATAGCCTAACTCATTGAGCTTCAAGCGGATGGCCTCTTCGCCAGGCAATTCCTCATCTGTGTATCCTTTCTGCTCGATGAGCTGGGTACGCATTTCGGCGGCGGTTAGTCGAGTGTACAATTGGGGGGGTCGAAAGGTGGGATCGGTCTGGCTGAATTGATCGGCGATTTCAACCATATCGGCCAGTAAAGTGGGATATGGTCTTCGGCTTTGCGACCACGTCGGTGGCTTTGGTCGACATAACAGAAGCCGCCTTCTAGTTCTTCCAGGGCTTTGGCTATCGTCGCCCGATTCCAGCCCAACTCTCGTTCTGCTTTCGTCGGACTCCCTTCGCATATCGTTTTGACCGTTTGGGCCATGAAGTGCCTTCTTTCGTATCCACTTAACATGGCCTTCGTCTCTTTCAAGACTTCAACCATTTCTGGCGAGATTGTCATTTTTGCTCCTTTTGGAGAGCTAGTTTAACACCTTCTCGCGTATATTTTATTTTTTGGATTGGCCTTACTCTATATATCGCAAGAAGCAGAGATTTGGTAACACCCAATTTGGGTATCCAATGAGCTTTGTGATGTAGCCCCAATACAACAACGGGATTCTATGGTGGCATAGAATCCCGTTGTTAGAGTTAGTATAACCTCGATGTCATTAAGTTAGTAGAGGAGTAGGCATTCTCTATTACACGCAGTAGACATAATCCTGCACTTCTCAGTCAAAACAGACTCGAGCGGGCCAAATGGTCCGAGATTCTCTACTGCGTCTTTTTTCGCCATTTGAACGCTCTACCTCTGAGAAATCCTACTGCGTGTAATCTCTAATGCCGGATTGAGTCGAGTAGAACCGCATTAGAGAATGCTCCTTCCACCCCTAATCGGTCTTAACTAAACGACATTGACTATAACCTATGTTCGGGTTATGGAGAGAGGCCAGATAGAAACCAGATTTTTTGGCTGCACAAGAGATTTCACAGGCAAATGTGAGCCAAATTTTGCCTAGATAGTCTCTCAAATGCATCAAAACCCTGGTTTCTTCTCAAACCCCGAATTCAGGTCTGAATTCATCTTACGTGGAATTCCGCCTCAATCTCCTCATTATGCTCGCCAAGCAGAGGCGGATGTTGACGATAAGTCGGCGGCGTTTCCGACATGTGGATCGGATTGCCTATATTCCGAATAGGACCAAGCAGAGGATGATCGATGTCAACCACCATGCCGCGCGCGTGGATATGCTCATCTTCCAAGATCTCATCTGGATAATTGATGGGGCCCGCTGGAATCTGATTGGCTACGAATTGCTCGATCCAATAGTCGGCATCTTGCGTCATCAAAATCTCTTCCAAAAGGCTGATTAGTTCCGTGCGATTGGCATTCCGATCCGCATTGGTAGCAAAGCGGGGATCCTGCATGATGGTCTCGTGCACGCCCAGGACCTCACAAAAGCGTCTCCATCCGGCTTCGGTCCCCACAGCAATGATGATCTCTTTGTCTCTGGTTCGAATTGGCTGGTATGGCGTAATTGTGGGATGTTCGTTGCCAAGCTTTTTAGGCTTTTTGCCCGCATTCAAATAGCTTCCACCAATGTTGGCCAACCAGGTCAATTCAGCATCGACCAACGCAACATCGATGAATTGTCCTTTGCCGGAACCGCCATCCGCTTTGTCACGCGCATAGAGTGCATTGGTGATGCCTATCGTAGTGTATAGTCCCGCCGTAATGTCCGAAATGGGCGTTGGGAACCGGATCGGTCCATCGTCTGGACCGCCCGTGATGGCCATCAACCCTGTCTCTCCCTGGGCAATCAAATCATATCCACCACGATTGGCTTTGGGGCCACTGTGACCATAGCCACTAAAGGCTGCATAGATCAACCGAGGGTTGACGCTTCGCAAGTAATCAGGATCAAGTTGATAGCGTTTCAATGAATCAATCCGTGGATTATTGGTGATAAAAACGTCCGCCGTGGCAAGCAACTGATGGAGCTTCTGCAGATCATCAGGGTTCTTGATGTCGAGTGCCACGCTGCGTTTATTGCGATTCACAGATAGATAGTAGGCGCTTTCACCGTCAACAAAAGGCGGTCCCCATTTACGGGCTTGATCACCAGATCCGATCCGTTCAATCTTGATAACATCTGCTCCCATATCGCCCAACATCATCGCACAATATGGACCAGCCAATGCCTCAGTCATATCGATGACCCGGATGCCATCGAGCGGTTGTTTGTTTGCCATCACTTACTCCCGGGGTGTCGTTCAAAGGTTCTATAAGAGATAGAAAGTAGGACGCATTCTTGCTCCTAAATTTAAATGCATCCGGGGAATATAGGCAAATTGGCGTCAGTCATTGCTTCGGCCAAATGGCGAAGGTTTTCCGTTCGTGACGCTGAACAAACAGGCTGTTTGTTCTACAATTGGTCGGAACGATAGAACAATGGCAACAGGTCAAATTACCCAGAACAGCATCCTCCAAGCTTTTCTCTTACTGCTTCCGCTACACCGACATCGCCTGCTTCTGCAATTTCAAGTACTTCACTGACTGTTCCGCAACAGGCTCCATTGACAGATTCCTGTTTTGTCTCGGCTACAACTGTTTCGGCCACGATCGGCGCAGCTACAACCGGTTCAGCTATCACTACCTTCGGCTCAATCTTGCTTGGTGTCCCACAGCAGGTAGAACCTTGCAGCTCATTTTGGTCTGCGACACCAACGCCACAGACACCGGTCTCTGGAAGGTTAAGCTGTACCTCGGCCGCGGCTTCCCAATCACCGGCAAGCGCCGCCACAACCGAACGGACCTGTTCATATCCAGTCGCCAGCAGAAAGGTCGGTGCCCGCCCATAGCTCTTCATGCCAACGACGTAAAAATCCTTTTCTGGATGGCGTAGCTCTGCCTCACCATGAGGAGGAACAGTTCCACAACTGTGAAGATTCGGGTCGATTAGGGGTGCCAACGCTGGTGGGCTCTCGACGCTCGGGTCAATTGACAGACGCAGTTCGCTCGACAATCTGAAGTCAGGTCGCACACCAGTTGCGGCGATGATTTCATCTGCATTGATCTGCATTTCTCCATTCAATCCGCCACCGATCAGGTGTATACCCGTGCCATTGGCTTCAATGGTGTGGAGATAGAATGGCGTTACAACTTGGATGGCACCGCTTTCCACCATTTTACGGATACGCACGCCCAATAGACCACGTCCGGGCAAAGCATCATTGTCCTCACCACCATATGCATCATCGACCTGATGCTTGCGCAAGATCCAGATAATTGAGGTTCTCGGATGAGTCTTGTGTAGATCACACAATTCCAGAATCGCGTTGATGGCGGAATGTCCCCCTCCAATGACGGCAACGGTTTTGTTGGCATATCGCTCTGTATGTTGTCCAAGCACATCTGGAATGCCGTAGAAAATCCTATCGTCGTTCTCTGCTTCACCAATTGCGGGCAATCCATCGGATCCAATTGGATTTGGCGAAGCCCAAGTGCCTGATGCATCAATCACAGCTTTGGCCAAAAAGCGTTGCTGTTTGCCGTCCAGCTCCACCTGTAAGACGAAAGGGGTGTTCTCACGACCTGCATCCTTCATCTTATCGATGCGGCGTCGAGTAATGGCAGTCACGCGCGCGTTTAAATGAATGGATGAGTGCAGTTGAGGTGTGGCAGCTAACGGTTCGAGATACTGTTCCACAAGTTCGCCGCCAGTTGGTAGCTCGCGCGCAGGTGGTGATTGCCAACCATTTTGTTCCAACAAAGTAACAGATGCCTTATCAATGTTAAACGCCCAAGGCGAAAACATGGGAACGTGAGCCCAGGTGCGGATGTTGCCGCCAACCTGAGGTGTTGCTTCAAAGACAATGGGCACTTCGCCCCGTTGGACAAGATGTGCAGCGGCAGCCAACCCGACTGGACCTGCACCAATTACTGCGACTGGATAATCATTTTTGTTCATAAATTTCTCCTGAAAATAATATATCGATAAATATCAATATATAAGGGTAAAAAAATTAGATTTGGCTAGATCTGATAAAAGTGAAGTTTTGCTCTACTTTATTCAGACGATATCGGGTGTGTGTCCCAAAGGGTGTAAATTCATCCGATTCTCTGACTAATTGGCGTCCATTTACACCCTTTGTGGTATACACTCCAATATCAGACATTCATCTCAGCCAAGTTATTCTTTTATCGGTTCAAGCGGAATCACATCATCGGCAAAGTTGGAAGCGAAATCTGGTGCAAAATTGCGCATCAAAAGCCCGCAACAGACCGTCAACTGTTCTTGATTCAAGGTGTAAAAACGTTGGCGACCTTCCTGCCGGATATTCACAAGACCGGCCTCCTCCAACAGCTTCAGATGATGACTCACCGTTGGTTGGCGCACCTTGCCGTCTAGCGCATCAACAACATCATTGACGCTGAGCCAAACACAGCAGAGGTGCTTCATGATTTGCTGACGTGTGTTATCAGCTAAAGCTCGAGCAAAAAGAACAGAATCAGGTTGCATATTTGTGATTGTATCGAAGAATATCAATATTATAAGGAAGGAAGATACCATTTCCCTTTCCAGCAGGATTTTATGCCAGAAACTCCATACAAAAAGTGTTCATTTCTTGTTGTGGAATGTTTAAAGGAGATCGTTACCGTTCTCACTGCGTGAAGATTTCTTCAACTGATGAGGGAATTGTCTGCCCACTTGAATTCGTCAATGGCTGCTCAGGTGGTGGCAAGAAGAAGAGAACAGTGATAATGAGCAAAGAAACTGAAACCAACGGCCAATAGAGCAATTTTGGAATTAGATTGTCCCGATATTTGATGAATGTAAGTTTAACATCAGAGTAATAGAGAATCGAGTTGACTGACACGATCAGAATCACCACGTAGAGAAGGATGTAACCATATTCCAAATAAACAACCTGCGCAGCTTCCAATTCTCCTCGCAAGCCGACCTGGGAAACTGCGACCACAAAGAAAAGCGATGCAGCATAGGTCAAAACATTGAATGCGTTCTCCACGTGAATAATAAGGACAGCAAACATTAATGATGCAACAACCAAGATGGTGACAGTATAGGCAACGATTGGCGACAGCAGGAGACGCCGGATAATCACATTATAGTATAGATCGGGCGTAAAGTTGCGTGTAATATCCTCTTCACTGCCAAATACAGCGTTGTATTTATCTTGACGATAGCTAAAGTACGTGCGTACGCTCTCCCAATTTTCCAAGACGAGCACGTCGACCAATCCTGGCAGTTGTCGGGGAGCCACAAACGAATAGCTATCCAGGTCGGGCACCAATACCACACGATCATCTAGCGCTTCAGGCCAAATTTGAACTTGAACCGTTGCTTCGTCTAACGGAAATTTATTCACGCTCGGCTCTTGACGCAGGGAAGAGCGGAAGTGCCAGCCAATGATCTCAGTATCGCCTTTCTGCGTTCGATAGACCTCTTTAACTTTTCCGGCTTGAGGATCAACAGCATCTGTTAGCAGAAAACCCTTCTGGATATCTGCCGGTGCATCGATTGGGTATTTTTGCCAAATGTATCCACTGACCACATTTTCATTTGCGCCGCTGCTAAACCCAATCGTCTCAAGCATTATTCCGGTTGGCACGCGTAACGGTGTCGGGAGATCTCGAGCTTCAAATGCAGCATCCACCTGAGACAATTCAGCTTCCACAATTGCATCGCTCAACAAGACAGTCTGGTTTGGATCTTGCGGTGGATATTGAGTTTCAAGATACCAGATGAAGATGATGGTAATCAGACACAACCCCGCAAAAGTGATTGAAATACGCCAGAGACTCTGTTCGGTTCCCAAATCCACACGGAAGATCAGTCCCGCCAGCGCTGTGATCGAGACAATCAGTGCCACCGCCAAAAATATCAGATCGCGGACAAAGATATGGGGCCTCTCTTGCCCAACAAAACGGTCAAAGACGAACCCAACTGACCAGTTTGACAAAGGGATAAATCGATGAATGATCCAAGAAGGATCCTTGGTTGCCGGATCAACGTTGAGTCTCTCCAACGGTTCGCCACTACGTGCTCGCTCGCTAATTAAACGCAACATCTCTCTGTCTCGCTCATTGTCGCGCTCGTTTGCAACATCTGAACTCAAACGATCCGTAAATTCGGGATCTGGATGGGTAATATATCGTCCCTCTTCGGAGAGGAGATAGCTAAAATAACCTCCTTCCGCTTTCACTGAGTTGAGGAATTCGACCAGCGTGTCAATTGAATGTTTCACATAAACGACGCCTGCGGGTTTAACGCTTCCCTCGGTCTCGTGAAAAAAAGGAACCACATAGGCGACTACTTCTGTCTGGCGATTCTCGTCAAAAACGGAGTCAACCCAGAGCCCTTCCTCTGCAGACAGAGCGTTTGTATAGAGTTCGCTTGCTCGATAATCTTCCGGCAACCACGTAAGTTCGAAATCTCCCGATACGTTTTTACTCAAGTCCGGTGCATAGTGGCTCACACGATTTAGATAGACATTCGGTTCAAAGACGACGGCTAAACCAAATATTCGTTCAAACCGCTGGACCTCTTCTTCCATACGTACCTGTACGTCATAATAAGGCAACGTACCATTGCTTAAATCATTTGCAAGTCGATCCCCCAAAAGCTTCAGACGAGCAAGCTCTTCGCGGATCAAGAAGGCGGCTCGATCGGCATCATTGAGCGCGATTTGGAGCGACTCACTTGTCCGACTCGTAATCTTTTGGTAGGTGTTGTATGCCAGAATACTCGTTGCAGTGACACTAAACAGACAAATAAAAATCAAAATTGTTAAAATAATTTTGCGTCGCATAAGCTCTTATGTATACTACACTCTTTCTCAATACTGCGGTTGTGATGAAAACATGGTTTTTCTTTTCACCCTACCAGATAAAGCAAAACTATGTTTTCATACAGAGCTCAGTTTAGAACCTATCCGAAAAGTGGTTGTGAGTCCGACCAGCTTCTCGAGCGAGAATGTATCGTCACAGAACTTTTCGGATAAGCACTTAGATGAAGATAAATCCGACTGCTTTACGCGATTGAAAGTCGACAAGCCTATCGATCGGCTTCTGACAATTCACTCCAAAGTGCTTCCACATTTGTTTGAAGAAATTCAGCCCCCTCTTCTGGCGTCATGGATCCTTCAAATGCCGTTCTGTAGACCACATCTGGAATCAATCGTTGGTGTTCTATTTCATCGATCACAGCTCTCTGTGTTTGACTGTATGCTGGATGATAGGCCCACCGCATCAAGGTTGAATAGCTGTCGTTCAGTCTGGAGAGTGCATCCGGGTCGTAATATTGAATCAATTCATGAGAAAATAACCACTCTTTTTGCCCAAGAGAATGTACAGGCATTGTGTTAAGCGGATCCGTAGCGATAAACTCTTCATATCCATCTGTCATTAAAAATTCGGCAAAGTCTTGCGCGGTAGGATCTGCGGTGCGTGTAATGGCAAGTATATTGAGTGCGCCATATGTTGACCGATTGACAGACCCATCGAAGCTTGGAACAAGCGAACTGCCAAACCCCAGTTCTTCTAGCAAAAACTGTAATTCTACCTCTGGATCTACCTGTTCACTCTCCGCCTCAAGATTCTCTTGATCGATCGACTCCGTATTGGCAACATCCGTATTGACAACATTGGGTGAGAGATCCGCATCGTCCGCTTCATTAGAATCCGACTGATTCAGATCTGTTCCGCCTGACTCGACTCCATCAATGCTGTTCTGTTCCTCTTCCGCTGTCCCACTTTCTGCCTCTTCGGTACCCGAAATCTCAGGAAGCGTTCCAATGTAATAGTCGCCTGCGTCTTGAAGAAGCGACAGATCATAGAAGATCATGCCGACTTCCCCGTTGGCATAGGCCTCGAGCACGTCACGCCGATCCATCTCACCAAAAAAATCGTTTGTGAATAACCGGCTATACCGTTCTAAAAGAGCAATCATCTCAGGGCTATTCATCGTTACATTGCCCTTGAGATCGAATGGATAAATGCCTTCGGCGATGGCCAGTTGCTCAAAGATCTGATGCGTATAGATGCTTGTCGGATCGAGTCCTACTGCCACACCTTGCTGAATCTGTCCAATACCAAAGAGATTTTCGGCAGCATCAGTTAAAGACGACCAGGTTGATGGTGGAGCAAGACCAAATGTATCAAAATGATCGATTCGATACCAGAGGGTCTGCATCCATCCGGTAAAAGGGACAGCGGTGTAATAATGGGTCACGTCGTCTGTGATCAGAGCCAATGTTCCTGTAAAAAAGTCTTGCGCACCGATACCGGCAATCACTTCCTCGGCTGCGTCCATGTCCAGCATCCGTGCATCAATAAGGCCCCGAAGATGTTTAACATCTGCATAGACGAGATCGGGGACAGCAAACAGCTCAGATGCTTGAGAAAATTCGTCGAAAAATTCAGAATCGTCAATATACTGTATCTCAATCTGGACATGCTGATTCTGAACCATATATTGCGACGCAAGTTCATCAAGAATGAATTGCTTCTCTGGATTTGATTCTGTGGTCCAAAAGTCCACAATCTGTCGTCTGTTTTCTGGAATCTCAGGGGGGAGGGGATCCGACACAAATCCTTGCACCAAAAAATCCATACACAGTTGACAAGGATCGCGGTGAGTAATCTCCTGCTCCTCCAGATACTCCGTCGTCAATCCCTCAAAATCCGATTGCGTCAACTGCACGCCCGAGGAACGAACCTGATCATAATTGTCGCGCAAGATGCCACCAAAAATTGTATGACGAGTCAACGTCCCTTCTTGCATTTTGGACAATGTCGTCGTCACGAGCGGAATCACCCACTCAGGTGTTCCCGAACTTGGCGTCTCGCCTTCCATAAAGCCGGTGAAACCCATCATGTTGTCTTGCACTGTGCCATAAAAATCGGATGGCTCCCATGTTCCGGCCATCACGCGTTCCACAATATCCACATAAACAGGCCCCCAGTTCCAGTAAGTGACGCCAAGACATGCTTCCGTATACTTCTGGCAAGCCGTCTCAGAATCACTAACAAGAATGCGAATGCCATACTCATGCGCAAACGCAGTGAGCGTTGGCGAGCTGAGATGACTAACGATCACACCAGCACCAGCTTCGAATAATTCATCGATTGCCTGCCGTTGATCTTCAGGATCTGTCGATCCAAACGTCCAACGGATATCGGCAACGCACTTTGGGCATACTTCCTGCATTCCTAGTACAGCTGCGTTCGAGAGACGAATCTCTCTCGGGGTAGGTTCGGCAGCCAGAACACCAACGAGAAAAGACGCATTTTCGGCTGCGCGTGCGCCAGCAACCATACCGGCCAGATATTTCATGTCTTCCATGGCACCGGAAACGTTGCCCAAATTCAACTCATTGAGTTGATGACCATTAATATTGATGAAGGCGATGTCTGCGAACTCTTCCGCGACAGAAGCAGTTTGCTCTGCATACTTTTCTGAGGTTGTAAAGATGGCCTGGTAACCATTCTGGGCGAGGGAGCGAATGACCTTTGTGGCTTCACTCGTTGTCGGGATATTCTGAATAGCAATCGTATGAGTCTCGGCAAGCTGTTCTTCAATAAATCGGCGACCCTGGTCATGCGCATCGCTCCAACTACTATTCTCGATCGTCTCTTGGTAAACAAAGGCAATATTGAACTTATTGGGGTCCGCCTCTGGGATCGCAACCACAAGATCGCCTTGGTCGGTCAGTATCTCAACCTCCTCGGCAATAGGAATTTGGTCTTGATCTGAAGAAGCAAGTAGCTCCAGAGAGCTAGGGAAGGGAACAATGTTCAGCCAAATTAAGATAACAGCCAACAGGGATGAAACGACAACGATCGATAACGCAATCCAGAGGGGAGATCGTGACACGTTCAAGCGTTCCTTTTTATACTGAGCACTCCCAATCAAAAATCAATTAGTCAATTCTTCTCGACTGCCAACGATCTAATTGCATTAAATTTATGAGCGAGTGCGGTATACATGACACATCCGCTCATAAATGAGCATATATTCGACAATTCACTGCGAGTAAAAACGACCGAAATTCTGCTCACCTATGGCGGCGCTTTGCATAGATAACTTACGTAGATAGTATAAGCATACAAACAGACCGTCGACAAAGCGTCGGTAAATGGTCTTTCTATTCTTTATTTAAACTCCACTTCTCTCATCCGCCAAAATATTCACAGCCGCGCTCTCTTCATTCTGCGCTGCGATCATTTTATTGAGAGCCTGTAAATAAGCTTTGGCGCTGGCGACAATGATATCCGTATCAACACCCCGTCCGCTAAACAGCCGGCGTCGTGGGCGTCCTTGGGCGGTTTCCGTGTGCCCGATGCTATTGGGTGCCTCGATCCGCACGGTCACATCACCAGTGGCGTCGATCCCTTCGGTGATGGCTTGGATCAAAAACTCAGTGAGCGTGTTTTCCACCTGCACAATGCGATTGATGCCACCATACGCCGCATCGACAGGCCCCGTGCCAAAGCTCGCTTGGGTCACCTGTTCGTCTGACTCGGTGTTCCGTAACGTGACAACTGCTGTGGGCAACTTGACACCTGTTCCACAATGCACTTGCAGCGCCTCTAGCTCCCACGTCTCTTCCGGTTGGTAGAGTTCATCTCCCACCAGTGCCTCTAGATCGGCGTCTGTCACGGTCTTCTTCTTGTCCGCCAAATCCTTAAAACGCTTAAAGACTTCGGTGAGATCCTCGTTGGAAAAATGATACCCCATCTCCTCAAGCCGTGTGCGTAGAGCGTGGCGACCGCTGTGCTTTCCCAACACGAGTCGGCTCTGATTCAGCCCAATCGTAGAAGCATCCATAATCTCATAGGTACGCTTGTTCTTGAGCATACCATCCTGATGAATTCCAGCTTCGTGCGCAAAGGCATTTGCGCCAACAATTGCCTTATTGGGCTGAATCACCATTCCCGTATAGCGGCTCACCATATCGCTCGCGCGGTGGATCTCCTCTGTGGCAATATTGGTCGTCAGCCCAAAGACAGATTGACGTGTATAAAGCGCCATCACTGTCTCTTCCAGGCTTGTGTTACCAGCACGCTCACCGATGCCATTGAGCGTTACTTCGATCTGGCGTGCCCCATTCTGCACACCCGCAAGTGTGTTGGCGGTGGCCATGCCCAGATCGTTGTGGCAATGAACACTAAAAATGACATCCTGACCGCCAGGTACATTCTCTCGCAGATATTTGATCAAGCCGCCAAACTCTTCGGGGGTGGTATAGCCCACTGTATCCGGGATATTGAGTGTGGTGGCACCAGCTTGGATCGCAACTTCTAACACCTTGACCAAAAACTCGGGATCACTCCGTCCAGCGTCTTCAGGGCTGAATTCCACATCTTTGCAAAGACTCGCTGCGTGCTGCACCATATCGCCAACAGTTTCTAATACATCGTCGCGCGACATACGCAACTTGTGCTCCATGTGTAGATCGCTCGTGGCCAAAAATGTGTGAATACGTGGTCGCACAGCCCCTTGCACAGCCGCCCAAACCGCATCAATGTCATCTTTATTGGCACGAGCCAAACCATTGATAATTGGTGGTGCATAAATACGGCCCTCCTTATCGATCCGTGGCGTTCGCCCAGCTGATTCGGCAATCTGCTTGACGGCATCCAAATCACCTGGACTAGCCGCAGGGAAACCTGCTTCAATCACGTCGACACCAAGGCGCGCAAGCTGCTGCGCAATATCCATCTTCTCTTGAGCAGTAAGCGTTGCCCCAGGACTCTGTTCGCCATCGCGCAGCGTGGTGTCGAAGACAACCACTTTATTTCCATGCGCGACTTTGCGTGCATATGCACGGATATCATCGATTACAAACTGTTCAATGTCGATTTCGGTTATGTCTACATCAGTGGGTAGAGAATCTGCGCTCATGGATTTGTCTCCAAAATAATCACTCATCACCCCATCTTCTTGGAAGGAGTCATAAATAGGTCCGCTTGCCTAACAGTTCCTGACCCCATCCAGGAAGATTCGATACCTCAGTTCTTAAGCTCTCATCGTGAGTGTGTCCCAAAGTGTGTAAATACAACCGATTCTCTGACTGAGCGATCTCATTTACACACTTTGTGGTTCACACTCAGTTTATACATCTGAGTATCGAAGATCAATGCTAAATCTCTAAATTTCCTTTGCGTCCAAAAACGACATCATCTTGCGCAGCGACTTGCCGATCTGCTCGATCTGCATATTTTGCTCAGCATCACGCGTGGCATAATATTTCTTACCGCCGCCATGATATTCGTCCATCCACTCTTCAGCAAAAGCGCCTGATTGAATATCAGCAAGTACGGTTTTCATCGCCTCACGAGTTTCATCGGTGATAATACGCGGACCGCTCTTATAATCGCCCCACTCCGCCGTATCGCTTACGCTATAACGCATATAGTTGAGTCCACCTTCGTACATCAAGTCAACAATGAGCTTGAGTTCGTGTAAGCATTCGAAGTAGGCAATTTCGGGCTGATAACCAGCTTCTACCAGCGTCTCGAAACCAGCTTTAACAAGTTCGCTCACACCGCCACACAGTACGGTCTGCTCGCCAAAGAGATCGGTTTCTGTCTCTTCGGCAAAGGTTGTTTCCAAAACACCGGCGCGTGTACAACCAATCCCTTTGGCATAGGCAAGGGCTACCTCCTTGGCCTGACCGGTTGCATTCTGATGAACTGCCAACAAACCAGGAACGCCAGATCCCTCCATAAAGACCTCCCGGACGCGATGCCCAGGGGCTTTGGGTGCGACCATCGTCACATCGACATCTTTTGGGGCAACGATGAAGCCATAACGCACATTGAAGCCATGTGCAAACATCAGCATATTCCCTGCTTCCAGGCCTGGTACAACTTCTTGTTCATAGACCTTGCCCTGAATTGGATCGGGCAGGGTAAACATAATCATGTCTGCCGCCTTAGCTGCTTCGGTGTTTGTCAGCACCGTTAGCCCGTCAGCTTCAGCTTTCTCTTTGCTTTTGCTGCCTTCATACAAACCGACAACAACATCGCATCCGCTATCTTTCAAGCCAAGGGCGTGGGCATGCCCTTGGCTTCCGTAGCCGATTACAGCAATTTTCTTACCGTTAAGCAAGTTTAGATCTGCATCATTTTCATAATAAATAGTTGCCATAAGATTCTACTTTCGTTCGGATTTGGATTTGGGTAAGATCAAGAAAGTTTTGGACACGGATTTTCAAGATTCTCAGGGTTTTAGGCGAATCCAAATTTTAAACTGTCCACAGATGACCAGGATTGACTAGATTTTCACTCTGCCGATCCTGGTCATCCTGTCAATCTGTGGACAATTATTTTCTTGGAATCTCCTTATCCGTGTCCTAATTCTAAAGACTAATCTGGTTTCATTTATTTTGGGTAGAGAAAGCTCTTTAGGCTTTTCCAACAATTAAGGCCATTCCAGAGCATCGACTTGGCAAATCAGGGATTTATCTCTCTGGAATGGCCTTACACTCCCCCAGTTGCGAAGCGATTCACTTCCTCAGAACTCATTATACCATTAGAACTCGCACGCCAAACAGAAGTTGATTGCTTGCGTTTACGCTGTGAGCTCCCGCGGACCAGTGCAACCCGCCCCGTGCGAACCATTTCGACAATTCCAAAATTATCGAGCAATTCAATTAAAGTGTCAACTCGATCTTCAGAGCCGACAATTTGAGCCACCATCGTATCCAGCGCCACATCAACAATATCCCCCCGCAACATATTCACAATTTGGACAATCTCAGCCCGCGTTTCGGCACTAGTCTGTACCCGAACGAGAGCCATTTCGCGCGCCACCAATGGTTTATCCGTCACATCCTCGATTCGTGTGATGTCGATGACTTTGCGCAGTTGTTTCAGCACTTGATCCACCATATGCTCATCCCCATCAACCACAAACGTCATGCGGCTAATGCCTGGGGTTTCACTATGACCAACCTGCAAACTATCAATATTGAAGTTACGTCTGCGCACCATACCAGCCACTCGGCTGAGCACCCCCGGTTGATCACGCATCCATGCGATTAATGTGTGTTTCATGTTGATTCCTCACTTATTGTGATTCTGACAGAGTGACAAGGCGAAGTATACTACCAGGCCGGCTGCACCCCACTATATTCTTGCACAATCGCCGGACCAGGCCGGCGGATTAGTTCATCTACGGCGGCACCGGGAGCCACCATCGGATAAACATTGACCTCTTCTTTGACTCGGAAGTCAATCAGGAAAGGACCATTCGTACTGTTTGCGGCATTCAAAGCAGAGTTCACGTCTGTAGGGCTATCGACGGCCAATGCTGGAATTCCATAAGCATCTGCAAGCTTGACATAATCTGGAGAAAAGATCGGTGTACCGGAGTAACGCTTCTCATAAAAAATTTGCTGCCACTGGCGCACCATACCAAGAAAACCATTGTTGATAATCGCAATCTTGACGGGAACTCCCCCTTCTTGTGCGATCGTGGCCAATTCCTGCAAGGTCATCTGAAAACCACCATCGCCAACCACAGCCCATACCAATCGTTCGGGATAAGCCATCTGAGCACCGATTGCGGCCGGCAATGCATATCCCATTGTCCCCAATCCACCACTTGTCAGCAGCTGCCCAGAGTAATCATGCGTATAGTATTGGCTTTCCCACATCTGATGTTGCCCCACATCTGTTACGACAATGGCAGGTTCAGGTGTATTCTTCGTACTCTCCCAGAGTTGGCGGATCACAAAAGGTGGAATTAACTCATCGACCTCATAGGTCAAAATATCTTGCTCTGCAGTCTCACCCTTCCACTCATTAAGCATCTCCACCCATGCAGAATGCTCGGTCGATTCAACTTGAGGCAGTAGAGCAGGTAATGTCTCAGCCAAATCACCCACTACGGCAACGTCAGGGGCAATATTTTTGCCAATCTCAGCTTGATCCAACTCAAAGTGGATAATGCCAGCCTGCTGGGCAAATCGATCCAATCGACCCGTAATCCGGTCATCAAAGCGCATCCCCATCGCGATCAAGAGATCACAAGCTTGTATCGCTCGATTGGCAAACGCTTCACCATGCATTCCCCCCATACCCAGACTGAGTGGGTGGCTTTCGGGAAGATTACCTGTTCCCAAAAGGGTTGTGACGGCAGGGATTTCTGCTTTCTCTACTAGTTCCACAAGTTGCTGACTCACACCAGCCAAATGCACGCCGTGTCCACAAAGGATGAGCGGGCGTTTGGCTTGATTGATCAGTTGTGCCGCAGCGTGGATCGCATCCGCACAGGGTGTAGGCCAAGGCTCAAAACCGAGCAAATCGACATCAAAGTCATAACGGAACGTCCCTTCAGCATTCTGGACATCTTTACAAATGTCAATTAACACAACACCGGGCCGCCCTTCACGCGCAATATAAAATGCTTCCTTCATCACCTTCGGCAGTTCGGCAATATCTGTTACAAGATAGTTGTGTTTACAGACCGGTTGGGTCACACCAATTACGTCCGACTCTTGAAATGCATCCGTTCCCAATAGATTAGATGGCACCTGCCCCGTAATCGCCACAATTGGAACGCTATCCATCTGTGCGGTGGCTAATCCGGTGACCATATTGGTCGCGCCGGGGCCACTGGTGGCAACACAGACGCCGACCCGCCCTGTCGCACGGGCATACCCATCAGCCATGTGGGCAGCGCACTGCTCATGCCGCACAAGGACATGATGAATTTTACCTCCAGTTTCATATTTAGTCAGTGCATCATAGGCAGGTAAAATAGCCCCGCCTGGATGACCGAAGACGATGTCTACCCCCTCACGAACCATCGCCTCCCACACCATTTCTGCACCTGTCATCTGCAGCGGCGTGTCTGGTGCCGCTCCGTTTTGGTTTGATTCCGCCATGGTGGACTCCTTGTTGCAATATATGTCTTGACCAACACAAAAAAACCCTCCCCCGGTTAGGGAAGGGTCTAGTTTGACCAACCGTACATCTCTCGATCAACCTACTCCGTTCCAACCGGTATGCGCCTCTGATTGCTAAGTACGACAACAATCAGAAGCTCGATAACCAATACGAGTACAATGATCAGACCAAAATAGGTTGAAGTCATGACGAGAAATGTCGGATGCTCAATCGATTTTTCAATCGCAATGAGATCAATAAGATGAATCTTCTGCTTAGTATACCGGAAAACATTGGAGATTGTCAATCCCCATCTCACGGATTCGTGCCATGCACAGCGAACCAAACATGAAGCGTCTCCTCCGATACACCAATTACGTTAGAAATCATCTTGAGAGACTGTCCTTGGGCATGTAGTATGTAAACATTGGCTACAGTTATACAATGGAACGAATCATTTAAGCAAGTGCGAAGCCAAGCTTACATTAAAACCTCCAGTGGTTCTTTTTCATGGATTGCTCCACTATCCGCGTATGGAAATGCTGGACCTGCTGTTGGAGCCGCCCAACGAACTGCGTTCGACATTACCCGCTGAATTTCTGGTTGAAAGAAGATCGGATGAGTCTCATGGCCAGGGCGGAAGTAGAAAATCTTACCTTTGCCGCGATGGAAACAGCATCCACTTCGAAAGACGTTCCCCCCCTTAAACCAGCTCACAAAGACAAGATGATCTGGTGTGGGAATATCAAAATGTCCTCCATACATTTCAACTTGGGGAACATCAATGTAAGGAGCCAATCCTTCTGCGATAGGATGTGCTGGGTCAACAACCCAAATCCGTTCATTTTCACCGGCCTCACGCCAGCGTAAGCTACAGGTCGTTCCCATCAGTGCCTTAAAAATCTTAGAATGATGTCCGGAATGGAGTACAATCAGCCCCATGCCGTTCAGAACACGCTGCTGAACACGCAAGACAACCTCATCCTCAACCTCGCGATGTGCAGTATGCCCCCACCATGTTAGGACATCCGTTTCCGACAACACATCTTCCGTCAGGCCATGTTCAGGTTCATCTAGCGTTGCGATCTTGACATCATGTCCGCTCTCTTTCAGCCCATTTGCAAGCACAGTATGAATACCATCTGGGTAGACCTTTCGAACGGCTTCGCTGTGCTTCTCGTGACGAAATTCATTCCAAACGGTCACACGAATTTGGTTTGCCATTGGTTTTCCTCATTAACTATTGACAATCGATCGTTGACTATTGACAATTAATCTGGTCTGCATAACTAGCCAATCTTCACCAACCGCCCACCTTGCTGGGCCGACGCTTGAATGGCATCCCACAACCGCGCCATCCGTAACCCAACCTCGGGCGGACATGGATTCTCTAAAAGACCATTCCGCTGAAGCTCTAAACGCTCACCCCAGACACCCGTCCGTAAGATAGCTTCTGTACAAAAAACCCGCAGATCTGAATGACAAGATTTGATCGTCTCCCCACAGCCACTGAGATTAACCAGTCTCAGTAGATCCAAATTTGGCGTTTTTGGCTATTTTCAGTCGAGATTGCAGGGATTTTGGAGTCATTTATTCAGATTTCGGTTACAGAAAACAACCTATTTCATATCTGAAAATCGCCCAAATCTAACGCAAAAACTAGATATCGACCGGCAAATTTGTATTTATGTCAACTGTTTAGCCAGAATTCTCTCTCAAAACCTGAAATTTGGATCTACTGAGTATCCCAGATTCTGTGAGTGCCATCACAGAACCAAGAATATCGACGAGTGTGCCGCGCGAATCAAAGCGCGCTGCAACCTCAACAAAATTTTCGCCCACCAGATCTGTCACTGTGTTAAGTAAGTGAGCGCCTGTATCGAACAGAAAGCCACCTCCGGCAATCTCTGGCACCTGTCGCCAGGTGTTAGCAGTTGCTTGCTTCCAGCTTTGCCACACAACAGCATGAACGTTCAGCATCTCACCGAGTTCACCGGAACGTAGGAGCTTCACAGCTGTCCGAATTTGTGGTGATAGACTGCCATTAAACGAGACAACAAGCAGCCGCTTCGTTCGGTCACGCGTGGCAATCAATCGTTCTGCTTCGTCAGCATTGATCACCATTGGCTTCTCCAGCAACACATCAACTCCTGCTTCCAGACATGCCGTTGCATGGGCATAATGGTAGACGTGAGGTGTGATAATAAATGCGGCATCCAGCTCGCTCCCATAGCGATTCAGCATTTGGTCTAAATCGGGTTCATTTGGAGGTGGCTGCAAACCAGCTTCGTCATATAGCTCACAAAACGCCTCATATGACTGGCCCGATGGCTCACAGACAACATGAATGTGCGTTGTCTCTTGCTGCTGTAGAATCGCGCGCGTATGGTGCCGCGCCATACCTCCTGTGCCAACCAAGGCCATGTTGACAAGCTCTCCATTCTGATTCATAGTTTTTGTTTCAAGATTCTGCATAATTGTCGTTCCTGATTTTGATCCGTTTGTCAGCGATTAAAGTTGCTCCGCTTGATGACTAGCAAACGATAGTCAGTAAACTGCAATCGTTAGATTCTTCGTCCCGCTCGAGAATGACACAATTGCAGTCTACTGATTCTTCACACCGAAGTTATGATCTGCGCCAGAAATTCCCACCGTTTGAGCGAGTCATTCACAAAATAACGATCCACGAAGGGTACGAAAAAGCTCGAAATTCTGGCCTTTTCTTCGTGGATCATATAAACTTTGGAAGCGCCCCGATATTCTCAAAACTTGCGTCAGCTGAATGCGGAACAGAAATTGCTGATTTCTTGTGATAATTTGTAGAATGGGAGACGGAATCGTAACATAGAATCTATTAGGCAAAGAAATGCTGAGTCAGCTATATCCCAGTTTTTTGTACAGCAGACCGCAATCATCATATCAGCCGATGTGACACTACACTTCTATGGACAACTACACAATGATCCTTGCTTCTGGCAGCCCCCGTCGCCAACAATTCCTGACTGAATTAGGTCTCACTTTTGATATTCGCGTGGCAGACATTGATGAAACACCTCATCCGGGTGAGGCCCCCATCCCGCTTGTTCGTCGCTTAGCCTCCACAAAAGCACAGGCCGTTGCAGACCAACTACAACCAGATGGCTATCGGTCTCTCATTATTGCAGCTGACACAATTGTGGCGTTGGATAATCAACTGCTTGGTAAACCGGCTGATGCAACTGAGGCAACTGTTATGTTGCATCAGCTCCGCAATCGTATGCATCAAGTATACAGCGGTGTTAGTATCCTTTCACTTGGTGGAGATGGGATCGCGCAGACACAACGGACCATCGTCAACTCTACCGACGTGATCATGCGTGACTATAGCGATGAAGAGGTTGCAGAATATGTCGCCAGCGGCGATCCGCTTGACAAAGCTGGTGCTTATGCAATCCAGCATCCTACCTTTGCCCCCGCAGCTGAATTAAGCGGTTGCTTTGCAAGTGTGATGGGGTTGCCTTTGGGAGATTTATGCAATTTGCTCAGTGAATTTGGTGTTTCGGTCAAAACCGATGTTACATCTGTTTGCGGCCGACGTACTCAGGCCGTATGTTGTCAAGCCATATCGATTTCGTAAAGTCTCACCATTCAGGCCAATCCAATTTTTAAATGTTCCACGGTCTGCTGCGTTGAATGTCCAACCACCGACGAAGATCGCTAAACGAACAAAGAGCTCACTTTTCCCTTCTGTCATTAATAAGTCTATTCACTATCTCTAAGGTTTCGTTTACCCTCTCAAGTCTACCTGATTAATGTGTAAACGGTCAATCAGTTTGTCTGCGACCTCACTTTAAAGTGAACGATGACTACCAACTTTTTTAGTATTATCCCTCAAAGGATTCCTTTTTTGACATGCTCCTACCCCCCTACTATAATTTTATAGTTTGGCTAGCCGCAGGCAAAGGAATTGAATCGTCATTCCAAAGCGATGAAAATTAAGTGAATGATCAACAATTTTCCCATTAGAGTAATAACTTCATGCGCAACAATCCCATTTATCTTATCTTAATTGTCATTTTGGTCGCCGTCACTGTCTTCATTGTGTGGCCACTAGACCACCCTGCATGGCTCGAACGCTTTGTGGCTTGGGGCGAGTTGGAGACCCGTGACCTACGGAACTTTAAGCTGGGGCTGGATTTGCAGGGTGGTACCCAGGTCCTGTTAGAAACGGATCTAGCGGAGGACCAAACCATTGACACTGGAACGATGACAGCAGCCCGAACAGTCGTGGAGCAGCGCGTCAATGGTTTGGGAGTGGCCGAAGCGATTGTGCAACAACAAGGAGAGAATCGTCTGATTGTGGAATTACCAGGCGTAGATAATCCCGATCAGGCAGTCGAAACGATTCGCTCCACGGGGCAGATGGAGTTTGTGGATCCCCAAGGTGTTACATTGGCCCAAAATATGGTCATAAACACGACCAATCGCCCCACGGCGGCTCAAGATTTACAGGCAGCGATTAATGACGGAACCGCTCTCGATCTGAATTTAATCCCGATTCAGCCAGAGACCGTCTTTGAAACAGTCATGACTGGTGACATACTACGCAACGCTCAAGTAGGAAGGGATAACCTTGGACAACCCGAAATCCAGTTTGTCTTGACTAACGAAGGAAGCCAACAATTCTTCCAATATACAAGTGCTCATGTTGGTCAACAACTGCCGATTGTGCTAGATGGACGTGTCTTATCAGCCCCATCTATCCGCCAGGCCATTAGTGACCAAGGTGTCATCAGTGGACAATTTACAACGGCCGAAGCCGAATCGTTAGCCATCCAGATGCGCTACGGCGCGCTCCCTGTGCCGCTGAAGGTTGTAGATGTGCGTACGATTGGTGCGAGCCTGGGTCAGGATTCGGTGGACCGCAGCTTACGTGCCGGCATCATTGGCATGATTGGCGTGCTCATATTTATGATGCTGATCTATCGAATACCGGGTGTGGTAGCGAGTGGTGCGTTGATTCTCTATATTTTGATGAACTTAACCGTCTATAAATTGATTCCTGTCACGTTGACGTTGGCAGGCATAGCCGGCTTTATCCTATCTATTGGTATGGCGGTCGATGCGAATATTTTGATCTTTGAACGCATGAAAGAGGGGTTACGGGAGGGGCGTTCTCTACGGTTAGCGGTTGAGGCAGGTTTTAGCCGCGCCTGGCCTGCCATTCGAGACGGCAATATCTCGACGCTAATCAGCTGTGTGGTGCTTTGGGCTTTTGGCAACAGTTTTGGTGCCAGCATCGTAAAGGGATTTGCCATCACGCTCGGTATTGGTGTCGTTCTCTCTATGTTCACAGCAGTCTTCGTGACGCGTATACTGGTGCGCACCTTCCTCTCTCCAAGTCGTAATCAAGCTGAGATATCCCGCGGGCTCATTGGATATTAACGAATGAGAATTGAATAGCTTATACACCGTGTGGGAGATTAGAGGATGAGAGATTAGAGATTACACGAGCCGAATCTCCCATTCTCAGTCGCTTCAAAATGTGTCTATTTACCGCGGAGTCGCCATGCATGGGGTAGCATTCTCGAATGCGACTAGAACTGGCCCGAGAGAACGCCTCGTCCACCGGAATTTGTAGAGACGGAATCTCTGATTCTCCCAATGCCCAAGTTATTTACGGATCGTTCCTAATTCGTTTTCTAGTCTCAGTAGATCCAAATTTGGCGTTTTTGGCGATTTTCAGTCGAGATTGCAGGGATTTTGGAGTCATTTATTCAGATTTCGGTTACAGAAAACAACCTATTTCATATCTGAAAATCGCCCAAATCTAACGCAAAAACTAGATATCGACCGGCAAATTTGTATTTATGTCAACTGTTTAGCCAGAATTCTCTCTCAAAACCTGAAATTTGGATCTACTGAGTCTGAGGAATTCTATGTTCAATTTTGTCGAGAGACGTCCAATTTGGTTTATCATTTCTATCATTGCTATTTTGCCAGGCATTGTCTTTATGATTGTCAATTTGGCAACAGTAGGTTCTCTGTTGCCATTGGGAATCGATTACACAGGTGGTACGCTGTGGGAAATACGCTTTGACGAAGCGATTACCCCTGGAGAAGTACGTCAAGTATTTGTTGATGCTGATTATAAGGATACAACAGTCTTTACTGTTGAGGATGATCGAACCGTCCAGGTGAAGCTCAAAACGATCGACATTCCCCAGAAAGAAGCTTTGGAGGGACGTCTCGAAGAGGGAATTGGATCTTATGAGGAGCTATCATTTCGCAGCATTGGTCCTGCGATCGGATCAGAAGTTAGCCAGGCAGCGTTTATTGCTGTTGTTGTTGCTTCTCTTTTAATTCTTCTATATATTGCATTTGTGTTCCGCTCCGTGCCCAATCCATTGCGATATGGGGCGTGCGCGGTCGTTGCATTGGTTCATGATGTCTTGATCATGCTCTCGTTTGCCTGCATTATGAACTGGATTGCGGGCTGGGAAATTGATGCTCTCTTCCTGACAGCAACGTTGACCGTGATTGGCTTTAGCGTGAACGATACGATTGTTGTTTTTGACCGCATACGGGAAAACTTAAAACGCCATCGTTCCGAGGGCTTTGCCAATGTTGCTAATCGTAGTCTAATCGAGACAGCGCAACGCTCTGTAGCGACTCAGGTTACGGCCCTGTTTGTGCTCGTTGCCATCTTAGTCTTGGGTGGGGCAACATTGCAGAAATTTATGGCAGTATTGATTGTCGGTCTAGTTTCGGGTACTTATAGTTCAATGTTCAACGCAACGCCACTCTTGGTGGCATGGGAAGAGCGATCTCTATTGCCAAAGAAGCGATCAGTCGTGGGTCTCTCTGGTGAACGAGCAGCAACGGCTTAGTGCTTATCCAAAAAGTTCTGTGACGATGTATTCTCGCTCGAGAAATCGGTCGAACTCACAATCACTTTTCGGATAGGTTCTTAGGCGATTCCCTAAAATTAATGATCCACAGATGGACAAGATTTATGGGAATATACTGCGGTTGTGATGAAAACGGAAATAGTGACATTTGTCACAGTAATCAATCGTCCAAAGTGGAAGAATCAAATAAAGCAGGTCGATAGTGGCGCAATAACTCGACATAAGCATGAACAACGGAGGGTTGCATATCAAGAAGCCGAGGAATGCGGTCAATGGTAATGTTGGATTTGATGAGCTCTTTGACGCGCTCATAATCGCGTAAATAGTGTCCAACGCTACTTTGAGCATGGCTAGAAATGCGAGCAATCTCGACCTCATCAAGACCTTGTTCATAGAGAGCAATGATTTGTGCTTTATGGGTAGGTCTCATGCCTTGGTCAAAAAAATAGCCTTTAGTAGGCAGAGATTTGCCAGTCTTCTGTCGTGCCTCTTTGAGTAAGTTGGAGACGGAAGCCGGAGTCATACCAAGTAAAGAAGCGAGATCGGCAAGAGTCAAGAGCACAGGCCCCTGAGGATGTTGCTGACCATGCTCAATCAAACGGACGGTGCGTTGAATGAGTAGCTGGCGTCGTTTCTCTTTGGTGTCGGGCTGAGTAGTCATCCAGTCAAAATCCTCTGGGGTTAGAAGAGGCCAGGGAATGGTAACGGAAGTAAATTCACAGGCTTGTTGGCCAGGTCGAGCTTTGTGATTATCCGCCTTGGTGCCTGTGAAAAGAATCCAGCCAGGACGCAAGTGTTCTTGAACTGGGTAGAACTCATCGACTAGCTGTTGGATATCTTGAGCAAGTAGGTTGAGCATCCGACGAGATTTGAGAAAGCCATAGTTGGTCTCCATCTCATGGATAAAGGCAGCTTGAAAGGTGCGTTTTTGGGTACCGACGTAAGGATTTCGAGTCATATCGGCCTCTTTTTTTGGGTTGTTTCTCTAGCAGCAACGCCCTGAAGACGCTCAAGTTGTTCATCTAAGCGTTCTTGGCAGACTAGTACAAAGAGGCATAAATGATTACGCAGATAGAGCCTTGCCCTTGTAGGTCCACTGGAAAGGTTTAGCCATAGTTTGGTTGTAGTAGTCAATGAAAGCGAAAACTTTGTTGCGTAAGTCATCAAGAGAAAGAAAAGAACCTTTGCGCAATAGTTTACGGACCAAAATGCTAATCCAGATTTCAATCTGATTCATCCAGGAAGCATGTTTAGGCGTATAGTAGAAGACAATGCGATGTTCTTGATGGGACAAGAATTCGGCACGAGTCTTCATGGATTCGAGGATGCCAGATTTGCCTTTTACACCAAGATCACAGGTGATGTCCGACTCAGCGGCCACGTAGCGAACAAGAGATTCGGAGCAATGGATGTTGAGATTATCAACCACGATATGCCAACGTTTGATGTGAGGGTGTGCCTCAACCATCTGGCGAATATGTGCAACATAATCGTGCTCGGTGCGGGTGGGTTCAGCAGTGACCCAGAGAATGCCACCCAAGGCAACATTGAATGTCAGGATGAAGGCTAAGGTGCCATGACGGATATACTCATGCTCAATGAGACGGTCTTTGCCAGGGACAGTTGGACGATCGGGATATTTCCTTTCGAGGGCTTGAACCCCTGTCTTTTCATCGTTGGAAACAACGAGTTCACCCTTCTTCGCCAGTTCAGAAGCACGGGCATAGAGGTCATTGATGGTTTGGCTCTTCACCTCAAAGAGTTCATCCTTGGGCGTGTTTTGCCAGTAGCGACTCATATGGGGCCGAATTGATGCATCTTTTTAAAAGCCTCGCCGCATGTCTGGGTGAGATACTTTCTACTATATTTCGCTTGACCAGTTCGTCGGCGATTTCTCGCCCTGTCCATTCGCTGATGGGACGCCCGCACTTCTCTGGCGATTCACAGGCCAAGGCTTCCAGTTGGCATCTTTGGTCTGCCGTGATTACGGACGGTGCCCCAGGACGTGGCAGGTCTTCCAACCTCTCTTGCGCTGTGAGTTCTTCCAGCGGTATCGCTTCTAGAGCTAGCCATCTCTTTTTCCAGTTGAAGACCGTTTTGCGAGACACGCCCACTTCTAGGCTAATTGTCCCAGAATCTTTACCCGCAGCTGCGTACAAAATTATCTGCGCTCGCTTGACCATCTGTTGGCCCGTTGTGTGCCCCTTGACTAACTGCTCTAGACCTTCTTTCGCTTTTGGGCTTAGTTCGATTTTTTCGGCTTCTGGACCTGGCATCTCTTTTTCTCCTTCTTTGGGATATTATCGATGCCTCCAGTTTACATAACTCCTGCAATTATCTATGTAATCATTTATGCCTTTCTGTACTAGGTCATCACACTCATGATAAATGGTTAAATATTCCTGGACGAGAGGCAGACCAGACTGGGTAAGATGGGCGATCTGGGTTTGACTCAGACCCTCTCGCTCAAGGGCAACGATGCGAACAAAGGTTTGAACATACCGCCTGATACTTTTTACATTATGATGCGTCGAGCGCACCAGTTGGTCATAGGTCTCACCCCGAAGCCAACGGCTAACGATCTGGCCCTTGTGGGTTTGACCACGACCGATGCTTAAGACATTTCCTCGCAGAGGAAGCCAACCGCTTGAAGGGCTTCACAGTCTCGCTTGATTGTGCGTACGCTTACTTCCAGCGCTTGGGCCAGGTCTTCTTGAGTCGCTAACCCTCCTTGTGCCACGGCTTCATCCAATAGCCTTTGGATTCGCACTCGCCGTAGACCCTGGCTTAGTATTTCCGTATCGCTTTCTCCTGCATCCAGCGTCCAACTGATTTGTTTCGTCGCTGTTTCGCTCAAACTTTGACCATGAGACGCTTCTCGGCTGGCCAACAACACTTGCCGTTTCCCGGCTTCTTGTTTGGGCTCACTGCTTAAGCACTCTTCCGCCTCTTCCAGGACTGCTTGGGCAACCCGTGGTGCTAGGTCAAATTCGCTTTGCAGTGTATAGAGCAATTGCGCTCGTCTTGTTTTCGCGGCTGCCCTTTGCTCTTGTCCGTTTTTTATCACTTGTCATCTCCTTTTAGACTGGTTCAGTACTCTCTTTAGTCTATAACAGGGTGACAAATGTCACTATCCGTAGTTTTCGAAAGCTCTACCAGAGAGAACAAACTATAGTTTTCATACAGAGCACAGCATAGCATAGAAAGGGAAACATCCAGTCAATCCCGCTCATCTATGGATGGCGAAATGCCCATTGCATGATCGTTAAAAATTGGATCGCCATAAGGGATGAAATCAAGGATTGACGGAACGGTCATCGCATGAATAATATCCCGCAAACTATGTCAGTGCTATCTCTGACTGATGATGGTCCACTGATTGAAACTCACTATCAAACACCAATCGCGCAATCAGGAGATGCACTCATACGCGTTCATCTAGCCGGTATTTGTTCGACAGATCTACAATTAGTGGCTGGATACAAGGATGGTTATCGCGGGGTTCTTGGTCATGAGTTTGTGGGCACAGTGTTGAACGCGCCAGAAAACGATCAAATGGTCGGTCAACGCGTGGTTGGAGAACTAAACATCGGCTGCGGAAAGTGCAGTTTATGCCAACGGGGTCTGGGTAAGCATTGTCGTCAGCGAGAGAGTTTAGGCATCATTGGACGTGATGGAGCATTTGCTGAGTATTTGACATTACCGATATCCAATTTGCATCCTGTCCCTGATGAATTACCAGACCACGTTGCAGTCTTCACAGAACCATTAGCCGCAGCACTAGAGGTCTTGGAGCAGGTTCACGTAACGCCCCAGAGTAAGGTTTACCTAATCGGCGACGGACGTCTGGGACTGATGATCGCACAAGTACTCGCCACGACCACATGTGATCTAACTGTAATCGGACGCAATCCATCCAAATTAGCGATTCTCGAACAACAGGGTATTTACACGATACGAACGCACGATCGCTTGCTCAAGCAACTTGCTTCTGATCCAGCAGATATCGTTGTTGAAGCGACAGGTTCAGATGGCGGATTCGAACATGCGCGAGAGCTTGTTCGCCCCATGGGCACAATCGTCCTCAAAAGCACCTTTGCTGGCGGACTCGCAAACTTCGATATCAGTTCGCTAGTCGTCGACGAAGTAACGTTAGTGGGTAGTCGCTGTGGACCATTTGCTCCTGCATTACGTCTGCTTCGACAGGGTAGCATCGAAACAGACGCACTGATCCATGCCCGTTATCCGTTGCACGAAGGATTAGCTGCATTGAAAAAAGCTGGGGAAAAAGGTGTGGTCAAAGTCTTGCTAGAAATCGGGAAAGGCAATGAATAATTGATGGTGGATAAACAAACTCTACTGAGGCTTTTCCAACAATTCAAATCCCTAATTTGATCTGGAAAAGCTCAGGCCATTCCAGAGAGGTCGACTCGGCAAATTAGGGATTCATTTTTCTGGAATGGCCTGAATGATTTAGATAGATATACTGAGCAGCGCCACAAGAAAGCGGCTTCGCCGCAGCTATCAGCCAGGAATTGGCAACGCTATATG